>NZ_JACSMQ010000006.1:0-223707 GCF_018618705.1 Exiguobacterium sp. H66
ATTTCCCTTTGAGTAATCAAGAAAGACCCCTCAGAGACGATGAGGTAGATAGGTCACGGGTGGAAGCATGGTGACATGCGGAGCTGAGTGATACTAATCGGTCGAGGCCTTGTTCTAGCAGATGATTGTTGATGACTTCAGTTTTGAGGGCGCGAGCCCGTCGTCTGGTGACGATAGCCAAGTGGTCACACCCGTTCCCATGCCGAACACGGAAGTTAAGCACTTGAACGCCGAAAGTAGTTGGGGGCTTCCCCCTGTGAGGATAGGACGTTGCCAGGCAAACGGTGGTTCTGGAGCATACGCTCAAGGGCCGCCGCTTTTTTATGGACTTTTTTTTGTATCTTGATGATTTTTTCAAAGATGCATGACTTATATAATAGGGAAGGAACGTGACACACATGGCAAAAAAACAAAAACTTCGAGTGGCTGTTGAAGAGAATGAAACAATCAGCGACTGCCTCGATCGGATTGATGCCATGGGTTATCGTCCGACTGTTCGACGTGAAGAACCGATTTTTGGATTAGATGCGAATGAAGAACCGTATCCGATTCGCCAACAGATCATTTTTGACTGTAAAGCGAAAACAGAATCTGACTGATTCCTTTACATGCGCGCCTCCGGACTATTTGTCTCTGACAGAGGTGCGTAGCTCAGGATATGTATCAGGACGTCACGATCGAGAAGAACAGGTATAGAAAACGCCGATGAATCCGTATGAAAAACGGGGTCATCGGCGTTTTTGCTTACAAAGATGAACCGTTCCTCCCTCAAATAGAGTGAAGCAACTTGTGAGTCAGGCCGTGCAACGTCAATCATCCCAGTTCAGCAAACTACATTTTTGACTACAGGCTAAGGTGAAGTTCACGTAACCGTGATACTTTGCCTTTTTTGTAAAACCAATATTAAAAATTCCGAATGCAATTAAAAAATACATGAGCTAATTGTGTATAAAGACGAACAATAAATTTTCAGATAATTAAATTGTTCGCCTTTGGTTGACGGATGCTTCCTTGTCTTGTTAAGATGAAGGCGTGATAGGAAGATTGAATATAACACCTCGTATAATAGCAGGGATATGGCTTGCAAGTTTCTACCCGACGACCCTAAATCGTTGGACTATGGGGTATATGGATGTTCGTCGATCGTTCTTTGGCGTACCTTTTTATACCCTAAGCCACCCTTTTAGTCGTGGTTTGGGCTTTTTTTATGCAAAAAGGAGGAGACGAAGATGAGTAATGTGGAAATTGGCGTTATTATGGGAAGCCAGTCTGACTGGTCAACAATGAAAGCGACATGTGATGTACTCGATCAGCTGAACATTCGGTACGAAAAGAAAGTGGTCTCGGCCCACCGAACACCGGACTTAATGTTCCGTTACGCAGAAACAGCGCGCGAACGAGGACTGAAGGTCATTGTTGCAGGAGCGGGTGGGGCAGCCCACTTGCCAGGAATGGTGGCAGCCAAAACAACACTCCCCGTCATCGGGGTTCCGATTAAAAGCAAAGCTCTTCAAGGCATCGATTCCTTACTCTCGATCGTCCAGATGCCGGGTGGTGTGCCTGTCGCTACGGTTGCGATCGGTGAGGCGGGTGCAAAGAACGCCGGATTACTGGCAGCACAAATTCTTGGAACAGTGGACGAGCGGATTGCGAGAGCACTCGACCATATGCGCGTTGAACTAGAAGGACAAGTCATCGCTTCCGAGGTGCATCTGACATGACGAAGATTGGCATCTTAGGTGGCGGTCAGCTCGGACGGATGATGGCATTATCGGCACGCGAAATGGGATACGAACTCCTGACACTGGATCCGACGGAAAATGCACCTTGCGCGCAAATCACGGATCAACAAATTGTCGCAGACTTTACGGACGTCGAAGCAGCAAAGCGTCTAGCGCAAGAATCGGATGTCGTCACATACGAATTTGAGAACATCTCGCACGAAGTCGCGATGGCAATCGGTGATAAGTTGGTCCACGGGACAGAGTTGTTGTTTCAGACGCAACACCGGATTCGGGAAAAAGAGATGATTGAACGACATGGTTATCAGGTCGCACCGTATCATGCTGTCCATACCGTTGCAGACTTGAAAGAAGCAGGCGAACGGTTAGGATTACCCTTCGTCCTGAAGACGGCTCGCTTCGGTTATGACGGAAAAGGGCAGACGGTCATTCGGACAACAGCTGATTTAGCAGGTGCCATTGAAACGTTCGAACCGACCGAATACGTCGCTGAAAAATGGTTGCCGTTCGATCAAGAAATCTCCGTCATCGTCACACGGAGCGAACGGGAAACGCGTGTCTTTCCAGTCAGCGAAAACATTCACCGGGATAACATACTCCATCTGTCGATCGTTCCGGCCCGCATTTCAAATGAGCTGTCACAACAGGCAATTGATTTGGCAACGAACATTGCCGAAGCAGTCGGCTTGATTGGGACGCTCGCCATCGAACTCTTTGTCGTCGGTTCAGAAATCATCGTCAATGAACTGGCGCCACGCCCACATAACTCGGGGCATTATTCCATCGATGCGTGTGAGACGTCACAGTTTGAACAGCACATCCGTGCCATCTGTGGGCTCCCGCTCGGTGATACCCGCCTGACGACACCGGTCGTCATGGCGAACATCCTAGGTCAACATGTCACAGCATTATCCGAGGAACAACATACATTATCGGCACGGACGAAAGTTCACTTATATGGAAAGCAGGAAGCGAAGACAGGACGGAAGATGGGGCATTTGAACATCTTAGCGGATTCAGTCGAAGAAGCATTATCCGAAGTCGAGCGCCTGCAAATCTGGAAGGAGACGGTTAGATGATCGAACGGTATACACGACCTGAGATGAAAGCGATTTGGACAGAAAAGAATAAATTTGAGGCTTGGTTAAAAGTCGAAATCTTAGCCTGTGAAGCGTGGAGCGAGCTTGGTGTCATTCCAAAAGAAGACGTAAAGCTCCTTTGGGACAATGCTTCGTTTGATGTGAACCGCATCAATGAAATCGAACAAGAGACACGCCATGACGTCATCGCCTTTACACGCGCTGTATCGGAGACGCTTGGTGAAGAACGCAAATGGGTCCATTACGGACTGACGTCAACGGATGTCGTCGATACGGCACTCTCGTATCTCTTGAAGCAAGCAAACGATATTCTCGCAGCGGATCTTGACCGCTTCATCGAAATTTTGAAAGTCAAAGCGAACGAACATAAATACACGGTCATGATGGGACGGACACACGGTGTCCATGCCGAACCGACGACATTCGGTCTGAAGCTTGCCCTCTGGTACGAAGAGATGAAACGGAACAAAGTCCGCTTCGACGCTGCACGTGAGACCGTCGAATACGGAAAAATGTCAGGTGCGGTCGGAACGTTTGCGAACATCGACCCGTTCATCGAAAAATATGTCTGTGAGAAGCTTGGGACGAAACCGGCGCCGGTCTCGACGCAGACGTTACAGCGTGATCGTCATGCCCATTACATGTCGACCATCGCGTTAATCGCGACATCGATTGAGAAGATGGCGACGGAAATTCGTGGTCTTCAAAAAACCGAAACACGGGAAGTCGAAGAATTCTTCGCGAAAGGTCAAAAGGGATCATCCGCGATGCCACATAAACGTAACCCGATCGGTTCAGAAAACATGACAGGGCTTGCCCGGGTCATTCGTGGACACATGGTGACGGCTTACGAAAACGTCTCGCTTTGGCACGAACGGGACATTTCCCATTCATCTGCGGAACGGATCATTCTGCCGGACGCAACCGGTTTACTCAACTACATGTTGAACCGGTTCGGTAACATCGTCAAAAACTTGACGGTCTTCCCGGAAAACATGAAACGCAACATGGACCGGACGTACGGTGTCATCTTCTCCGGACACGTCTTACTCGCTTTGATTGAAAAAGGCTGGTCGCGTGAAGCCGCGTACGACTTCGTCCAACCACGGGCGATGCAAGCATGGGAAGAACAAATCATGTTCCGTGATTTGTTATGGCAGGAACAAGAGATTCAACAACTCTTTACAGAAGCAGAACTCGATGCTTGTTTTGATCCAACGTATCATACGAGCCGGGTCGATGAAATTTTTGAACGGTGTGGCTTGAACTAATCAACCTGAGACGGGGCATTGTCCCCGTCTACATCTTAGGATCCTGGGGGACGAAAGCAATGCAACCACTTTATGAAGGTAAGGCCAAACGATTATACACGACGCAGGAGCAGGACGTGCTCCGCATCGTCTACAAGGACGAAGCGACAGCATTTAATGGAGAGAAAAAAGCAGAGTTCGCAGGTAAAGGTGAACTGAACAACCGCTTGACGAGTCACTTCTTTGAAGTACTTGAAGCGGCCGACATTCCGACCCATTTCATTGAACGCATTTCCGAGCGCGAACAGCTCGTACGCCGTGTCACCATCATTCCACTCGAAGTCGTCGTCCGCAATGTCGTCGCCGGAAGCCTCAGCAAACGGCTTGGGATTGAAGAAGGAACGGTGCTCGAAACACCAATCGTTGAGTTTTACTATAAAGATGACAGCTTAGGCGATCCGCTCGTCACCCGTGCACACATCAATTTACTGAAGATTGCGACTACGGAAGAGCTCGATTTACTTGAACAAGAAGCGAACCGCGTCAATGCCGTCTTACGTCCGTACTTTGACGAAAAGGGAATCACGCTCGTCGATTTCAAACTGGAATACGGCAAAACACCGACAGGCGAGATTCTGCTGGCTGACGAAATTTCACCGGACACATGCCGTCTGTGGGATAAGGAAACGGGAGAGCACCTCGATAAAGATGTCTTCCGTCGCAACATCGGATCACTCATCGACACGTACCAAACACTATTCAATCGCCTAGGGGGAAACACACAATGAAAAAAGTCATCGTATCGATCGCATTACGGGAAAGCATTTTAGATCCACAAGGAGTCGCTGTCAAAGGTGGTCTTGCACAACTCGGTTTTACGGGTGTCGAAGAAGTCCGGATCGGAAAACGAATCGAACTGCTTGTCTCGGATGAAACGACGGACACGATGATTCATGACATGTGCCAAAAGCTCCTCGTCAACACGGTGATGGAAGACTATCGTTTTGAAGTAGAAGAGGTGACGACGGCATGAAGTTCGCGGTCATCGTCTTTCCAGGATCGAACTGTGATTTAGATATGTACCACGCCGTTAAGGATGCGCTCGGTGAGGAAGCGGACTATGTCTTCCATACCGAAACGTCACTTGAAGGATATGATGGTGTCCTGCTTCCGGGCGGTTTCTCATATGGGGATTATCTCCGCTGCGGCGCAATCGCCCAGTTTTCACCAATCATGGAGGAAGTGAAACGATTTGCAGCAGAAGGGAAAACCGTTCTTGGTGTCTGTAACGGCTTCCAAATCCTTGTCGAAGCGGGTCTTCTCCCGGGTGTCTTGCACCGCAATACCGGACTGAAGTTCATGTGCCGGACGGTCGAATTGAAGGTCGAAAATCACCAGACACGTTTCACATCAGATTATGCACCGGGCGAAACGATTTCGATTCCGATCGCCCACGGGGAAGGAAACTACTACTGTGACGACGCCACGTACGCGATGTTGCAGACGAATCAACAGATTGCCTTCACATACGTCGACAATCCAAACGGATCACGCGGCGATATCGCGGGGATTACGAATAAAGCAGGAAATGTGCTCGGGATGATGCCACACCCGGAGCGTGCTGTCGAGATGCTGACAGGCGGAACAGATGGACTTAAGTTATTCACTTCACTCGTCAAACAGGGGGCCCACCATGTTAAAACAACAGTCTGAACCAACGATTGAGCAAATTCAGGAGCAACGGATTTATGCGACGATGGGACTTAGCGACGCGGAGTACCAGATGGTCGTCGACTTACTCGGTCGTCAACCGAACTACACGGAAACAGGACTCTTCTCCGTTATGTGGTCAGAACACTGTTCGTACAAAACATCAAAACCGGTCTTACGCCAGTTTCCGACGACCGGTCCTCGCGTCTTGCAAGGACCGGGTGA
This sequence comes from Exiguobacterium sp. H66, assembly GCF_018618705.1. Classification (NCBI taxonomy): domain Bacteria; kingdom Bacillati; phylum Bacillota; class Bacilli; order Caryophanales; genus Exiguobacterium; species Exiguobacterium sp. H66. The sequence continues at coordinate 6,028 of NZ_JACSMQ010000006.1, forward strand.
AGGCGCAGGTGTCGTCGATATCGGTGATAATCAAGCGGTCGTCTTTAAGATCGAAAGTCATAATCATCCGTCAGCCGTCGAACCCTACCAAGGGGCAGCAACGGGTGTCGGTGGGATCATCCGCGATATCTTTTCAATGGGAGCCCGTCCTGTCGCGTTAATGAACTCGCTTCGTTTCGAGCATCTCGGGACACCACGCGTCAATCAGTTGTTTGAACAAGTCGTCGCCGGGATTGCCGGATACGGCAACTGCGTCGGAATCCCGACGGTCGGCGGAGAAGTCGGTTTCGACCGTTCGTATGAAGGAAACCCGCTCGTCAATGCGATGTGCATCGGCTTGATCAACCACGAAGATATTCAAAAAGGTCTTGCGAAAGGTGCCGGGAACTCGGTCATGTACGTCGGTGCGGCAACAGGACGTGACGGCATCCACGGTGCGACCTTCGCTTCAGAGGATCTCGGGGAGGATACGGAAGCAAAACGTCCGGCCGTTCAAGTCGGTGACCCCTTCATGGAGAAGTTATTGATTGAAGCCTGTCTCGAAATCGTCGGCCATCCGGCACTCGTCGGGATGCAGGACATGGGCGCTGCCGGACTGACCTCGTCGTCAGCCGAGATGGCGTCGAAAGCCGGCATGGGGATTGAAATGCACCTTGATGATGTGCCGCAACGCGAAACAGGCATGACCGCTTACGAAATGATGTTATCGGAGTCACAGGAACGGATGTTGCTCGTCGTCGAGCGCGGACGGGAGGCGGAAATCGAAGCGATTGTCAGCAAATGGGGCTTACATGCCGTTCATGTCGGCGAAGTCATCGAAGAAAAAGTCCTTCGCCTTGTCCAGCACGGAACGATCGTCGCTGAAGTACCGGTCGATGCCCTTGCGGAAGAAGCACCGGTCTATCAAAAACCATCGCGCGTTCCGGCTTATTATGAAGAGTTCCAGGCAATGGAAGAGACGTTGCCGGTCGTCGAGGATGCCGTCGAAACATGGCGTGCCCTGCTCAAACAACCGACAATCGCGTCAAAACGTTGGGTCTACGATCAGTACGATCATATGGTTCAAACGTCAACCGTCGTTGCACCGGGTTCCGATGCAGCCGTCATCCGTGTTCGTGGCACGAACAAAGCACTCGCGATGACGACAGACTGTAACAGCCGTTTTGTTTACCTCGATCCGTTCGTCGGTGGTCAGATCGCCGTCGCCGAAGCCGCGCGCAACATCGTCGCAAGCGGTGCAACACCACTCGCGATCACGGATTGCCTCAATTTCGGGAATCCGGATAAACCGGAAGGCTTCTGGCAACTCGAACAAGCGACGGCCGGGATGGCTGAAGCCTGCCGCGTGCTCGAGACACCGGTCATCGGCGGAAACGTTTCGCTCTACAATGAATCAGCCGGCAAAGCCGTCCACCCGACGCCGGTCGTCGGAATGGTCGGGTTACATGACAAGACCGACTGGATCACGACACAACACGTCAAGCAAGCAGGCGACGCAATCTACGTGCTCGGTGAGACGTTACCGGAGTTCGGCGGCAGTGAACTCCAATACATGCAATTCGAAAAATCATTCGGGAAAGCACCACGCATCGATTTGAACGTCGAACAAACCCGTTTACGTGCCTTACAAACAGCCGTTCAGGCAGGGCTCGTCACAGCCATCCATGATGTCGCGGAAGGTGGACTCGCCGTCGCCTTGGCAGAAATGACATTCGGAACGACGCTCGGTCTCGACGTGACATTTGAAGGACCGGCGTTACATCTCTTCAGTGAATCACAATCCCGGTTCGTCGTATCGGTGAAGCCGGAGCACGAGGCAGCCTTCGTCGAACAGACAGGTGCTGAAAAACTAGGTCACGTCACAGCAGAGGATTCGATTCAAATCCAGACAACGGACACACTCATCGAAGCAACACGTTCAACACTGCAAGCCGACTGGGAAGGGGCGATCGCGTGTTATATGACATCAAAGGATTAAATGAAGAGTGTGGGGTATTCGGGATTTTCGGACAACCGGAAGCGGCACAACTTGCTTATTATGGTCTCCACAGTCTGCAACACCGGGGGCAGGAGGGCGCAGGAATCGTCGCGAGCGACGGCAACCTGCTTCTTCCACACCGGGGACAAGGACTTGTGACGGAAGTTTTTTCACAAGCGACACTCGATTCGTTAGCCGGACAGCATGCGATCGGACACGTCCGTTACTCGACAGCTGGTGGCAACACGCTCGAGAACACACAACCGCTTCACTTTAAATCACGGACGGGTGACTTGGCACTTGCCCATAACGGGAATCTCGTCAATGCCGATTCGTTAAAACATTTACTTGAGGCGGAAGGGGCGATTTTCCAGACGACAAGCGATACGGAAGTCGTCGCCCACCTCGTCAAACGGAGTAAATTACCGACACTCGAAGACCGGATTGCCGATAGTTTGGCGCGGCTTGTCGGTGCGTTCGCCTTCTTATTTTTAACGGAAGATACGTTGTACGTCGCCGTCGATCCACATGGTCTGCGCCCGTTATCACTCGGGAAAACACCAGATGGCGGCATCGTCTTTTCATCGGAAACGTGTGCTTTTGATATCGTCGGGGCCGAGTTCATTCGTGACATCGAGCCGGGAGAGCTCGTGACGATCACGACGTCCGGCATGTCCTCACGGCAGTATATGGAACCGCATGAGCGGGCGATGTGTTCGATGGAATACATCTACTTTTCCCGTCCCGATTCGATGATTGATGGGGTCAATGTCCACACGGCACGAAAAGCGCTCGGGAAAAAAATGTTCGAAGAAGCACCGGTCGAGGCAGATGTCGTCACAGGTGTTCCGGATTCAAGTATCTCCGCTGCGATTGGTTATGCGGAAGCGAGCGGGATTCCCTACGAGATGGGATTGATTAAAAACCGTTACGTCGGACGGACGTTCATTCAGCCGTCGCAAGAATTACGGGAACGCGGCGTTAAAATGAAACTGTCGGCACTACGGGGTGTCGTCAACGGCAAACGGGTCATCATAGTTGATGATTCCATCGTGCGTGGGACGACAAGCCGCCGCATCGTTGGACTGTTACGCGAAGCCGGGGCAACGGAAGTTCATGTCCGCATCACGGCGCCGCCGATCACGAATCCGTGTTATTACGGCATCGATACGTCGTCAAAAGACGAACTGATTTCCGCCCGCCTGACCCCCAGTGAGATTTGCCAAGAAATCGGTGCTGACTCACTGGAGTTTCTGACAGTCAACGGAATGGTCAATGCGATTGACCGTCCGTTCGATGGTCCACTGAAAGGACAATGTACGGCCTGCTTCACAGGCGAATATCCGACACCGATCGGTGCACTTGAACTAGAAGCCAAACTTTGAATAGATGGGGGAACAAAGCATGAGTAAACAATACGAAGCAGCAGGTGTTAGCCTGACCGCAGGGTACGAATCCGTATCCCGGATGAAAAAACACGTCGCCCGTTCGATGCGGAAGGAAGTCATGACGGGACTCGGAAGTTTCGGTGCAATGTTCGACCTCAGTCAATTGAATTTAAAAGAACCGGTGCTCGTCAGCGGGACAGATGGCGTCGGAACGAAGTTAAAACTTGCCTTCGCCCTCGACCAACACGATACGATTGGGATTGATTGTGTCGCGATGTGTGTCAACGACATCATCGTTCAAGGCGCAGAACCCCTTTATTTCCTTGACTACATCGCACTCGGTAAAGCCATTCCGTCGAAAATCGAACGGATTGTCGCCGGTGTCGCCGAAGGCTGTGTCCAGTCGGGCTGTACGTTAATCGGCGGCGAGACGGCAGAGATGCCGGGGATGTATGCAGACGGTGAGTATGATATTGCCGGCTTTGCCGTCGGTGCCGTCGAAAAACAGAAATTGATTACTGGTGAAGGCGTTACACCCGGTGATGTCATTTTAGGGCTCGCGTCGTCAGGGGTTCACTCGAACGGATTTTCACTCGTCCGGAAAATCGTCGAAGAAAGTGGTCTTCAGTATGAAGATGAATTGATGATGCTCGGTAACACGATCGGCAATGCCTTGTTGATGCCGACACGGATTTATGTCGAAGCTGTCAAAGCAGCGCTCGAAACAGAGAAGATTCAAGCGATGGTCCATATCACGGGTGGCGGTTTCTATGAAAACGTACCACGTGTCCTCCCGGAAGGTTGCGGGGCGACGTTTGATCCGAAAAAATGGCCGACGTTACCGGTCTTCGATTGGCTTGAACAAGCCAGAAACATTCCGCGTGACGAGATGTATAACGTTTTCAACATGGGGATCGGCTACATGATGATCGTCAAGCCGGAACACGTGGCCGAAGTGACGGCACGCCTGGCGCGCGAAAATGAAACGGCCTATACGATCGGGACTGTGACAGATCAAGACGGGATTCGCATCAAAGGAGTCGACCAATGAGGCTTGCCTGTTTTGCTTCCGGAAGCGGGAGTAATGTTGAAGCGTTATTTGAAGCGATTGAGGCAGGACGTTTACAGGCGACGATTGAACTCGTCGTCTGCGATCAAAAAGAGGCGCTCGTCATCGAGCGGGCACGAAGACACGGCTGTGATGTGTTTGTTTTTACAGCCAAGGACTACCCGGATAAACCGTCTTTTGAACGCGAAATCGTTGCGGAACTAGAGCGGCGAGACGTGGAACGGATTATCCTAGCCGGATATATGCGTCTCGTCGGTGATGTCCTTCTCGCACGGTATGCCGGACGAATCGTCAACATCCATCCGTCGCTGCTCCCGGCATTTCCAGGAAAAGATGCCATCGGGCAAGCATTTCGTGGCGGAGTTAAAATCACAGGTGTTACAATTCATATAGTCGATGAAGGGATGGATACGGGACCAATCATGGCACAGGAAGCGGTCCGTATCACTGAGGATATGACGCGGGAAACGCTACAGAAAGCGATTCAGCAAGTAGAGCACAGATTGTATCCGCAAGTCATCGAAGAGTGGATTAAAGAGGGGGCAAACGTATGAGAGCGTTAATTAGTGTATCGGATAAAACAGGAATCGTAGAACTGGGACAAGCCTTTCACGAAGCAGAGATTGAACTTGTATCGACAGGCGGAACCCATCAAGCACTTGAGGCAGCAGGACTTCCGGTCATCGGTATCAGTGAAGTCACACAATTCCCGGAGATGCTTGACGGTCGTGTGAAAACGTTACATCCAATGGTCCATGGAGGTTTACTTGGACGTCGTGATTTAGAGACGCACCGCGAACAAATGGCAGAGCAACACATCAAACCAATCGATTTTGTTGTCGTCAATTTGTATCCCTTTAAGGAAACGGTTATGAAAGAGGACGTTCCTTACGCAGACGCAATTGAAAACATCGATATCGGTGGACCGAGCATGATTCGCTCTGCTGCGAAAAACCATGCAGCCGTGACGGTTGTCGTTGATCCAGCAGACTACAGTGAAATCATCAAAGAAATCAACCTCGGTGGAACGACGTTTGAAACACGCCAAAAATTAGCAGCGAAAGCCTTCCGTCATACGGCAGCCTACGACGCCTTGATTGCGGACTACTTCTTGACACAAACGGGAGAAAAATTCCCGGAGCAATTAACGATTACGCTCGAGAAGGTACAAGACTTACGCTATGGAGAAAATCCGCATCAGGAAGCGGCGTTTTATAAAACACCGATCTATCGTGGGGCGTCTCTTGCATCAGCGAACCAACTGCACGGAAAAGAATTGTCATACAACAATATTCAAGATGCCAATGCCGCACTTGAAATCCTTGATGAGTTCCGCGAAGCAGCAGCCGTCGTCGTCAAACACATGAACCCGTGTGGCGTCGCTGTCGGTCCGACAATCGACGAAGCCTTCCGCCGGGCGCATGCAGCAGATCCGGTCTCGATCTTTGGCGGCATCGTCGCTCTGAACCGTGAAGTCGATCTCGCGACAGCGGAGCAGCTCAGTGGCATCTTCCTTGAAATCATCATCGCCCCATCGTTTACGACAGAAGCGTTTGAGCTGTTGGCAGCGAAGAAAAACCTGCGTTTGCTTGAACTGGATGTCAAACGTGTCCAAGCGATTCGCTATACAGCCGTCGCTGGCGGTATGCTTGTCCAAGATAGCGACGATGAGACATTAGATGATGCAGCAGCACGTGTCGTCACGGATCGTAAACCGACAGCAGCCGAATGGGAAGACTTGAAGCTCGCATGGCGTGCTGTCAAACACGTCAAGTCGAACGCGATTGTCTTAGCGAAAGATGAAGTGACGGTCGGTGTCGGGGCAGGGCAGATGAACCGTGTCGGGTCGGCGAGCATCGCCATCGCGCAAGCCGGTGACAAGGCGATTGGTGCATCTCTCGCATCTGACGCCTTCTTCCCGATGCGCGATACGGTCGAAGCCGCGGCAGCAGCCGGGATTACGGCAATCATCCAACCGGGTGGGTCGATTCGTGACCAAGAGTCGATTGATGCGTGTAACGAACACGGCGTCACGATGATCTTTACGAATGTCCGTCATTTCAAACACTGAGTGGAGGCGACTTGCATGAAGGTATTAGTAATCGGAAAAGGCGGGCGTGAACACGCGCTCGTCTGGAAGCTAGCACAAGATGAACGAGTCAAAACGATTTATGCCGCGCCGGGAAATGTCGGGATGACGGAAGCCACATGTGTCCCGATTCGGGAAGATGCCATCAGTGAGCTTGTCCAATTTGCTAAAGACGAACAGATTGATTGGACGATTGTCGGACCAGAGGGCCCACTTGTCCTCGGTGTCGTCAATGCCTTCGAAGCAGCGGGTCTTAAGATTTTTGGTCCTTCGCGTGAAGCGGCGGCACTTGAAGGAAGTAAACAGTTCGCCAAAGGATTGATGGAACGGGCAGGGATTCCGACGGCAGCATTCGCTGTCTTTACATCGGCAGAAGAAGCGAAAGCGTATGTCTCCCGTCAAGGGGCACCGATTGTCATCAAAGCAGATGGTCTCGCAGCAGGTAAAGGCGTCACGGTGGCGACGACGCTTGATGAAGCAGTTCGCGCAATTGAAGACATCTTCGCCGGTGACTTCGGTGACCAAAGTAGTGTCGTCATCGAAGAATGTCTCGTCGGAGAAGAGTGTTCCTTGATGGCATTCGTCCATGAAGAGACCGTCATCCCGATGGTCTTGTCGCAAGATCACAAGCGCGCCTTCGATGGTGATGCCGGACCGAATACCGGTGGAATGGGAGCTTACAGCCCGTTGCCTCAATTCGATGAACAAGCCGTCACGGATGAAGCGATGACACGGATCTTGCGTCCCCTCGTCGAGCAGATGGCAAGCGAAGGGATTCCCTTTACAGGATTCTTATACGCGGGTCTGATGTTGACGAACCGCAGGCCGTCCGTCATCGAGTTTAATGCGCGGTTCGGGGATCCGGAAACAGAAGTCATCTTACCGCGTCTCGAAACCCCCTTACTCGATGTCATCATCCCGCTCACAGCAGGTGAGGAACCTGAAGTCCTGTGGTCCGATGCTGCGACGGTCGGTGTCGTCATCGCGGCAGACGGGTATCCGGAACGACCGCAGACAGGACAACCGATTGATCTTACATCAATCGATTCGAAAGTCTTAGTCTTTCATGCCGGGACGACAGAAAAGGACGATACACTCGTTTCAGCAGGCGGGCGTGTCCTCGTCTGTGTCAGTCAAGCCGCGACGATGGAAGCAGCAGTCGCTGATATTTATCAAGGGTTAGCTTCGTTTGATCAAACCGGTTTCTTTTACCGGACGGATATTGCGAAAAAGGCGTTTCGGACAACATGAATTTGAATATAACTGTTATGTAAAAAGCCAAGCGATTTCGCTTGGCTTTTTTTTGAAAGAAGGGTTTTGACAAAAAGTTTTTCCTTCTTGTGCTTTTCCTTGTAAGAGTCACGAGAAGCGAAAGCTGTGTCGGGATGTCGTTTTTTGAGAGGTTGGTTTTGAGAAAAAGATTCTTCCTTCTCGTGCTTTCCTGGGGCGAGGCGCGAGCCGTTGCTCCTTGATTCTACGAACAAGTAGCAGGGTCTCGCCTGCCTCTGACAGCGCGAACCGCGCTATTCCCCGTAGGAGTCACGAGAAGCGAACCTTTTGTCAGGACGCGGTTTTTTGAATGAGATCTCTTTTTAAACAGCATAGTTTTTTGAGAGGATGTTTTTGACAAAAGATTCTTCCTTCTCGTGCTTTCCTCGGGCGAGGCGCGAGCCGTTGCTCCTTGATTCTACGAACAAGTAGCAGGGTCTCGCCTGCCTCTGACAGCGCGAACCGCGCTTTTCCCCGTAGGAGTCACGAGAAGCGAAACTTTTGTCAGGGTGCCGTTTTTTTGAATGATGTTCTAAAAAACAGCTGTGTCAGGACGCGACTTCCGACTTGAATCGCTTCTTAGCGAAAAGCAATCAAGAGCGACCCTGCAGCGTAGCGAAGCGGCGCGAAGGATTGCCGCTAGAAGACGATTCGAGAAGGAGAGAGCGGCGGACATGACGAGCATCAGGAATTTGTCTAATTCGCATACGGCCTGAAATGTCGGAAAGCATAAGACGATTCGAGAAGGAGAGGAGAGGCTGACATGATAAGCATCAGGAATTTGTCTAATTCGCATACGGCCTGAAATGTCGGAAAGCATAAGACGATTCGAGGAGGAGAGGAGCGGAGCGGCTGACATGATAAGCATCAGGTTCGATACAGTCCAACACCGGAAAAAATGTGAGAAGAGCAGACGTTCAACCGAAGGAACAAGCGAAAGTTGATTGTCTTCCTTGACAGTTTTGTGTTATTTTGTCGAAATAGGTCGGATATACATGAAATTACCTTGAAACTTTTTTGATAACATTTTAGTATAAGAAGTATAAGAAAGCGTTTTCAGAAAATAAAAGGAGGTCGAGCTTTCGTGAAAAAGAATTGTGGAAGGTCCCCTTGGACGAAAACTGAAGTACGTGGTCACCAAGCGGTCATCAGCGGACAGCTTGCACCTACACTCGTACTTGAAAATGCGACGTACTTAAATCATGGGTTGAAAGCATGGCGGACGGCGAATATCTGGGTTAGCGGAGACCGGATTATCTATGTCGGACCGGATATGCCGGACCAGGCGGACGAGGTCTACGATGCAACAGGGAAATTCATCGTACCAGGTTATATTGAACCGCATGCCCATCCCTTCCAATTATATAATCCGGCGACGCTCGCGAAGTTTGCTGCGGAGCGTGGAACGACGACACTCGTCAATGATAATATGCTCCTTTTGTTAGAGCCCGTCGAGCAAGCGTTTGCACAAGTTGAAGCGTTAGCGGATCTTCCGACATCGATGTATTGGTGGGCACGACTCGACGCACAGACGGAACTTGATGCAGATAGTATCTCGATTGACAACAAGCGGATTCAAGCCTGGCTCAAACATCCCCAAGTTATTCAGGCAGGAGAATTGACAGGATGGCCCCGTCTTTCACAAGGCGATGATGAGTTACTTCAATGGATGCAGGACGCGATGAAGCTCGGAAAACCGATTGAAGGGCATTTCCCGGGAGCATCTGCGAAAACCCTGACAAAGATGGCACTTTATGGCGTAACAAGTGACCATGAGGCGATGACGGTCGAGGAAGCATTGACGCGTCTTGAATTAGGATATACGACGACGATTCGTTACTCATCGATTCGTCCTGATTTACCGGACATTTTTGCAGGACTTGTCGAAGCCGGATTACAAAATTATGAAAAGGTCCTCGTGACGACAGATGGTTCGACACCGTCCTTCTATAAGTCTGGTTTGATGGACGAGACGGTCCGCTTGATGCTTGCTGCGGGAATTCCGGCAGAAGAAGCGTACCGGATTGCCTCGTACAATGCAGCACGTCACTTTAATCTTGATCATCTCCTGGGAAGTATCGCACCGGGACGGATTGCCCACTTAAATATTTTAGAAGCGATCGATCAACCGACACCCGTCGATGTCCTAGCACGCGGGACGTGGGTCCGGCGCGACGATATTCCGTGCTACCCCGTTGAAGCACTCGATCAAGCGATGGAATTAATGCAGAAGTCTGAAGTCAGCGTCTCATTGACGGATCAAGATTTTTCATTCAGCATGCCGGTTGGTCTTGAGATGATCAACTCGGTCATCATGAAATTGTATCAAGTTGAACATGATACGAGTGTGCCTGTCTTACCTGCCGATTGCAATGAGTCGTTTTTAATGTTACTTGATCGGCAAGGGAAATGGCGCCTTAATACGGTTTTGAAAAACTTTGCGACGAACGTCGGGGGGATGGTCAGTTCCTATTCAATCAGTGGTGATATCTTAATGATCGGGAAATCGAAACAAGATATGCAGGTGGCGTTTGAACGGATGAAAGCATTCGGTGGGGGAATTGTTCTCGTCGAAGACGGGGAAGTGATTGCCGAGATTCCGTTGACGTTGATGGGACAGACTTCTGATTTACCGCTCGAAGACTTAATCGTTCAGGAAACAGCATTGCGTGAAGCGTTGTTCGCACGGGGGTACCAATTCGAAGATCCGATTTATACGTTATTATTCCTTGCATCGACGCACTTACCGTATGTCCGCATCACGCCGCAAGGCATCTATGAAGTCCTTCGGAAAAAAGTTCTTTTCCCAGCGATTTTACGCTGATGCTTGAAATTTAAAACGTCGCGCTTTAAACTATTAAAGAGTGATTGAATGGGAAAGGAAGTTACAAGATGCAACTCGATAAATTACGAGGGAAAGAACTCGACCAATTATTTACGGCCATCATGAAGATGGATTCATTAGAAGATTGCTACACTTTATTTGAAGATTTAGCGACGGTCAACGAGATTCAAGCGCTTGCGCAACGTCTCGAAGTGGCACGTCAACTACGTGAAGGAAACACGTATCATAAAATCGAGAAGGCGACCGGGGCGTCGACGGCGACGATTTCACGTGTGAAACGTTGTTTGAACTATGGCTCTGGTGGTTACGATTTAGCGTTAGCACGTTTAGGTTTGAAAGAAGAAACAGTAGCGGATAACTAATCGGTTATCCGCTGCTTTGATGAAGGAGGACGAACCTGGATGGATTTAGCGTTTCAACAAAAGATTCAGCATTTCATTCGAAAACTGACGCCGATCCAGTCGCTCGTCATCATCTATTTCGTTGCTGTCATCATCGCAATCATTTTATTAGGACTACCGTGGTCGACCCGTGGAGACTATGACTGGGATTTTACAGACTTGGTGTTCATGGCGGTTAGCTGTGTCAGTGTGACCGGATTGACGACCGTTTCCGTCTCCGATACGTTTACGACGTTCGGATATTTTATGATCATGATTTTGGTGCAGGTAAGTGGAATTGGCTTGATGTCGCTCCATATCGCGATGTGGGTCATCTTGGGGAAGCGAATCGGTTTTCGAGAACGGCAACTCGTCGTTCGTGATCAAAACCAGACGACGATGCAAGGGGTCGTCAAATATATCCGTGAAGTCATCTTAATCATTCTTTCCATTGAATTGATCGGTGCACTTATTTTAGGCCTTTATTATACGAAATACTTTCCGACGATCGGTGAAGCAATGTTGCAAGGTGTCTTCGGTTCAGTCAGTGCGACGACGAACGCGGGGTTCGATATCACAGGAGAGTCGCTTCTTCCGTTTCGAGGAGACTTATTTGTCGTCTTTATGCAAATCGTCTTATTGACACTCGGTGCGATTGGTTTCCCTGTACTTGTTGAAGTGCGACGATACTTTGCCTACCGGGCAACACGTCAATCGACACGACAACCGTATCACTTTTCGTTATTTACGAAACTGACAGCCTCGACGTTCTTCATCCTCGTCCTGTTCGGGACAGGCAGTCTGTTGCTGTTTGAATGGAACCAGTCCTTTAAAGGATTACCGATTGATGAAAAAATTGTCGATGCGCTGTTCCAGTCGGTTACGACACGAAATGGTGGATTGACGACGGTTGATATTACGACATTTTCACAAGCTTCCGTCTTCGTCTTATCCATTTTAATGTTCATCGGTGCTTCTCCATCATCCGTCGGTGGGGGAATCAGGACAACGACGTTTGCTGTTGCATTACTTAGTGTTGTCGCCTTCATCCGTGGAGAATATGGAATCAAGATTTTCGGACGTGAAATTGACCAATCGGACATTTGGAAATCGTTCGTCGTCATTGTCGTTTCGACGGGAGTGACGATCATCGGATTGATTGTCTTGCTCATGTTCGAGGATGCACCATTCCTTGTGCTGTTCTTTGAAGCATGTTCCGCATTCGGAACGACCGGGTTATCGCTCGGGATCACGAGTGAGTTATCGAATGTCGGAAAATGGACATTATCGATTTTAATGTTCATCGGACGAATCGGTGTCATCTCGTTTGTCTTACTCTTAAAAGCGAATCAGCCAAAACGAAAATACAATTATCCGAAGGAATCCGTCATTATCGGTTAAGGAGACGATTGCATGAATCGTGCATTTTGGATTAATTTTGGTTACATCTTTGCTGTTCCGGCCTTGCCATTTCTGGCAATCGTCAATGGACGGGCACTCTGCTCGCCTGAATCATCGTTACTCGACGTCCCGGTGCTCGGTTTTTTTCTCGCTGAGCCATGGGCATTCGCCGTCCTTTACGGATTTTTAGCGCTCGGACTCGCAGCACTCTTAACGAAACGACGCGCGACTACTTGACCTATCTCGCCCTGCGCGAGATGGGTTTTTGTTTTATACTAATTAGAGATGAACAAGATAGGAAGGATGGGACGAACGTGTTACTACCGTATGATGAATGGCGGCATGTCTTTAAATTAGATCCAGCAAAAGAAATCGAGGAGACGACCCTCGCAGCAATCGCGACTTCTGGAACAGATGCAATCATCGTCGGCGGAACCGATGATATTACGCTGGATGCGACGCTCGATTTACTGATGCGTCTGCGAAGATATCCGGTCGCGGTCGCACTTGAAATTTCTGAGCTCGAAGCGGCGACGATGGGGTTTGATACGTATTTGACTCCGAGCGTCTTAAATAGTGGTACGCTAGAATATCTGGTCGAAAAACAGGTCGAAGCCTTACAGGAAGTCGGGCATATGCTGGCCCATGCCGACCTGGTCGGAGAAGGCTACATCGTCTTGAATCCGGAGGCGAAGGTCGCGCACGTCACAAAAGCAAAAGTATTACAGGACGAAGAAGTCGTCGCCTACGCTCAACTCGCGGACAGTGTGTTCCGTCTGCCGATCGTCTATCTTGAGTACAGCGGCGTCTATGGCAATCCGGAAGTCGTCGCAGCCGTCAAGGACGTCGTCCGGCAGGCGCGGCTGTTTTACGGGGGCGGAATCGATTCCGCCGAACGGGCGCGGGAAATGTTCCGTTACGCCGATACGATCGTCGTCGGAAATATCATTTATGAGGATTTAAAAGCAGCACTTGCGACAGTAGAAGCAACACGATAAAATATAAGAACAAAAGTTCGGAAAAAAGAAATGAGGCTATTACATGTTTAATTTAAGTGAACAGCTCGTGAGCGGATTGAATCCGGAGCAGGCGAAAGCGGTCAAACATACGGACGGTCCCTTGCTGATCATGGCAGGAGCCGGTTCAGGGAAGACACGTGTTTTGACGCATCGTGTCGCCTATTTGATGGCGGAAAAACAAGTCGCACCATGGAACATCTTAGCGATTACCTTTACGAATAAAGCCGCACGGGAAATGCGTGACCGAATCGGTCGTTTAGTCGGCGGGGTCGCAAACGACATCTGGGTCTCGACCTTCCACTCGATGTGTGTCCGGATGTTACGTCGTGATATCGATAAGCTTGGTTACGACCGGAACTTTACAATCCTTGATTCAAGCGATCAGCAGTCGGCACTTAAATTGGTCTTGAAAGAACAGAACCTTGATCCGAAGAAATGGGATCCACGGTCGATGCTTTCTATTATTTCAAGTCAAAAAAATGAATTACGGAGTGCTGAGTTCTATGCGTCAATCGTGACGAATCCATATGAAAAAACAGTCGCTGAAATTTATAAAGGATACGAATCCGTCTTACGACGCAATAATGCGCTCGATTTCGATGACTTGATCGGGAAGACAACAGAGTTATTCAAACAAGCACCGGACGTACTCGCCTTTTATCAAAAAAAATTCCGTTACATCCATGTCGATGAGTATCAAGATACGAACAAAGCCCAATACGATCTCGTTAACTTATTAGCAGCCGCACATCAAAACCTCTGTGTCGTCGGTGACTCCGACCAGTCGATTTATCGCTGGCGTGGTGCGGATATCGCGAACATCTTGTCGTTTGAAGAGGATTATCCGACAGCCCGCGTCATCTTGCTCGAACAAAACTATCGTTCGTCCAAACGAATTCTTGATGCGGCAAACCATGTCATCAAAAACAACAGTACACGAAAAGATAAAAAGCTTTGGACGGAAAATCTCGAAGGGGAAAAATTGATTATCCATACGGCGGAAAACGAGCGGGAAGAGGCCTTTTACATCGTCCAAGAAATTCGCAATTCGCTACGTTACGGGATGAAGCTTAACGACATCGCAATTTTGTACCGGACGAACGCTCAATCGCGTGCAATCGAGGAAACGTTACTGAAGTCAAACGTACCGTACAAAATGATTGGCGGAACAAAGTTCTACGATCGAAAAGAAATCAAAGACGTTCTTGCCTATCTCCGCCTGATTTCGAACCCGAACGAGGATTTATCCTTTGCCCGAATCGTCAATGAACCGAAACGTGGAATCGGGGCGACAACGATTGATAAATTACGTGACTTCGCTGATCTTCAGGGTGTGTCCTTGATGGATGCCATCCGTGATATCGAATTGTCGAATATCGCACCAAAGACGGCAGCTAAATTGACGGATTTCCGGACGATGATCATGGGGTTACGTCAGATGCAGGAATTTATCAGCATCTCGGAGCTCGTCGAGGAAGTTCTTGAAAAATCAGGCTATCGTCAAGTCTTAAAGGAAGACAAGACGCTTGAAGCACAAAGTCGTCTTGAGAACATCAACGAGTTTATCACTGTCGCGCAAAACTTCGAGAAGGAGACAGAAGGAGAAGATCCGGAAGACCGGACGATCATTGCCTTCTTGACCGACTTGACACTCGTCGCCGATGTTGATTCGCTTGATGAAACGGATCCAGGTGAGCAAGTCACGTTGATGACGTTGCACTCGGCGAAAGGGCTTGAGTTCCCGGTCGTCTTCCTGATTGGAATGGAAGAAGGTTTGTTCCCGCACAGCCGTTCGCTGCAAGATGAAGACGAGATGGAAGAAGAACGCCGCCTGGCCTACGTCGGCATCACGCGAGCAGAAAAACGACTTTATCTCTCGCATGCGCGGATGCGCTCGTTATACGGACGGACAAATGCGAACCAAGAATCGCGTTTCTTAGCCGAGTTACCGGAAGAAGTTATCGAACGGACCGGTAAAAAACCCAAACCACTCCCATGGGAAGATCGTCCGGTTCCGCAAGGGAAAGCTGTTATCGGTCGTTCGGTCACGAAACCGACAGCAATGAAAACATCCGGCGCCGAGTCACTTGGCTGGAATGTCGGGGACAAGGCAGAGCATGGTAAGTGGGGGCAAGGAACGGTCGTCCA
This sequence comes from Exiguobacterium sp. H66, assembly GCF_018618705.1. Classification (NCBI taxonomy): domain Bacteria; kingdom Bacillati; phylum Bacillota; class Bacilli; order Caryophanales; genus Exiguobacterium; species Exiguobacterium sp. H66. The sequence goes on from NZ_JACSMQ010000006.1 coordinate 21,614, forward strand.
AACACGTGGGTCTGGCGATAGTCTTGAGATTGATATCGCGTTCCCGGCAGTCGGGATTAAACGGTTGCTTGCAAAATTCGCACCAATTAAAAAGGTATGAGTGGAGGCGTCAAAATGGAAGACCAAGCACGCATCGAAGCATTGCGCCAAAAACTAAATCAGTACAGCTATGAATATTACGTAAAAGATCAGCCGACCGTACCGGATAGCACGTACGATCAATTGCTACGGGAACTGACTGAACTGGAAACGGCCCATCCGGAACTGATTACGGCGGATTCTCCGACCCAACGTGTCGGAGCAGCGCCACTCGAAGCATTCGAAAAGGTGACGCATGACTTACCGATGCTCTCACTTGGCAACGTCTTCGATGAAACGGAAATCCGGGAATGGGTCGAGCGGATTGAACGGTCGCTCGGTCGTGCAACGACATATGTCGCGGAGCTGAAGTTCGACGGACTCGCGATTTCTTTAAAGTATGAAGACGGACTACTCGTTCGTGGGGCGACACGGGGTGACGGAACAGTCGGTGAAAATATTACCCAAAACTTACGGACGATTAAGGCGTTACCGTTACGTCTGCGTGAGCAGGAGACGGTTGAAGTTCGCGGCGAAGCCTACATGCCGAAACAATCGTTCGAGCGCTTAAACGAGGAACGGACGGCACGCGAAGAAGCATTATTCGCCAACCCGCGCAATGCCGCAGCCGGCAGCTTACGGCAACTCGACTCGTCGATAACGGCGTCACGCAATTTATCGCTATTCGTTTACGGTGTCGGTGTCAATACACTGACGGCGCGCTCTCATAGTGAAGCGATGGAACAACTGGCACAGCTCGGTTTACCGACGAACAAAGAAATGAAAACATGTCAGACGGTAGAAGATATTTTAGCGTTCATCACGTACTGGACGGCAGAGCGTGCGACATTGCCGTATGAAATCGATGGCATCGTGCTCAAGGTCGACCGTTATGACGATCAAGAAGAATTAGGTTTTACGGCGAAGAGTCCACGGTTTGCGACCGCCTATAAATTTGCTGCTGAAGAAGTGATGACGACCGTCGAAGAAGTTGACTTTAGTGTCGGACGGACCGGGAAAGTGACACCACGCGCAAGGTTCGCACCCGTCGTCGTTGCCGGTTCGACCGTCAGTTATGCGACGTTACACAACGCGGACTTCATCACGGAAAAAGATATCCGCCTGCACGATCAAGTCATCATTAAAAAAGCGGGGGACGTTATTCCGGCTGTCGTCAGTGTCGTCGTTTCAGAACGAACGGGGGCGGAACAACCGATTGAATTCCCGAAACAATGTCCTGCTTGTCAGTCGGAGCTCGTCCGCCTCGAAGGTGAAGTCGACGTGCGCTGCGTCAGTCCGGAATGTCCCGCCCAGTTGACGGAAGGCATCATCCACTTCGTCTCGCGCCAAGCGATGAACATCGATGGGCTTGGTGAAAAAGTTGTCCGTCAACTGTATGAACATCAAGCAATTCGGACGCTTGCTGACTTGTATCGTCTCGATCGTGACGAACTCTTGACCTATGAACGGATGGGAGAAACGTCAGTCGATAAGTTACTGGCGGCAATCGAGGCGTCGAAACAAAATTCACTCGAACGCCTCGTCTTTGGTCTAGGGATTCGTCTCGTCGGTCAAAAAGCAGCGTATCTGCTCGCAGAACGTTTTGATACGTTAACCGGAATCGCGCAAGCAAGTTACGATGAAATTGTGGCGATCGACGGAGTCGGCAGTAAAATTGCTGACTCGATTACGCAGTACTTCGAGCATCCGGAAGCACAGGCACTAATTCAGGATTTAGCAGCGCTTGGACTGAACCAACAGTTTCTTGGTCAACGGATCGATCAATCGAATGCACCGTTCTCCGGGAAAACGATTGTTTTGACCGGGACACTGGAATCGCTAAAACGTTCGGAAGCTGGAAAGCGTCTTGAGGTACTCGGTGCAGACGTGACCGGGAGTGTGAGTAAGAAAACCGATATCTTAGTCGCAGGTGAAAAGGCGGGGTCGAAGTTGACGAAGGCTGAATCACTCGGAATTGAGATTTGGGATGAGGCACGATTGCTGGAAGAATTGGCACAACACGAGGCGTGATTTAAAATAAGCGATTCAGAGTAGGGTCTACGCCTTAAAAAAATCCGAGCGATTCTTCTTTTGAAAAGAATCACTCGGATTTTTGTTTGTGTTTGAAAGCAGATGAAGTGCTAGACTCAATCAAGTGTTTCTGTTTTAATCAACACACCTTGTTTGATTAAGCGGTTTGTCGCGGTTTCCGGTGGATCACAAGTGATGAGTGTAATCATCGGTTGTTTGACGTTTTGATCGAGAACGGAGAGATCCGTCGGCTTGACGAGTTTTGAACTTTCCATGCGGTACGTATAACGATGGTCTTTTGTGGTGACGATGACATCGGCTCCTGTTTTCAGTTGCGGTAACTTGTTGAAATGAAGTCCTTTCGTAAAACTTCGGTGTCCTGCTAAAGCATAGTTTCCTTTTCCCGGGGCACCGGTTTCTTTGATGTGCCCGATACTGCGATCAAGAACATCGGTCGAAGCTCCTTCTAAGATGACTTGTTCGAAATCAAGTGAAGGGATTGTTAAGAGTCCGTCACCTTTTGTCGCCAGTGGTTTTGTCGTTTCTTTTGCATCAACCGTTTGTAAGCTTTTTTTCCATTGTTGCTTTAAATCAGTCGTTGTTGCTTGTTTTTGATAGGTACTCCAAATGGGCCAAAGCATGAATAAAATACCTGCTGATAAGAGAAGGAGCCCGATGACTTGTCGTTGTTTCATATAAGATTGTCCTTTCGCGCGATTAAAAGTCACGCAGTGCTTTTTGAAAAGTAGGGGAAAACTAGTGCTTCCCCGATTGAAAACGATTCTGTTATGATAAAGAGAACGATTTTAAAACATGGGGTGCAATGATGATGAGATATAGAAAAATGATAGCATTGACATTGACGAGCACACTATTTTTAGGTGCTTGTTCGATGGATCTATCACAAGACAGCGATACGAAAGAAGTCATTACTGAGAGCGAACAAGGTAAAGAAGTCCAAGCCGTTGTCAGTCCGGCAATCGATACGACCGATTCGTACTATCGAACGGTACTTCCGTTTCGGCCAAGCGTCGCCCGCGGGATGACACAAAAGCGGGTCAGCTCACGGCTTGAACTGGATGAGATTGAGACCGGGCTGATGCGCCATTCAACACAGTTTTTTGACCCGGAAAAATACTATTACCAAGAAGGTCAACTGCTGGAAGCGGACCAAATCGCAACGTGGTTGCTTCGAACAGGAAAAGCAGATACGAGTGGGAGTGATCCAGAAGGATTAAACCCGGCGTACACGACTGGAAAATCATATAAAGAGAAAAATCAGAAGTCTCCTTTGATTTTATCGCACATCTTAGAACAAGACTACATGCTCGAAGAAGATAAAAAACTCGAACTGGGTGGGACATCGATTGCGTTAGTCTTAAATAGTGAGTACGTTTTCCAAGATGAAAACTATGGGCCGACATATACTGTGAAATTAGATGAGAAAAAAGTCATCGAGCAAGGCAAGAAAATGGCAAACGAACTCGTCCAAAAGATGCGGAAGACGGACGGGATGAAGACGACACCGATCCACGTCGCCCTCTATTTACAAGAGAAAGAGGGTTCACCGGTTTCAGGTCACTACCTTTCATCGGCCTTCATCGGTCGCGGGAACCAAATTAGTGCGAATGACTGGAAAAATTATGATGAGAAGTATTACTACTATCCTTCTTCAGCAGCAACGAATGACGTTCGTGATGACGCGGCGAAATTCGACTTGTTCAAGGACCGGCTCGAAGACTACTTCCCGAACTACACGGGGATGATGGGTGAAGGATTCTATCAAGAGGGTGAATTAAAGAAGCTTGAAATTAAAATCCCGGTTCAATTTTACGGAAAAGCAGAACTTGTCGCCTTCATCCAATACGTGACGTATCTGCTTGAAAACCGGTGGGAGTATAACCGGAATGTTCCGACGACGATTACCGTCACGAACTTAAACGGAGATACGGAAGCGATGTTATTCCTCGAACCCGATACGAAAAAACCAATCGTTAAAATTCGTTGATAAAGTTTTTCCTGTAAGCTGAAGGATCCATGCACATGGGTCCTTTTTATTATGATTAAATTTTTGAATGCAATAATTATTTGAAATTAAGTTTCATAAAATGTACACTAAATGTATAACATGAAAACGGATTCTAAAAGAACGTCAAGTCAAAGGAGCGGATTGAATGAAGGGTGGTATCTTTTCACAAATTGAAGCAGTACGCGAGGAGTTGCCGTCCTCGTCACGAAAAGTAGCTGATTTTGTTTTATCTCACGCAAACGAAATCGCCGGGATGACGATTCATCATTTGGCAGAAGAATCGAATACGAGCGCTGCAGCCGTCGTCCGATTTTGTCGTGCGCTTGGACTAAAGGGGTATCCGGAACTGCGGATGCGGATTTCTGCTGATACGGCACGAACGGATTTGACAGGATATCACGATATCGAAGAAAACGAACGTCCAGCAGATTTAATCGAAAAAACGCTGAGTAACAGTATGCAAGCCCTACAAGATACAGCCAAACAATTGAACGATGTCCGAATCGCAGAAGCGACAAAAGCCCTCGATCAAGCACGTGCTATCTATTTTTATGGAATCGGTGCTTCGAACGTCGTCGCACTTGATGCAGCTCAAAAGTGGACGCGCGTCGGGAAGTTAGCGATTCAAGAATCGGATCAGCATCTTTTAGCGACACTCCTTGCAAATGCGAGTCCGGATGATGTCTTCTTCGCGATTTCTTACAGCGGGGAAACAGAAGAAGTCGTCGAACTGATGCGACTGGCAAAAATTCGCGGTTTAAAAATGATTAGTCTAACCCGATTTGGTGATAACCGAATCAGTCAGCTGGCAGATATCGCATTGTGGACATCGCGTGCACCGGAAGCACCGCTTCGAAGTGCGGCACTCAGTTCGCGCTTGGCACAATTGTTTGCGATTGATGTGCTCTTCTTGTCTTATGCAGCAATTCACTATACGGATACGATTGAACGACTTCAGTACACACGTGAAAGTGTAAAGATGTTGCACGGAAAAAAATAAGGGGGCTACTTAGTGGATCAGTCGATAGCGAGCCGGATCGAACAGCTATTTCCGGAAATGGTTGAACGCCGACGATATTTACATCAACATCCTGAACTTTCTTTTCATGAGGTTGAGACACCGAATTATATCGCAAGTCGTCTCGAAGAACTTGGAATCGAAGTCCGACGAAATGTCGGAGGACGTGGTGTCGTCGGAACGATTCGAGGAGGAAAACCGGGGAAAACGGTCGCATTACGGGCAGATTTTGATGCGTTACCGATTCAAGATGAAAAAACGGTTGATTATCGTTCGACTGTTCCAGGAGTCATGCATGCATGTGGTCATGATGGTCATACCGCGACATTACTCGCCGTCGCGGAAGTTCTCGCCAGTCAAAAAGAACAGCTGACGGGAAATGTCGTCTTGATTCACCAGCATGCGGAAGAAGTGGTGCCGGGGGGAGCGCGTGAGATGATTGCTGACGGCTGTCTTGACGGAGTCGATGTCATCTTCGGAACGCACCTTTGGTCGACGACGACGCTTGGGACGATTGGAACACGGGTCGGTCCCGTCATGGCAGCGGCGGATAAATTCGAGTTAACATTGTTCGGTCGAGGCGGACACGGGGCAAAACCGCACGAAACGATTGATGCGGTACTACTCGGGGCAACGATTGTCAAAGAACTTCAAAGTATCGTCAGCCGTAGGCTCGATCCCCTGCAACAAGCCGTCTTGACGATCGGGACGCTTCATGCCGGGAATACGTTCAATGTCATTGCTGACCGGGCACAATTGACGGGGACCGTCCGGACGTTTGATGAGGCGGTGGCTCAAAAAATCGTCTCGGAGATGGAGCGGACGATTAAAGGGATTTGTGATGCGGCGGGTGCGACGTATACGTTCCACTATGAAACAGGGTATCCGGCTGTCATCAATGACTTGGTTGAGACACGTTTTTTAGAAGCTGTCGCCCGCGACGTGATCGGGGATACAAGTGTATTTGAAATTGATCCGACAATGGGCGGTGAAGACTTTGCCTATTACCTGAAGGAAGTCCCAGGGACGTTCTTCTTTACCGGCGCAGGTGATGCATCACATTATCCACACCATCATCCACGCTTTGACTTTGAAGAGCCGGCGATGGTCGACGCAGCGAAGATATTAGTCGAAGCGACATTACGTTATTTAGCGACACGGTAATCGAAAAAGGCGTTCCACGACGGGAACGCCTTTTTATCTATTTAGAGAATTTCTTGGACACGACCGACTTGACCATCTTCAAGGCGTACTTTAATACCGTGTGGGTGGTTCGGTGATTTCGTCAATAAGTCTTTGACGATCCCTTCCGTCCGTTTCCCCGTACGCTGATCTTGTTTTAAGACGATGCTGACACGTAGTCCAGGCTTGACGTCTGCACGTTTTTTTCCATCCATTTGTTTATCGCTCCTTCTTGTGAATAACTATGGGTATCAGTATAGCATGAGTCGGTTCATGAAACTTGTTTGAAGAAAAACCGTAAAGTGAAAAGATGAAGAGAAGCCGTGATGAAAAAGTTTGACTATATTTGACCAATTGACGATTCGATTTTATAATTAAGATACAGAGTTAATAAGTGAAGGAGTGAAGTGAGATGGCAAAAGATTATTACCGGACGCTTGGTGTCGAAAAGTCGGCAACGAATCAAGACATCAAACGAGCGTATCGGAAACTTGCGAAACAGTTTCACCCGGACGTCAATAAAGAGGCGAGTGCAGATCGCCGTTTTAAAGATATTCAGGAGGCTTTTGATGTCCTCGGGGATGAAGAAAAACGGACGCAGTATGATCGTTATGGAAGTGACTTTGAACGCATGGCTGGCGCGGGTCCGGGGCAATCAGCAGACTACGAGGACATCTTCCGTCAATACAATGGACGACAGTCTCGACCGACCGGTGGCGGTCAATCCTTTGGTTTTGAAGACATGTTTGGTTCGTTTTTTAACCAAGAAGAAGAATCGACGGATGAAGAACTTGAACTGACGGTACCACTCAGTCACCTCAGTACAAATGAAAAAGTAACGATTCGTCTAGCTTCAGGGACGATTCAGATGAGTCTTCCGAAAGACGTCTACGAAGGGAAGAAAGTTCGTTTGCGCGGAAAAAGTTCATTGCGTAACCGAAGTGGAGTGGCGGGTGACGTCTACGTGACGATTCATCTCAAAGATGACGACCGGTTCCGTCGACACGAACAGGATGTCATTTCAACGGTGCGTGTGTATCCGACGACGTTTGTCTTGGGTGGCGAAGTGATTGCCGATACGCTTGAAGGAAAACGTGTCAAGTTAAAGGTCAAGCCGGGGACGAAACCAGGTGCAAGACTACGCATTCCAAATCGTGGCTTAAGTAATCAAGACGGGCATCGGGGTGCTTTGCTTGTTCAATTAGAAGTGAAGTTGCCTGAGATGGATGCAACGTTTTATGAAGAATGGGAAAATCAATTATCAGTAAAGGAGTAATGCGACATGGACTTTGAGAAATTAACGGATCGTGCTCATGAGGCAATCGTATCAGCGCAAGCGATTGCGAAACAACGTCGGCATAGTGAAATCACAGAGTGGCATTTATTACTCGCTTTAATCGCACAGGAAGAAGGAATCGCTCGGATCGTCTTTGAAAAACTCGATCAGCGGATGGATCAGATGGAACAAGCCATCAATCAAGCGATTGAAAAATTACCGGCGCTCGCGCAAGTCTCGACACCACGGATCAGTAGTTCTTTATTGAACGTGTTGACGGAAGCGGAAACAGAAGCCCGTTTGATGCAAGATGAGTATGTTTCGGTCGAACACCTCTTACTCGCACTCTCGAAACAAACGAGTCCTGCAACACAATATTTACGGGGGCAAGGTGTGACGGAAGAGACATTACGCGAAGCCATCATAGCGATGCGTGGTAATCGGAAAGTGACGACTAAAAATCCTGAAGCGACATTTGATGTCTTAAAAAAATATGGACGGGATCTTGTCGCTGATTTCCGGTCAGGGAAAACAGACCCGGTCATCGGTCGGGACGATGAAATTCGCCGCGTCATTCGGATACTCAGCCGAAAAACAAAAAACAATCCCGTTCTGATCGGGGAGCCCGGTGTCGGGAAGACGGCAATCGTGGAAGGACTCGCCCAACGTATCGTGCGTGGTGATGTACCGGAGAGCTTGAAAAACAAACAGTTGTTCAGCTTAGATATGAGTACGCTTGTTGCCGGTGCAAAATACAGGGGTGAATTTGAGGAACGTTTGCAAGCCGTCTTAAATGAGGTCAAGGAAGCGGAAGGGCAAATTCTTCTCTTCATCGATGAGCTGCATACGATTGTCGGAGCCGGGAAAACAGAAGGGGCGATGGACGCCGGTAACATGCTCAAGCCGATGCTTGCCCGTGGTGAGTTGCACTGTATCGGGGCGACGACACTCGATGAATATCGGAAATATATTGAAAAAGACCCTGCACTCGAACGCCGGTTCCAACAAGTCCTCGTCGCAGAACCGGACGTCGAAGATACGATTTCGATTTTGCGTGGATTAAAAGAACGGTTCGAAATTCACCATGGTGTCAGAATCCATGATAATGCCCTAGTCGCAGCGGCCATTCTCTCCGATCGCTATATTACGGATCGTTTCATGCCGGACAAAGCAATCGACTTAGTCGATGAAGCGTGCGCGATGATTCGGACGGATATGGAATCGATGCCAGCAGAACTTGATTCACTCGTTCGCCGGGTCATGCAACTTGAAATCGAAGAGGCAGCTCTTAAAAAAGAAACGGATGAGGCCTCGCGTAAACGCCTTGAGGCACTTCAACAAGAATTAAGTTCAGCGCGTGAAGATGAGAGTGCGCTTCGGACACGGTGGGAACATGAAAAAGAAAGTTCACAAGGTGTCCAACAGCTGCGAGCAGATCTCGAAAAAGCAAAACTTGCCTTACAAGAAGCAGAAGGCCGGTATGATTTAAATACAGCTTCTGAAATCAAATATGGTCAGATACCAGAACTTGAGAATCGGTTACACGCAGCAGAAGAATCAGCAGAACACGTCTCTCATGAGTTAGTCCGCGAAGCCGTGACAGATGAAGAAATTTCAGATATCGTTTCGAAATGGACGGGGATTCCGGTCACTCGGCTCGCGCAAGGCGAACGGGAGAAGTTGCTCCATCTCGAAGATACGCTGCATACACGGGTCTTCGGTCAGGACGAAGCCGTCCGCCTTGTATCAGACGCCGTCATCCGGGCTCGGGCCGGAATCAAGGACCCGAACCGGCCAATCGGTTCGTTCCTCTTCCTCGGTCCGACCGGTGTCGGGAAAACCGAGCTTGCGAAAGCACTTGCGGCAGCGATGTTCGACAGTGAAGATCACATCATTCGGATTGACATGTCGGAGTATATGGAGAAACACAATGTGTCCCGTCTCGTCGGTGCGCCTCCGGGATATGTCGGATACGAAGAGGGCGGACAATTGACAGAAGCGGTCCGTCGCAGTCCGTACTCGGTTCTCTTATTTGACGAAATCGAGAAAGCGCATGGCGATGTCTTTAATATTTTACTTCAACTGCTCGACGATGGTCGTTTGACGGACGCGCAAGGACGTGTCGTTGACTTCAAAAACACGATTGTCATCATGACCTCGAATATTGGAGCGAACATTTTGTTGGAAGCCGCCAAAGATGGTTACATCGATGCAGCCGAAGAAGAAGCTGTCCGTCAAGAACTGAAAAATCATTTCCGGCCCGAATTCTTGAACCGGATTGATGACACGATTTTATTCCATCCATTGCACCGCGCAGAAATCGAGCGGATCATCGATAAAGCGGTCGCGAAGATGGCAGATCGTTTATCAGGTCGGGAAATTACGATTGATGTGACAGAAGCCGCCAAAACGTTGATCTTCGATGAAGCCTTCGAACCTCAGTACGGTGCCCGTCCAATCAATCGTTATATCCAGCGGACGATCGAGACAAAACTGGCACGGGCGTTGATCAGCGGAGCGATCCAGGATGGATCGCATGTCGCAATCGACGCAGACGGTTCAGAACTCGTCATTCGTTAATGTAGCGTCAATGTGTTAAAAAATCTGAGCATCGTCGACATTCAAAGCATGAATCTCGATGATGTTCAGATTTTTTTGTTGTTTTTACAGTAACTTTTCCCGAGCTTCTTGCTTTCACGGTCAAAACTACGTCTTGCCATATCTCGTTCTGACAAAGCATGATAAGCTATAAAAAAACAGGAAGAGGGAAGTACATGAACGTGACACAACAACAACTAGAAGAATTAATTGATGAATGTCGTCCCTATACAGTACTCGGACAGGTTGCGAGTTATATCCCGGAGCTTGCGAAGTCAGAACCGACGCAACTTGGAATTGCGGTTTGCAATGCCGACGGGACATTTGTGTCTGCTGGTGAAGCAGACACTTTATTTACGTTACAAAGTGTTTCTAAAATCATCACACTCGCCTTCGTCCTCGAAACGTTTGGTGAGGATTATGTCTTTTCAAAAGTTGGAATGGAGCCGACGGGGGACGCCTTCAACTCGATTGCGAAGCTTGAGGAGACGATTCCGACAAAACCGCTCAACCCGATGATTAATGCAGGAGCGCTTGCTGTGACGAGTATGTTACCTGGGGAAGATGCGGCAGATAAACTGCTCAAACTGCGCGAGTTCATCGCGAGTCTGCTCGACATCGAAGTCGAGATGGTCAAGTACGACGCGGAAGTCGCAAAATCCGAATTCGAAACGACGGATTTGAACCGGGCATTGCTGTACTTCATGCGCTATCACGGAGTCATTGAAGGAAATGTCGAAGAAATCATCGATGTCTATACAAAACAATGCGCAATCTTGACGAACTGTAAAGGACTCGCGATGATGGGTAAAATTTTAAGTCAGTCAGGAAAAACACCATCCGGCCATCAAGTCATCTCTCGTCGTAATGCGCGAATCATTCGTGCGATCATGACGACGTGCGGCATGTATGATGCTTCTGGTGAGTTTTCTGTTCAAGTCGGACTTCCCGGGAAAAGTGGTGTCTCGGGTGCCATCGTGGCCTGTGGACGTAGTGATTTCGATATGGCAGATCTCGGAATCGGTATTTTTGGACCGGCCCTCGATTTAAAAGGAAACTCAATCGCGGGCACGAAAATGCTCGAGCTGCTCGTCCAGCGTCACCCTTAATCGAGTGAAAATTCGTCCAGTGCCGTCACTAAGGCTTGTTCGAGTCGTGTAACTTCTTCTGCGCGTTTCAATTGGTATTCATCCGGTGGTGTAAATGCGCGCCACCGTTCGAGCCGGTTGTACGTATCATTGATTTGGCCAAGCTGGGTTTGAACGCGTTTTAGACGATCGACGGTCGACTTCGGAAGAGTGGTATAAGGACGCAAGTATTCTAATGTATAGCGGTAGTACTTTGTCGCAAGACGCAATTCGTGCATCTTTTGGATTCTTTTTTGTCCTTCTGTATGGTGCACTTTTTCGTATTTTTGTGCTTTTTTATCAAATCGTTTTTTTGCCGCGTGAATCAAATCGTTTTCATCCATCCGTTTTAATCGTTTTGTCAGCGGTCCTGCTAAGAAACGACGGACGGATTTATCGAGTTCGCTTGAAATGAGAAGATGCATCGTTTCAAGTAGCGTTGCTCGTTTTCCTTGGAGTTGGAGCGCGAGGTGTTCGGCGAATAGTTGCTCGACGGGTGACGTGACAGATTGTTGTTCGAGTTGGACGTCTAAATCACGGACCTCGCCAAATGCGCGCATCAGTCGTCTCCAAATCAGATAAACCGGTTCATCTGTCTCACCGACAAGTGTAGCGAACGTAATCAATTTCCGAAGACGGATTCTTGCTTGGTGGACATCTTCCGGATTTTTAAACTGTTGGGCTTCTTTCGCATAGTGGTTGAATGTCGCCCACGTTTCAAGTAGTTCGAACGTTAAGTTTTCAGTATCGCGATGATTCATATGAATCCCTCCTCACGGTTTTTACGTAGAACAAGCTAGTAGATAGAAATAATGATTAAAATAGAGCCGTTTCTTAGCTCTGGAATGTGGTGAAGTCATGTTAGAAACGTTTACGTTGTCTGGAAAGATTCAACAATTCATGAAAATTTTCTTTCCAATCTTAGTGACGCAAGTCGCTTTTTATTTGATTAGCTTTTTTGACACGGTCATGGCTGGACGATACGGCTCAGCCGATTTAGCTGGTGTCGGTGTCGGAGCAAGTCTTTGGGCGCCTGTCTACACAGGCCTGACGGGTATTTTATTAGCCGTCGCGCCGCTCGTCTCGCAAGCAATGGGTGCAAGGAAGGAGCGTGAAGTCAAACGAATCGTCGTTCAGGCACTTTACGTTTCAGTACTCATCATCGTTGTCACGTTAGTACTCGGTTTACTGTTCGTCAATCCGATTTTGAATCAGATGGAATTATCCGGTGAAGCAAGACGTGTCGCACGTGTCTATCTCATCATGCTCGGATTTGGTATCATTCCGATGTTTATCTTTTTTGTCCTTCGCACATTAGTCGATTCTCTCGGGAAGTCGAACATCACGATGGTATTATTATTATTCTCTTTACCCATTAATGTTGCTTTCAATTATCTCTTTATCTTCGGAAAGTTTGGTTTTCCGGAGTTGGGGGGTGTCGGGGCAGGGGTCGCGACGGCAATCACATATTGGTTATTGTGTATCGCCATTACCGGGATTGTTCTAAAAGGGGAACTGTTCCAGCGCCTCGGTATTTTACGGCGATTCTACAAACCGGATTTTACTCGGATTAAGGAACTGGTCTTTTTAGGGGCGCCGATTGGACTAGCAATTTTTTCCGAGGTCAGTATTTTCTCAGCCGTGACGTTGTTACTCGGTGCGTATGGGGATGTCGTAATCGGTGCGTATCAAGCTGCAATCAACTTTGCATCCTTCGTCTACATGCTCCCCCTGTCAGCTGCGTCAGCTTTGACGATCACTGTCGGGTACGAAGTTGGGGCGAAACGCGTCAAGGATGCCGTCCAGTACATTTGGATTGGGCTGTTATTATGTATTGCTGTCTCGCTCTTCTCCGGCGGACTCTTGTACTTACAAAATGAACGGGTCGCGGCACTCTATAGCAATGATCCGGAAGTAATCAATCTAGCTGCACATTTCATGATTCTCGCGATTTTCTTTCAGTTATCCGATGCGGTCGCAGCACCGACTCAAGGCGCGTTACGTGGTTTTAAAGATGTCAATGCCACATTCATCTTGACGATTTCGGCGTACTGGGTGATTGGCTTACCGCTCGGTTTTTATTTCGAACGGTTTACGACACTTGGACCGGACGGTTACTGGTGGGGACTCATTATTGGTCTTGCGGTCGGAGCAACGTTATTGCTCTTACGATTGGTCTATCTCGTCAAGAAGTCAAAGGAGGTTGTTGGATGAAGCTCAATAAACAACGAATCGTTACGATCGCGAAAATTATTTTACCGATTGCTTTAATTCTCTTTATCTTGTATCAAGGACAAAGTGAATTGAAAAATTTATCTTTAAATGAATCGATTCAAGCCATTCAGCAAATCCCATCATGGAAGTTCATTCTTTTAGTCGGTGCCGGTCTCCTTGCCGTCGCGACGATGTTCTTTTATGACTTCATCCTGTTACGTTCTTTGGAGGTCAAAGCGCCGCTCGGACTCGTCTTCCGGGCTTCGTGGATTGCGAATTCGTTTAACGGAATCATCGGATTTGGTGGTCTTGCCGGTATGGGGGTTCGGACGGCGCTTTATCGGCCTTTCGTTGAAGGGAGTCGTCTCCTGAAGGCTATCGGCTGGATGGCGCCGACGTTGATTAGTGGACTATCGATTTTATCTGCATTGTCTTTATTAAATATTTTCCCGGCGTTCGAAGTGCTCGATTTTAAAAAATGGCTTTGGCCCGTTATCATTGGTGTCGCACTTTTCTTCCCTTTATATCTCCTGTTTACGTTCAGACGCGGGGCGAGTAGCATTCGACCATCGTCGATCGTACTGTATTCACTCGTCTCACTCGTAGAATGGTTCAGTGCCGGTGTCGTCGTCTATTTAATTTTACAGGCACTCGGAACGGACGTCAGTTTTGCGAAAGTCATCGGTGTATTCATCATCGCGGCGACGGCCGGATTGATTTCGATGGTTCCCGGGGGTTTTGGTTCGTTTGACTTGGTTTTTTTGATTGGTATGCAACGCGCTGGTGTAGCGGAAGGAAGCGTCTTGACGGGACTGTTGATTTACCGTCTCGTCTATTACATAGTGCCCTTTGTGATTGGACTGGTGTTCTCAGCACGCGAATTTAGTGGACCTGTTGTCAAAATGATTGAAGATAAGCCGATCGTCGGACCATCCGTCGAAGTCGGTGGAGTCATTTGGCGCTTGCAACTGCGCTTTTTAAGTAAGGTACGTCATTTTGCGTTAGCCTTGATCACGTTGCTCGCAGGTATTGCGATTTGGGGACTTGCGATTTTACCGCCGGTCTCGTCACAATACGATTTTCTAGAAGCCCGTTTACCGCATGAATTATTACTACTTGGGAACAGTTTCTTCTTGATGGGCGGGTTATTATTCGTCTTACTGGCACCCTCGTTATATCGACGGACGAAACGTTCGCTCTATATGGTATACGGGACATCATTCTTCGCACTGATTGGGATGGCCTTACGAGGATTCAACTTAATCTCGCTTTTTGCGGTTCTCGTTGTGCTCATTTTGCTGACGGTTTCGGCAAAATCTTTCCACCGCGAGCGGACGCTGATTACGACGATGCGGTTAATGCGTGCATCGTTGGCCGGGATACTTTACCTCGGTGGATTTGTTTTCTTCGGGTATACGTTTTATACGTTAGGGTCTGCAGACGGAACGGAAGTGTATCCGTCTCATGAAATTTCGATGTTTGCAGCAAGTGCAACGATTTTTGCACTTGTTTACTTGTTAGTGTTCATTCGCCTGTTCAACACGTTTAACCATCCGGTCCTCGGAGAGGCTTTTGATGAAACGAAAGTCCGTCAGACGTTGACGGAAGAAGGCGGAAACTACTTGAGTCATTTGGCTTTTTTAGGGGATAAACGATTTTTCTTCTCAGAATCGGGTCGGGCATTTCTTCAATTCAGTCAGACGGGAAATCGGATTATTGTGTTGGGTGACCCGAGTGGGAACCCGGATGAACATTCGCAATTGATTGGTACGTTTCTACGCCGCGTCGAGGATTTGGGCTACATTCCGAACATCTATCAGATTCAGGCGCAAAACATGTCCCTGTATCATGATTTTGGTTTTAACTTTTTTAAGTTAGGTGAAGAAGCAATTGTTGATATTACGACATTTACGGTTTCTGGTAAGAAGCGAGCTGGACTACGTTCCATTAAAAATCGTTTTGAACGAGAAGGCATGACGTTTGAAGTTGTAAAACCGCCATTTTCAAATGCCTTACTTACATCGTTACGTGACGTATCAGATGACTGGTTAGGGAACAAAGTAGAAAAAGGATTTTCACTCGGATACTTTCAGTCAGACTATTTGAATCAAGCACCCGTGGGAATCATGCGTGACGCGGCAGGCGACTTGCTTGGCTTCATGACGTTCATGCCTGCTTATCAAGACGGTGTCTTATCAATCGATTTGATGCGCTTCCGTCCTGATGGACCGAATGGGATTATGGATGCGATGTTCATCCGTTTGTTTGAGTATGCAAAAGAAGCAGGCTATCATACGTTCAATATGGGAATGGCACCACTGTCTGCCGTTGGAGAAGACGAAACGTCATTTTGGCAAGAACGTGTCGCGGCTGACGTCTTCAATAACATTCGTTACATGTATAGCTTTACAGGCCTAAGACGCTACAAAGAAAAATATGATCCAAAGTGGGAAGGACGTTACTTGGCGTATCGCAAACGTCAATCGTTGACGATTGCGATTTTAAAAGTGACACGTCTCATTTCTAAAAAGAAAGACCGTGTGTTATTGCCATGACGGTGAGGATTACGCGTTTATCAATCAGGGAAGATTCCAATGAATGTATGGAATCTTCTTTTTTTATTAAACAAATGTATAAAGGTCTATACAACTAGAAATAGAGGCGTTATACTAAACAGAGAGAAACGACTCTTGAGGCAAAGTAAGAAAGGAAGCGAAGATATGACTGTCATCATCAATGCGAACATCTATACGGGTCAGACCGTGATAGAGAAGGGATTCATTCGGTTTGAAGAGACGATCAGCGAGCTAGGCGATATGACGAAGTATGTACCAGTGGCGGAAGAAGGGGTACTTGATTTAGAAGGGAAGCAATTGATTCCAGGAATGATCGATGTTCATATTCATGGGGGATATGACGTCGATACGATGGACGCCGATAAAAAAGGCTTAATGCGTCTTAGTCAAGCGATGTTAGCGGAAGGTGTCACGTCCTTTTTTGCGACGACGATCACACAAGACTGGAGTCAAATTACGCGCGCACTCGAGGCGGCGCGGCAAGTGATGGAAACCGAGACAACGACGATTGAAGGCATTCATCTCGAGGGACCGTTTATTAATCCGGATTATGCGGGTGCCCAACCACTCGACTATATCGTTGAGCCGGACGTCGAACAATTTTTAAAGTGGCAGCAGGCAGCAGGTGGTCAGATTAAACTCGTCACCTATGCACCCGAACGACCGGGAGCGCGGGCATTTGAAGAAGCGGTCCGTCTGACGGGGGCAGTTCCGTCAGCCGGCCATACCGACGCAACATACGAGCAGAATGAGCAAGGGAACGTCGTCCACGGGACACACTTGTACAATCAGATGCGGGCACTGCATCATCGCGAGCCGGGAACAGTCGGATACTGTCTACTCAATCCAGCGGTTCGTGCGGAAATCATTCCGGACGGGATTCATAGTGCAAAAGAAATGGTTGATTTTGCGTACCGGATGAAAGGAGCAAGCCGGTTGACCGTCATCACGGACGCGATGCGGGCAAAAGGCTTACCAGAAGGTCAGTATGAGCTCGGTGGCCAAGCGGTCGACGTAAAAGATGGAGCAGCGCGACTAGCGAGCGGAAATTTAGCCGGAAGTGTCCTGACGATGGATCAAGCGCTCCGGAATATTATTGCCTTTACAGGGTGTTCCCTTGAAGAAGCGGTACGGATGACTTCAATCAATCAGGCAGAAGAATTTGGTCTGACGAAAAAAGGGGTGCTCGAGATTGGTAAAGATGCTGATTTCGTTGTGTTAGATGAATCATTATTTGTCGAGCGGACGATTCATCGTGGAGCAGTCCATACATTTAAAAAATGAAGGGAGTCTATTTTTATGAAATGGATGATTGTCGAAAAGGCTGAAGAATTGGCACAAGTCACGTATCAACTTCTCAAAAATGAAATTCAACGGCAAGAGGAAGGGTTGACGATTGGGCTGGCGACAGGGAGTTCGCCTGTCGGCGTTTATGAAGAGTGGTGTCAAGATACATTAGACTGTTCGCACGTGACGACGGTCAACCTTGATGAATATGTCGGACTTAGCCCGACGCATCCGCAAAGTTATCACACGTTCATGAAGGAACATCTGTTTAATGCAGTTGCCTTCAAGACATCATATCTTCCATTCGGAGACACGGAAGATGCCCATGCAGAAAGTGAACGTTACGAACACCTGGTTCGTAAGCTTGGTGTCGATCTTCAATTGCTTGGAATCGGTTCGAACGGACATATTGCCTTCAACGAACCCGGCACCTCATTTGACGCGACGACCCACGTAACGAAGTTGACAGAATCGACGCGTGAAGCGAATCAGCGGTTCTTCGACAAGTTAGAAGATGTTCCGTCACATGCAATCACGATGGGGCTCGGTACAATCATGGAAGCGAAAAAAATCTTGCTCGTAGCCTCTAGTGCCAGAAAAGCAGAAGCCGTGCGCGATATGATGGAAGGTCCGGCGACGACCGATTGTCCGGCGACGATTCTCCAACGTCATGCTGACGTGATGATTGTCCTGGATGAGGAAGCTGCCGCCTTATTGTCTGAAGAAGCGAAACGTACTGGACGCGCAGCCTATACGAATTCTATAAAATGATTGACTACAGGAGGTACGTGATTCCGCTATGCGGTTTCCCGGACCTCTTTTTTCGCTAGGAGATACGATGTCTTTAGTGCATGGTGTTGCAAGCGTCATAGTTTAATCGAATCGTAAATTGACATTTCAGTAAATGTAGGGATAATGGAGATTAGCGCACTTTACAGAAAATTTACGTGAAAATGAGGGCTTGAACATGCAAACGAGATCAGCAAGAAAGAGGCAACCGAGCGCTGGTAAGATGTTCATAAAAGTGATAGCAGCACTTTTATTACTTCTAACAGTGATTGGTTCTGGTTATGCTGGAGCGGTTTTTATAAAAACACAAGAAACTTTAGCAAAAACACAGATTACAATCCCCGGCTCAAAAGTGAGTTCAAAATATGATGATGTCCCGTCTGAATCCTTCTTGATTTTAGGAACCGATGAAACAAAAGCAAGTAAAGATCGGAATGAACCGGCACGTTCTGACGTCATGATTGTCGGTATCTTGAATAAAGAGTCGGAGCAACTCGTTTTAACGAGTATTCCGCGTGATTCACTCGTCAACATCGACTACTCGAACTATGATGTACCTTATGGAAAAACAGGGGTCGAACAAGATAAGATTACCCACGCGCATTATTTTGGTTCGATGGATCAATCGAACTCATACAACGGGATTAAGTTAGCGCGTGAGACAACGGAGAATCTTCTTGGGATTCAAATTGATCATGTCGTCAAAGTAAATTTCCAAGGATTCGTTCAATTGATCGATGCATTAAACGGTGTCGATCTTGACGTCCGTTATGCATTTAAAGAACAAGATTCTGCACGTAAAGCAGATACGATTACCGTGAAAAAAGGGATGCAGCACCTGACGGGAGAACAAGCACTCGCTTATGTTCGTAACCGACATGATGATCCACTCGGTGACATCGGTCGTGGACAAAAGCAAATGCAAGTCATCCAAGCTGTTGCAAAAGAAGCCGCAAGCTTCCGCTCACTCGGTGCATACCGTGATATTTTGAACGCGGTCGGAGACAATGTTGAGACAAATCTCGGTCCAAATGACTACACGCGTCTCGCGGACTTCACGACAGCTTTACAAAATACGACGGAGTACCAGCTTGCTGGAGAAGGCTATATCGGAATCAGTGGGAAATGGGAGTATCATCTGGATCCGAATCAGTTAGAACTCGTCAAAAATAATTTAGCGCAAGCCATGCAAGGGCAAGAAGTTGCGCCGATTAAAGATGAAACAGAGTTACCGGCGGAAACGGACCAAACGACAGAAACCGATTCGACGATTCAATAAGTGCAAGTTCGATGCTCGAGCACGATTTAAAAGACCCTGCCGGCTTTTGCGGCAGGGTCTTTTTGTGATATTAAACATTAGCGGCGGCGTTCCATTTCAACAGTAAACGTATAGCGATCGCCCCGATAAGCAGAAATGACATACTCGAACGGTTGATCCGTCGCGAGGAAAGTCAATTGTTCAACCGACAAGACGGGCGCAGCTGTCGTCAGTCCGAGATGTTGCGCTTCTTCTTTTGTCGCGAGGCGTGATTCGAACGTCTGGCTTGCACGACCGAGGTTGAGTCCGCTTGCTTCAGCAAAAGCATAGAGTGACGCCGTCGCAACATCCTGATTCAATCCAGGTAACAACTGTTCCGGAATATAGACGGTCTCGAGCGCAAGCGCTTGTTCATCAGCGATCCGGAGTCGTTTCAATTCATACACGGTCGCGCCTTCACGAATTCCGAGTTTATTGGCAATCGTCATTTCGGCAGCAATCATCTGATACGACAACAATTCGCTTGCAGGTTCGAGCCCTAAATGTTCCATTTCTTCCGAAAAGCTTGTCAGTCCAGATAATTGCATGACGATTTTTTTATTCGCAACGAATGTGCCGCGTCCTTTTTGACGAATCAAATAGCCGGCGTTGACAAGATTCGTGATGGCTTGGCGGACGGTCATCCGGCTAATTTGATGGGCTTCAGCAAATTCGCGTTCAGAAGGAATTAAATCGCCGGGTTGCAACACCCCGCCTTCGATTTGTTGTTTTAATGCAGCTTCAATTTGATAGTAGATGGGGAGTGGTGAATTTTTATTGATGTGCTGAATCACGGCATTTCGTCCCTTCGCGGTCGATAGTCTTTCATCTAGTGTACTAGGAAATGGACAAGTCGACAAACGATACTAGGCGAAATATGGCATAATAGCAAATGAATAGATTGAGAAAGGTGGGGTAGACATGCGACTGGAGCAAATTTATCCTGCGGTCCGAAAGTTCGTGACACGCGTGACGGATGTTAAAGAAGAACACGGATACTGGGTTGCTTTAGAAGAAAGTTATTTTTATCCGGAGAGTGGCGGACAGCCGGCGGATCGAGGGACATTAAACGATTTGAAGGTTCGTGACGTTCAACTTAAAGCCGGTATCGTGTGGCATCAAGTTGATCAAAAAATCGAAGGTACTGTTACGGGCGTCATCGATGACGCCGTTCGGACGGATCATGCGGCACAACATACGGCGCAACACGTAATCTCAGCGATTTTACAGGACGAGTTCAATATCAAGACATTAAGTTTTCGGACGGGCTCTGAAGAATCGACACTAGATATTGAAGCAGGTGAATGGAATGATGCCTTGCAAGCGCGTCTTGAAAAAAGATTGCGTCACGTCATTACATCGGCGTTACCGATTACGGCGAACGAGTACGACGAGGCGGCGGCACTCGCACTGCCTTTACGTAAAACACCCCAAGTGACAGGAAAGATTCGTGTCGTCCAAATCGGTGAACTGGACTATAGCGCCTGTGGAGGAACACACCTCGAATCGACAGCTGATTTAGAATTGATTGTCTTGACAGGGCAGGAGCGGATTCGGGGGAATATTCGACTGATGTACGTCGCGAAAGGGCGCGCATTTGAGTTGTTAACGAAGGAAAGACGTGCCTTGCGTGAAGCTGCTCAATTGTTATCGGCTAAAAAAGAGCAGCTGCCGCAAGCCGTCGAAGAATTAAAACAAGATGTCGTTCGCTTGAATCGGATGATTGAAACAGTTCAAGCCGCACATGTCCGTACGGAACTCAATAAACTACTGGCGTCGACGGAGGATTGGATTTTCGTAAACCATGCTGAAGAGGCATTGCCATTCTCTGAAAAACTAGTCAAAGCGATTGCGGAAGCAGGACGTCTCGGACTCATTTGGAACGAATCAGCTAAAAAATTATTGATGCAAGGATCAAGTCCGGTCCACCTCGGGAAATTTGCCAAAGTCCATTTGAAGACGTTCAATGGACGTGGTGGTGGTAGCGAGCACGTCGCACAGGCGATGTTCAACACGCATGAGGATGCAGTTGCTTACATAGAACGATTGAAGGAGGAACAAGTAACATGACAGTGATTCAAGTAAAAACAGCAGAGCAGCACCAAGCAGTCCGAATGATTCGCGAACGGGTCTTCGTCGAAGAACAAGGGGTTCCTCGTAATCTTGAATATGATACCCATGACGAAACAGCGATTCACTTGCTTGTCCTTGACGAACAAAATCGTCCTGTCGCGACAGGGCGGACACGTCCTTACGACGATCAGCGGATGAAGGTCGAACGTGTTGCGACGCTAGCTGCGACACGTGGGAAAGGCTACGGCGGTGAGCTGATGCGAGCAATGGAACGTGTGGCGAGACGAGAGGGTCGGAGCATCTTGACGCTTGGTGCTCAAGTTCAAGCGATTCCTTTTTATCAAGGCTTAGGATACAACATCATGTCCGACGAATTTGATGATGCCGGCATCCCACACCGAACGATGGAAAAGAAAATTTAATTGAGAAATTTTAAAGAAATCCTGCAAAAAGGGTTTCTTTTTTTGAAAGTCTATGTATATATATAATTCATAATGAATTTTTATACAGACAGATGGATTCGAAATCAGGGAGGAATTAATAATGACGAAACAAAAATTAATTTTAGCGTATTCTGGGGGACTTGATACATCGGTGGCAATTAAATGGTTGAGTAAGGAATATGATGTCGTCGCTTTATGTATGGACGTCGGCGAAGGAAAAGATTTGACTGTCATCAAGGAAAAAGCGTTGCTCGTCGGAGCCGTCGAATCGATTGTTCTTGATGTCAAAGAAGAATTCGCAAATGAATTCGTCTTACCAGCACTTCAATACGGTGCCCACTACGAAGGCGCGTATCCACTGATTTCGGCACTGTCTCGCCCGCTGATTGCTGAAAAGCTCGTCGAAGTTGCGCATCAACATGGCGCAACGGCCGTTGCACATGGTTGTACGGGAAAAGGAAATGACCAAGTCCGGTTTGAAGTTTCGGTCGCAGCACTCGATCCTTCACTGGAAGTCATCGCCCCTGTACGGGAATGGAAATGGTCACGTGAAGAGGAAATCGCTTATGCAAAAGACAACAATGTCCCGATTCCAATCAATCTCGACAGCCCATATTCAATCGATATGAACCTTTGGGGACGGAGTAACGAATGTGGTGTCCTTGAAAACCCTTGGACAGAACCGCCGCAAGATGCTTATGCACTGACGGTCGCACCGGAAGAAGCACCGGATCAAGCAGAAGAAGTCATTATCGGTTTTGAAGCGGGTGTTCCGACTTCAATCAACGGAACAGTCTATCCACTGGCGAAGTTGATTACAGAACTCAACATCATCGCTGGGGCACATGGTGTCGGACGGATTGACCACGTCGAGAACCGTCTCGTCGGAATCAAATCGCGGGAAGTGTATGAATGCCCGGGAGCAACGGTCTTGCTAAAAGCCCATGTCGCACTCGAGACCATCACATTGACGAAAGACGTCGCTCACTTCAAACCGATTTTAAGTCAACAATATGCAGAAACAATCTACAACGGTTTGTTCCATGCGCCGTTAACGAAAGGCCTGAAAGCATTCTTAAAAGCGACGCAACAAGACGTCACGGGCGAAGTACGGGTCAAACTCTACAAAGGGAATGCGACGGTCACAGGACGTCAGTCACCGGTGTCACTTTATGACGAGAAGCTTGCGACGTATACGAAAGAAGATGCGTTCGATCATGAAGCAGCGAAAGGATTCATTAAATTGCACGGTCTTGCGATTGCGACACACGCAAGTGTTCATCGGCAGGAAGGCGTGACAAAATGACGAAACTTTGGGGCGGACGGTTTACAGAAGGGGCTTCCGCTCAGGCTGAAGCGTTTGGGGCATCGATTTCATTTGACCAAAAGCTTGCGGCAGTTGATTTAGAAGGAAGTCTCGCCCATGCCAATATGTTGTATCAACAAGGTATCCTAGAAGAGACGGAATGGAAAAAAATCGAAGCGGGTCTCAAGACGTTACGAGCTTCGATTGGAACACATGTCTATTCGCTTGCTGACGAAGACATCCACATGAATCTCGAACGGTTGCTGACGGAACAAATCGGACCGGTCGCAGGCAAATTGCATACAGCGAGAAGTCGGAATGACCAGGTTGCGACGGATTTACATTTATGGATGGAACAACATGTGGTTGATTTAATCGAAAGCCTACGCAACTTGCAGACGGTGATTACGGAACAGGCTGATGTACACATCGAAACCGTCATGCCGGGGTATACCCACTTACAGCGGGCACAACCGATTTCACTTGCACACCATCTACTCGCGTATTTTTGGATGTTCGACCGTGACGTAGATCGTCTGACAGATAATTTGAAACGGATTCGGATTTCGCCGCTCGGTGCGGGGGCACTCGCCGGGACGACATTCCCGATTGACCGTTTCAAGTCAGCGGAACTGCTCGGATTTGAGCACGTCTATCCGAACAGCCTCGATGCTGTATCGGACCGTGACTTCGTTATTGAATACCTCGGGATTGCTTCGACGGTCATGATGCACCTCTCACGCTTTTGTGAAGAAATCATCATCTGGGCGTCGCAAGAATTTTCATTCATCGAATTGTCAGATGCATTTTCAACGGGTTCGAGCATGATGCCACAAAAGAAAAACCCGGACTTTGCTGAATTGATTCGCGGAAAAACAGGGCGTGTCTATGGAAACCTGATGGGGTTCCTGACGACGATGAAAGCATTACCGCTCGCTTACAATAAAGACATGCAAGAAGATAAAGAAGGTGTCTTCGATACGGCAGATACCGTTTTACAATCCGTTCAAATCTTTACGGGAATGCTCGAATCGGCAACGTTTAAGACAGAAGCGCTCAAGAAGGCGACAATGCAAGACTTCTCGAATGCGACGGAACTAGCAGATTATCTCGTCACAAAAGGTGTTCCTTTCCGGGAAGCGCATGAAATCGTCGGAAAAGCGGTCCTCCATTGTGTTCAGACGAATTGTTTCTTAAAAGATTTAACGCTTGAAACGTATCAAACGTTCCACTCCGTCATCGCGGAAGATGTTTATCCGCTCCTCGACCCGGTGCAAGCAGTGGCAAGAAGAGGAAGTTACGGCGGGACAGGTTTTGCTGCTGTTTCTGTACAACTCAATCAAGCGAAGAAAAAACTCGCGGATTAACGGAAAAATGAAAAAAATTTAGCAAATGACTGGATTTAACAAAAAATGTTTGCTATAACTGTAACTAACAACCGACAGATAGAGGCGCGGATGACATCAGTAACATCATTTATTGAAGCGAGCATGCTGAGTGATGTGAAAGGGGAAATCCGCCGAAGTGAATGAGAAAGATGCTTCTTCTCATTTGCTGGTACAACGGTTAAGATCCGTTGTACTGCCGAAACCGATGTTTCGGAGCGCTATCTTACGTAAAAGAACGAAAGACTTTGTCTTCGTTTGTCCGATCGTGATAACGACGGGCCGTAGGAACGCTCCTACCGGCCCGTCGTTTTTTTCTGTTTCGGGACAAAGGAGATAGGATTGTGACAACTGTACTTAAATTTGGTGGTAGCTCGGTCGCGACTGTCGAACAGATTCAGTCAATTGCGAATTATTTAAAAAATCGGACAGAACAAGGTGAAAAATTAGTGGTCGTCGTCTCTGCGATGGGGAAGATGACAGACTCGCTCATCGCACAAGCGCAAGCAATCACGGATCGTCCTGAACGACGTGAACTCGATCGATTGCTCGCAATCGGCGAAGAACAAACGATTTCGTTACTCAGCATCGCCTTAAATTCCGTCGGAGTAAAAGCCTTATCACAAACAGGTGCGCAGGCAGGAATCAGCACGATGGGGGTTCATACGAAAAGTAAGATTAAACAAATTGACGGGGACTTGTTACGAAAGAAACTCGAAACCTATGATGTCGTCATCGTCGCCGGATTCCAAGGTGTCAACGAGCTCGGGGATGTTACGACACTCGGTCGTGGTGGATCAGACACAACGGCTGTCGCCTTAGCGGCCGTCCTTGATAAGCGCTGTGAAATCTATACGGATGTCGACGGTGTCTATATGGCGGATCCGCGGATTCATCAAGCGGCACAGCCGATTCCACAAATTTCATATGATGAAATGATGGAAATGAGTGCACTGGGATCGAAGGTCATGGAGATGCGCAGCGTTGAACTCGGGAAAAAATACGGCGTGCATATCTTTGTTGGGAAAACACTTGAATCGGAAAGAGGGACTTGGATCATGGAGGCAACAGAAACGATGGAACAAAAAGCAGTCACGAGCGTCAGTGTAACGAAAAATGTTTTGACGGTTTCAATCAAACACGTTCCACAAACCAATTCAGCAGTCGCCGACATTTTTGAATTGTTATCGAATCGCCATGTCAATATCGACATGATCAGTCAAACGACCTTTGATAGTGACGTGTTCCTTTCGTTCTCTTGTCCACTCGATGAAGAAGAGTTTCTCGAAGAGGCACTGAAAGATATCATCGATCGTTTTCCGACCGTTAAAGTCGATCGTCATAACGAGCATGCCAAGTTATCGGTCGTCGGAATCGGAATGCGTGACGCAACGGGCGTCGCATCAAAATTATTTGCGACGTTCCGTGCCGAGAACATCACGTTTTATCAAGTCACGACATCAGAAATCAGTATCTCGTATACAATCGCACAAGCAGATATCGAACGAACGGTCGCGGCGATCGCGAACGCGTTTAGCCTGTAAGGAGGAATGAACATGTACCACGTAGCAGTCATCGGTGCGACAGGCGCCGTCGGACAAAAGATGTTACAAGTCTTGAGGGAACTCGATTTTCCAGTCGGTCAACTGTCGGCGTATGCTTCAGAACGATCAGCAGGAAAAGTCGTTTCGTTTAATGGAACGGACGTAACGATTACAGCTTTATCGGAAGACATCATCCATCACGGGATCGACGTCGCATTATTCGCAGCCGGTGGAGCAATCAGTGAACAGTATGCCCCCTTGCTGGCAGAACACGGAACACTTGTCGTCGATAATTCAAGTGCTTTCCGGATGCAAGAGACGATTCCGCTCGTCGTACCAGAAGTCAATCCGGAAGCGGTCAGCAGCACCGACCGACTGATCGCTAATCCGAACTGCTCGACGATTCAATCCGTCGTTGCCCTGGCACCACTCAAACACTTAGGTTTTGAACGAATCACGTATACGACATATCAAGCAGTCTCCGGTTCCGGTCAAAAAGGAATCGAGGATTTAGCACGAGGCAGCCGCGGTGAAGAACCGGTCAACTATCCGCACCCGATTCATGATAATATCTTGCCGCATATCGATGTCTTCTTAGAAGACGGGTACACGAAAGAAGAGCAAAAAATGATTGACGAGACACGGAAGATTTTTAGCCAACCGAACTTACCGGTCAGTGCGACGTGTGTCCGTGTTCCCGTCACAAATTCGCATTCAGTTGCAATCAACGTGACGTTTTCAAACGAGACGACGGTCGAAGCGATTCGCACAGCACTTGCTGACGCGCCAGGCGTCGTACTGGTTGATGATGTTTCGCGAAATCAGTACCCGATGCCGCTTGATGCAAGCGGGACGGACGAAGTGTACGTCGGGCGGATTCGTCAAGATCAAACGCTCGCGAACACATTCCATCTGTGGTGTGTCGCGGATAACATTCGAAAAGGCGCGGCGTCAAATGCAGTCCAGGTCGCGCGTCATGCTTTAGAAAACGGCATCCATTCTTAATCATACTAAGGAGGAATTTAACATGTTCAAAGGAGCAGGAACAGCACTCGCGACACCGTTCAATTCAGCAGGTGAACTCGACTTAGTCGTTTTTGAACAGTTGATTGAACAGCAACTTGCAGCCAATATCCAAGCGCTCGTCGTCGCCGGGACGACAGGTGAAGGATCGACGCTTTCGAGCGAAGAGTTCGAAACGTTACTTGAGACAGCAGTCCGTGTCACGGCAGGTCGTGTTCCGGTCATTGCCGGTACGGGAACGAACAATACGGCACAGACGATTGAAAAAACGAAAACGGCTCAGCGGCTCGGAGCGGATGCAGCGATGCTCGTGACACCGTATTACAATAAAACGTCACAAGCCGGTTTGATTGCTCACTTTACCGCAGTCGCGGATGCTGTCGAATTACCCATCATGTTATACAACGTACCTTCACGGACGGGTGTCGCGATTGCAGTTGAGACAGCTGTGACACTCGCGGAGCATCCGAACATTCAAGCATTCAAAGAAGCGAGCGGGGATGTCAGTTTCATGGGTGAATTGATGACGGCACTCCCCGAAGGTTTTGCAGTCTTCTGTGGCAACGACGATCAAATCCTGCCGTACATGGCATGGGGAGCACAAGGTGTCATCTCGGTCCTGTCGAACCCGTACCCGGCAGAAACACAAGCGCTTGCTGAAGCCATGCTCGCAAACGACTTAGTGACGGCACGACGCATTCAAAGTGATTTAATGCCGGTCATTGCAGCGATCTTTAGTGACGTCAACCCGATTCCTGTTAAAGCAGCACTCGAAGAAATTGGGTTTGCAGTCGGTGCACCACGCTTGCCGCTCGTTCGTCAATCCGAAGCCGGGCATGCACACTTACTCGAGACGATGCATGCTTATAAAGGAGTGGTTCGATGAAGCTTGCCATTCATGGATATGGTGCGACAGGGCATTATGTCGAGGAATTGGCACCCGCTGAAGTCGTCGCCGTTATCGATCAGACGAAGTCAGCGGAGAAAATTCCTTCGTATCAAACGGTGTCCGAGCTAACAGAAGAAGTCGATGCCATCATCGATTTCTCTCATCCGAGCTTGTTGCCGGATTTACTGGCGTATGGCCTCAAAACGAAAACACCGCTCGTCATCGCGACGACCGGATTTTCGGAAGCGGAGTTACAAACGATAAAAGACGCTTCGACTGAAATTCCAATTTTTCAGTCGTACAACATGTCGTTCGGGATCGCGATGATGCAGCAATTGTTACAGGTGCTCGTACCACTCGCCAGTTCGTTCGATATCGAACTGTTAGAAAAGCACCACAATCAAAAGGTCGATGCACCAAGCGGGACGGCAGAACTCTTATTGCGGACGATTCAAGAACTCCGTGACGTCCAGCCGATCTATGAACGTGAATCGACACGGGAAAAACGCCAAGCGTCTGAGATCGGCATGCACTCGATGCGTGGTGGAACAATTTTCGGTGAACATGAAGTGTTGTTCGCCGGGGTCGATGAATTGATTGAAATCAAGCACACGGCATTATCAAAAAAAGTATTTGCTTCAGGTGCGATTAAAGCAGCCGAAGCACTCATTCAAAAATCGGCGGGACTCTACACGTTAGAGACGCTCTACTCACAGGAGGATTCACATGTTACTAACTGATGCTTACGAAATTGCGAAATTCATTAAAGATGCTAAAAAACAGACACCGGTCAAACTTTACGTCAATGGCGATTTAGCGGGCTTGACGATTGAAGGGGCGACAGCTTTCGGATCGGATGAATCAAAAATTTTCTTTGCAGATGCAGGACTTGCTGCGACTTTCTTAGAAAAGTATTCAGACCGGATCACGGACGTCCACGTCGAATACGATCGTCGGAACAGTGCTGTACCGATGCTTGACACACGTCACTTGAATGCGCGAATCGAACCGGGTTCGTGGATTCGGGATCA
Organism: Exiguobacterium sp. H66; assembly: GCF_018618705.1. Lineage (NCBI taxonomy): Bacteria > Bacillati > Bacillota > Bacilli > Caryophanales > Exiguobacterium > Exiguobacterium sp. H66. Next base: position 50,810 of record NZ_JACSMQ010000006.1, read on the forward strand.
TGTCGTCATCGGCGATAACGCCGTCATCATGATGGGTGCAATCATCAATATCGGTGCATCGATCGGAGATGGTACAATGATTGATATGAACGCCGTCGTCGGAGCACGTGGCACGATTGGGAAAAACGTTCATGTCGGCGCAGGTGCCGTGGTCGCAGGTGTCCTTGAGCCACCTTCAAAAACACCGGTCATCATCGAAGATGGTGTCTTGATCGGAGCGAACGCTGTCATCTTGGAAGGCGTTCGTGTCGGAAAAGATGCAGTCGTTGCAGCAGGCAGTGTCGTCACAGAAGACGTCCCTGCAGGTAGCGTCGTTGCTGGAACACCAGCACGCGTCATCAAACAGAAAGACGAAAAAACAGCAGAGAAGACGCAATTAGTGGATGATTTACGTTCACTCTGATTGACGTCGAAGAGGAGGAAAACACATGGCAGTGGATACACAGTATGGTGAAGCGATTTGGTTAGACGGGATTTTTCATGATCCAAAAGAAGCGAATACGAGCGTCATGTCACACGCGATTCATTACGGAAGTGGTTTTTTCGAAGGGATTCGTGCTTACGCGACGCCTGACGGTCCGGCAATTTTTCAATTGACGGAACACATCGAACGTCTCTTCCGGAGTTGCGCGTTCTATCACGTCACGATTCCATATACAGTGGAAGAACTTGTCCAGGCAACGATTGATCTCGTTGCGAAAAATGGCTTTGAGTCTTGTTACATCCGTCCATTCGTTTTCCTCGGTACACCGTGGCAAGCCTTGATGGCAAAAGATACGACGGTTCACGTCGGCATCTCGTGCTGGGAGCTTGGTGAATACTTCGATAAAGGTGTCGGCATTCGTGCGAAAGTCGCTTCTTATCGTCGGGTATCGTCAACGATGATGCCGATGCAAGCGAAAGCCGCTGCGAACTATATGAACTCACAACTCTTAAAAGGCGAAGCCCTTCGTGATGGATTTGACGAAGCAATCGCTCTTGATATGAACGGTAATGTCAGTGAGGCGAGCGTCGCGAACTTGTTCATGTTGAAAAACGGGACAATCTACACGCCGTCACTCGACTGTTCTGTCCTTGACGGCATCACGCGTCAAGTCATCATGCGCCTCGCGCAAGATCAAGGGTACCCGGTCGTCGAACGCCATATCGGGCGTGACGAGCTTTACGTCGCAGACGAAATTTTCTTAACAGGGACAGCGGCAGAAATCACGAGTGTTGGGGAAATCGACCATATTACAATCAACGGCGGAACACGGGCTGTCGCGGATGAATTGCTCGAGCTTTACCGACAAACGGTCTCAGGACAACTCCCGCAATATGCAGACTGGTTGACACACGTCACACCAGCGGTAGCTGAATGAATACACGTACACGCGTAACAATCGATCGGGAAGCGGTGCGACAAAATGTCGCATCGGTCTTCGCTCGATCGCAAAAACAGATTTTCGCCGTGGTGAAGAACAATGCCTATAACTTAGGTATGCTTGAAATGGTTGGGACATTGATGGAAGCGGGCGTGCATCATTTCGCTGTCGCTGAAGTTTATGAGGCAATTGAAATTAAAACGAATTTTCCAGACAGTTATGTCTTAGCGATGAATCCAGCGACTCAGTTCGAGGCGGCTCGAGACTATGGCATCGCGCTTGGAATCCCGTCGGTAGATTGGTTGAAGCGGTATCAAGCAGACCTTTCGAACATCGAACTCCATTTAAAGGTCAATGTCGGGATGAACCGTTTTGGTGTCAGTTCACTTGAAGAAGCGCAAGCAGTCCTTGAAGTAGTGCAGGAGCAACAGCTCTGTTTGACAGGGCTATATACACATTTTCCGCTCGCAGACGAGCCGGGAGCGGACCATGATGGACAAGTCGAGCGTTTCTTAGCGATTGCGAACGTCGTCCGGACACAACATGAATTTACGTACATGCATGCTGAAAATAGTGCGACGATCGTCAAACATGACGAACGCCTCGCCTTTTGTAACTATGTTCGTCCCGGTATCTTTTTGTTCGGTTATTCACCGATTGAAAAGATGGACTGGTTAGTCCCTACATTACGGATGACGACAGAAGTCGTTGAAATCCGTGAAGTTGGGGCGGACGAACACGTCGGATACGGCACGTCATACACGACGGATCAACCGCTTCGTGTCGCCGTCTTACCGGTCGGTTATGGTGATGGTGTCGTCCGAGGGCGGTCCGCTTTACCTGTATTGATTCACGGGAAACCGTATTCAATCATCAGTAAATTATTCATGAGCCATACGTTCGTTGCCGTTGATTCGACAGTCGAAGTCGGGGATGAAGTCGTCTTGTACGGGGACGGAATTGAAATCGACGACATCACACGAACGGGAACGGCAAATAATTCGGAACAGATGTGTGCACGCTCATGGCGATTGGCACACCGTTATCTATAAGGAGGAACTATTTATGTACGGAAGCTCGTATTTGACGGAACAAGACAACACGCTTCAAATCGATGGTGTCGCAGCAACAGATTTAGCAGCACAATATGGAACACCCCTTTACGTGATGGCAGAGCGTGAACTGACAGACCGTTTAGCGACCGTACGAGATGGTTTCTTAACGAAATACCCGAATACGTATGCTTCCTTTGCTTCAAAAGCGTTGACGATTGGTGCCGTCTATCAGCAAGTCGTACGTCACGGACTCGGAATCGATGTCGTGACGGGGGGCGAGCTTTACATCGCGCGTCAAGCGGGTGTACCGGCTGAACGAATCTATTTCCACGGATCAAATAAATCGACGCAGGATTTACGGTATGCCGTTGAAGAAGGTGTCGGAAAAATCGTCATCGACCATTACGGTGAGATTGCACAGCTCGAACAAATTGCAGCAGATGCTTGTCAGACGGTAAACGTATTGATTCGAATCGTCCCCCAGGTCATCGGTGGGGCACATACTAAAATTCAGACGGGCGGCGTTGATACGAAATTTGGGTTCTCGACCCATGATGCCTCGTATCTTGAAGCCGTTCGGGCAATCTTAGCGTCGGAACATCTTGTCCTGCTCGGTATTCATTGTCACGTTGGATCACAAATCCAAGATCTTTCGTTGTTCGAGCGGACGGCGCGGACGATGATGGGGTTTGTCGAAACGATTCGTCAAGAAACGGAATTCACGGCGAGCGAAGTCAACGTCGGCGGTGGATTCGGGATTGCATATACGAAAGACGATGTCCCGCTTGATTTTGAACAGACGATGGAGCACGTCATGGCAATCATCGAGGAAGAGTCGACACGACTTGGAATCGAACGTCCACGGATTGGGATTGAACCAGGGCGGTGGGTTGTCGCGAATGCTGGGACGACACTCTATACGGTCGGGGCGATTAAAGAAGTCCAAGGGGTTCGGACGTATCTGTCTGTTGATGGCGGCATGGCAGACAATATCCGTCCTGCGCTGTACGGTGCAGTCTACGAAACAGTCATCGCCAATCGGGTGACAGGAGCGCTGCGCGAAGTGACGGTCGTTGGTGCTGCTTGCGAATCCGGCGATTTAGTTGCAGAAAAAGCGCAATTGGCGGAACCGGCTAGCGGGGATACGCTGGCGGTCTTCGGGACGGGCGCCTATAATTTCTCGATGGCGAGCAACTACAATCAATTTTTACGTCCGGCAGTCGTCTTCGTCAATCAAGGGGAAGCGCGGGAAGTCGTCCGACGCCAAACATATGCGGATCTCGTTACGTGTGATCTCGGTCTAGAAAACGTACGATCTTAATAAACAGCAAGCCTTCCCCGTCGACCGAAACGAGGAAGGCTTGCTGTTTTAAATTTCAGGAGACAGGTTTATCTGCCGAAAGATGGTGTTTCGAAACGTTTTGAGGGAACATCAAGTCAAATTATTTGGATGGGATGACCAATACTTGTCCGATTGAAATCAAGCTGACATTCGTAATCTTATTCGCTGCTGCGAGCGAGCTGACTGTCACATTGTACTTACGGGCAATCGCATAAAGCGTATCTCCACTTTTGACGGTATAAGAAGTCATTGTTGGGGGAGGTGTTGTTGACGTACCGGGAATTTTCAACACTTGACCAACAGAAATCAAATTGAGGTTAGTGATGTTGTTTGCTGAAGCGAGTGCATTGACGGAAACGTCGTACTTCCGAGCGATAGAATAGAGTGTATCCCCGCTTTTGACGGTATAAGAAGTCGTTGAGGTTGGGGGAGGTGTCGTCGACGTACCGGGAATCGTCAAGACTTGTCCGACAGAAATCAGGTTAAAGTTGGTGATGTTATTTGCTTTAGCTAAAGCGCTGACAGAAATGTTATAGAGGTTTGCGATTTTATAGAGCGTATCGCCAGACTTGACGGTATACGTTTTACTACCTGAAGTCGGGAGTTGCAGTAATTCAGAAACCGTAACGAACGTATACCCTTTAGCTTTCAGTTGCGTAATCATTGAAGGAAGGGCGGTTGGGGTTCCGGATGCACCGGCACCCGTATGCATTAAGACAATCGATCCCGGAACGATGTTCGGAATGACGCGGTTCAAGATTGCAGTAGAACTGATTCCTTTCCAGTCCGTCGTATCGATGTTCCATTGAATCGTTTTCGTGTAACCCGCATTACCGACGGCTGCTAAAACAGCACTGTTGCTTGCACCAAATGGAGCCCGGAAAATTGGTTTTGTTGTCTGTCCCGTTAATGAGTTAAGCAGACTTTCCGTCCGTGTCAATTCACTTGTCATCTGACTTGCAGACAAAGTCGTAAAATCGGGGTGACTGTAGGAGTGATTTCCAATTTGATGCGTCGGTGTTGCGTTCGCGATATTTTTGATCGACTGCGGGTGATTCGCGGCCCCGGCACCGGTCAGGAAGAAGGTTGCTTTGACATTGTTACTTTTTAAGATACTGAGAATTTTACCGATGTTTGTACCGTCCGCCCCGTCATCGAACGTCAATGCCACCACTTTGTTCGTTGTCGAACCTTTCGTGACGAATGTTGAGCTAGCTGCTTCGACTGGTAGCTGATAACTGGACAATGGAATGAACATCAGTAACAAAACAACAAGTAACCGAAGCCATTTTTTACCCATCATGATTTCCTCCTTTTCAGTCCGCTGACACTTCCACAAACGCTTTACTTATCATTACCCTTTTTTAACAAAAAAACAGAACAATTCCCGTTTATTTCGAGATTTAAACAAAAAAACGAAAAATATTGTTTGAATTCAAAAAAAATAGGGAAAACATAATATATGGAAATAGTAAAAGGAGTGAAATATGGATGATCGAATTTAAAAATGTCGGGAAGCAATTTAAGGACAATGTTGTCTTAAAAGGCTTAACGCTAGAAATCAAAGCGGGTGAACTCGTTGTGTTCATCGGTCCGAGTGGCTGTGGAAAAACAACATCGCTCAAGATGATCAACCGTTTGATTGAGCCCTCTTCAGGAACGATTTTAGTGAATGGGAAGGACATCATGAAGACGGATACGATTGAACTGAGACGCCATATGGGCTACGTCATTCAACAAACCGGTCTATTCCCACACATGACCGTTCGTGAAAATATTCAATTGATTGCCGGTCTTGAAGGAAAAGATCACGATCAAATGGATCAACGGACAGAAGAACTTCTCCAAATGGTCGGCCTCGACCCGAAACAATTCATTGACCGTTACCCAAGCGAACTCAGTGGTGGACAACAACAACGTGTCGGTTTTGCCCGTGCATTGATGAATGATCCAGATGTTATTTTAATGGACGAACCGTTTAGTGCGCTCGACCCCGTTACCCGCAACGACCTCCAAGAAGAATTATTTAATCTCCAAGAAGAAGTAAAGAAAACTATCGTATTCGTCACCCATGATATGGATGAAGCGATCAAGCTAGCCGATCGGATATGTATCATGCGTGATGGGGAAATTGTTCAATTTGATACACCCGAAGAAATTTTACGACATCCAAAAGATGAATATGTTGAATCATTCATTGGAAAAAATAAAATTTGGAGTAGTCCGGCGTTCATTAAAGCAGAAGATATCATGATTGAAGATCCCGTCTCAATCAGTGGTAAGCGGACGTTGCTGCAAGGGATAGAAATCATGCGTGGACGAAAAGTGGATAGCCTGCTGATTACAGATCGTGATCGTACATTACAGGGAATCGTTAAATTGAAAAACATCCAAACGGTTTCAGATAAGAGTCAACGAATTGAAGAACTCATGGAAGGTGAACTTGTTGCCGTCGATGAACAGGATTCACTGCTTGATGTATTAGAAGTAATGAACCATGAAGAAACAGGTTATTTACCTGTAACGAACAAAGCCGGTCAATTACGCGGCTTGATTACACGAAGTAGCTTGCTTTCCGTCTTGAGTGAGCAGTTCATTCAGGAGGAGGAAGTGCAATGAGTGGGTTTTTTGACTATGTAAAAAATAACACCGATCAAATCTGGAACTTATTACTTGAACACTTACAGCTGACCGTATTTGCGGTCGTCATCGCAGTTATCTTAGGGATTCCGCTCGGTATTTTAATAACACGTTATCAACGGTTCGCTAAACCAGTCCTCGCCTTGACGAGTGTCGTTCAGGCGGTTCCGAGTCTCGCGTTACTTGGTTTCTTGATTCCGTTCATCGGGATCGGCTCGACACCAGCCATCATCATGGTTGTACTTTATTCTTTGTTACCTATCGTCAAGAACACATACACAGGTCTCTCAAGCATTCCAGGTGACATGCTTGAAGCGGCTAAAGGAATCGGTCTGACAGAACGTCAGATTCTAGGAAAAGTCCAGATTCCACTTGCCTTACCAATCATGATGGCCGGGATTCGGATTTCTGCCGTGACAGCGGTTGGATTGATGACGATTTCTGCCTTCATCGGTGCCGGTGGACTTGGTTATCTTGTCTTCTCCGGTATTCAAACCGTTGATAACAATCAAATTTTAGCCGGTGCGATTCCAGCAGGTATTTTAGCACTTGCGATCGACTTCATCGTCAGCCGGATTGAGTATTCGGTTGCACCAAGCGGCATTCCGCTTGCTGACGGTCGTATTAAAAACCGGAAACGTAAACGTCGTCAAGCGATGTCTGGTGCTAAAAAAATTGCCATCGCGAGTATCGTCGTTTTATTAATTGGTGGAACGGTTGCGTATTCGTTCTTGAAGCCGGATAAAATCGTCATCGGTTCAAAGAACTTTACGGAACAATTGATTTTAGGGAACATGTTGGCTGATTTGATCGAAGATAAGACCGATTTAGAAGTCGAACGTCAATTAAACCTCGGTGGTACAAAAGTTGCCTATGGTGCGCTTGAGACTGGAGAAATTGACGCGTATGTAGACTATACGGGGACGCTTCTGATCGATGTACTCAAACAAGAAGTAGAAACGGATCCAGAAGTCGTGTATGAAAAAGTTAAAAAAATGATTCCAGCGAAAAGTCAGGTCGATGTCCTCGATCCGATTGGTTTCAATAACACGTACGCATTAGCGATGACAAAAGAAGACATCGAAAAATATGATTTGAAAACAGTCTCGGATATGGCTGCTGTCAGTAATCGTCTGATTCTTGGTTCAACAATTGAGTTCGCGAATCGTGAAGACGGATACCTTGGCTTGAAAGAGAAATATCCGGACATGAAATTCAAAGATGTCCAGCCTGTTGATGGTGGGCTTCGTTATACGGCATTGACGAATGGAAAAACGAACGTCATCGATAGTTTTTCGACAGATGGATTGTTGAAGAAATTTGATTTGACGGTCCTTGAGGATGATAAAGAATTCTTCCCACCGTATTACGCGGTCCCAATCGTTCGTCAAGAAACGTTGGATGAACATCCAGAATTAAAAGAAGTTCTCAATATGTTAAAAGATAAAATCACGGATGAGAAGATGCAAGAATTGAACTTTAAGGCTGACGTCGAAAAAGAACGACCAGAAGATGTCGCACGTGAGTTCTTGATTGAAGAAGGTATGATTAAAAAATAATAAAAAGAGAGCCGAGGCGGGAATCCGCTTCGGCTCTTTATATGCGCGCTGACGCGCTATATCGTTTTGGAAAATAAGATCATTATTTTTTGATTCGACTAGCGAGCCAAGCGCGAACGGTGTTTTGCTGAATCATACACGTTCTTCCTCTCTTGGTTGAGTTGTTCCTGAACTCAAAGATTTTTGCTCGGCATCATTAACAATACGCTGTTGGACTTCAATCGTCAACCAATCTGCTTCGTGTTCAGGTAATGTAGGAAGACCATAACTTGGATTGCTCGTCGACAAAAATAAATCAGACATCAATCGCTCTGCGAATAATGGAATCATCTCATATCCCCCTCAATCTCGATTCATGTGCTACACCTTTAGTGTACGCGCAACATGTAAACGAACGAGAGGGGAAATGTTAAAAACAGATGAATATTGTAAGTGTTTTCACAAGGCTGTCATATCTTCAGATAAAGGTACACAATCAGCAGCGTACTGTTGTCCGCGCTTGATATATTTTTTGACAGTCCGCTCCATGATGAACCGGTCGTGATCATTGATTTCGCGAATGACTTTTGCAGGGACGCCCATGACGAGCGAATTCGGAGGAACGACCATTTTAGGTGGAACGAGGCTACCGGCAGCGACGAACGAACCTGTTCCGATTTCTGCTTCGTCTAAAATTGTTGCTGACATGCCGATTAATGCGCCTTTTCGAATGATGCCTCCGTGAATCATGGCCATATGTCCAATCGTGACATCATCTTCGATAATCGTTGAGTATTCCTCATATTGATGAATCATCGAACCATCTTGAATGTTAACCCGCTCCCCGATTGAGATGAGCCCTTCATCCCCGCGGATGACGGTGTTGAACCAGACACTTGAATCTTTCCCAATCTCGACTTCACCGATGACTTTTGCACCGTCTGCGATATATACGCTTGGATCGACCTTTGGAATTAAGTTTCCGACGCGATACTTCATGATTGCTTGTCCTCACTTTCGATTAAGAATTACCTCTTTTATCTTGAACTCCCGAAAAATAAATTGCAACTGCTTACAATCTAATTGTAAGATGGTAAAAATACCGGTCATTATAGGAGGATATAGGATGGATACTACAGTTCGGGCACGACTTATCGCGATTGCGGCGAAAAAACAGAAAGCGGCAATTGTCTATCAAGGCATTCAGGTCATTGATGTGATGACACGTGAGACCTATCAAGCGGATGTCGCAATCGATTCAGGCTACATCGCAGCCATTGGGGACGGCTATGAAGGTGAAGAGAACATTGACGGAACGGATCAATATATCGCACCGAGTTTCATCGATGGACACGTCCATATCGAATCTTCGATGGTGACACCGAGTGAATATGAACAGGCCATCTTACCGCTCGGAGTGACGACGGTAATCGCCGATCCACACGAAATTGCTAACGTCAAGGGAGCGGACGGTCTACAGTTTATGTTAGATGACGCGGAACAGCTTCGTCTTGATGTACGGATGATGTTACCGAGCTGTGTTCCGGCGACGTCGTTCGAACACGCAGGGGCGTCGTTAAAGGCAGCCGACTTAGCACCGTTCGTCAATCATCCAGGTGTCCATGGCTTGGGGGAAGTGATGGATTACCCGGCGGTCGAACGTGCCGATGCGGACATGCTACAGAAAATCGAGCAGATTGAAGCAGCAGGGAAGCTCGTTGATGGTCATGCAGCAGGTCTTGGTGCACGTGAAGTCAACATCTACGGGGTTGCCGGCATCCGGACGGATCATGAAGCGGTTACGAAAGAAGAAGCGCTCATACGTGCACGCAGAGGTCTGTATGTCGAAGTCCGTGAAGGATCGGCAGCCCGGAATTTAAAAGAAGTACTTGATGCCGTAACGGAAAGCAATGCGAGTCGCTTCTTATTCTGTACAGACGATAAACATTTGGATGATACATTACGTGAGGGAACGATCGACTACAACGTGCGCTATGCGATCGAGCATGGGATTAAACGGGAAACGGCATATGCGATGGCATCACTCCATGCAGCAAATGCCTATGCATTACAAGATCGCGGGGCAATCGTCCCAGGACGCCGGGCGGATTACGTTCTTTTGACGGATCCTGATCGTGTAGTGATTCGTGAAGTGTTCGTAAAAGGCGAATCGGTCGCTCGGGATGGTAAAACAATCATTACGTCTCCAAAAGTAACGGTCCCACCTAATTTGCGCGGTGAATTAAAAACGAAAGAAATCACGGACACAGTGTTTGAACTGCCACTCGCGCACCCGAAAGCAAATGTTATCGGAGTCATTCCGAAAAGCATTGTTACGAACCATCTCGTGTTGGATGTGCCCGTCGTCGATGGAATGTTTGTGCAGGATACAGCGCAAGATTTATTAAAGATTGCTGTCATCGAACGCCATAACGGAACAGACTTCTCAGCAGTTGGCATTGTCCAAGGCTTTGGTATGAAACGTGGAGCGATTGCCGCGACGGTCGCCCATGATTCACATAACCTCGTCATCGTCGGTACTTCAGATGCGGAGATGAAGCTTGCAGCAGAGCGTCTCGTTAAAGCGGGGGGAGGCGTCATCGCGGTCAAGGGTGAGGACGTCTTGGCAGAACTGCCACTTGAGATCGCCGGCTTGATGACGAGTCGTCCGTTCGAGGAAGTCGGAGCTACGTTAGAAAAGTTAAACGATGCACTGGATGTACTAGAAGCGGATCGTTCATTCAATCCGTATTTGACGATGTCGTTCCTTTGCCTACCCGTCATTCCGAACTTGAAATTGACGGACAGCGGACTGTTTGACGTCAAAACCTTCCAACATATTAAGACGCAGGCCCCAAAATAAAGAAACACGGATTAAAAAAGGTGAACACTCACTACGACTAGTGTTCACCTGCTTTATTGATTTCCTTCCCGCCTCAAATCCCATCATTCCTTTACATTTGTTATTGAATCTTAATATTTTCCAAGTTGAATCATTATCTGATCCTTGTTATAGTTGTTTTTATATCATCTGTGAAAAACATCACTTTTAGTGAAACTTTTTAACCCTTGATTCGTAAAATATAAAAGAAAAAAGAAAGGAAGGATCGTATGGATAAATCGTATTTTGAAGGACATGAAGAACTGATTGCTTGCGTCTATCGCTCGTTCATCGACCAATTTTATGAGTTACCAGAGCGGCGACGAACAAAACGTCAACTGCGAAACCTTGCATTTTCCGTCATCCGTCAAGCAGGTCCGACCTATCAAGAGCGAACGGTGTTGTATGAATTTTTCGCCGAGTTTTTCAGAGCAGTAGAAGAGGGACAACATGAAAAAATTGAATTCTATAAACAAATCGCACAGTAAAGACCCCAGACGGCTCCGGCAGAAGGGGTCTTTGTTGTTTTATGAAATAAAAAAATCCAAAAACCCACCGGAATGGATTTTTGGATTCCATATATTACTTACTTAACTTCCATCCATTTAAAGCTCATGTCAGCACCAAATGGGTGGCGGTATAATTTGTCGATGTTAGCCCGTTGCAAGTAAGCTTCACCTTTTTGATAGATTGGAGCAATTGCATAATCTTCTGCGAGAAGCATTTTTTCAGCTTCTTGAAGATTTGACCAACGTTTTGCTTCATCTGTTTCTTTCTTCGCATCTTTAACAAGTTGATCAAACTCTTTATTCGAGTAGTTCATCCGGTTAAAGCTTCCGTCCGTTAACCACATGTCGAGGAACGTCATTGGATCCTGGTAGTCAGGGCCCCAGCCGGCAGCGGAGATGTCATAGTCACCTTTTGACTCAAGATCAAGGAAGTTTTTGAACGGTTGTTGCTTGATTTTGACCGTCAAGCCAGGCAAGTTCTTCTCGAGATCACCTTTTAAGAATTCAGATACCTTTTTGAAGGCATCCTCATCTCGTGAAAGCATATCGAGTTCAACTGTTTTAACACCTAACTCTTTTAGACCGGCCTCCCAGGCTTTTTTCGCCTCTGCAGCGTCAAAGCTTTGAAGGTCTGGGTATTTCGCACGGAAGTCTTCGCCGTCCGGTGTGAACGTGAAATCTTTTGCGACGATGAAGTTCGCAGGTTCTGATCCATCGTTCAGGATGACATCTGTGATGCCTTGCTTCTCGAAACCAAGTGCAAGGGCTTTACGGATGTTCTCATTTTGAAGTGCTTTATTTTTCTGGTTGAAGCGTAAGAAATTGATCCGTGCGTCTGGACGTGTTTTGTAGTCTTCTGACTGTTCGTATTGTGAAACGAATTCAGAAGTGATCGGTGCGAAATCAACTTCTTTTGACTCGAATAAGTTGACGCCAGTCGAGATTTCTTTTACGACCTTCACATCGATTTTATCCATTTTGACGTTTGCTTTGTCCCAGTAATCTGGATTCTTTTTGTATGTCCATCCGGCGTTCGATTGCCAATCTGACAAGATAAAAGGTCCGTTGAAGTTCATCGATTCAACATTCATCGCGAATTTGTCGCCTTTTTCTTCGACGAATGATTGCTTAAGTGGTAAGTACGTAGGGAAACTCGTCAAACCAAGGAAATACGGTGCAGGTGCTTCGAGCTGAACTTCGAGTGTTTGTTCGTTGATTTTTTTGACGCCGAGTTCGTCGAGTTCTGCTTCACCCGCCATGATTTTATTGGCATTTTTCAAATCCTGTAAGATGTACGCATATTCAGCGCCTGTTTTCGGATCAAGTGCACGTTTCCATGAGTAAATGAAATCATCCGCTGTGACCGATGATCCATCCGACCATTTTGCGTCTTTGCGTAGTTTGAAGGTATATGTTTGTTTATCATCGGATACTTCAACACTTTCAGCCATCCCAGGCGTTGGTTTATTTTCACCATCCAGACGATAAAGGCCTTCGAATACGTTGTTTGTCACGATGATTGATGTCGAGTCCGTCGTTTTCGTTGGATCGAGTTGTGGGACATCCGTTGTAGAGATAAATGTCACTTCTTGTTTTTTGTTACCATCTGATGACGAGCTACCGTTCGATTCATTATCCTGACCACAAGCTGCTACTGCGAGTAGCGCCATGCTCGATAAGCCAGCAAAGGCGATTTTAGTCTGTTTCTTCATGTGAAAAATGACCCCCCGATTAATTTAAAATAATTTCAGAAAAGTTTGAACATAATGTAAATTTAAGTGAAAATGGATGAAAATGCAACATAAATTTTCTGATAATTCTCACTGATCAAGGTCTATTTGCTCAATTCCGAGCGATTTCAAGTAGTCATAAAGTATGAAAATCGTGACACGGTGAGGCGAGTACATCCGCAATGTCAATTGCTGTGGCGTGCCGCGTAAACGAATATTCGTAATCCGGACGCCTTGTTGTTCGAGCGCTTTTTTAACCGTTTCTGCATCGAGTGTTTTCGGTAAAGTCAAATGAGCGACGATGACGTTTGCTTCAAACCGGCTGTTGTTGAATCGTTTCATGATCCAGGTGATACTTTCGAGCGAAACGAATAGAAAAAGTACGAGAAAGCTTGATTCAATAATGAATCCTGCACCGACGGCAATCCCGATGCCGCTCGCCGCCCAGATAATTGCTGCTGTCGTCAAACCACTGACGATATCATGTGGACGTCGGAGGATGACGCCGGCTCCGATGAATCCAATTCCGGCGACGATTTGGGCGACGATTCGCATCGGATCCATCTGGACATGAGAAGCAATGTTTTCATAAAAAATAACGGAGTTGATTGAAACGATGGTTAACAGGCAACTGATCAGGGTAATTACGAGGCTAGTACGTATACCAACTGGCTTGTTTTTGACTTCACGTTCGAATCCGATAATGATTCCAAATGTTGCGGCAATCATTAATTTATATAAGTCCTCTAGTTGGAACGAATGCACCCATGCCATCATCATCAAATCCTTTCTTTACATTGAAGTGGGTTTTGTTATAATGAACTTTGTGTCTTCGAATGAATATACGTTTAATATGAATAGATATACAGATTTGGAGGAAGTGTTTACATCATGAATCAACAAAAGATTGGTTTTTTTGCATTAGCAGCAATGGTCATCGGTTCGATGGTTGGAGGGGGTGCCTTTAACCTGCCAGGAGCGATGGCTCAAAAAGCAAGTGCTGGTCCGATTTTAATCGGTTGGAGCATCACAGGGCTCGGTATGATTATGTTGGCATTAGTTTTTCAGCACTTGGCGAATAGTAAGCCGGAGCTTGAAGGTGGTATTTATGCGTATGCACGAGAAGGCTTCGGTCGTTTCGTTGGTTTCAATAGCGCTTGGGGGTACTGGGTATCAGCCTGGATCGGTACCGTTGCGAATATCACATTAGTCTTTAACGCACTCAGTTATTTCTTCCCGATTTTTTCAGCGGAAAATCGACTATTTTTATTGATGATGAGTGTCGTCGTCGTGTGGGGACTGTTTTGGATTGTCTCGAGTGGGATTAAAGAAGCAACACTCGTTAACTTGATTACGACAATCGCTAAGCTTGTCCCCATCCTAATCTTCATTCTGCTCGTCGGGATTGCGTTTAATGTACGCACGTTCAATCTTAATTTTTGGGGAGAGGGAACGGAGCTTGGATCGATTTTTGAACAAGTGAAGGGAACGATGCTTGTCACGCTTTGGGCATTCGTCGGAATTGAGGGAGCCGTCGTCTTATCGTCACGTGCGAACAAGCGGAGTGATGTCGGTAAGGCGACCGTGACAGGTCTCGTCGGCGTACTCGTCATTTACATCTTGATTTCAGTGTTATCACTCGGTGTTCTGACGCAAGAGCAACTAGCCGGATTAAATGAACCGACAATGGCGTATGTTTTGGAAGCCGCAATCGGACCGGTCGGTGCAACCATCATCATGATTGGATTAATTATCTCGTTGTCGGGTGCTTTGCTCGGTTGGACGATTTTAGCTTCAGAGATTTCCTATCTTGTCGCGAAAGATGGAGCTTTTCCAAAAGTGTTCGCGAAGACGAACCGGAATGGAGCACCCGTCGGCGCATTGCTTATCACACAAATTGCGACACAACTCGTTGCGGCGGTTGCTTTGTTCTCGGCCCAAACGTATCTTGTTTTATCGAGTATTGCCGGGATTTGTGCACTTTTACCGTACTTGTTGTCGGCGATCTATAGCGTTCGTTTCTCTAAGGCGGAACGTAATACGAAGATGTTGATTTTCTCTATTATTGCTTCCTTCTATTCGATTTGGCTCGTGTATGCGTCGGGTATTTGGTACATCGTCATTGCAGCATTGGTTTATGCTCCAGGTATCATTGCCTACTCGTTAGCAGAACGTGAGCAAAAACGTAGTGGCATGTCACGTTACGAGATGATTGCGAGCGGTGTGCTCGTAATTTTAGCGGGGATCGCCATTTATGGTATGGTCGCTGGTCAAATCCAGTTGTAATCGTAAAAAAGGGCTGACTTTTGAGTCAGCCCTTCCGACCGTAGACAACGTGCTATCGGGAGATCAAGCATCTTTATTCGTTGCTTTTCTCGGGCGAGGCGCAAGCCGTTGCTCCTTGGATCCTAGCGGACAACGAGCAGGGTCTTGCCTGCCTCTGGAAGTGCGTCAAAAGCGCACTTTTCCCCGTAGGAGTCAACGAAACGTGACGCTTTTTAGGTAACACCGTGACGGAAAGCCGGGCATGGAGACGGTTTAGAGCGCGAAAGATTGCCGCTTTGAAGACGAGGCGAGACAGGGAAGCGCGAACGGATTGCATCTCGATACCGCATGTTTAGGCTTCTTAATAATTTGTCTACACGCTAAAGGGCTGACTTTTGAGTCAGCCCTTTTTGTATTGTTAAACAAGCGATATTAGCTAGTTGAGGAATTAAATCGTTTGTCGACCTCGTCGGCGGATAAAGGTTTTGCGAAGATGAATCCTTGCATCTGTTGACATGATGTTGTTTTTAGATACGCTTCAGCGCTGGAAGTTTCGACTCCTTCCGCAACTAAATTAAGGTTCAAATTCTGACCTAGTTGAATAATGGAATCTAATAATCCTACATTTCCAACGTCAATCCCATCAATAAAAGTTTTATCGATTTTGAGTTCATCGATTGGAAAAGCACTTAAATATTGAAGTGAAGAATAACCTGTTCCGAAATCATCGATGGACAGGCGGAAACCGAGTGACTTGATCAATTGCATCCGTTCGAGTGTTCGCTGTGTTTGTAGGATAGCGATGTTTTCTGTCATCTCAAGCGTCACTGAGCGAGGCGAGATTATTTTATTTGAAATCAAGTGTTGGAGCGTCCGGATAAAGGAATCGCTTTGGAACTGGTGGGGCGAAATGTTGATGGCCATCGTCAGCTTAGGGTCAATCGTCTGTTGCCACTTGGCTAGTTGTTCGCACGCCTCGAGTACGACCCAGTTATTGATGGGTGTGATGAGTGCTGCTTCTTCGGCAAGCGGAATGAACTCAGCCGGCGGAATACTTCCGAGTGCTGTATGATTCCAACGCAGCAATGCCTCGAAGCCATTCACACGTCTCGTTTTCAAGTTGATGATTGGCTGATAAGCGAGTGAGAACGCGCCATCTTCCAAAGCTGTAAATAAAGAACGTTCAAGCTGTACTTTTCGTGTAAATTGTTGATCCATTTCATGTGTTAAATATTGAATCGTTCCTGTTCCGACAGCTTTTCCTGAGTATAGTGCCATTTCTGATCGCCGGAATAAATCTTCGAGTGAACTGGCCTCTGACGGATAGAGCGTGATTCCGAACGTACAGGAGATGATTAATGAATGACCATTAATGTAGTAAGGGCGTTGAATGACTTGTTGGAGCTTACGGACGAGTTGGAACAACGTATTTCTGAAGGTTAAGGTACCTTCTGTCTGCTGTGAGAGACGAATGGCTAATGCTTGTAAAAGTTGATCACCGATGTGCGTTCCGAACGAATCATTGATGACTTTGAAACGATCGATATCAAATAAGATTAAAGCGAGCGGCTGAGTGGGTGAAGCGTGATCGAACATTGTTGCACCTTCTCTTAAAAATCCACGTCGATTGAGCAAGTGCGTCATTTCGTTATGGTGGACTAGAAAATCAAGTTCCTCTTCAAGACGCGTTGTTTCGGTCACATCAGTCCCGATAAATAGGTGTTGGAACCGGACACCGGCCGCATCATAAATCGGAATAAGTGTCGCTTGGAGAAACTTTTTTTCGGACGATGACGTTTCAATCGGTACTTTTCCGGACCAGGCTTTTTTTTGTTTAATTTGCGAGCGGATGGTCATCAATACGTCGTTTTCGGCTGGACTGAGCAACTGCGTCCAAGGGCGCTTAATTAGCTGATTCGGACAAAAACCTGTGAAATCGACCATGTTGGCGTTCGCATAAGCGATAGTGCCCCGTGCATCCAAAACGAGGACACAGGCGATTTGATCAAACGCATAGCGTAAGTCCATCAATCCTTGAAAGAGCGGTTTCGTACCAGATTGTTGAGCGGTTGAAGGAAGACTACAAAAAGAAGCACCTGTGACGTATTCATCGCTATCGTCAAACAATGGCGTGATCAACATTGTCGAGGTCATGCTTGTACCTGTTTTGTGTAAAAAATACGTGTTCGGAAGTTGAATGGCCTGACGACGTTCTAAAAATGATTTCCAAATCTGTTCACTAAAAGCAACGTCTTCCGGATTTAATAACGGGAGTGTTCGACCTAACACTTCATCTGCAGACCATCCCCAATAGTCTTCAGCCGAAGGGTTCCAGATACGAACGGTTAAATCCAGATTTAAGATGAAGGCAGGTAAGGGGAACTTACTCATGACGACTTCATAGGAATCAATGGTCGAACGGTCCATTACATGCACACACTCCTTGTTACGCAAATTGATAGTTCAGTTGTCTTGTCTATTCCCAATATATTCAATCAACATGCAGATAAACCCTCTTGGATGTTTAATTTTTGTATGAAGATTATTTTGAGGAATCTGTTATAATCGATTTGAAAGCGTTTTCTAAAGAGTCAAAGGGGGACTATTTATGAATCAAACAGAAAAAATCATTCAACAGACAGAGCAGTTCGGGGCACATAACTATCATCCACTTCCAATCGTCATTTCAGAAGCGGAAGGCGTCTTCGTCAAAGATCCGGAAGGACGTCAGTATATGGATATGCTCAGTGCTTACTCAGCCGTCAATCAAGGGCATCGTCATCCTAAAATCATCGAAGCTTTAA
Source organism: Exiguobacterium sp. H66 (assembly GCF_018618705.1). Lineage (NCBI taxonomy): Bacteria > Bacillati > Bacillota > Bacilli > Caryophanales > Exiguobacterium > Exiguobacterium sp. H66. The sequence goes on from NZ_JACSMQ010000006.1 coordinate 68,938, forward strand.
AACGCCAGGCTAATAAGATTACGTTGACGTCACGTGCGTTCCATAATGATCAGTTAGGTTTCTTCTATGAAAAAGTAGCGAAGTTGACGAATAAAGATATGGTTCTACCAATGAACACCGGTGCAGAAGCCGTCGAAACAGCAGTGAAAGCTGCACGACGTTGGGCGTATGAAGTAAAACGGGTTCCGGGCGACGCTGAGATTATCGTGTGCGAAGGAAACTTCCATGGACGGACGATGACTGCTGTTTCCATGTCGACGGAAGCAGAATACCAACGTGGTTTTGGACCACTGTTACCTGGAATCAAAACGATTCCGTATGGTGACCTGGAAGCCTTAAAAGGTGCAATCACTGAAAACACGGCAGCTTTCATCGTTGAGCCGATTCAAGGGGAAGCAGGAATTTTGATTCCGTACGATGGTTTCTTAAAAGACGCGCAAGCTGTCTGTAAAGAGCAGAACGTCCTGCTCGTGGCTGACGAAATCCAATCAGGTCTCGGACGTTCAGGCAAATGGTTTGCTTCGGATTGGGACGAAGTGACGCCAGACATGTATATTCTCGGAAAAGCACTAGGGGGCGGAGTCTTCCCGATTTCATGTGTCGCGGCAAATCGGGACGTACTGAATGTCTTTAATCCAGGCTCGCATGGCTCGACATTTGGTGGAAATCCATTAGCATGTGCCGTTTCAGTTGCTTCGCTTGAAGTACTTGAAGATGAGAAGTTACCTGAGCGGTCGCTCGAACTCGGAACGTATTTCATGGAGAAACTAAAACAAATCAAAAATCCAATCATTAAAGAAGTCCGCGGACGCGGTCTTTTCATCGGGGTTGAGTTGACAGAAGCGGCTCGTCCATATTGTGAAGCATTAAAAGAAAAAGGTTTGCTCTGTAAAGAAACGCATGAGACGGTCATTCGTTTTGCACCACCACTCGTCATCACGAAAGAAGAGCTCGACTGGGCCTTTGAACGAATCGAACAAGTATTAGGCGCCTCAGTAACGCAATAATTGATGGATCGAGACTTCCCAGTCGATAATGACGGGAAGTCTTTTTCTTTTTTATGTTTGATTCTTTTAGAGGTGGGAAAATACTATTATTCGCAAAAAAAATAGGGGGTAATGAATATGTCAGATAACAGTGGTTTGAATAAAAAGCTCGATGGTGCAGTCGATAAAGCAGCAGGTAAAGCAAAAGAGGCACTTGGTAAAGCAACAGGGGATAAATCAACAGAACGTGATGGGAAGAAAGATCAACTAAAAGGCGGCGCGAAAAAGACAGTCGGAAATGTCCAGCAAGATCTTGAGGATACGAATCGTCATTAATGCATGGCTGAAAGTACCCGAACGTTCGGGTACTTTTTTTATGAATAAATTTGTATAAAGGTCTAGTCATTTAGATGTTTATATGAAATAATAACAGTTGTAAAAGCGTTTTCATTGTTCTATCACAAATCATTATTTACTTAAGAAAGGATGAAGTGTATGTTGCAATTTCTTCAACGGATTGGTAAAGCCTTAATGTTACCAATCGCCGTATTACCAGCCGCAGGGATTGTCTTACGACTCGGATCGGCAGACATGCTGGATATCCCATTGATGGTTGCAGCGGGAGGTGCAATTTTTGATAACCTGCCGCTCATCTTCGCTATTGGTGTCGCAATCGGACTTTCGATTGATGCCAGCGGGGCAGCCGGATTAGCTGGGGCAGTTGGTTATCTCGTTTTAAAAAATGGTGTTGATTCAATGAACAAAGATTATTCCAACGCCCAGATTCAAGCGAAGTATGATGCGATAGCGGCCATTGTCAATGACTCTTCGACGAAAGCTGACGGTGCGACCTTGAGTGCGATTGCGAATCAGGCGAGTCTCGGTTCGATGGTCAATATGGCTGTATTTGGCGGAATCATTGCCGGAATTACAGCTGGGTTGCTTTACAATCGTTTTTATAACATTAAACTTCCAGATTGGTTAGCATTCTTTGGTGGGAGACGGTTCGTTCCGATCATCACCTCTGCTGTCATGCTCGTTTTAGCTTTTATCTTTGGTTACTTATGGCCGTTCATCGAAGATGGGATCAATGGTGCCGGAGAATGGATGGTCAGCCTCGGAGCAGGCGGTGCCGCACTGTTTGGATTCTTCAACCGTCTCTTGATTCCTGTCGGTCTTCATCATGTCTTAAACAATATTTTTTGGTTCGTGTTTGGGTCGTATGAAAAAGCAGACGGGACGATCGTCAATGGAGACATTGCCCGTTTCTTTGCCGGAGATCCGACAGCGGGTATCTATCAGGCTGGTTTCTTCCCGATTATGATGTTTGCGCTACCGGCAGCTGCTGCTGCAATGGTGATGGCAGCACGAAAAGAAAATCGAAAAGCTGTTGCAGGAGCGATGATCGGTTTAGGATTGACTTCGTTTCTAACGGGAATTACGGAGCCGATTGAGTTTTCATTCATGTTCCTTTCACCCGTCTTGTATGTCATGCATGCCGTTTTGACAGGTCTTTCGATGGCCGTCGTCAATTTGCTTGGCATCTTACATGGTTTCTCATTCTCGGCCGGTTTTATCGACTATGCCTTGAATTTTGGAATCGCTACAAAACCGTTGTTGCTGATTCCGGTTGGTCTCGCGTTCGCGGTCATCTATTACTTCCTGTTCTACTTCATGATTACGAAGTTTGATTTAAAAACACCAGGTCGTGAAGAAGAATCGCTCGTAACAGACACGGGTATCGTAACAGGTGTTTCAGATGATGAGTATGAGCAACAAGCAGCAAAAATATTTGCAGGTCTACAAGGTACGGAAAATGTGACGGCGATTGATAATTGTGCAACACGTTTACGTTTACAAGTCAAAGATACAAGTGTAATTGATGAAGCAGCGATTAAAGCCGCTGGTGCAAAAGGTGTCATGAAGATGGGGGCGACAAACGTCCAAATCATCATCGGGACAGATGTTGAATTCGTCGCGGATGCCATGAAACGTCAAAAATAAGTAAACAAAAGACCATCGCTCATGAGCGATGGTCTTTTGTTTTGAAGGGAGATACACTTTTAAGAAAAGTCACGTTGATTGTGCGACGCAGTGACTGTTTTTTGTTTTGGGGCGTGGGCATAAATCGGATAAAAAATACCGACTAAAATGATGATGATACCAATCCATTGCGAGCCCATTAAATGTTCGCCTAAAATGAGCACAGAACAGATAACTGCTGTTGGGAGCTCGGCAGCCCCGAGCAATGAGACGCTGGCAGGACTGAGATGTGGTGCACCTGCAGCAAATAAAAGTGGTGGTAAAATCAAAGCGAATAAGCCGAGTGGAAGGGCATAAAGCAACATTCCATTTTCAAAATTTGTTTCGCTCAAGAAAGTAGTAGGTGGATACATAATCATGACGAAAAGTAACCCACCTGTCATCATATAAAAGCTCTTTTTGATGACCGGAAGATGATTTGCGACACGTCCGCTCGCGAGTAAAAAGATGGAGAAGCTGACCGCTGCTCCTAATCCGAACAGTGTTCCACGAAGATCAAGCGAACTCGTGTAAGCAGCACTTGCCAAAATGGCTCCGCCAATCAAGAGGATTGCTGACAAGAAGTGTGCCCGTGAAGGTAAGCGTTTCGAAATGATTGAATCGATAACAACACCAATCCACGTAAATTGGAACAATAAGATGATTGCGACGGAAGCAGATATTGTCTGCAGGCTCTGATAGTAAAGGTAACCTGTCGTCCCACTGGAGATGCCGATAATGACCAATTTCATAGCGGTCGTAGGTGCGAGACGTAGATTTTTTGTAAATAGCGCAAGGATGAAAATCATGAGCCATCCGAAGAGAAACTGACTTCCTGAAACTGTAGCAGAGTCGAAGCCGGCAGCATAAGCTAGTTTGACAATCGTTGAAAGGACACCGTAACTGATAGCGCCGATTAAAACGAAAAGTGTTGCTTTTGATCGATTCATTTGGTTGCCTCCATGTTTTAGAACGCACAAAAAAGGTTGCAACAGGGCCTAGTCCAGGTTTTTTGGACAGGGTTTGGTTGCAACCTGTGTGAGTTATTTAATGTTGAGACCTACCTCTTTGTAAAAGGCGGGTTTTAATTCATTGTAGCGAGCAGTTAAACGATTAAAATCGTTTAACGTAGCCGTAGCCTGACGCGTAGTACGATTTAAGTCGGCTGTTGCTTCATCAATCTTAACGAAGTTCGGTTTCTCGGTCAAGTAGGAGAGTAATTTTTCCTCCGCGTTCATTGAAGCGGTATACTGCTTAACGAACGTAGTGAATGCTTGTTCACGCTGTTCGATGACTTCAATCACGCGAGATCCTTCACGTTTCGGTCCGGTTTCGAGTTCTGCGACGTAATCTTTTAATTCTTGCATATCTAACTTGGCGAAAGCCTCTCGGCGCAACGATTGTTCTTGTTCAAGCAAAGAGGATCGTTCTTCGTTTAAAGCCATTAATTCCTCACGTTCATTTTGTGACCGCTTGATTTCCTCGGCTCCTGCATCGAGAACTGCTTGGTACGTGTTAACGGAAATTTCATCTTTTCTACTTCTAGACTCTGCGAGCGTGGTCGCGTCTTGTTCGTATGTTGCGTGCTCCTCGAGTTTGTCATAAAAGTCCATAGAGGAATCTGTTGAACAACCACTTAAAAGTAACGCAGCACAACTCGAGAGAAAAGTGAGAGACAGGTATATTTTTTTCATGAACGAAACTCCTTATAGATTGGATTGCTGAACAAAATTAAACGGAATATGGAAGTCTTCATCATAAATCGAAAACTGATAGCCTTTTTTCTTTAAACCGGCAACGATTGCCGGAAGTGCGCGTAACGTTTGTGGTTGTTCATGTAATAAAATAATTTCGAAGGGATCTTCTGCCCGGTCGATGACAGTTTTTGCGACTTCTTTTGCACTGTCTTTGTAATACCAATCCATTGAATCAATCGACCAGTCCCAGACACGTAGATTCGCAGACGCCACATCATTCGCGATCGTTTTTGAAATACCGGGAGACGAGCCATACGGAGGACGCGTCAGAAGAGGCGAATGTCCCGTTAACTGATTAATCTTTTTTTGGACGCTCAGCATCTCTTTGACATATTGTTTTTTCTTATAGAGCGTTTCATAGTCATGGGTCTCACTATGCAGCCCGATGTAATGTCCTGCTGTTGCGGCCTCTTTTACAAGCGTCGGCTGGGCGTCGACGTTGCTTCCGATGAAAAAGAAAGTAGCTTTGACTTGTTGTTGCGCCAGTTCATTTAAAATGTCTGTGGTTAAGGCGCTAGGGCCATCCTCAAACGTTAAATAGGCGACTTTTTTTGTCACACCATTCCATTGATCGACCCGGGATTTTTCCATGTTAGCAACAGGGACTTGTCCGAGCGTTGTGACCGTTACAGTAGCGAGCTGTTGTTTCGGCTTGATGTATTGATAGGCGATGAATCCACCGACAGAAAGTAAAAGTAAGGTGAATAAAATCGAAAGCTTGCGAAGAAATTTGTTTTTAGAATGTCGTTTTCGTGGTCCAAGACCAATCGGATTTCCAGTGTTGTATGAATCCATCGCTGTTATAGCTCCTTTGCAGAAAATCGTATAGGTTAACTGTAACATTTTGTCTGTTTCATTTGTAACAAACATGTTACAAAAAGATAACTGAGTAAGATTTTTCAAATTATGACTCATTAAGTTAGATTAAAACAGATGATATTTGATTTAAATTAAGCATAAAAAAGAGGACAAGCAGACCCGTTTGGATCTGTTTGTCCTCTTTGTTATTGCTCACTTATTGTTCAGTGACTGTGCAATCCGTACATTCGGACTGGTAAGATTCGCATTGTTCATCCATCTCTTTTCCACAGGTAGCACAAGTTTTTGCAGGGAGTTGACGATAAAATTCAGCAGATGTCTCTTGGTAAAGTGGCTGTTCCATTTGTATCTCCTCCTAATGGTGATCAATGTGTATACAACGTTGTTTATATAACCTCATTGTATTAGTACAGATAATGAAAGTCAATAGTTGTTTTATAACAGATGAAGTTAAATAAGTCTTGTCATATGACAGTCGAGAAACAGGATGATACGATATCAAAGTAAATTAGATACTATTAAGGGGGATTACATCATGAACCAAACTTTTTCAGAAACACTGCAAACATTGAATGAACGACGTTCTGTTCGTCATTATGATGCGTCATTTACATTAACTGAAACGGAAGTAAAAGAATTAATCGAATTAACAACAGCTGCACCAAGTGCTTGGAACTTACAACATTGGCATTTCATCGCCTTCCACTCAGAAGAAGCGAAACAACAGCTCGCACCGATTGCTTACAATCAACCAGCCATCACGTCTTCTTCAGTCGTCATCGCCGTGCTGGGTGATACGCAGGCAAACCGTAATTACAATCCGGTCTACGGACCAGCTGTCGAAGCGGGCGGCATGACGGAAGAGTTATTTGACTCAATCAAAGGGCAAGTAGAAGGTGCTTACCAAAGTGCTGCATACGGCCGTGACGCGGCAATGTCGAATGCCAGCTTAGCTGCGATGCAGTTGATGCTCGTGGCAGAGGCGAAAGGGCTCTCGACGCTTGCGATGGGCGGTTTCGATCATCAAGTATTCGCCGATACGTTCATTACGGAAGAGCGTTTTGTACCTGTTATGTTGATTGCTGTCGGTAAAGCCGTTGAAAATGCAAAAAAACGCCCGGCACTTCGCTTACCAGTCGATCAAGTGACAACAATATTATAAAAGTAAGGGACTGACTCAAAAGTAAACATGTGCCACACTCATCTTGTTTAAAAGGAATCACTTGCTTCACGCGACGCTTGCAAAAAAAGCGCGTAAAAAGAAAGGTGATTTCTTTTTGAGTCAGCCCGACTATTTTTTTATGAAAAAATTATTTTTTTTACGGAAACTACTTGCCAGCTGTTTAGTTTCTTGCTATATTAATAAATGTCCTAGCAAGTACATAACGTACTGCATCATGATTCTGTAGCTCAGCTGGGAGAGCGCTACCTTGACAGGGTAGAGGTCGCTGGTTCGAGCCCAGTCAGAATCATACTAAAAGTCCCGTTCATCAGTTGATGAACGGGACTTTTTTAGTTTATTCATTTGCTTGAAGTTCGTCTTCTGTCACCCACTTGTGATTTTTGACAGTGTCGCCGCCAGTCGTCGGTTTGAAGTCAACCATATAAACGGTTGTTTGTTTAGCGCTGTCGATTGTTGCTTTGGCACCATTCATACCAGTCATATGATCAGCATCAATTGTCGTCGTGTCACCTTTTTTAAGTGGAGAAGAGGGGACTGGTGTTAACTCTTCTTGGACGACCCATTTATGATTGGTCACTTTCTTTCCGCCATCTGTTGGTGTGAAGCTCACGGCATAAACGGTCGTATCAAATGCACCGGCAATTGTCGCTTCTGCTCCATCCATTCCTTTCATATGCTTCGACGACATGGTTGCTGTTGAACCGACCTCGAATTTAGGATTGGTTGCTTTTTTAATGCCCTCCGGTAAATCTGCGTCACTTGAATGCATCATCCCTTCATGTGAATCATCTTGCATTTCACTCTGCATATCGTCTTGATTTGATTCTTTAACTTGATCGTTCCCGCATGCACCAAGCAATAAGGCCGTCGATAATGTGAGGCTTGCTACGATTGTTTTCTTCATTTTTAAATTCCCCCTGTATGATGTGATGACAAGAGTACTATACCCGACGTTCGTGCAGAAAGTGTGCAGAAAGCGTGACATTTCTGCATCCTGTACCGTTCAGTTGAAGTCTAAAATCAATTGTTGTTTATAATGAACAAGAAGAGCATGGTATAAGGAGGGATGACTTGAAACGCATATCGCACTATATCGGAGTCCTATTTTTGAGTGCTTTTTTAGTGACTGGAGGTATTTTGTTTGGTGCTTTGTACTTGAATCTTGTCGAAGATCGTTCGGATGAAGTCATGTTAGGTCTGTTAAATCGGGGGGATACGCATCGTGACGTACTCGAGCAGTCCTTCACGGAGCAGACGATTCATCATGTCAGTTTGATGGAATCGACATCCGAGTTCACGGTTGTCGTGACCGATCAATATGGACAAATCGAAGGTACATCTGACCGACTGACGGATGAGATGCGACAAAAGCTTGTCCATACCGACTTTACATACCAGAAAAACAGTCGGATTATTAATCCATCCGAGACGAAAGGGCACTACTTGATGACGGATAGCCCAATCACTGTATCGGGAAAACATGTAGGTCATGTGTTCATGTTCGCCCAGGCAGATTTAGTACAACGAGTAGTTGATCCGTTAACACAGCAATTTATACGAATGGGAATCGTCGCACTCGTCTTGACGGTCTTTGTTGTGTGGTTCTTTACGCGGGTGATTTCACGTCCTTTAATCGAAATGGAACGGGCGACGGCAAAACTTGGTAGAGGAAACTTGTCTGCTGATTTGCCGGTCGAACGGCAAGACGAACTAGGCGCGTTGGCACGTTCGATTACAAAACTTGCGAAAGATCTCGATCTTCTGAATCGGGAACGGACCGAATTTTTAGCAAATGTTTCCCACGAATTGAGAACACCGTTAACTTATATGAAAGGTTATGCGGATATCTTAAGCCGACCTGATTTAACAGAATCTGAAAAAGCTTCGTATATTAAGATTATTCAAGAGGAAAGCACGCAGGTGACGGAATTGATTGAGCAACTTCTTCTATTAGCACGTTTAGATGAAAATGAATTCTTGATTAAACGGTTACCTGTATCACTTGAGCAACTCATTCCATCACTTGTCGAGAAAGTTCGTCCCGCGATTGAAGCGGAAGGATTAACACTAACGGTCATGGGTGACGCTGTAACGATTGAAGGAGATGACGTTCGTCTCGGTCAAGTCGTATTGAATCTTCTTGATAACGCACGGAAATATACAGAAACCGGATCCATTGAAATCAATTATGGTAGAAATTCAGGTGGGCCCTTTTTTGCGGTTCGAGATACGGGGATTGGGATAGCAGAAGAAGATATCAAACGAGTCCAAGAACGATTATATCGAAGCGAACCTTCACGATCTCGTCATTATGGAGGTGCAGGGATTGGTTTAGCGATTGCGAGTGCCATCGTCAAAGCGCATGGGGCTAGCTTAGAGATTAAGAGTCAAAAAAATCAAGGGACGACAGTAACTGTCCAATGGGAGGTGTAACAAAGATGGCACGGATATTGATCGTGGATGATGAAGCCCGCATGCGGCAGTTACTTCAGTTATATTTAAAGCCCTATGGACACACCTGTTTTTTAGCTGAATCAGCAGAAAAAGCCTTACAAATCGTTCAAACGGTTCCGATTGATTTAGCATTACTGGATGTCATGATGCCAAAAGTCGATGGTTGGACATTATGTCAAACTATCCGGCAGTTCGCTGATTTTCCAATCATTATGGTGACAGCCCGAAATCAACGAGAAGATGTTTTGCGTGGTCACGAAGTCGGCGCAGATGACTATGTTTCGAAACCGATTCAAGAAGGGGAGCTGCTTGCTCGAATCGAATTGTTAATCGGGAAGTCTCGAAATGGAGAAATTAATTTTCATGGTCTTCAGTATGATTCTGCTGCCTATCGCTGTGAATACGAGGGCCAGCGAATTTTGCTTACGAAAAAAGAATTTCAGTTACTCGGAAAACTGCTACATGCCAAGAACACGATTCTTTCGCGGGAACGTTTATTGGAATCTGTTTGGGGTTATGAAAACATGCTTGAACCTCGAACCGTCGATTCGCATATTCGGCATGTCCGAGAAAAATTACGTGACGCGGGATTTCCGATTGATCGGTATTTAGAGACGGTTCGGGGAATCGGTTATCGGTTAACGGATTACCCGGATTGGTCAACATAAGGGGGGAATATCATGACGACTATCTATCTCGTGCGCCATGCGCATTCAACGTATTCGACCGATGAACGAAATCGGCCGTTATCGACGAACGGAAAGCAAGATGCCGAAGCATTAGTTTCAGTGTTTCAAAACATTGCAGTAAATCATGTGTATACGAGTCCATACAAGCGAGCACGTGAAACAGTTCAACCTTTAGCAGCAAATCGGGGACTCGCTGTTAAGGAACAGTCAAATTTCGCGGAGCGAGTGCTCGCTCCAGGAGCCTTGGCTGATTTTCAAGAAGCAGTCCGTGTCGTTTGGGAACATCCGGATGATAATCCGTACGGTGGTGAGTCGAATCAAGTGGCGACAGAACGTGTCGTTGCGAGTACGATGGAGTTACTGCGGACACATCAAGAAGAGGTGCTTGTCATCGGAACACATGGAAACATCATGGCCTTATTGATGCAGCATTTTGATGCGCAGTATGACTATGCCTTTTGGCAAACGTTACCGATGCCAGCCGTGTACCGACTCGACTTCGAAGGGGAATGCTATAGCGGAAGTCGGCAAGTCACAAGGTGAACTAAAAGAGGCAGTGACTTCCGTGTACGTACCGGAAATCACTGCCTCTTTTGTATAGGGTCACACTTAAACGTTGACGGCGCCTTCATGTTTCTTAATCAAGTCTGCCGTCAGTTGGCCGGACAATGTGACCATCGGCACACCGCCACCTGGGTGCGTCGAACCACCGACGAAGTAAAGTCCCTCGTACAGGTCACTTTTCGAAGGAATCTTAAAGCCGCCGTTCTTTTTCCGATCTGCAGCGACACCGTAAATCGAACCGCCATTCGGTCCATAGAGTGATTGTAAGTCTTCCGGTGTAAAACGATATTCGAATTCAATCGAATCGCGTAAACCGTCTAGCCCCATCCGTTCAAGTTTGTCGAGGACGACTTCGCGATACGCATCCCAATCCGTTTTACCAGCGGGGTTTTTCGTAAGGGGAGGAACGTGCGTCAAAACGAATAGATTGTCTTTTCCTTCCGGTGCCTGTGAAGCGTCAGATTTCGAGGAGACACCAACGTAAATCGTTGGATCTTCAGGTGGTACACCATCCTTGAACATTTGTGCAAATTCGCGTTCTGGATCTTCCGAGAAGAAGAAATTATGATGTTTTAATGATTCATATTCACGGTTGACTCCGAGTAACAAGACGAGACCAGACACAGAAGGAACAAACGAATCATTTAACTTTTTCGCTTGTTTTCCTGCTTTTTTGTCCGGAACAAGGTTTTGATAAGTCGGAATGACTTCGAGATTCGAGACGACGACATCAGCCGGGTAAAACGTACCGTCTTTCGCCTCGACACCGACTGCGCGTTTTCCTTCGACGACGACACGTTCGACCGGCGTGTTGACATGAACAGTGACACGCAATTCGTCAAGCAATGCTTGCATCGCTTCGGCAATCTTGTACATACCGCCTTTAACGTAATAGATGCCAATCCCCATTTGGACATAAATCATTTGGTTGAAGACGGCAGGTGCTTCGTATGGATTGGAACCGACATACATCGCCATGTAATTAAACAATTGCTCGAGATGTTTGTTATTCAAATGTTTTTTTGTCCCACTCGCAACTGTATTCAACGGATCCATCTTAAGTAACTCGGACATCGTATGGTATTTCTTTAAATCTTTTAAGTCTTCAAGACTATATTTATAAAAGCTATCTAAACACAGGTCATACATTTTTTTAGAGTAACTGAAGAGTTCAACAAAATCGGCTTGATCCGAAACTTTTTTAAATTCATCGAGCATGCCAGGTAAGTCACCTTTGACGTCGAGTTCTGTCCCGTCTTCGAAAAACGTCCGCCATTGAGGTTCGATCCGTTCAATTTCTAAGTAGTCTTCGAGGCGACGATGCACGCTTGAGAAAAGTTGTTCGAGGACCCAAGGCATCGTTAAGATAGAAGGACCTGTATCAAACGTAAATCCTTTCCCGCTTCGTTGATTCAACTTCCCACCGACATTGCCGTTCTGCTCGAGCATCGTGACGGCATAACCGTCTCCTGCAAGACGGATTGCTGCTGACATTCCTGCTAAACCTGCTCCGACAACCACTGCTTGTTTTTTCAATAGAATCACTTCTCCTTAGAATTTAATAAATGAAAGGAATTAAACGTTTTCGTGTCGTCGCCCATTCTGTATAAGCTGGACCAAAACCGGCTGTGAGTAACGTTTCTTCAATTCGAATCCGGTGGCGCAACATAAAGAACATCACAAGACCGGCAACAATCGTAACGATCCAATTAGCAAAAAATAACGGGAAACCGATCGTGATAAACAATAGTCCAGTATAAAGTGGGTGGCGTAATGTCCGATACGGTCCCGTACTGACAAGACGGTCACCCGTATTTACCGTAACGTGCCGCGTAAATTGGTTCTTTAGATGGAGGATGCCCCAGTAACGTAAAAAGACTCCGCCTCCTAAACAACCTAGTCCGATAATTTGTCGAGGGAGACTTTCGTCTGTTCGACTGAATAGTAACGAGAAAATAATTGTGAGAGACAACGTTATGAAAATTAAGTAGAAACTACGTTGTTCTGCATATGGAGATGATTCTTTTTGACGATTTCGAAAGAGAAACAATTCGAGTAGCCAAAACAGTGATACGAGGATGAAGGCATAATCTAAAATTGACATCACAGATTCGCCCCTTACATGATTCATTATTTAGAAAAAGCACGTACATGTTAATTTACCCAAAGTTATAGAATTTCAATCGTCTAAAGTCTGCTAAAAAGTTTCATATGGATATAAAAATGGTAAATACTTGATGTATGCTTCGTCGTTCAGTTGTATCGGTCCGTCTGGTATGAAAGAGGTGGAAGCTGTGGCTAAAAAAGATGAAAAGCATCATATCATTACGTTAACGTTTGAAGAAGAATCAACATCGTATCAAGTGTTCAGTGAATTGAAGAAGTATCATGCGAATGGGCAAGTGGATTTTGAGCAAGTCGCGATCATTAAACGAAGCGAGAATGGAGCATTTTCGTTTGAGGATGCCGTTGATTTAAGTGGTTCGAATAAAGCGTTTAAAGGTTCATTGATTGGGATGGCCGTAGGTATACTGGGTGGTCCGTTCGGGATTCTCCTCGGTTCGATGACTGGTATGCTGATTGGTGGATCAAAAGAATTGAAAGAAAACCAAGCGATTCAAGAGACGTTTAAACGGACGTTAGGGGTCATACCACCCGGGAAGACAGGAGTGATCGCGATTGGTGAGGAATTTGAACCATCAGTTTTGGATGGCCTAGTCGCAAAACATAACGGAACGATTGAACGGACCGATGAATACCTTGAAAAATAAAGAAGTGACGAGACAAAGAGCCGTGCTTTCTTCCACTCGCTTTCTACCGGCAAGACCGCTTCACCCGAGGAAGGCAACGGAAAAGGAAGAGGATTCGTATTGTTATCTGTACATACTAAAAAACCCTTCTCGCACAGGCGAGAAGGGTTTTTCGTTACGCTTTACGTTCTTTTTTGATCTTTTTGAAGAAGAATAACTCATAGACGACAGGTACGATGATTAACGTTAAGAGTGTTGAAGTCGTTAAGCCACCGATAACCGTCAACGCAAGACCTTTTGAAATCAGCGTTCCGGACGAAGTCGTCAGAGCAAGTGGAACGAGCGCCATAATTGTTGCGAATGCCGTCATCAAGATTGGACGGAGACGTGTTTTGCCAGCTTCGATGAGCGATTCACGAATTGGTAATCCACGGGTGACATTTTGTCCGATACGATCGACGAGAACGATTGCGTTCGTCGTTACGATACCGATCAACATTAAGAATCCGATCATGACACTGACGGACAATGGTTCGTTCGCTAAGAAGAGTGTGACGAGTGAACCGATTGGTACGAAAATGAGCGATGACAAGATGATGAATGGGATACGCGCCTTGCCGAACGTAATCAGCATCGTCAAGTAGACGAGACCAATCGCAACGACGATTGCGATTCCGAGTGACTGGAAGATTTCGACCGTATCATCATTACCGCCACCACTGGTGAGAGATACACCATCGGGTAACTCAATTTTCTCGACATCTGCTTTAACGTCACTCGAAACCGTTTGGACGTTATCGCCTTTCACTTGTCCTGAGACACGTGCGTAGACTTTTCCATCGAGTTTCTGAACCGATGTGAACGTATCGACCGCTTTGACTGTAGCGACATCTTTTAGTGGAACCGGACCTGTCGCTGAGAACAATTGAACATCTTCAAGATCTTCACGTGATGTTAACTCTTTTGCATAAGACAATTGAACGTCTTGTTCCTTATCGTCGAGTGTCAACGTGCCGACCGTGACCGGTTTCGTTTGGTCATTGACGGTACCGAGAATTTGGAAACCAGAGAGACCGAGGTCGCTTGCTTTCTCTGTATCAATTTCAACGAGGAATTGCTTTTGTTTTTCACTAAAGTTATTTGTAACATATTTTAAATCACTGTTTTCTTTCATATTGTCTTCGACTAATTTTGCTGCTGTTTGGAGCGCTTCGAGATCATTCGAGAACAAATCGATGTCCACGTTATTGTTCGAAGGAGGACCACCAGTCGAAAGTTCGGCGATGCTGATTTTAGCATCAACATCGTCTGCGGCTGCAATCTCATCCATTTGTGATTCAAGTGACTTGATTGTTTTTTCGACGTCAGCATCTGCTTTTAAGTTAAGGAAGTAACTTGCCTTATTATCGAGACGAAGACCTGTCGTGAAGTCACGCGCTCCGACAGACGTCGTCACATCGTCAATCGCTTCTTCATCGTCAAACATCTCTTCCATCTTCAGTGAGACGTCACTTGTTTTTTCAAGTGATGTCGCAGCCGGAAGCTCAAGCGATGCTGTCAGTGTTTTAGAAGCTTCATTCGGAATAAACGTAAAGCCAAGTTGCGGTACGATGGCGAGTGATCCGCCGAGGAGTAAGAAAGAGACAATCAAGATAATCGCTTTATGGGATAATGATTTTTCAATCAATGTCCCGTACCAGCGCTGAAGGACGCCTTCTTTTTCTTCCGCCGGAACCTTTTTGAATGCAAACTTCGCTAAAATCGGAACAATCGTAATCGCGACGAGCAATGAAGCGAGTAGCGAGAAGATGATGGTTAAAGCGAATGGTAAGAAGAACTTACCAGTAATTCCACCAACGAATCCGATGGGTAAGAACACGACGACGGTCGTTAATGTCGATGAAGTAATCGCTTTTAAGATTTCCTTCGTCGACTGTTCGATGACTTCATTAGTCATCCCTTGTTCTGACTTGCGGACCCTTCGGAAAATGTTCTCGATGACGACGATACTGTCATCGACGACGCGGCCGACTGCGACAGCCATCCCGCCGAGGGTCATGATGTTCAGTGAAATGTCCTGCCAGTTCAAGAAAATCGCAGCAATCAATAGTGAAAGTGGAATCGAGACGATTGCGATGATGGTCGCACGAATATTACGTAAGAACAGAAGTACGGCAATCGAAGCGAATAGGGCACCGAGAAGTCCTTCTTTGACGAGTGTCGAAACGGACTCTTCGATATCTTTTGCTGAATCAATCCCGATTGTATAATCGATTTGATCCTCATATTTGTCGAGAATTTTTGTGACTTGATCAGCGATCTCAACTGTGTTGGCATCCTGTTTTTTTGTGATTGCCATCGAGAGTGAATCTTTCAAGTTATAACGCGTTTTTTCGCTCTGTTTTGAGACGGATTCAATGTCCGCAATATCTTTTAAACGAATCGGTTCTGCTGGTTCTTGAGGTGCCTCCTGACCAGTTGCTTCAGTTGGTGCATCTGTTCCTCCGGTAGCACCAGTAGGTGGTCCTGTTGGAGCAGCTGCGGTACCGATGGACGATGTTAATTGTAGATTTTTGATTTTGTCGAGATTTTCAAGTTTTTCTTCGACACGAATTGGAATCTTGGAATCACCTTCCGCGAGTTGTCCAGATGGGAAGGAGACGTATTTGGCATTGATTTGATCTTTAATACTTGAGAGCGACAGACCGGCTGCTGTCGCCTTCTTTTTATCAACGGTAATTTGGACGAGGTCATCTTTGTAACCGCCGACCGAAACGCTGTTGATACCTGGGATTTTGTTCAATTCTGGCTCAATTTGATCTTTTAATAGTGATTCAATGTCTTCTCCGTCTTTGCTAAAGAAGGAGATATTATAGATGGGGAACGAACCAAAGGAGAAGCGGTTTAATTTAGTACTTGCTTCTTCAGGTAAGTTTGCATCCTGGATCGCCGCATCGATTTGTTGCTCGACTTGGTCCATGTCGGTATCAAACGGGAATTCAATATTGATGATCCCGATGCTTTCGTACGCAGAACTCGAAATTTTTGTTGACCCCTCAATCCCTTTGAGAGCGGTTTCGAGTTTTGAGACGACTTGTTGATCGACATCCTCAGGGGATGCACCAGGATAAACGGCTTCAACTGAAATTTGCGGGAATTCGATTTCAGGAAACTGGTCGACCTTGAGTTGGGTAAATGAATAGACCCCGCCTAACACTAAAAGAATAGCGATGATAAATACAGCGACAGAGTTTTTTAAGCTAAAACGTGTTAAAAAGTTCAAAAGATGTCCCTCCTTTATTTTTGTATGTGCTTAATTACATACTAGAGGACGGTCTAAAGGGCTGCAACTTTAAAACGGTTTAATTTTTATGAAAAAGTTAGAAAAAACACTTTACACTTTTCGATATGCTGATATAATAAAGACATACCCAGCAACACGATAGCATGATTCTGTAGCTCAGCTGGGAGAGCGCTACCTTGACAGGGTAGAGGTCGCTGGTTCGAGCCCAGTCAGAATCATACCGAAAACTCGTTCATCTTTTGATGAGCGAGTTTTTTTTGTCGTTAAAAAAGCTATTCCCTTAATTGAACGGGAATAGCTTATACTTTATTGGATTTCAAGGTGGAGATCGCCGACTTTTGTCCAACCGAACAGTGTTGTCGCCCGGTAGAAGACGAATGTGAGGACGCCAGGTAAGAGAATGCCTGTAACAACGAAGACGGCGAACGCGTTAAACCCTTGATTGACGAAAATATTGAGTGGCGCAATCATCGAGTTCAATCCAAGTCCAGCTAACTCATATGGAACTTTTAATGACAACACGAGTGTTGCGACCGGCGCTGAGATCATAGCTGCTAAAAACGGTGCGGCTACAATTCGCGGATTCTTGACGATATTCGGAAACTGAACTTTTGGTGTCACGAAGAACGAGGCAATCAAACCGCCGGGATCGGTTTGGCGATAGGCCATCAAAGTAAAACCGACGAATTGTGCGGAACAGCCGATAAGCGCAGCGGCACTTGCGACGGGATCAAGCTGAAGCGCAATGGCGAGTGCTGCAGATGAAGCAGGAGACATTAAAATTACGCTAAAGATGAGTGCGATGACGAGTGAAGTCGCGATTGGCGATGTTTCGACAGAAGATGTGACCATTGCACTGAATTTTGTAAGTAAGGGTGTCGTTACGGCAGCAGCACCAAGACCAGTGATGCCTCCTGCAAGTACGGCACACATTGGAATCACCATCATGTCGAACTTCGTTTTGCCTGTCATTCGTTTTCCGACATAAACAGCGACGGCTGCAGCAATCAACGCACTGATCGGTTGACCGGGAATTAAGACGAGACCGGCTTCAGTCGGCTGGAGGGCAGCACCACCGATTGTTGCCGCAATCATTGCGCTGAAGAGAACGAGCGTATTACCACCAAGTTGATAGGCGATGCCGGCACCGAGCGCCGGGGCAAGTAAAACTTTTGCGATGCCGCCAATCGTCAGTAGCATTTCGATATGTAATAAGTTTCCGAACGTCTCAATCAATAAGCCCACGCCAAGTGTAACGAGCACTGCATTCGCCATCCCGGCTGATACCTTTACCATTCGATCCATCGCATAATCCTTCACTCTTCTTCATCCTCTCTATTTTTCCATTAAAAAAACCTATCCGTTAACTGGATAGGCGCCATGAATAGTGCGGGCGCCTCATTCGATGCATCGAAAGGAGGGCCCAAAAATCGATTCCGGAAAATCTCGGAAAAGTTTTCAGTCCCTCGTGCATAGAATAATCAGTCGGCCCGCAATTTGTGGAAGGTACATCGTGTCGTGCTCCTCTCGCTTGAATTTTTCTAAGCCTAACATGCATTAAATGAATAATCAATATTTTCTGACAATTTATTTTTCAGTTCACTTTCAGCTTAAAAGAGGAAAGGAAGAAGAAACGTTAGTAAACCTGGAATGGAGGCGGTTACATGAAATTTGCACTTATTACAGATATTCACGGCAATGCGTCAGCCTTAGAAGCGGTCCTTGCCATACTCCACCGGGATCAAGAAATCGAGACGATTTACTGCCTCGGTGATTTGGTCGGAATTGGTGCGCAAACCAATGAAGTGATTGACTTGATTCGAAATGATAAAAAAATTCGGACAATCAGTGGAAATCATGATGAAAATGTCTTGGCATTATTGAATGAGGAACGGTATCCGGACAGTTATCTTCATGCGAAAGCACATCACAGTTGGGTTGCGAATCAATTAACGGCAGAAAATCGAGTTTTTTTAGGGCGACTGCCGCGGACAATCTCAAAAGTAGTTGAATCACGGCGCATCCTGTTCACGCATTATGCCTATCGGGACGTGCAGGCAATGATTGGAGAAGAACCGCTTCGTCCGACGGTTGATGGTAATAAAGAAACACTTCCGCAGTTATTTGCTGATACGAGTGCCACCCTGATTTGTTTTGGGCATCACCATCCGCGACAGTTCGTTCAAGTAAACGGAACGACATATGTGAATCCGGGAGCGTTAGGGTGCCAACCGGAGGCAATCGCACCATTTGCGGTCGTGTCAGGAGATAGTGAGAACTGGGACGTAGAATTTATGGATGTACCGTATGATGACGCGGCGTACCTCGAATCATTTAATGCGTCAGACATGCCGTCAAAAGAGTTGTTACGGAAATTGTTTTTAGGGGGAAGAAGCTGATGAAAAAATAAAAAGGCAGCATCGTTCAAAAACGACGCTGCCTTGATTTAAGAAATAAAAAATCTTACGATGTACGCGATGATGAGGATTAAGAAGAGAACGAGCCCGATATTTCGTTTGAGGCGGTTGCGTTTCCATTGAAAAAGTAACGACAGGACTGGAGCAAGCAGAAAGCCTGCGAACAGTGCGACTAGCGTCAAGATGAAAAACAGGAAGTCCGACGAGTTGCTGGTTGCCGTATAGGATTTCCACATATCAATCAGTGAAATGATGACGTAGACAAGCAGAACCAAGAGATAAAGCGGGAGAAGCATATACGATTGCATACAGGGTAACACTCCATTCAAGCAAGATAGTTTAAGTATACGATTAAACTCAAAATAAAGGGGTTCTGTAAAAGGGAATCATTGATTCATTTCGAATCAAACGAAGAGAGGTAAGAATAGGTGGGATTGGGTGAAGAAGCTGTATCAAAATGTTTTCTTGTTCAGGACGATGAAAAAGATATACCATTTAGTCAAACGGCATGCCAGTAAGAAAGCGGTACTAGACAAAAAAAGAATGACTCTTCCTTAACAGGAGAAGTCATTCTTTTTGGTTACAGTAGCTTGAGCATGGCTTGACTGATGATTTTTAGGTCAAGCTCATCGCCGATCAATGGCCATTCGGCAATCAAAGCGATATACGTTCGAAACAGTAGAAACGCTGTTACATCAATCGGGATTCCAGAGGAACTGACATCTAGCTCGAGGCGTGTTTCGAGTAAGTTTTTAATATAGTCAACAACATGTTTTTCAATGCGGGTCCGTAACTCCTGCATCTCTTGTAGTTTTAAGTTGTGCGTCTCTTCTGTAATTTTTAAGATGAATAAATGTTGCTGTTGATGATTAACGATTGCCTCAATCATCGCCTGTTTGTTTGCTTCCACACTTGCACCTTCGACATAAGCATTTTCAGCTTCTGTTCGCATCTCTTGCAACACAAGGGTGACAAGTGATTCGAACAGATCGAGTTTACTTTCGAACAATTGATAAACAGTCGGTTTTCCGACATGAGCCCGTTTCGCGACCCGTTCAATCGTTGTCCCTTTATACCCCAGTTCAGAGAAACAATCCATTGCCGCGTTTAGGATGACCTGTTCTTTTTCAAGCTGCGTCATGTGCTTTTCTCGCTTTCGTCGAAAGCAAAATACGTTTAGCACTTAAGGAACCTGCGAAGACAAGGACTAACGCTCCGACTAGAATCGATCCGAGGATGAGACTGTTAGAAGCAAGAGCATCTGTGACACCGAGTCCAAGTGCTTCACGGAACCCACTGACTGAATACGTCATCGGTAGGAACGGGTGAATATACTGGAAGAAGCTTGGTGTCATTTCGACTGGGAACGTACCACCACTACCACCGATTTGAAGGAGTAATAGCAGGAACGCTGCGAATTGTCCAACGCGGCCAAATAACATCGTCAAAGCGAATAGCAAGGTAATGAACGTCATCCCGGTCAAGGCGGCGAAGCCATAAAGGGCCGGAACACTCGCGACAGTCGAATCGAGGACGTAAACGATAGCGGTCGCGGCGGCAACCCCTTGCAATGCACCGATTGGTAAAATCAATGAAAGTTTACCAACGAGGAAGCGCCATGATAACGTCTCTCCGTGTGCTGGACGAATTTGGTAGACCGAAGAGAACATTAACGCACCAGCGAATAACGCGATACTTAAGATATAAGCAGACAGTCCGGAACCGTAGTTACTAACGGTCGAGTAGTCATGTTCTTTTAATACGACAGGCTCAGCGAGCATGTTGTCGCGATCGTTCGAAGGTTTGACCGTCGCATCTTTTGCACCTTTTCCAAGCTCATCTTTCAACGTTTTTGCCCCGTCAGCGAGTTTGGAGTTACCATCTGCTAAACGTGAAGCACCGTCTGTCAATTGACCGGCCCCAGATGAGAGTGCTACCGCGCCGTCTGTCAGTTGACCAAGTCCTGAGTTCAGGCTTCCCATTGCCGTACTGGCATCGTTTGTACCAGTCGCAATTTTTTGAGCGCCGGCAGTTAACTGTGTACTACCGTCAGCTGCTTTATGAACACCATCTGTGTACGTCGTTAAACCTTGGTTGAAATCAGTTTGACCTTGTTCCAAGTCTTTTGCACCTGAAAGCAGTTTGTTTTGACCTTGTTCCAAATCTTTTGCGCCTGAAAGTAATTTTACTAGACCATCATCAAGTTGCGAGACGGCAGATGCGATGTTTTGTCCACCGACTGCTAACTGATTAATTTTATCTGTCGCATTGTTGGCAGCAGCAAGACTAGCATCGAGAGCCGTTTCTTGTTGCGCGAGACTCTGAACATTCTGTTCCATCGTCGCGATCGATTCAAGTAACGTACTTTTTTCTTCTTCCGATAAATTCTCAGAAGAAGAAATGACCCCCTTGATTGTCGCGACATTAGCTTCAATTGCTTCACGCCGAGCGCTTAAATCTTGTTTTAAAGTTGCAGCGGCACTGTTCAAGTTTGTAATCGTCGCATCCACTTCCTGTGCTTTTTCATTCAGTTGATTGAGTCCGGCATTGAATTTCGGAAGATTGCTATCTAACTCTGATGCACCAGCAGAAGCACTCTCAATACCTTGACGCAGTTGAGTTGATCCGGCAGAAGCCGATTCAAGACCTTGACGAAGTTGAGTAGAGCCAGCTTGCAGGTCAGTTGATCCTTTAATGAGTTTACCGCTGTTGTCATCCAGTTGGTTCAGACCACTCGATAACTCACCAGATTTCTCAGCGAGCGTCTGAGCACCATCGTTAAGTGTGTTGAGACCTGTCGAGAGTTGAGACGAACCATCCGCTGCCTTGGCTAAGTTCGTTGACAAGTCGTTTGTACCATCTGTCAGTTTGCCGAGATTCGTCGTAAGCGTTTTGGCACCGTCCGTCGTTTTGTTGGCACCATCTTCAAGCTTCGACGAACCTTCTGAGGCATCTTCAAGACCTTGCGCGATTTTTTTAAGGGCTCCGAAGATGGCACTGCTGTATTGTTTCGTTACGGATTTTCGAATTTTTTCATTTAACTGTTTAGCGGCATTACTTGAAATCTGTGTCCCTGAGTAGTTCTTAGCAGGGTTCAAGTAATACTCGAGTTCAATTTTTTTAGGATGTTCATCGAGTAAAGTTGTCGCATTCTTTGAAAAGTTTTTTGGAATGACGACCGTCATATAGATATCCCCGGAACGTAACTGTTTTTCGGCTTCTTTACTTGAAAGAAACTGCCAATCAAAGTCATCGTTCTTTTTTAATTTTTTGATGAATTGATCCCCGATATCAATTTTTTCACCTTCATACTTGATCGTCTTGTCTTCATTTACAATGGCCACTTTAATATCTTCTGTCTGACCGTACGGGTCCCAGAATGCAGATAGGAAAATGGAGTTGTAAAGAAAGGGAACAAGAATGATTGCCAAGATGACAATCACCATCATCGGGCTTTTTAATTTTTTCCATTCTGAGCGAAACATGAATATAAATCCCCTTTTGAAAACTTAAAACTTATTTGAGTTTTCGGTTTTGATGAGATTTACTTTACTCTCTTTCAGAATAGAAAGCAATTCATTTAATCAAATCTTTACTATTTTGTAATGACTGACTGTGATTGATTTTAAAAGAGATAGTATTTAATGTAGGAAAAAATGAGACGTGCTTCAAAAAACGAGCGTCTTTAAGGAATCAAGAGGATCTTCCCTGTACTTTTTCGACTCTCAAGATAATCATGGGCACGTGCTCCCTCAGCGAGTGGGAATGAAGTTGGATCAGATACATGGAGCTGATTTGAAATCACCCAACTGAACAGCTCACCCGCCCGTCGAATCCGCTCTTCACGTGATGTGAGAACATTCCACAAATCACCGCCTGTAAGTGTTTTTGATGTATCCATTAAAAAGCGGGGGTCGACTGCGACGGGATCTCCACCGGCCATTCCGTAAAACACGACGGTTCCTCTTACTTTTGTGACGTCAAAACTGTTCATTAATGTTGTACCAATGGATTCATAGACGACATCGACACCACGATTATTCGTTACTGTCAGAATTTGCTCAACCCAGTCGTCCGAATAAAGAAAAACTTCTTCGCAACCATTTTCTTTTGCGATGAGTGCTTTTTCTTCGGAAGAGGTCAGCCCGATTGGAACGGCTCCATGCGAATGAACGATTTGAGTCAGCAGTTGTCCGACACCTCCAGCTGCTGCGTGAATCAAAACAAGATCGCGTGGTTGAATCGCGTAGCTGTCACGTGTCAGGTAATGGGCTGTCAATCCTTGTAGGAGCAGGGAAGCACCGACTTCAAAAGAGATTTCATCGGGAAGTGGGATGACACGGTCGGATGGAGCGGCAACCTGTTCTGCGTTCGCATTCGGTACATCGGCAAAGGCAACACGCTGACCGACGTTAAGTCCGGAAACGTCTTCCCCGATCTGAGTGATGATACCAGCACCCTCATATCCTAAAATGTAGGGAGCGGCTCCTTCTAAGTGATAATTACCTTTTCGGCGGTAGATGTCAGCAAAATTAAGACCGATTGCTTTCATTTCAATTAAGACCTCGTGAGATTGGATAATGGGAGCAGGAACTTCTTGATACGTGAGGACGGAGGAGTCTCCGAATGAACTGAACGTAAGAGCCTTCATATGAAACACATCCTTTTAGTAGTAATGGATTTAACTATAGATCATCTAAACTGATATAAGTGCAGGAATGCGTTAAAATGAAAAAAAGAGGGTGAAGTATTATGAAAAAAGTTATGCTTGGTGGCATTCATTTCTATCAAAAAGTGATTTCTCCGATGAAGCCGGCGACATGTCGCTTTTATCCGACGTGCTCGCATTACGGAAAAGAAGCGATTGAACAGCATGGTGCCATGAAAGGTGGATACTTGACGACACGTCGCCTGTTACGTTGCCAACCGTTCCACCCGGGTGGACTCGATTTTGTTCCGGAAACGTTTAGTTGGAAAGCGCCGCTGCAGCGAGAGAATCCAAAAGAACGAGAGAATGATGAAGAAACGGTTGATTGAGAGCGGTCTCTGATTTTACATGCGAACGGTTGAGATGGATGATTCATACAAGTAAAAAGCCCTAATTTCCTTTTAGGAATTAGGGCTTTTTTGATGAAATAAGGTATTTGGAATTTACAACTTTCCGGTTAAGAATTGTGCCTCGCCCATTCCGAAACTCCAGTCAGCGGCGTCGTTTTCAACGATTGACACCATCAAGTCACTTGGTGCGAGACCGCAGTTTGCTTCAAGTCGTTCCGCGAGTAAGCGATAGAGTTTTTGTTTTTTCTCCTGTGTCCGCGATTTACTCGTGACACTAATCAAAACAAGGTTTCGTGTCCGTTCGAAACCGAGTCCTGTATCTTGAATAATCATCTCGTGTTCTTTATGCGTGTGAACGATTTGGTAACGATCGCGTTCCGGTACATCAAAAGCTTCGACCATCGCATCATGCGCTGTATCGAGGAGCACCTTTAACTCTTCTTCATTTCGTCCTTCAATCACATCAAAACGTAATAGTGGCATTATTAACACTCCTTTTAGATAGTATGTAAAAAAATGCGGGCAAAGCCCACATTTTTTATTTTATTCGAAGAATGGTTTGTATTGGCGACGTTCGTGCATGACAGATACCCATTGAACCGTTGAGAACTCTTCGAGTACCCATTCACCGTTGAAACGACCAAGACCTGAGTCTTTTTCGCCACCGAACGGCATATGTGGTTCATCGTTGACGGACTGATCATTGATGTGAATCATTCCTGTTTCAACTTGAAGCGCAAATTCAGTCGCGCGTTCAATTGAAGAACCATGAACCGCACCGCTTAACCCGTATGGGAGTGAGTTTGCGAGTTCAAGCGCATGTTCGTCATCTTTGAACGGGATGATGACTGCGACAGGTCCGAAGATTTCGTTTTTAGCGAGTGGCATATCGTTCGTTACACCAGTCACGACCGTTGGTGCGATGACATTCCCGTTTGCTTCACCACCGACACGAACTGTAGCACCTGCAGCTTTTGTTTTTTCGATATCTTCCATAATACGATCGACTTGTGATTGATTAATCAATGGACCGACTTGTGTACGGTCTTTTGATGGATCGCCGAATTGTAGTTCTTTAACACGAGCGACGTATTTTTCAACGAATTCATCGTGAATCGAATCTGCGACAAGAATTCGGTTCGTTGACATACAAATCTGACCTTGGTGGTAGAATTTGCTGTAGACAGCAGATTCGACGGCACGATCGAGATCAGCATCGTCAAGAACGACGAAGACATTGTTACCACCGAGTTCCAATGCAGTTTTCTTCAGGTGTTTCCCAGCAAGTTCACCGATATGGCGACCAACTTCAGTAGAACCTGTGAATGAGATTAAACGAGGAACTGGGTGTTCAACGATTGAATCGCCGATTTCAGAACCGCGACCGACGATGACGTTCAAGACACCTTTTGGAAGACCGGCTTTTTCAAACAGGCTTGCGAAGATTAACCCACCTGAGACGGGTGTATCAGTCGCTGGTTTGACGACGACTGCATTCCCGATTGCGATTGCCGTTGCGATCGAGCGGACCGCTAAGTGGAACGGGAAGTTCCAAGGGCTGATAACGCCGATAACGCCGAGCGCTTTGCGGTAGATGCGATTTTCTTTGCCTGGTACGACAGATGGGCGGATTTCACCATGCATCCGAAGTGGGAACGTTGCTGCTTCTTTAACGATTAAAACGGAAGCAAGGAATTCACCTTCAGCTTTAATTCGTGTACTACCTGATTCTTTAATTAACCAATCGGTGATTGTTTCTTTTTCTTCGTACATGACTTTCAAGAACTGTTCAATCAATCCTTGGCGTTTAAGAGCCGGTGTTTTTGCCCACTCTTTTTGAGCGATTTTCGCTGCTTGATAAGCTTCGTCCAAATCGTCATTGTTTGCAGCTGAAATTTCAAATAGTGTTTCCCCTGTGAAAGGATTCGTATTTTCCATGTTGCTGTCACTTGCGCCTTTGCGCCACTGACCATCGATGAAGATTTTTGTGAAATCAGTTTTCAGAACGTTCTCGTTTGTCTGTTGCATGACTTTTCATCTCCAATTCTTTTTGATAACAATTAAGTTATTCACGTTATGAAAAGAAGTAAAACACAATCTGACACTTTCACAAAATAAAGTGACTCAGCTTTTATTGAAAAAGAAGAATGATAAAGGTTTCACTAGATGAAGAAACAGGAATTAAAAAATATAGCAATATATCAAGAATGGAGTTGGGTTGATGAAGCGATTGAAGCTGATTTATCAAGAGACAAACTGGTGGTGGCCCTTGTTATATGGGGTAGGTGGTGCCTTGTTGACGGCATGTGTCCTCGCGACTGATTTATATTTAAAAAACTACTTTCCGGATGATTGGAAAACAACGCTCGATTTAGGAAGAACGATTCATAGTTCTGTCTTTGCTGGTTTGTTGACGATGATGACGTTTACCTTCTCGACAATCTTAGTCGTCTTGACGACCTATTCATCACAGTTCTCACCACGAACATTACCGAACTTCATCGAAAATCGACAAGTTCAACATATTTTCGGAATCTTTATCGGGGCAGTTACGTATTCGATTACGATGTTGTTTTTCGTCCGTCCTTCTTTACGAGGAAGTGTCGTTGCTTCTGCCGTTGCTGTTCTCGTCGTCTTAATTTCAATCATTGCTTTCGTTGCTTTCATCCATATCGTTAGCCAATCGATTCGTGTGACGACATTACTGGATCGTTTGCACCGGGAAGGCATTCAATTGATCGAGGAACAAATTGATAATTTGAAAGCGGAAAAACATCATTTTATTTCTGATGGTTATGATTCGCTACAATATCCAATCGTCGCGTCAGAGTCTGGTTACTTGCAATTGCTTGATTACGGTGCATTGGCGAAAGAAGGAATGAATATTCAAGTCGATGTCACGATTGGGAGTTACGTGACACAAGGACAAGCGATTGGTACTGCAAACGAAGAAGGTGTGGAATCAGGAATCATCATTGGACCAACACGTTCTTCCGTGCAAGATTTTACGTTTGTCATCCAAAAGTTATCTGAAGTCGGGTTACGCGCAATTTCTCCGGGGATTAACGACCCGAATACGGCGCGACACGCGCTTCGACAAATCGGTGACCTGCTACGCAATTTTGCGATGCTTCCGGATGGCAGTCTGTTAATCGGCGGCGAAGGCTCTGTCATCGTTAAACGCGTTACTTTCTCGGAATTACTATACGAGACGTTTTATCAACTGCGACACTACGGACAAGAAGATATTTCTGTGCTTGCAACGATGCTAGAGTCACTCGAGAGCGCGAAACGAAATGCCTTGTCCGAACATCGGGCAACGATTCAAACGTTTATCCCGTTCGTTTGTTCAGAATTGGATTGGTCTTCTTTAAATGACTGGGATCGTGTGCATCTGGAAAAGGTCTTAGAAAAAGCGCTTGCTTGAAACTTAATTCATGCCTTGCGCGTAAATTAGGAGGAGAGAACAAAGAAAGTGGGAGATATGTATGACGATTTTACTTTGGATTCTGATTGCGGTCTGTTTCATAGCTAGTTTTGTAGGGCTTGTTTATCCAATCATTCCAAGTGCACCGTTACTCATCGTCGGTTTTTTGATATATGGATTTGGTTTCGGGTTTACCGAGTTAACGATTAGTTTTTGGCTCATTCAGTCGGTATTTATCATTTTATTATTCACGCTCGACTATTTAGTAAGTTCTTACACAGTCGATCGGCGTGGTGGATCACGTGCGGCTAAAATTGCAACGACAGTCGGATTGATTGCAGGACCGTTCATTATTCCTGGTGTGGGTCTGTTGATTTTCCCGTTTGTTTTCGCAATCTTAACAGAAAAAATCATCAGTAAAAAGACGTGGAATGAATCAATGTCGATTGGTATCGGAACGGTTTTAGGCATTTTATCAAGTGCATTATTAAAAGGGATTGCCATGCTCTTAATGATTGTCGTCTTTATGTTGTACATTGTTTGACCTAAAAGCAAAGGTTGCTTCAAGTACACATTTAGTGTAAGTTCCGTTATAGTATGAATATGAAAAAGAGGAGAAGCTTATTTTTATAAAAGCTTCTTTTTTATGCAAAAGCTCAAGCTGAGCTTAATTAAATGGAGGTGAATCCCCTTCTCTTGGGGAAACGATTGGACAGTACACATGCAATGGAGACATTCGACACAACAACGATTATTATCAGGCTTCTCATTATTGGATTATTAATTGTTTTGACAGCATTTTTTGTAGCGGCAGAGTTCTCGGTCGTGAAAATGCGGATGTCTCGAATCGATCAATTGATTACAGAGGGCAATAAAACAGCGGTCATCGCCAAAAAATTATTGGAAAACCTCGATTATTATTTATCAGCGTGTCAATTAGGGATTACGGTGACAGCACTTGGTCTAGGGTGGCTAGGAGAGTCGACAGTAGGTGCAATCCTAGAAATGCTCTTCGCAGAGATTGCGTTACCTGATTCAATTTCTACGATTGTTTCGTTTGTCTTAGCCTTTTCAATCGTCACATTCCTTCATGTTGTGTTAGGTGAATTAGCACCAAAATCGTTAGCAATCCAAAAAACAGAAGCGATTACGATGTTGCTTGCACCACCCCTTTATTGGTTTGGTCAAGTGATGAAGCCGTTCATCTGGATTTTAAATGGATCAGCACGAGTCTTTCTGCGCTTGTTCGGTGTAGAGCCGGCAGGGCATGAAGAAGCACACTCGGAAGAAGAAATTAAAATCATCATGACACAAAGTTATAAGAGTGGTGAAATCAACCAGACGGAACTGTCTTACATGCAGAACATTTTTTCTTTTGACGAACGGATCGCAAAAGACATCATGTTGCCGCGAACAGATTTGATTACCATCTCCAATGATGCGTCGATGGATGAAATCATCGCGCTTGTCGAAGAATATCAGTTCACACGCTATCCGGTCGCAGAAGAAGGGGACAAGGATAAAATCCTCGGTTTCATCAATGCGAAGCAACTCTTTACTGATCACATGGCAAACAAAGGGAAGGCGTTAAGTTATTACGTGCATAATTTGCCGATTGTTTCAGAGTATTCACCTTTGCAAGATGCGATGTTGAAAATGCAAGTCGAACGAACACCGATGGCTTTAGTCATCGATGAGTATGGTGGTACTGCCGGTGTCATCACGATGGAAGACATATTAGAAGAAATCGTCGGTGAGATTCGTGATGAATTCGATAAAGATGAGAAAGCCGACATCGAACAAATTCATGAGCGACTGTATCGAATTTCTGGACGTGTCCTAATCGATGACTTGAACGAACGGTTTAACCTCGGAATCGAGGAAGAAGATATCGATACAATTGGCGGTTGGGTGATGGCGCAAGATACGGAAGTGTCGAGCGGTCAAGAGTTCCGTTATGAAGACTATACGGTCAAAGTGATGGAAGTCGATAATCACCAAGTAAAATCGATTTATCTACAACTCCCTGAAAAAGAATCCACTACACCAACTGAAGAAGAAATTATGTAAAACAAGGCGCCCACAGGGTGACCTTGTTTTTTTTCTTGATAAAAGGCGTAGAGAATTTGTTTATACTCGGGCAGTCAGTGGTATTACTGTTTATGTGGCAAAAAAAGTTACTCAAACCAGAGGAAAAGGGGTTCTATTTCATGACTAAAACAATTCTTACTTCACGCGCGGCGGCAGTAGGGGGCCGTGATGGAAAAGTCTCTTCTGACGATAACGTCATTAATTTAGATTTAGTAATGCCTGGTACAAAAGGTAAAGAAGATATTCCGACATCAAACCCAGAGCAACTATTCGCGGCAGGATACGCGGCATGTTTCGATGGTGCATATAATTTAATGGCACGCCAAGCAAAAAAACGTGTCGAAACACGGACGAACTCGGAAGTGAGTCTTTTACAAGACGAAGCAGATAACGGCGTTAAAATCGCAGCTAAACTTGTTGTAGAAGTTGTCGGCGTCTCGCAAGAAGAAGCAGAAGAATTACTTGAAAAAGCGCATGGTTTCTGCCCGTACTCTAAAGCGACACGCGGAAATATTGATGTTGATTTATCGGTAAAAGTGGTAGAAGCATTAAGCGAATAAAAACTATTCTTTTTTACGGGAGGAATCAGTATGCCAAAAGAAACTGACCGTCCAAACGAAAAGTTAGAAGATGAGCGAGAGCGTTTAACTGAACAAGAACGCAAACTGTCATCCGAGCAACAAGAGGAAATTCTTGAAGGAAAGAACGCTATGCCGGATGATCCGATTTCACCTCGCGATCGTGGACAAGATAAGTAATATAGACATTGGGGGATGATTTTAATGGGTAAAAAAGTAGCAGTCGTACTCGCGGACCATTTCGAAGATGTCGAGTTCACAGGACCAGTCGACGCATTAAAAGAGGCAGGTCATGAAGTGACAGTCATCGGTTCAGAAAAAGGTGCAGAACTCGTTGGTAAACAAGAAGATGCAAAAGTCTCTGTTGATGTCACGATTGATCAAACATCACCGGCAGACTATGATGCGCTGTTGATTCCGGGTGGATTTTCACCAGATTTATTACGTGAAGACGAACGTTTTGTCTCTTTCGTAGAAGAGTTCGATATGTCGAAGAAACCGGTCTTCGCGATTTGTCATGGTCCACAATTAATGATTAACGCTAAAATCGTTAAGGGGCGCAAGATGACAGGGTATAAATCAATTCGAATCGATTTAGAAAATGCTGGGGTTGATTTCGAAGACACTGAAGTCGTCGTCGATGATAACTTCGTCTCGAGTCGTCAACCAGATGATATTCCGGCGTTCAACCGTGAAATGTTAGCGAAGCTCGCATAAGTTCATGCAAAACAAATCCCCTTCACAGGTCGTGTAGGGGATTTGTTTTTGCGTTAAGCGTTTGGGTAATCGCAAAGCTCAGTGATGACCCCATGTGAATGCCTCGGATTCATGTAAATCAAACGACGGCCAAAAGGCGTTGACCGGTACGTATCTTCGAGGAACGTAAGTCCCTGTTCTTTTGCATCGAGAATCGCTTGATCTAAATCGTCAACGCGGTAGGCGATGTGATGTACCCCTTTACCGCGTTGTTTTAAGAAACGAGCGATTGGACTGTCAGCGCTTGTTGGTGTCAGTAGTTCAATGTGTGCATCTTCAAATTCAATGACAGCGATATTCGATGCCACGCCTGGAGCGGGGTTTGAATATTCACGGACTAATTTCCCGCCTAAAATTGTTGTATAAAAAGTAATGGCTTCTTGCATATCACGGACGGCAATTCCAGTATGATCAAGTTTCACTATAATTCCTCCCTTACACCACTAGTGTGCCAAAACTTCCCTCAAGGTGCAACGCGCAGGCATTTTCACGAAAGGAGCTTCATCGTATTACATAATTAACCAACAAACTTATACAAAATGAAATCTCACTGAAATATAATAGAGGCAAAATGAATGCTATAATCAAAAACGTTCTTATAAAATTTAAACATTAAAATGAAATTTAAATAAAGCATACTTTTGACTACGATAAAATTATAGAGAAAAAGAGGGAATACTACATGAAAAAAACGTTCGCGTCGCTCATCGTTTCCGCACTTGTCCTTTCATCAACTCCTCATTTTGCATCAGCAGATGATTTAAGTGAACAAAAAGCCAAAAACGAACAAAAGCAACAAGAAAACCAAAATACACAAAAAAATCTTGAGTCTTCTGTGAATCATGAAGGTGAGAAAATTTCGAAGACACAACAAGAAGTGAATCGTTTAGACGAAGCATTGAATGAAAAAATGTTTGCCGTCGAAGCAAAAGATCGTCAAATCAAGGCGACAGAAGCTGAAATCGTCGAACTTGGTAAGCAAATCGAAAAATATAAAGCCAAGCTGAAACGTCAAGAAGAATTGCTCGGCGATCGTTTACGTGTCATGCAAGAAAATGATGGTAATTCGATTAAATGGGAAGAAGTCATCTTTGGTTCAAAAGATGTCGGAGATCTCGTCAGCCGTGTGCTAGCCGGGAAATCCATCTCACAACAAGATGATAAGATGATTACGGATTACCGGAACACGCAAAAGAAATTAGCGAATGCCCAAGCAGAACTTAAAGATAAAAAAGCAAAGCTTGTGACAGAGAAAAAAGAATTAAAACGTCAACAGGCAGAGCTCGAACAACAAATCAGTGAACGAAACAAACGCATTAAAGAACTGAAGAAACAAAAAAAGAAATTTGAGACACAGTTGATGGACGCGAAAGAAGTTCAACAAATCTTGATTGCGCAAGAAAAAGCAATCGCGGCAGAAAAAGCGGCACGTGAACGTGAAGCACGGATTGAAAAAGAGCGCAAAGCACAAGAAGCACGAGAAGCAAAAGCCCGTGCTGAAGCTCAAGCGGCACAAGCAGCAGCCGATCAGGCAGCGGCAGAAAAGGCAGCAGCTGAGCAAGCTGCAGCAGAAAAAGCGGCAGCCGAGCAAGCTGCAAAACAAGCAGCGCGTCAAAAAGCAACAACGAATTCAACAAAACAATCAACGCCGGCACCAGCACCAGTAGCACCAAAACCAGCACCTGTAGCACCGAAGCCAGCTCCGGCTCCAGCTGCATCTTCAGCATTGTTCATTCATCCGACAAGTGGTGCGACTACACAGGGATACGGCTCAGCAAGTGGTGAAAATGGGTACGGATTCCATAATGGAATCGACTTTGGTGCACCGGTTGGAACACCAATCGTCGCAGCAGCAACAGGAACTGTCATTACGGCTTCAAGCAGTGGTCCTTACGGGAATCACATCATGATTGCTCACCAATTGAACGGAAAAACGTATACGACGGTTTACGCGCACATGAGTTCATTGAATGCGCGTGCAGGACAACGTGTCAGCCAGGGACAACAAATCGGTGCACTTGGTAGCACGGGTAACTCGACTGGACCACACCTACACTTCGAAATTCATGTCGGCGGTTATATCTACAGCGGAACAGGCCCTGCAAATAGTGTTAATCCTATGTCAATGTTATAAAATCGTAAAAGAACCTCTACATTGTAGGGGTTCTTTTTTTATACAGTTTGAATAATTAGTTGTTATATTACAAAATAACGTTTTCATTTGAAACGTAAATGAAATTTTTCTGAAACTATTACGGTGCTATAATCAATTTCAGATAGTTTTACTACGAAACATGACTTCAAAAATCGAATTCATACATAAGCGAGGAACTCACATATGCTAAAAAAGTTATTTTCTACCGTACTATTAGGGACGTTATTATTGACGAACACCCCAATCACTCAAGCGGCTACAATCAAAGAAAAGAAAGCAGATAATGCAGCTGAACAACGTAAACTAGAAAAATCAATCAAAAAACAAGAATC
Organism: Exiguobacterium sp. H66; assembly: GCF_018618705.1. Lineage (NCBI taxonomy): Bacteria > Bacillati > Bacillota > Bacilli > Caryophanales > Exiguobacterium > Exiguobacterium sp. H66. The sequence continues at coordinate 102,280 of NZ_JACSMQ010000006.1, forward strand.
TAAAATTTCAAAAGAGCAACGTCAAATCAATGCGATTGATGCAGCAATCAATGAAAATATTTTTCGTGTCTCAGAAAAAAATAAACAGATTCGTCAGTTGAATGAACGAATTGAAGAGCTTGAGGCAGACATTATCCATTATGAAGAAATGTTAAAACGCCAGGAAGAGCTGTTAGGAGACCGCCTTCGTGTGCTTCAAGAAAATGATGGGAATTCTATTAAATGGGAAGAAGTCATTTTTGGTTCGAAAGATCTTGGCGATCTCTTTAGTCGTGTGATGGCAGGGAAAAAAATTGCTGAACAAGATGACAAGATGATTTCTGCTTACCTTGAAACGCAAAAAAAATTAGCGGATGCTAAAGCGACGCTCGTGGATAAAAAGGAAGAGCGAGTGAAAGAAAAAGAAGCCCTTTTGGTTCAAAAAAAGGAACTCAAACAGCAAATGAAAGCGCGTAGTGCAACCTTAAAAAAACTACGTCAAGGTAAAACAAAATTTATGACAAAACTTCTGAATGCGAAAGAACTTCAAGCGACATTAGAAGCGCAAGAACGTGCGATTGCGGCAGCAAAGGCAGCAGCTAAAGCAGCAGCGGAAAAGGCAGCAGCTGAAAAAGCGGCAGCGGAAAAGGCGGCGAAAGCGGCGGAAAAAAACAACGCCGGGACGTCTAAGAAGGTCGTAAGTGCTACGCCAGTCGCTAGTGTTCCGAGCGGTTCGGCGCAGTTCGTTCGCCCTGCGTCAGGAAGTGTTTCACAAGGATTCGGACCAGCGAGTGGTGCGAATGGGTATACTTTCCATAATGGTGTCGACTTTAGAGGGCCAGTCGGATCATCAATCGTCGCAGCAGCTTCAGGAACGGTCATCACAGCGGGAAGCGGTGGACCGTACGGAAATCACGTGATGATTTCACATTTCTTGAATGGGAAAGTGTATACAACAGTTTACGCGCACATGAATTCATTATCAGTTCATGCTGGACAAACGGTCTCGCAAGGACAACAAATCGGTACGCTCGGAAATACGGGAAACTCGACGGGCGCACATCTTCATTTTGAATTGCATATTGGTGGTTACCAATACAGTGCGACAGGACCAGCTAATACAGTTAATCCATTAGCATACTTATAAAAACGAGCTTCGGCTCGTTTTTTTTATGACGCTATGCTACAGTGAAAGGGAAATTTAAATCATGAGCAACTAGGGGAGCTGGAGGAATCTGGCTGAGAGGAAAACCATTCTGTTTTCGACCCTATCACCTGATCTGGATAATACCAGCGTAGGAAAGTTGAGATTGAAGACATGAATAAGTGACCACACTCGTTGGTTTTTCATGGCGTCGTCTGCTTTTTTACAGCGGACGGCGCTTTTTTTCGTTCCGCTTTCTCCTTGTGCTCTCATAGAAAGTGAGGTCTATCGATGAAACATGTACTGACGATTGCTGGATCAGACTCTAGTGGTGGAGCTGGAATTCAAGCCGACCTAAAAACTTTTTCTGCTCTTGGGGTTTACGGTATGAGTGTAATTACTGCTATCACAGCGCAAAATACGTTAGGCGTACAAGCAGTTGAAGATGTATCACCAACGCTTGTCGAAGCCCAGTTGAACTCGATTTTTAGCGATATTCGTGTAGATGCCGTTAAAATTGGGATGGTCTCGAATGAAAAAACGATTCAAGTTATTGCCAAATGTTTGAAACATTATCAGGGACCAGTCGTCTTAGACCCCGTGATGGTCGCAAAAGGGGGGCATGCCCTGTTAAGGAAATATGCTGAACAAGCATTAATGGAGCACTTGATGCCGCTTGCAACCTTGACGACCCCGAATATTCCGGAAATGGAACGCATGTTAGGGCAAGCGATTTCGACAGTTGATGAAATGAAGCTGGCGACGACGGAATTCGCACAAAAACGAGACATCGCTATCCTGTTAAAAGGCGGTCATCTCGAAAGTACGGATGCCTCGGATATTTTATACACGGAAGGGATGCATCATCTGTTTCAGGAGGCACGATTAAAACGCCAGCATACACATGGTACAGGATGTACATTATCTTCCGCGATTGCGGCACGTCTTGCGCTGGGAGATTCCCTGAAGGATAGCGTGATTTATGCTAAACGGTACGTAACTGAAGCAATCCGGCATGGATTTGCCTTAGGGAACGGAATCGGACCGACACATCACTTTTATGACATTTGGAGGGAAACGGATGCTTACAACCATTCATGATAAAAAACCATTAATTCATCATTTAACGAATGCGGTCACGATTAATGAGTGTGCCAATATGACCCTTGCGCTCGGGGGTTCACCTGTCATGGCGGAAGATATCCTAGAAGTCGAGGAAATGGTTGGACATGCAGATGCTGTCGTTATCAATATCGGGACATTGAACGCAGCTTCACGAGCGTCGCAATTGTTGGCAGGTCAAACGGCCAACCGATTGAAGAAACCGATTATTTTAGATCCAGTCGGAATGGGGGCGACGACACTTCGGACACAATTCACGAAAGAGTTACTCGAAGCAATTCATTTTACGGTCATTAAGGGGAACGTCTCTGAAATCAAGACGCTCATCGGTCAAGTCGGACGTTCAAAAGGAGTCGATGTCGCTTCAGGAGAGACATTAGATTTTCAAGTCGTCCATGAGTTTGCTGGACGGCTCGGGACGACTCTCGTCGTAACGGGACCGGTTGATTTCATTACAGACGGCAAGCGTCAAGTAAAACTAACCGTAGGAACGCCACGACTCGGACACATTACAGGGACAGGCTGTATGACGGCATCGCTCATCGGGACCCTACTTGGAGCAGGGTATGATGCATTCGAAGCAGCGACCTATGGGACGTATTTAATGGGAAAAGCGGGTGAAGTCGCAGATGAAGCAGCGGGACTCGGTGATTTCCGGATGGGGTTGTTCAACGCAATCAGCTTAACTACAGAAGAAAGTTTGAAAGGGGTATTGACCAGTGGAGAATGATTACACGGTTTATGCGGTAACAGATCGGCGCTTTCACCCGGACGTTGCCTTGATTGATGCGGTCGAAGCAGCAATAAAAGGTGGCGCGACGATGGTCCAGCTTCGTGAAAAACAGGCGCAAGGGAAAGAATTTCTCGAACAAGCGAGTGACTTGAAGAAAATGATGTCTCGTTACGGCGTCCCACTCATCATCAATGACCGGATTGATATCGCACAAATCGTCGGTGCAGGTCTGCATATCGGGCAAGAGGACATCCCTTTGCGGGAGGCACGTAAGCTGTTACCGGAAGCCACGATTGGGGTTTCTGTCTCGACCGTTGAACAGGCAATCGAAGCAGAGCAAGACGGGGCAACTTATCTTGGCGTAGGGTCGCTCTATCCAACGGCGACAAAAGACGATGCGAGTCAGATGACAAACGAAACACTCCAAGCGATTCGCCGGGCTGTTTCCCTTCCTCTCGTCGGGATTGGTGGAATCACACATCATGTGGTGCCCGACTTATTCGAGATGCTTGAAGGATATGCTGTCGTCTCTGCCTTATTCGCAGCACCAGATATTGAACGTGCGGCACGAGAGTTCAAAGAGGCGGTTCAGACTGCGCGTCAAATAGTATCAGACCGGGTATAATCACTGAAGAGGTGATGTACGTGAAATGGCAAGTCATTCGCTTTCGGGGAGGCTGGATTCGGTATCGAATCGAACCACAAATCATTCGAATCGACAACCGTGGAAAGTATCATTTAGGTTGGAAATTGTTTCCCTATCCGAATCGTTATGCATTTGAATTGGCGGTTTTGTTAAAAAACAAACACCGACAACGATATAAACGGCCGCTGTTGATTAAAACGGCATCCATCGCTACGGAAATCTGGGGCCATACACACCTCGATTTATTTTATCGGGTGATGTTACAAGTACCGTTACCACGCTTCCTATCGAATCGATATAAGGAGCGATTGCGAAATACAAGTATCATCGACATCGGTGTACGGGCTGTCGATACTAATCGAATCGTTTGGGATATCGGGAATCGATTAGGGGGATGGGCAGTTTTTCGTACAATCCAAAAAAAACATCGGAAATGAATCTTCACCTCGCGACTCATCGTAGTCATCTTACTTGCATTTGTTGTTTTAGGATGGTGCAATAGTTTGGAGGAGAGGTGAAGACAGTGGAGGCACCACGCTGTGAGACGATTGCGATCGATAAAAAACGTGCGACTGAAATTGGTCATGCCGTTGAAAAAATCCCGACGCTTGAGATTGGGAAATTGTTTAAAGTGTTATCGGACGCAACGCGTCTACGAATCGCTTATGCATTGACGGTCGAGCGAGAACTTTGTGTTTGTGACGTATCGGCATCAGTTGATTGTTCGATTGCGACGGCTTCGCATCACTTAAGAACGTTATTGAAACAAGGTCTCGTCAAATATCGTAAAGAAGGAAAAGTTGTCTATTATTCACTTGATGACCATCATGTCTCGTCGTTAGTTCATTTGGCAATGGAGCATGTGAATGAAGGAAAGGCTTCTTCTTGAGAAAAATACAAAAAAACGCACCGCAGTCCGATAAAGAACTGCGGTGCGTTTTTTAGCTTTTTCACGAAGCTAATCGTATGAAACAACAGATCACTTGATTCGATGGAAGAGCGTGATGGTCACACTGATGAGTAGAAAGGCTAAAATGGATAGACTAAAGCACATCCGTTTATAGGATGCTGTCACGAGCGCCGTGTTTTCGAGTTCTTGATCTAATTCGGTATACAATTGATCTTTAACTTGAGCAAGATCTTCAAGAATGGTCTGCGTGGTCTGCGTCGATTGTTTCGCTAAAGCGGTAGCTGCCTGTGAACCGTTTGTTTCATAAAGGCTGAAAACGGTTTCGATTTCTTTTTCCCATGCATTGTTACGGGTTAACAAATCTTTAATCGGTACGGGTGTTTCGTTCGAAGCATTGAGCACACGGCGTAAATCATGAATTTTGGTCGTGCAGAAGTAGTATTGTTCAATGTAACGGTCGTCTTCATAGAGCAATAGGCCGCGAACGGCATTTGCCCGATCCCGATTGTATTCGACGAGTTGGTCGACTTGTTTAATCATCGGGATATCATGGGCGTGCATCTCTTCTGTCATTTTTGAAATGGTACGATAACCTGTCAAGGCATAGATGAGAGGAATCGAAGCGAACAAACTGACTAAAAGAATGAGAGAGATGCGGTAGCGCCAAAGTTTATTCATGCAATCATTCCTTCATAAGCTAACTAGTAATGTCATTAGCTTAACCACTAATTCCCAAAAAGTGAAGAGTTATCTATTTTTTAGGGGAACATCTTTTGGTTACGGGAATCCAATCGTTTTATATTTTGAGATGAAACCTGAAGCGATACCAAACGTAGACGTATATGATGGGTCAGCCTTCGTTTACAAAAAACAACCCACCTCATGACAGGGGGGTGTCGTTTCATCGTGTGCGGTTCATTTAAAAAGAGTAGGAATGTTCTTTGTAATTTCCAAAGACGGTATGAATCTCAGAGAAGGTGACGAAGGCATTAGGTTCGACAGAGGAAACAATTTCCTGAAGACGAACGATTTCATTATTCTGTACGACGACATAAACCATCTTCTTTGTCCGGTTGGAATAGCCACCGCGCGCATCGAGAATCGTGACACCACGACCGAGTTCTTTTGTGATGACGTCGTTGATTTCATCTGCTTTTTCACAAATGATAATACATTGTTTAGAAGCAGAGTAAAAACTATAGACCGTTTGCAACGCCTTGGCGCGAACGAAGCTCATAATTAATGCATACATAACATGTTTTAAGTCGAAGACTAACCAAACTAAGATATAGATCACTAAATCCTGCATTAAAAAAATACGCGGGAGCGGCCAGTTATGGAAGCGGGCATAAAAGAACTTTCCGAGGATGTCGAGTCCACCTGTCGAAGCGCCGCCAAAGAAGATTAATGCCATTGCGAGCCCGGAAACTAACCCTGCAAAAATGGAGGCGACGAGAGGATCGTTTAATGACTCAGGAACCACTTGTGTTGGAATCCAATCAATTAAAAATGAAGAAATAAGGACGATAATTCCTGAAAGTAGCATGAATCGTTTTCTTAAGAAGCGAAAACCAAGTAAGAAAAGCGGGATATTCAAGACAAGTTGGGTCAGTCCGATAGGCGTATTGAACAACTCTTGGAAAATAAGTGTGATTCCCATGATGCCGCCAGATCCAATGTCATTTGGAGATAATAAAAGGCTGATATAAAGGGAGTAAAGAAGTGTACCGATTAAAAGGAAACTGATTTTTTCTGTTCGTTTTTTCTTGCTCGTTTGTTTAGTCTTCATTGTGATTGATGAGAAATCCTCATGCTCCTCCTTCGTAAAGTATCTGCCTGCAAGAGTACGCCTATATAGCATTAAATTCAACCCCTCAACTGAAAAATATCGTAAAAAGGTGACGCGGGTCGAAAGGAATTGAGTGAATTGAAAAAAATCCTTTTATTTTTATGCTGTGCGCTCATTGGATTAAGTACAGGTTCCGTTTTTATGTTGCATTACTCGAGGGAATCCCCTGACAATAAGTGGCGTGATGGAGCACTGGTCACCCGATATGTCGGAACATCGGTTGCAAATACAAATGCAATGACAGGATTTATTGAACGATTTCCATTTTCAGACGCACTTAAACAAGTACAGATTGAAGGAACTACCGTTTCCTTACGTTATGAAGTGACGGGTAAATCCAGAAAAGAATGGGTCGGGACAAATCATGAATGGATTGATCCGTCTACACCCTCTTTTATCAAAAGTCGATTTCCGCAACTCGTCATGCACCATACGCTGGCTCTTTTTTTAGCGATTCCTAATGTAATGACAGTTGAAATTCAATATACGGATCCTGTATCAATCCTTCAAATTAAAATCACGCGTACTGATTTTGAAGGGTATACACCACGCGATATTGAGCGAGCTTCGACGTCCACTAACCGCTTTAATCGTGTAGTCATTGACGACTATGTATTAGTTGAATCAAGGCGAAAATCCTTTCTGGAATACTTCCGTTCACAACTCAAAATATACCCGTAAAGTAGTTGTATCTAGCAAGAAAAAGCTTTTTTCACAAACTTGACACAATGGTATCGTTTACATGTCATTCTTTCGTAAAAACCTTAAATAAGGGGTAGGCAGGGGTTGAACATCTTATAAGATGGAAGTATGATAATAAGTGAACAAACATTGTGAAGTGTTGAACAAGAAGAAAGCGAGGTTTCTACAATGAATGAAGTAGAAGCATTAGAAGGGCTAAGAAATAAAGCGGTTAAATCAACTAAAATGCTACAAATGCGTCCACTCGAATATTTAGTTCGTGCCATGCTTGCTGGGGTATTCATCGGTTTTGCTATCATATTTACACTCAAAGCAATCAACGGACTTTATCTAAATGAATCGGCTGCGATGACGCTCGTCGGTGGATTAACTTTTGGTGTTGCGCTTGTCTTAATCGTCTACGGCGGTGCAGAACTGTTTACAGGAAATACGATGTACTTTACTACGGCGACGATGCGTGGATACACTACGAAAATGGATACGTTTAAAGTATGGACGATTTGTTTGATTGGTAATGGTCTCGGAGGACTTGCCTTCGCGTTACTCTTTTCGCAAACTGGAATCATTCAAGAGTTAGGCGCAAACAACTGGTTGTTTGCTGTCTCTGAATCGAAAATCCATCACTCGACATGGGAAATCTTTACGCGAGCAATCTTCTGTAACTGGATGGTTTGTTTAGCGATTTTCATTCCGAAAAACATGAAAAATGAATTGGCACAAATCATGATGATGATGGTTTTAGTTGCTGTCTTCTTCGCATCAGGTTTTGACCATGTCATTGCCAATATGGCATTGTTCTCAATCGCGCTTGTCGTACCTCACCCAGAGGCGATTTCATTTGCCGGAGCAATCCATAACTTAATTCCTGCTCTCTTCGGTAACATCATCGGTGGAGCACTCTTCATGGGAATGGTTTACACGTGGTTGAATAAAGAAAAGCTAGAAGTGGATCAATCAAAACAACAAGCTGCGACAATCAACATCGCGACGAAAAAAAAAGCATAAAGAAAAGGTAAGGTAGCGACGGGTTTTCCCGTCTCCCTTACCTTTTTCTTTATTCGAGATGTTGGAAGCGATCGACATCTGCTGCGAGTTCTTCATAAATCGATTCGACGATTTGAGCATCATCGAACAGACCGAGTACATTTTCGTCAGGTAGTGCATCGACTGGGGAAGTAAAATAGAGCACAGCCGTCAATAATAATTGTTCTTGTTCTTCCTTCATCGAAAAACGTTTTTGATAAAGGGCACGTAACATCTCAAGTAACTGTTTAAGTTGGAAATACAGCACGAGTTCTGCTTCACGTTCGATATCAGACCCTTCTTCTGAAGCGATATCTTTTGTTAAATGTGCTAAGCCAACTTCTCCTCGAATCAATAAATCTTCCTGTGCTTTGTGATCTCCGACTAACGCCAATGCCTGACGGTGGAAATATGTGTAAGCGGATTTGAAATCTCCTGGTACGAATTCCATGTTCAACACTCCTTCTCTACACCTAGTTTCACCTTATTTCTTGCAAAATTGCAACTCTTTCGTGAAAATAAGAGTAAGAGACGAAAGGGGATTACATAATGCCGACTCAAGAACAACTCAAAAAGTATGCAGCACTCGCTGTACGTACAGGAATCAATTTGCAATCCGGTCAGCAACTAGAAATTCGTGCTGGCATCGAAAATGCACCACTTGTTCGTGAAATTACACGTGTTGCTTACGAAGTAGGCGCATCGAACGTTTACGTGCAATGGTCAGATGATGAAATGACGAAAATCCGTTATTTCGATGCACCGGAAGATTCGTTTGACGCATTTCCAGAGTGGTTAAAAGCACGGTTCGATCAGTTAGCTGATGAAAAGACAGCCTTCTTATCTGTCGTCAGTGAAGATCCAGATCTTTTAAACGGAGTCGAGTCGAGTCGTATCGCGCGCGCGAATAAAGCAGCAGGAGTTGCACTAGCCAATTGGCGTAAATTCGTCATGAGCGACAATGTAAGCTGGTGTGTCGTTGCTGCACCTTCAGATGCTTGGGCGGCTAAGGTATTCCCAGACTCGGAAAACGCTGTAGAAGAGCTATGGGAAGCGATTCTAAAGGCAACACGAGTCGATCAAGCGGATCCAGTCGCTGCATGGGAGAAACATGATCACAACCTCCGCACGAAAGCGACCTTCTTGACGGAGAAAAAATATAAAACACTTCATTACTCGGCACCAGGGACGGAATTATCGATCGAGTTACCAGAGCGTCACGTTTGGCTCGGTGGTGGTGGACCGAATGCGGATGGTGTTGATTTCATCGCGAATCTTCCGACGGAGGAGGTCTTTACGTTACCGAAGAAAACAGGTGTCAACGGTCATGTTTCAAGCACGAAGCCACTCAGCTACAGCGGAAACTTGATTGATGGCTTTACGCTTTGGTTTGAAGAGGGAAAAATCGTCAAGGCGGAAGCGAAACAAGGTCAAGCGGCATTAGATGAGTTGATTTCGCTCGACGAAGGAGCACGTTATCTCGGAGAAGTAGCACTCGTGCCGCACCATTCACCAATCTCTGACTCGGGCATCTTGTTCTACAATACGTTGTTTGACGAGAATGCCTCATGTCACCTCGCGATTGGTCGTGCCTACTCGACGTGCCTTGAGAATGGACCAAGCTTATCGAATGAAGAATTAGCCGAGCAAGGGGCGAATGATTCGATGACGCATGTTGATTTCATGATTGGCTCAGCAGATATGGCAATCGATGGCGAATTAGCAGACGGTACACGCGAAGCGTTAATGCGTAACGGCAACTGGTCAATTTAAGGATGAGCCGAATGGAGGCTAAAAAAAGTAACAGGAACGGGTATCCGTTCCTGTTACTTTTTTGTGTTTAAGGAAAGTATTCGTATTAAAGTTCTTCACCGATGATTTTTACTTCCGTCTCGAGGAGAATCCCGAATTTATCCTGCACCGTTTCCTGAACGTGGTGAATAAGCGAAATGTAATCAGTCGCCGTTGCATTTTCGATGTTGACGATGAAACCGGCATGTTTTTGTGAGACTTCCGCTCCACCAATTCTTGTCCCTTGAAGTCCGCTGTCCTGGATTAACTTTCCGGCGAAATATCCTTCAGGGCGCTTAAAGACACTGCCGCAAGAAGGGTATTCGAGGGGTTGCTTCGTTTCACGCTTATTCGTCAAATCGTCCATGACTTCCTTGATGAGAACAGGATCACCCTCCGTCAAAGAAAAACGTCCTTCGAGAATGATATATTCTTTTTTAGCGAAACAGCTTGTCCGGTATCCAAGTTCGAGTTTGTCGCGTGTGATGTTTAACAGCTCCCCTTGGCGTGTTAAAACCGTCGCGCTCTGAAGACAATCTTTGACTTCCCCTCCATACGCACCAGCATTCATGATGAGAGCACCACCGACTGTGCCGGGGATTCCACAGGCAAACTCGAGACCACTCAAAGCATGATCATAAGCGACGCGTGAGGCCTGGATGATGGCCGCGCCGCTTTGTGCGACGAGTTCATGTTCTTCGACCGAAATATCCGTCAATTTTTCAAATGATAAGACGATGCCACGAATCCCGCCATCACGTACGACGAGGTTCGATCCATTACCGAGTAATGTCAATGGGAGATCGTTCTCATAAGCATAGCGAACAGCAAAAGCTGTTTCTTCGTAAGAAGAAGGAATGATGAAAAGGTCGGCAATTCCTCCCATTTTCGTATACGTATGATATTTTAACGGTTCATTCACTAATACAGAGTCTTCGTTTAATCCCTCGTAAAGCCCAGTCAACAACTGTTCAGTCATATAAGTTCTCAGTCCTTTTTTATGAATTCCATTCAGCGAAAGTACGCTCAAAATATATTTTACACTAATTACGTAATTGATGTTTAGCACATAGTTCCCAAAATACAGAGTTGACACGAAAAATGCAAGGTTTATCCGAAAACTGTCATCGCTTAGTAATGAAAATATATATCTGAAATTCCGAATTTCGAAAGGTGAACAAGATAAAATAAGGATTTCGGGGATGAATCGGTTAGAAAAGGGGCAATTACATATACAGATAGAAGGATGTTCTGAAAATTAGGAGGGGAATCGATATGGAGAGCGAACGTTTGAGAATGCGACCTTTTTCTCAGGAAGATTTCGACTTTTATAAAGAACTCGTTCAAAATGAATTGGTGATGCAGTATATTAACGGTGGTGTTTCATTGGATGAGACGGAGGCCCGTTTATGGTTCGACCAACAATTCGAGCGGTATGGAGATGAACGTCAGACGGGCTTTTTGCTAATTGAAAAAAAAGAGGATGAGGAACCAATCGGTTTTGCAGGACTCATCCTACAAGAAGTCGACGGAGTAGAAGAACTTGAAGTCGGATATTGGTTAAAGCCGAAGCACTGGAAAGTCGGATACGGGCGTGAAGCAGCGAAACGTCTGATGCGTGAGGCATTTGAACGTGGAAACGATCGTCTGATTTCAATCATTCATCCAGAAAATCATTCTTCTCAAAAGGTGGCTCGCGCCAACGGATTGGGTTGGGAAAAAGAAACGGTCTTTAAAGGGATACCGGTCGTCGTCTATTCATGCAGACTAACCCGTCTATTTAGAGGCTGAACATTAAAGCAGAGGAGTGTAATTCATGTATCATACAGAATTTATTCGGTTTAATCAGCTTGGTGCCTTGACGCTTTATCAGTTATTAAAATTAAGAACTGATATTTTTGTCGTTGAGCAGGAATGTGCCTATTCAGAGCTCGATAATCGTGATCAGGAGGCGATTCATGCACTTGCCTATGCAGATCAGCAGTTAATCGGTTGCCTTCGAGTACTCCCTAAAAATCAATCAGGTGCTGTAGCGATTGGTCGTGTCGCCGTCCATGCTGATTTTCGGTCGCACGGCATTGCACGTCGCTTGATGAATGAAGCAATCGAACACATCCGGACACAAGAAGAAACAGGGATTTATTTGCAGGCCCAGGCCCATCTAAAAAAGTTTTATGCATCGTTTGGGTTTGAAGAGACATCTGATGTGTATTTGGAAGATGGAATTCCACACCTTGATATGCATTTATCGCTTAAAGAAGAATATTGAATGTTCTTTTACCTAGCAACTAAAGTTCTCATCTAGGTTGGGAAGACGTCTCTCCCTTGTCGTCCCAATGGTTGTAGACATGAGGAAACGCTTATTTTCGAGAAATACTTCAAAAAATAGCGGAGTGAACCGATGATGAGAGCAGAACGAATTTCATTCGGAGGTGAATCAGTCTATGAAAAAAGTACTGGTCATTCTCGCGTTAAGTCTGATTGGACTTTTATCTTTTGCGGTCGGAATTTCTTACGCAGAGCTTCAAAGCAGCCAACAGAACTCAGAAAAGCAGTTAAAGACGATGCTTGAAAAACATCATGGAATCAGTGAAGCATCATTTTTAGAAGTGAAGGCCTCGTTTTCCCTGCAACATCGACAAGTAATCCAGGTTCGATTGCGTGGAGAACCGGCCATTACTTATGAGTTCATTCAGCCGGAACAGACAATTGAATATAGCGGTTCAATTGGAACGAGTGTCGAAAAAGTCGGAAAGCAAGATGAGATTTTTCGATCGATGCCTTTAAAAGTAGGCGAGAATTGATAGATCCTGGTGGATTTCCTTATTGTGAGGAAGGCATCAGGATTTTTTTGGCTTTCAAGAAAAGATAATATTGCGTACACTACGAAGAGAAGCAGTATTCAGGGGGGCAAACCGATGATGAAACGATTTGTGAAAAATGAGGCAGTTGGTCAGGCAGTGCGTGCATTTAAAGAATTGAATCGAAAAGCTTTTGAGTATTACAATGCTGAGTTGTCCGAACGAGAACGGGTCGCTTTAAATTTCGTGAAGCGAGCTTTTGACTTAGAGTCATCAGAGCACTTGGCGCTAGCGCTTGATACGAACCAACCAGTCATTGAACTCGATCGTCTGTTACTTAAGTTGGGGGCGATACAAGATAGAACGCTCTTTTTCCGTTTGTTGGTACAACATGGTGTAGATCTCAATCAATTAAAAGAGCTTGATGGACATCGTTCAATTGTCCGTCAACCGCTAGCATTTCCAGTCGGTCTATACAGTGCAATCAATCATGAACTTTTTCAGTTGGCGATAGAGGCAGGTCTTGATTTAGACTACACGACATCCTTGCAACGGAGTGATCGTTTTTTGGAAACGCACGTGATTAATATGCTTGATCTCTATTTGTTGCTTGATTTAGAAGACGAAATGGACGTACGAAGCCTAGAATTTTTTACAAACCATCCGGCAACAATCGGTTTTGTTGAGCAGTTAAAGCGGTCGAATCCGTCAAGCATTCAGACAATCGTCGAGACTAAAAAATATCAAGTTGATTTTAAATATGCCAAACACTATCCACTCTTTTACGCGATGATCGGTCGGCATACAGAAGTATTTGAACAGTTGCTTGAAGCAGCTTTAAAAATGGAGAATGAACAACTGCTTTTAGAAGATGCACTGTTAGCCTTTCATAACCACCAACCAGGTCAAGCGAGTGCGTTAGGAAACGACTATATCGACAGTCTATATCAGATGGGTGAGCAGCTAAGGATCCGAGCAAATATTGATTTCAAACAAGTGGAGGATGCCTACGTCCTAGCGGAATATCAAGAAATCGTTGAGCTGTTACGTAAAGATTCTCTAGAGTAAGTATGCCAGTGTGAGAAGAGTTGAATATCACAGAATGTATCGGGGTCATATAAACGAAGGGCTTCTTGATGTGTTGAAAAACAATACGTCTCGAATGTCCGAACTGTCGTGCGTTTTAATTTAGCTTGAAAGGTCTCAAGAATTCTTCGCCCGTATCCTTGATTCTTCAATTCAGGGATACACGTAATTTCGAGTAAACGAATCGTTTGCTTTTGTTTTTGGATGATGATTGTTCCGACGATTGTTTGTTGATCGTAGACAAGGTACGGCAATGCCCCCTGTTCAATCAAATATTCGATATGGGATACGTCATAGCTAAATAAAAAATGTGAGGATTGAATCGACTCGTTTCTGAGATTTAAGAACAAGGAACGGTTTCGGAGGGTAAGTGGCTTGAATTGAAGTGATGCGGCATGATCATTGATGAGACCGATGAAGCGAAATTGTTCAGAGGAGAGTGTATAACCGAGCGTGTTCCAAGTCGAGACCAACCCGAAGTCATGTGGTGGAATGATTTGAACGTCGATTTGATGAGGATGTAGAGAGAGCGCGTAATCATGGACGAAATGCGCCAAAGTGCGGAAAGCAATCAAGTCCGTGTAAGCGGCATTGATGATTTGAAGGGACGAGGCAAATTGGTTAAATCCTAATGTCGCGCAGACGGTATCCTCCTTGATCAAAGCCCATTGATATTTTTCAGGTGGTTGGAATGAGAGGGACAGAGGAGATAAGCGGTTTTTTTGTAACAACTGATGGACGAGACGACGTTGACCGTGCGACAATTGCTCGTAACGTAAAATTTTCAAACGCTACACTTCCTTTTCTGATTAGGATGAAACAATACCTTAAGTATACTATAATCAATAAAAGGAAAATAATAGTTTTTATCATAAAAGGTAAAAGTAATCTGGTAGAAACGGGGGAGGGATTAGATTGGGAAAAAAGTTTATCTATGTCTGCTTCTTTTTGTTTTTGAGTAGTATCCATCCCGTTCAAGCACAAGATTTAGATAAACAAGAAACGAGCGTCCGAGAAGCTGTGACGTATGGAAGCTATGGAACGATGGATGAACTCATCATTGATCGAAAAGAACCGACATATGATGGTTTTGACTCACCAAATGACATGGCATTTTTATTTGCCTGTATCGCACTGCTTGCAACTGTAGGACTTGGAATTGTCAATACATCAGATTGAAAGAGCCTCGGGAAACCTTTCCGAAGCTCTCAGGCTGTAGACAACGTGCTATCGGGAAATCAAGCGTCTTTTTTCGTTGCTTTCCTCGGGCGAGGCGCAAGCCGTTGCTCCTTGGATCCTAGCGGACAACGAGCAGGGTCTTGCCAGCCTCTGAAAGTGCGTTAAAAACGCACTTTTTCCCGTAGGAGCCAACGAAACGCGACGCTTTTTAGGGAATACCGTGACAGAAATTCAGACATGCAGACGGTTTAGAGCTCAATCCGTCTCGTTATCGCATGTTCACGCTTCATAAGAGTTTGTCTACACGCTAAAGAGCTTCGGGATACCTTTCCGAAGCTCTTTTTTGTATTTAAAAATGAATATGTTTGGTTCGGCCAACGCGTTCAATCCGATCATGTTCTTCGTCTAGACCCGCCTGTTCCAGCAAGTCGAGATAATAGCGAAATGGAGTCGAACGGTGTGAAAAATAAGGAATATATTCTGTGAAAAGCATCGTTTCGGCTCGTTCTAGTTCACGCAAAGCGATCAGGGCATGAAGTTCTGCGAAGCGAATCTCTTGATAGAGGATGAGCTTGTCTGCATCGATGCGAACGTTCATTTGAAGCTTTTTCGCATGCATGTTCAATAACGACAGGTAAGACTCACGCTCTTGTCGCGTTTCACAATGCTCGAGAACGGCAAGGAAGAGGTCACTGCGTTCCGTGTCGACGTCGATCGGTACCTTTAACGCCGTGTAGATGGCGCGCTTCATCCACGCATTACCGGATGTGTCGAGCTTGTAGTAACCAACGAGTTCTTGGAAGAGCTCAACTTGAGAGACTTTAATCAGTCGGAAGGGGTCGTTACTCAGGAAAAGAGGTTCTTCACCAGCGGCGGAAGACAGTAAAAAAAAGAATTCTTCGAAAGCGACACGCGTTCCGTTCTTTCGACCGACATAATGTCGCAGGTGTTTTAATAATCGTTTTGCTGTGACGTACCAGTTTTTTTGTTCGCGTACGGAAACGATTGCACTTGGTTCTAAATACTCACCATCGTAGGCGAGTTGAATGAATTGTTCAGTCTGCTCGATGGTTTGTTCGATTGTCGGTTGTTCTTGTTCTTTTTGTAGACCTTTATATTTTGCGAATTGCGACAGCATCAAATCTAATTCTTTATCTTCAATTGTTTGTTTGGGAAGTTGGCGATAGATCTCTACGATAATGTCGCGAAGGGTCGTATCGCCATATTGCTCCAGTAAAAGACGTAATTTTCGAATTCTCATGATCGCCCTCCTTCGACAAAAACACAACACTTCATTATTCATTTCCCGATTTTTTCATAAAACGAACATCTTTCATTTGCTCTTTTACACAATCATTGCCTATTTTTAAAGGGAAAGATTAATTTAAGGGAGAGATTCAGATGAATGAAACGATTGAACATTTATTAAACCACCGCTCGATCCGGAAATTTAAGGAACATCAACTCGACGAACAGACGATTGAACTATTAATCCAATCTGCCCAGGCTGCTTCGACGTCTTCTTATCAACAAGCCTATGCAATTGTCGGGATTGAGGATTTAGAAAAAAAACAGCAACTCGTCGAAGTAGCGAGTGGACAAAATTATGTGGCAGATAATAGCTACTTCTTCGTCTTCTGTATCGACTACCATAAACATATGCTGGCAGCAGAGATTGCGAATGGCTCAGTCGCTGACACAGTCGAAACGACGGAAGCGTTGATCGTCGGAGCGGTTGATGCAGGACTTGCCGCACAGAACCTCGTCGTAGCAGCAGAATCATTAGGATACGGGACAGTTTATATCGGTTCACTTCGTAATGACGCTCGAAAAGTGAGTGAACTTCTTGAGTTGCCAAGTCACGTCGTACCGTTATTTGGTGTTGCAGTCGGTTTGCCGGATCAACAGCCAGGTAAAAAACCCCGTCTTCCGATGGAGGCAATCTTCCATCGTAATACGTATACTAATGACAACAAGATGCGTGAGTTGCTAGAACAGTATGAGGCAGAAACCTCGTCGTATTACGGAGAGCGGACGGATGGCGCACGAACTGAGGGATGGGTCTATCAAATGGCTGCCTCGATGAAGGAACCGAAACGGACGTATTTACGTAAGTTCTTACAAGATAAGCAGTTATCGCAAGACTAAAACGGAGGTACTACTATGGATGAGTTTCAATCAGGTCGTTCTCGACTAGAACGAAAACGACAGGAAGAAGAGCAGGCGCGACGTACTTCGACACATACACCAATTGAGCATCGAGCAGAAGATGAGCGAATGCGGATTGACGCCTCACAACGGCAGAATCATCGATACGTCGAGGATGGACCAGCTTTGACGTCGCGTTCAGTTCAACAAAATCACCGGGGCTCGCAGAAAAGAACACGGACTGGTATCGGAGGACGACTTTTCACCGTAGTCAGAAGGTCTGCAAATCAAGTCGGAACGATTATGGCGGAGCGGACACGGTCGAATCGACGTAAAAATGGACGCTCGGAAGAAAAGGTACCACGTGAGACGAGGCAGGATGGTTTAAAGAAACAGCCTGTCGAGAAGAAGAAACGTCGCTTCAAAACGAAAATATTTGGTCTGCTCTTAGTTCTAGTGATTGGCTTTATCCTGTTTGCCTCGCAGCCGTTTACCTTTTTATTAATCGGAAGTGACGCAAGACCCGGAGAAGCGTTACGAGGTTCACGGTCTGATTCACTATCCGTCATGCAATTCGTACCGTTATCACGGACGATTCAGTTAACGTCGATTCCGCGGGATACGTATACACCCATCAGTTGTGAGGATGGGAAAAAAGATAAAATCACGCATGCTTTTGCGTTCGGTGGGGAAGCGTGTACGCAAAACGCCGTCAGTGAACTACTTGATGTAGACATCGATAGCAAAATCGTTATCTCTTTTGATAGTTTCATTGGTTTAGTTGATCAAATCGGCGGGATTGATCTTGTTTCGACAGGAACATTCTCGGAGCAAGACGCTACCGGAAAAGCGAATCAATATGCGTTTCAAAAAGGAAAGGAATACCATATGGATGGAGCGATGGCTCTTGCCTATTCTCGTCACCGAAAAACAGACAATGATGGGGCACGAGCCAATCGTCAGTCAGAAGTCATTCAAGCTGTAGCGACGCATCTGTTGAAGCCGACAGGCTGGACTAAAATTTCATCAGCACATGCTTATATGAAAGAGGAGATGAGTTTAGACATCAGTTACCGTCAAATGGCGACAGCAGGCTTAGCCCTGGCATTGATGTCTGAGCGAGAGCATCTTGAAATTGACGTTGTCAGTGATCGATTGAATGGCATTTTCTATGATTTCCCGGATGAAAAAGCCCTGACACAATTGAGAGAAAAATTACAGACGACGTTTTACGGTGTACTGGCGAATGACTGACATTAAAAAAATAGGTTCCTTTTTGAAAGGTTTCCTTCTCCCTATTGCGGGTATAAATTGATGTACGCAGTTGCGCTTTTGAGAACGGAAGATATCATAGCTGAAGACCTGTCCATATCTTCAATATTCATGCTTCTTTGGCCGAAATGAACATATCTTTGAGTAGGCGGCTTAAAAGACGACGTACCGAAATCCGAACACCTAATCGTCGGGATGATGAGAATTCTTGATTGCTTTTTGATATTTTTAACAGGAGTAAGCGATGAAGGAAGCTCTTATCTGCATAAGTATGAGTAGTTCAATAGAGGTGACTAGCTTATCGAGGAGGGACCTAGCATATGAATGTATTAGTTGTAGGTGCATCAGGTACAATCGGAGCTCGCGTCGTCAAGTCGCTTGCGAAAGGTCATCAAGTCACTGTCATCGTTCGACATAAGCATCTCGTCGATCGCTTCGAAAAACTCGGTGTCAAAGCACATTACGTCGATATTGAAACTGAGCTTGAAAAGGTCATTGATCTCGGGGTGGCAGGTCAAAATGCTGTGATTTGTGCAGCGACCGCGGGTGTCGATGGTGAAGCGACTGAAATTGAGTTGCTCGATCGAACGGTTGCTTTAAAAACGATTGATGCTGCGAAAAAGGCGCGTGTCCGTCATTTTGTCCTCCTCAGTGCCTATGGCGCTGATCGACCAAATCAATTTAAAAAAGAAGTTTATCCATTCTATGCCGCAAAAAATGCGGCAGAAGAGCAAATTGAGCATAGTGGTTTGACGTATACAATCATTTGTCCGGTCAACATCGTTGATGGAGAAGGTCTTGGACTAATCGAAGCCGATGAGGATTTAAAAGATGTAAAAGATGCAACGATTTCTGAAATTGATGTCGCGTCGATTTTGGCGGCATCGGTCGATAATCGGGCACTTTTCAATCGACGTTTAGAGGTGAAACAAGGAAAAACATCACTAAATGAAGCGCTTGGTGGAGACGAATCGTTTGAAAGCATCAAAGACAATCGTCGGGTTAAACAACAACTTCCTCGCTATAATTGACAGTAAAAAAGGATGTATATAAACGAGCATATCACTTCCGGGGAAAATGGAAGGGTATGCTCGTTTTTTCATAGATTCAGAGGCTGATTCTGCTACACTAATAGAAAGAGGGAGTGGGCAGCAGTTGAAAAAATATTTACTATACGTGATTGTCGGGTTAGCGATTAGTGGGATTGCATATAAAAGCTATGACGCCTATAAAGCACAACAGATTAAAGAATTTACTCAAGCGACGCAACAAGCGCAAGGCGGATTAGAGATTGGAATGAAGGCACCGAATCTCAAGCTGGAACAGGATGGAAAAATGGTGGAACTATCTGATTTGACGAATCGATTGATTGTGATCAATTTTTGGGCGACCTGGTGTCCACCATGTAAACAAGAAATACCTGAATTAAACGCCTTTGCTAAAGCGGTGGACGTGCCCGTCTATGGCATCAACGTGACGACATCCGAACGAAAGGTTTCAGATGTAGCCGATTTTCTGAAAGAGACTCCTGTTGATTACGGGGTGCTCTATGATACGCAGGGCCAATCAGAAAATGCTTATCGATTAGTCGCGATGCCGGCGACTTACGTCATTGATACGGATGGAGTCATCGTCGCAAAACACATTGGTCCTGTTACATCAAGTATGCTAAAAGAGATGGTAGGGAAAAAGGGAGGATGAGGGAATGGAGATTCACTGCCGCGACTGTTCTTATCACATCGTCGCTGAAATCGGTCAGCGGGAGGAATGGGGGGAATTCCCTTCGATGCTAACCTATGGACTAGAACAGTACAGAACAGCATTGCCTTTTTTATTCGTGCCGCCTTATCAGGAACCACTCATTAGCCGAGCGCACATCGATGATCAAAACCGGGCGATGTTAATTAAGAACTATCATGCACATATCGATGCAATTGAAGGCGGGTGGGTCCCGCATCAATACGATTTGTTTCAGTGTCCCTGTTGCGATACGATTTCAACACGTTTTTGGTGTGCACTCTTCATTACTTCAGCTATCATCGAACCGATTCATCGCTGTGAACGAGATGAGACAGTACTACATCGAATTTCGATTGACGATTTGCACCACGCGAAGTGTCCCGAATGTAGGCATCAGTCTTTGTACGTAAGGAATGATTAAACGCGAAAAAGCCATTTAGAAGATGGAAAGACTGACCTGGGCAAGGGCGCTCAAGTAGTCGATTCATTGTCTAAATGGCTTTTTAATTATCATCAACCCATTTGCCGAAAGGAAAACGTCTGAAAGGACGATTGGGATGTACTCGATGCATCAATTGAATACGTTGTACCATCAAAAAGTATTGTGTCACCTAATCGTGCCTCAGTCGGTAAATAGCGGCGAGGGATAAAACTTGAACCGTTCTCCCAGAGAAGAACAGCATATTTACCATCAAGCCGTTCAAGCGTACCACGTTTGATCATATTGGACTCCTCCTACAATTACATCGAAGGCAACCATTTTAAAAGGGTTGCAGTATCTCTCTCTAGTTCTCTGTAATTTTAATCTTATGTTTGGTATATTCCCACTTCGTTTTATCTTTACACTTATTTATCTAAATTAGTCGAGAATCGCTTGAATATCACTCTTTCACATGTAGAAGTGAGAAAAAAGAGGCATACCATTCGACTTATGAATGGTATGCCTTACTGATAATAGATTTACGTCACGCGACACTCTTCGTGACTTGTTTTTTTGTTGGTCGTGTAAAGGCGAAGATAAAAGTGAAGAGGGGAGATAAAATTAAGAAAAAGGCAAATGGCACATACGATGTGACGGGCACACCGAGTGTCGAGGCAAAGAATGCCCCGGATACACCCCAAGGAATCAAAGGATTAACAAGTGTGCCGCCATCTTCAAGCGCACGGGATAAAAACCGTGGGTCAATTGACCGTTCTTCAAAAATTTTCTTGAAGGCTTGTCCCGGTAATAAAATAGACAAGTATTGTTCACCTGCCATGAAGTTAACGCCGATTGCAGCAAGTGCAGCAGACGAGATGATACTCCCGTCACGTTGCAGTTTCGAAACGGTTTTTTCGATAATGACATCGATGACTCCGATACCACGTAAAACACCGCCGAACGCTAACGCGAGCATGACGAGGGAGACGGACCACATCATTGATTGGATGCCACCTTTACTAATGATGCTCGCAACCGTTTCATTCGTTGTTTCGAGCTTGAGACCATTTTGGATGACAGACATCCATTGCGCGATGTTCCAATTTCCTTGAACGAGACCTGTGAGTAATAATCCGCTTAAAACGCCTGCAATCAATGTTGGAATGACTGGCATCTTCCGAATAGCGAGCACCATCACGAGAAGCGGAGAAAGCAATGTCCAAGGAGATAAGCGGAAAAGGCTATCGAGTGCTTGTTGTGTTGCTCCAATCGCTTCTGAATCAATTGATCCTTCACCTCGTCCAAAAATAAGGAAGAGAACAAATGTGATCGCGATAGCGGGAATTGTTGTTCCCATCATAAAACGAATATGATCAAAAACAGAGACGTTGACGATACCTGGTGCGAAATTCGTCGTATCCGATAAAGGAGACATTTTATCTCCAAAACAAGCACCGCTGATGATTGCACCTGCAGCAAGGGCGGGATTGACACCAAGGACGACGGCGATTCCCATCAAGGCGACACCGACCGTACCAATTGTAGTAAATGAACTGCCTGTAAAGGTCGAAACGATCATCGCGATGATTAAAGCGGTTGGTGCGAACCAGGTCGCAGATAATGTCGATAAGCCATAATGGAGCAAGGTTGGAACGGCACCACTCATCATCCAGACGGCGATTGTCATGCCGACGAGTAACATGATTAAAATCGGTTTAATCGCTTCTCGAATACCGTTAATCATATGTTCTTCAAGTTGACTGAAAGGGAAGCGGCGATACACGGCATACCCTACAACAAAAATAAGACTGGCGAGTATAGCGAGATGGGGTTCGGCCTGTGCACCGAATAATGCGGACAATAAGATAATGATACTAATTCCTAGGATAGCTGCGGATTCACGAAAGGACATGCGCATGCTTCCACCTCCTTATATCTTTGTTACGTTTATGCTTGTTTGCTTTTACGTGTGAAAGTAATGAACAAATGCAATCTTATCGAAGATTCTCGACTGCGTCAACTAAGAAAGTTTTACAGCATGTAGACAAAGTAACATGGGGTGAAAAAAGCTTTTCCCTTTTTCGTTGCTTTCCTCAGGCGAGGGCAAGGCGTTGCTCCTTGACCCTACGGACAACGAGCAGGGTCTTGTCTACCTCTGACAGGTCGTGTCAAAAACGTACTTTTTCCCGTAGGAATCAACGGAAAAGCGACGCTTTTTAGGCCGTAGCGCAGGGAAAGGTAAACCGTACAGCCGTTTTAGAGCGCGCTCGGTCTTGAATCGCTTTAAATTGCGAAAAGCAACTTTCCGCGATCCCCGGCAGCTTTGCTTACTGTGACGTGGAAGATTGCAGCTTTGAAGACGAGGTGAGACAAGGAAGCGTGAACGGACAGCATTTCCATGTAGAATTATTGCTTTTCATAAGAGTTTGTCTACAGCCTGAGTTTTATTCAGAAATATAACCAGGAATACAAAAAAATGTGACGATTTTTTGTCGTAAACGCTTTCTTTTTTATAAAAAATCTTGCACAATAAGAAAGTAGTGATGTCGATTTTGTGAACAAGAGGAGGATACATATGTTTACAGCGATTTTTGTTGTTGTTATTGCTTTGATGGGGGCAAGCGTTTTTGGAATCGATCATCTCGTCGCACAACGTGCTGAAAAAAGATGAGAAACATGAACTAAAAAGACTTTGACCAGTTACATCTTACTGAAAGGTGTCATCGGTCAAAGTCTTTTTTTGTGTATAAATTAATAAAAATACATTTGACAGTATAAATATACATGTGTTTAAATCAGTTTATCATTATTAACGAAGGAGTATCCGACATGAAATGTACAATCATAGGTGCGACGGGATATACAGCAGTCGAATTGATACGAATGATTGAGCAACATCCCCATTTAGAAATCGTCTCTCTCGTGAGTGATTCGAAGGCAACTGAATCGATTACGGAAATATACACATTCATGAATAAAAAAAACTATTCCCTCTTACAGGAGTTCTCACTTGCTCATTTAGAGGAGGTTGGAACGGAACTCATTTTTTTGGCGACTCCAAGCGGAATTTCAAAACAGTACTTAGAGCAGCTGAAAGATTGGAAAGGGAAAGTCATCGATTTAAGCGGCGATTTACGTCTCGACCAAATATCATATGAACATTGGTACGAAAAACCAGCGGTCGAGCCAATGATTCAAGCAACAGCAACATACGGACTATCAGAATGGAACCGCGAAGCGATAAAAACGAGTCGTTTGATTGCCAATCCAGGGTGTTATGCGACGGCCGTACTCCTCGGTCTCCTACCATTTTTAAAAGAACAGGTCATCGAGCCGGTGCCGATTATCATTCATGCCAGTTCAGGGTTATCGGGAGCCGGGAAATCCTTTAGCGAACAGACACATCATGTGCGATCGAATGAAAACATGCGTCTGTATAAGATGAATCACCATCAGCACATCCCCGAAATCGAATCGGTCATTCAAACCGTGACGGGGCAAGACGCAATCGTTTCGTTCGCGACACATTTAATTCCAATCAATCGCGGAATCATGGCGACGATGACATTGACTCCACGCATCAATAAATCGGAAACGCAATGGCGTGAGTGGCTCCATGCATTTTACGAGAACGAACCTTTCGTCCGAATTAACGGAAATGATCCGGAAATTAAATCGGTCGTCGGCAGTAACTACTGTGATTTGACGATATACGCTGACGCGAGAACAGGACATCTGACAGTCGTTTCAGTCATTGACAACATGCAAAAGGGTGCAGTCGGGCAAGCGATTCAAAATGCGAACTTGATGTGCGGATATGAGGAAGCACTCGGTTTGACCCAGCAACCATTATTCATTTAAAGGAGGAACGAACGTGTTGAACTTACAAACCGTGTCACCGTTGACGCTGACGACACCAAAAGGCTTTAAGGCGACAGGTATACATGTTGGACTCAAACGAAAACGGAAAGATTTGGGCTTGTTGGTATGTGAAGGAGGAGCGAGTGCGGCGGCTGTCTATACGACAAATCAAATGCAAGCAGCACCGATTATAGTGACAAAACAAGCGATGGAAGCCTCAGAGGGGCGTATTCATGCCATTTTAGTCAATAGCGGGAATGCTAACGCCTGCACCGGTGAATTAGGTTTGACCCATGCCTATACGTCGCAACACGCAATCGCGAATCACTTACAGATTAAACCGGAACAAGTCGCAATCGCATCGACCGGGATCATTGGTCAAACGTTGGCGATTGACACGTTAGTAGCTGGAGTCGATCAACTGGTGGCGAGTGAGGCGGAAGAAGAAGCGGATGCTTTTGCCCATGCGATTTTAACGACTGACACAGGTATCAAAACGGCCGGGTATCAATTTTTGATGAATGGAAGTGAAGTTTCGATTTGCGGTGTTGCGAAAGGGTCAGGAATGATTCATCCGAACATGGCGACGATGCTCGGATTTTTAACGACCGATGCGACCGTCGAACCAAACGTCCTGCAAACGATATTAAAACGCTCAATCGACCGGACGTTCAATTGCATTACGGTCGATGGTGATAGTTCAACCAATGACATGGTCATGATGTTAGCGAGTGGTGCGGCAAAAACGCCGACAATCATGCTTGATACGCAAGAAGCGGAGCAGTTTGAGCAGGCGGTCACGCATGTCTGTCAAGAACTTGCGAAGCTCATTGCACGAGACGGAGAGGGCGCAACGAAGTTGATTGAAGTAACGGTTCAAGGAACGGACGAAGAACGATTGGCACGAAAAATCGCCAAACAAATCGTTGGTTCTTCGCTCGTTAAAACCGCGATTTTCGGAGAAGACGCGAACTGGGGACGAATTGTAGCAGCAATCGGAAGCATCGATGAACCGATTGATGTTTCGAAAATTGATATTCGGATTGGTTCACAGTGGGTCTTACGACAGAGTATGCCGATTTTGTTCGATGAGACACTTGCTTCAAATGAACTTGCGGCGGATACGGTAGCGATTGAAGTCGATTTAAATAGTGGGTCGGCCGTTGGACGTGCCTTCGGATGTGATTTGACGTACGACTATATCAAAATCAATGCGAGCTACCGGACATGAAACAACGAAAAATGATCAAACTCGGTGGGAGTATTTTTGAACAACTCGATTCCCGTTATTTTAAAGAATGGAAAGACTGGTGCGATGCTGGTCACGAATTAATCATCTTGCATGGTGGCGGCCCCGCTTTATCAGCTTATTGTGAAACCTTAGAAATCGAATCCGTCTTCCGGGAAGGCGTCCGTGTGACGACCGAGGAGGTCTTACTCGGGGCAGAACGTGTCCTCGGGGGCGAGGTTCAGTCAAAAATCGTTTATCAGCTCAATCGATCAGACCTACCTGCAGTCGGATTGACGGGGATCGACGGTGCAAGCATTGGCGGAGAGCAACGACAAGGGTTAGGGGCAGTTGGTGATATTCGCTTCGTAGATAAAACCTTGTTTGAAACGCTACTCGGCGCAGGCTATATTCCGGTCGTGACGTCGCTGATTACCGGTCCGTCCGGTGCGCTTAATAGCAATGGCGATACATGTGCGATTGCCGTCGCAAACGCACTCGATGTCGATGCGTTTGAGCTATTGACGGATGTCGAAGGAGTCCGGTTAGATGGTGTTTATCAAGCAGTCGTCACGCGAGAAATGTTGGAAGGCGGCATAAAGACAAATGAGATTCATGGTGGCATGATTCCGAAAGTAGAAGCGGTGATTGAAGCATCAAAACAAGGGATTCCAGACGTTCGGATTCGGTCCGGGAAATACGTGACGAGTCAGGGGACTCGCGTCAAGGAGGAAACAGATGAGCGCATTACTACCAACTTATCAACGTCATAATATCGAATTAGTCGAAGGGACGGGATCGTTCGTCAAAGATACGCAAGGCATCACGTATCTTGATTTTATGATGGGGATTGCCGTTTGCAACACGGGACATCGGCATCCTTACGTAGAGCAACGCCTCAAAGAACAACTTGGTCAGCTTTGGCATACGTCAAATTTATTTGAAAGCAGTAAGCAGGAACGTGTCGCGACGCTACTGACGGAGAACAGTCACTTGAGTCATGCTTTCTTCTGTAACAGCGGAACAGAAGCGAATGAAGGTGCGTTTAAATTAATTCGCAAATGGACGCAAAAAACAGAAATCTTGTCATTCAGCCAATCGTTCCACGGGCGGACATTCGCGATGATGGGAGCGACAGGTCAAGAAAAAGTCAAAGAAGGCTTCGGTGAAATGGTAGCGGACTTTAAACACCTCGTGTTCAACGACTTAAGTAGTTTAGATGCCATCACGGAAAAAACGGGCGCCGTTTGGCTTGAAATCATCCAAGGTGAAGGTGGTGTCATCGTCGCGGACGATGCTTGGTTGGAGGCGTTAATGAAACGGACAAAAGCGTATGGCGTCAAAATCGTCGTCGATGAGGTCCAAACGGGGATTGGGCGAACTGGATCACGTTTCGCTTTTGAACAGACACCACTAAAACCAGATATCATTACAGTCGCGAAAGGGCTCGGAAGCGGTTTTCCGGTTGGAGCGATCATCACGACTGCGGAAGCGGCGACCATATTTACACCGGGGACACACGGCTCGACATTTGGCGGGAACCCGCTAGCGATGACAGCAGCGGAAGCGACACTCGACCTTCTGTTGACAGACGAGCTTTTACACGAGGTGCAGGAGAAAGGAAATTACTTGATGAGACGACTCGCAGCAGAGTTGCCTGAAACAAGTCTGCATAGTGTTCGAGGACGTGGTTTGATGATTGGAATTAAATTCGAACGACCGGTCGCTGGAATTGTCCAAGCGCTTCAACAAGTAGGGATGCTCGTCGTCAGTGCCGGACCACACGTAGTTCGTTTATTACCGTCTCTATTTGTGACACGGGAGGAACTAGATCTTGCGCTAGAAAAAATAAAACAAGTCTGCCAACAGGAGGTCATGGTATGAACGGGATAGGTACATTAACGCTTGCAAATGGAACAACGTATTCAGGAGAGCTGGTCGGTACATCATCCGCTAAAGGAGAAGTCGTCTTTTTCACCGGTATGACCGGTTATCAAGAAGTATTGACGGACCCCTCTTACCGTGGACAAATCCTTGTTTTCACGTATCCGCTAATTGGGCAATACGGAATCGCCCATGATGAAGCAGAAAGTAATCAGATTCAAGTCGCGGGTATCATTGTTCAAACGCTCGCACAAAACGGAGCACGAACGAATTTTGCCGACTGGTTAGCAGAAGCGGATATACCTGTTCTGACAGGAGTCGATACACGGGCGCTTGTCCATCAACTTCGATCATCTGGCGATCAAATGGGAAGTATTGAGGCAGACGCTCTATACGAGAAACGCCATCAGACAGGAATCGCATCCGTTTCCGTCCAGACGATGAAAACATATGAACTCGAGAATGCTGATGGACATATCGTTTGTCTGGATTATGGCGTCAAAAAATCGATGATTGAAGCTTTACTGGCACGGGGTATGCGCGTGACAGTTGTTCCATTCGATACAGAAGCGTCCGCCATCAAAAGATTGCAACCGGACGGGCTGTTATTCTCGAATGGTCCTGGAAATCCGGATCAACTTGAACCATTTCTCTTAGAAATTAAACAGCTCGCGATGGATTATCCGACGCTCGGCATTTGTATGGGGCATCAAATCATCGCGAAAGCCTTCGGCTGCCAAATCACGAAACAACATCACGGGCACCGGGGGGCAAACCACCCCGTCCGTCACCTTGCTTCCGGTCGTGTTTTTATGACCTCGCAGAATCATGGGTACGTCGTTGAGGCAGAGAGTGTTGCGGCGTCAGAGCTAGTTACAGCATACGAACATATTAACGATGGTTCGATTGAAGGATTGATTCATCCATCGCAACCAATCATGACGGTGCAGTTTCACCCAGAAGCAAATCCGGGACCGACAGAAGCAATGGTCGTGTTTGATCAATTCGTCGCCTCGGTTTTATCACAGGAGGTAGCCCATGTTGGATAACAAAAAAGTCATGGTCATTGGATCGGGACCAATCGTCATTGGTCAAGCGGCGGAATTTGATTACTCCGGAACGCAAGCATGTCAAACACTTCGGGAAGCGGGCTGCGAGGTCATTCTCATGAATTCGAATCCGGCTACGATCATGACGGATCCGTCGACGGCGGATCAAATATATATCGAAGCGATGACACTCGAAAAGGCGACAGAAATCATCGAACGAGAACGCCCGACGCATTTACTTGCGACCGTTGGAGGACAGACAGCTTTGAACCTGTCGCTCACGCTGGATGAAGCGGGCATCCTCGAGCAATATGGTGTTTCGCTGCTCGGAACATCGCTCGAAACGATTCGGGATGGAGAGGATCGTGAACGTTTCAAACAACGGATGATTGAATTACATCAACCACTCCCGGATAGTCAAACGATTGAAACGATTGAGGAACTGGAGAATTTCATGGAGGACCACGGTGTACCCCTTGTCATCCGTCCTGCGTTCACATTAGGGGGAACCGGTGGTGGAATCGCGACGACGAAGGAAGAAGCACGTACGCTTGCGATGAACGGTCTGCAAGCAAGTCCGATTTCCCAGTGTTTGGTCGAAGTCAGCATCGCAGGTTACAAGGAAGTGGAATATGAAGTGATGCGTGATGCATACGATACGACGATTATCGTTTGTAACATGGAAAACATCGACCCAGTCGGTGTCCACACGGGTGACTCGGTTGTCTTTGCACCAATCCAATCGATTTCTGATCGAATGAATCAACTTCTTCGGACCGAGGCACGTCGCATCGTTTCCGCACTCGGTGTGATTGGTGGTTGCAATATCCAATTCGCGATTCATCCGACAGAGCACCGGTATTTCGTCATCGAAGTCAACCCGCGTGTCAGTCGTTCTTCCGCCTTGGCCTCGAAGGCAACAGGGTATCCGATTGCAAAACTAGCGACACGTCTTGCGCTCGGTGAACGCTTGGATGATTGCATCAACCCTGTGACGAAAGAGACGATGGCGAGTTTTGAGCCGGCACTCGATTATATTACGGCGAAAGTACCATGTTTCCCGTTTGATTTATTTTCAGGGTGTGACCGTGCGCTCGGAACACAGATGAAGGCGACCGGTGAAAGTATGGCGATGGGGAAAACGTTAGAAGAAGCACTGCAAAAAGCATGGCGTGGTGCAGGGGTCGAACAGGCACCACTCTATCCATCGTGGATGCGTGAGGCGACGAGTGAGCAGTTGTGGAAGGAAATCACGACTCCAACCGATTTACGGTTGTTGGCGATGCTCGCCTTGCTCGATCGTCAGGCGACGACGCAGGACGAACTAGCGGCACAGACAAGTATCCAACCGCTCTTTTTAGAACTGTTTGCTCGGTTGCTGACGATGCGCGACTCGCTCGACTTGACGAAACCTGTTTCCATTCAACAAGCGAAACGGCACGGTTTTACCGATCAGCAGATTGCCGACATCACAGGTGTGGCAGCGGAAGATGTCCACGAACTGCGGATAGCGCATGACATTACTCCCGCCTTCCAAATGATTGACACGTGCGCAGCAGAATTCGTCAGTACGACTCCTTATTACTACGGAAGTTGGTCTGGGCGAACTGAAGTACAACTATCGAATCAACAAAAGGTCGCAGTCATCGGAGCGGGTCCGATTCGAATCGGACAAGGCATTGAATTCGATTACTGCTCCGTCCATGCGGTCCGCGCTTTACAACGTGCCGGGTACGAAACCATCATGATTAACAACAATCCGGAAACCGTTTCGACGGATTTCGAAGTGGCAGATCGCCTCTACGTTGAGCCGTTGACGATTGAGGATGTCGTTCATGTCTTAGAAGCAGAACAATGCCAAGATGTCCTTGTTCAGTTCGGGGGACAGACGGCAATCAGCTTAGCAGCCGATCTCGAAGCACGTGGGTATCAGTTATTAGGCACGACCTCAGACACGATTGATGCGATGGAAGACCGCCACCGGTTTTACGATTTTCTCGATCAATTAGACATCAAGCATATTCCGGGAGAAGAAGTCATGACAGTTGATGCATTAAAGAAAACTGTGATGGCACTTGGTTATCCTTTAATCGTTCGTCCATCGTATGTGATTGGCGGGAAAGGGATGCATATTTTAAACGACGACGCGATGTTAGAAGCGCTTTTACCATCGCTGACATTCCCCGCGCTCCTCGATGCTTACATCGCAGGTCAAGAGTTTGAAGTCGATTGTATTTCAGATGGGACGACGAGTTACGTTCCAATCATTATGGAACAAATTGAGGCGGCAGGCGTTCATTCAGGTGACTCGACGATGGTTCTTCCGCCAAAGTCAGCCTCAGCTCAGCTACAAAATGAAATCGAGCGGATTTCTAAAAAAATCGGTCAGCATCTCTCATACCGTGGAGCGTTCAATATTCAATTCGTCGTCAAGGGACAACAAATCTATGTTCTAGAAATTAATCCTCGCGCGTCACGGACATTACCGATCGTCGCGAAGGTAACGGGACAACCGTTACTTGAATGGGCTGTAAAGGCAGCAATTGGTCAAAAAATCGAATTGCCGTCAGAGCGGATGGAACTCTCTTTCCATGCGGTCAAGACACCGGTCTTCTCGACGTTGAAACTGACACATGTCGATCCAAAAACGGGTCCGATCATGCGTTCGACCGGAGAAACGTTACAGTGGACAGAAAATGGTCATGCAAAGGAGCGTTTCTTATTCGATGAAACAACGAAACGTCACATGACCAAACCTGCGCATACGATTGCTGGTCACGGGACAGAAGCGTGGGGACAAGCGACGCCGCTCGGAGATTTCCCTGTGTTTGACGAGTGTGTTGCCTTTTTTTCTTTCATTCCTGAAGAAAAAGGACTCCGGGAACAAGCGCTTGCAAAAGGCGTTCATGTCATTACTGAGCAACATCTAGCCGAATATTACGAAACGGTTCGTGATTGTGCATCGATTCCAGTCAAGCCGTTAAGCGAATGGATGATCAAGCAAAAGGAGTGGATGAAAGGATGAAGACGAAGCACAAGTTACAACATATGTTGACGCTGGAAGAATTGACGGCTGAAAGTTTAACAGAGCTACTTGAGCTTGCAAAAGCAGTCAAACAATCCCCAAGCGACTATCAAACGGCACTGGCGGGAAAAAAGGTTGCGCTCTTATTCGAAAAAGCATCGACACGGACGCGGATATCATTTGAAGTCGGTGTCGTCGAACTAGGCGGATACCCGGTCGTCCTAAGTGGTGCTGACATGCAAATCGGACGCGGAGAACCGTTAAGCGATACGATCAAAGTCATGAGTCGTTACGTAGATGCATTGATGATTCGGACGTTTGCCCATGAGACGGTCGAAACGCTTGCTACGCATGGAACGATTCCTATCATTAACGGCCTGACGGATCTACATCATCCGTGCCAAGTACTTGCAGATTTGCTGACGATTGAAGAACACTTAGGTTCTCGTCAAGGCAAGATTTTGACGTATATCGGTGACGGAAACAATATGGCACACTCCTTATTGCTCGGTGGAGCACTGAGTGGGATGGAAGTACGTATTTGTAGTCCGGATGCGTATGCGCCGAACGAAAAAATCGTTGCACAGGCGATAGAAATCGCGAAGGCGACAGGTGGAACAATCCAGCTCTTTACGGATCCCGTAGCAGCTGTAAAAGGTTCAGAAGTCATTTACAGTGATGTGTTTACGAGCATGGGGCAGGAGTCAGAGTCGATTGAGCGCCTGAATGCCTTTGCAGGCTATCAAGTGAACCTATCTTTGCTTCGCGAGGCAGCAGATGAAGTCATCTTCTTACATTGTTTGCCGGCACACCGTGGGGAAGAGGTGACGGCTGATGTCATCGATGGGACGCACTCCGTTGTGTTCGATCAAGCAGAAAACCGTCTTCATGCTCAAAAAGCACTGATGATTGAGCTGCTGGGCAAGTAAGTGACAGACGTTGGTTTGTTGCTTGAAAAATAAAATCAAAAAGGAATCTATCTTTCATGCGCTTTTCTCAGTGGAGGTGCCCTCTTGCCCTTTTCCTGTAGAAGTTGCGTGAAGCGAGTGTTTCCTTATCCTTTCTACAAGAGATGAGCTGCGTGTCCTAAATAAACGGACGCCATGATTGAAAAGAATATGCTATGCATTGAAATGGCCGATGATCCCATGAGAAAGGGAGTATCGGCCATTTGGTTGATGTAGGACGGAAACGTCCGTTGTGAAAATCGATATCGGAGTGACTCATGAGTCAGTCCCCCTTGTCCGGTGAAAGAGACGAAGGGAATTAATCGAACTGCCGTCGTGCGAGACGGGCTTCATGCTCTTTATTGACCTGTCGTTTATTTTTTTCATGGAGGCGATGCATGAAGGGAGTTCGTTGCCAAGATGCAGACCATTCCGACTCTTTTCCGGCACGGAGGCCGAGAATATAATCATAACTATGATGTAGACGTTCAATCATATCCGTCCGCACATCACAGATATGTCCATGACCTGGTACGAGCAATTTCACCTCGTATTCATAAATGAACGATTCAAGTAGTTCGAGCGTCGTTAAATATTCCGTCGAGTCATGTTCAATCAAGGGGATTTCAACATCTGACGCATAATCCCCACAAATGAGTAAATTCATTGGCATGACGACGAAGGATAGGTGTGTTTCTTCATGCCCCGGCGTCAAAAAGAAAATAAGTTTAGTCGATCCGATGGTGAGTGTTGTTTCCGATTCTTCAATGATATGCGTGATCTCCGGAAAGAGGACAGGAGAATCGATATAGTATTCATCATTAAAATTTTGAACTTCTTCTAAAGCGACTTGTGTGTCAGTTTCGATGAACCGACGCGATGCAATCGCGATGGCGTCTTTAAAAGCATAAGCTCCTAAAATATGATCAAAGTGAGCATGGGTGTAAACGATATAGAGCGGACGTTCATGGCGGATGATTTCAACATCTCGGCGAATCGTCGCAATTTCATCCGGCAACCAGCCGGGGTCGACGACAATCAAGCAATCCGGCGTTTCAATCAAGGTTGAAGTTGTTTTCATCAATGTACTTTGATAGACGGTCACGCCCGGCATCTTCATCTGGATCATGAAATCCCTCCTTTTATATCGAACTATACCCTGAAACGATGAGGAATTACCCTAGAAGACAACAAAAAAGACGGCTTGCATCGCGCAAGCCGCCTGCCCTCTAGAGGGATTATGGTCGTTGACCTATGTTATGTCTTAAAATTGGAGCGGGTGAAGGGAATCGAACCCTCATCATCAGCTTGGAAGGCTGAGGTTTTACCACTAAACTACACCCGCATGAGTGCTACATGAAATATAGTAGCATAGCAAAGCAGTTATTTCCATAACTTTTATGAAAAAAGCTATTTCGGTTGATTTTATGTGTACAATAATAATAGCTAAATCGTTTACATGAGCTTCCTGTAACGATTGTGAATGGCTGAAGATGGATAGAGGAGCGTATGAGTAGTGAACAAAGTTCAAGTTTGGAGCGAACAGCCGATGGGAAAAGGATGGAGGGCACAATGCCATCATCAAATCGATCGTCATCGCTTCACGACAGGAGAGTGGTTCCTTAACGCAAGCTTACTTGCCTTTTCGATTGAACAGGATGCGGATATGTTACCGGACGTGCTTCCGAACGTGTTGAACATCCCGCTGGTCTCTGAACGGATGAAACAGGCGCTTGAACAGTTTACACCGTTTTCTGTTCAATGTCTTCGGGTTCAACTTCAAACGAGATCGGGATGGAGCAACTACTATCTCATCAATATACTAGCGGTCAGACGGGTGGAACATCTACATAAGACGAACATTTTCCGACCGATCGGAAAAAAGTATGTCTACTTCATGACAGAGCGACTCGTTCAAGATTCGCTCGGTGTCCATCATCTATTACGAGACGAACTGACAGATCGAATTTTCGTCTCCAGTCAGCTAGCACGGTATTTAGAACGATTAACCGTGACCGGGATACAATTTGACGAGATAAATCGAATGGAGGAATTAATATGAAACAATACACGGTCGATAATTGGATTACACTTGAATATCCACAAGCATTTGAATATCAAGAAGAAGAGACTTTTGTCAGTTTTTATTCGACAGAAGAAAATGCGATGGGAACCTTACAACTTTCGATTTATGAATCGGAATCGGAGGAATTGACGCCATTCGAAGCAGCCGAACAAGAAATCAACCTGTTGGTTGAAGAATTTGATATCGAATTGACGAGTCCACTTGAAACGCGTCGTAATTCAACAAAAGAAGCGTTGCTCGCAGTAGATGGAAAAGAGGAAGGAATTTTTCTTCGCATCTTTGCGTATTCAGATGGAGAACGCCTTGTATTATTAACGTACTCAGCGGATCGCGAATCGCTCGAGTTAGAAGAAATCGAAACAATCATGACATCTTTAAAATGGATTTCTTGAATTGAAAAAGGTGCTAATTCAAAACGATTCCCTTCACAATTCTTTGTGATGGACCGTTTCGCCCTTGGCATAAAAAACGCCGATGATTCCGTTTTTCATACGGAGTCATCGGCGTTTTTTTGCTTCATCTCGTTCATGATGACTGGATGCACACTTGGTTCCCGTATGCAAAAAGCCCTTTTTCTTTGAAATACAGTAAACAAGTGTTTCGCGCACTTTTCAGGGATGACACGCCAACATGCTCTTCACTCGTCCTAAAAGTTTATTTACAGCCGGAGCTGACGTTAACGTCAGCTCTTTTTGTTTCGAATAAGCGCCCTGTTAAGAGCCCTGTTTTCGAATGGAAGCAGGATATGGAGCATTGATATGATTATTCAACCAACCGGCAATGTCTGCGAACACACGAATGCGTTCGAACTCATGGAAGAGTTCATGACGTAAACCGCGATAGACGGTCAATTGAGTATCTTCAACGCGAACGCGATTGTAGGCATCAAACAATGCGTGAATTCCTTTTCCATCAAAGGCGACCGGATCATCTTCTCCGGCGACGAGTAGAAGGGGGAGATGTCGTGGGTGCTGATAAAGATTTGCTAGCGCATTGACGGATTTGGTTGCCGTCAAGAGCTCATGGAAAAATCCGAGTGTTACAGTCTGCCCTGAAAGTGGATCTTCATCATACCGCAAGACGGATTGTGGGTCCGAGGATAACCAGGCATTCGACGAAAGGGCGGGGAAAAAACGTAAGTTGTATCGACCGAATACAGCACGCCCCATCCCTTCAGCTGGTTGTTTGGCGGAAGTATTAGCAATCAACCGTTTGACGAGTTGTTTACTGACTGTTCCTGAAACTCCAGCATCGGTAGGTGGACCACTGGCGATGACGCCTGCTAGCACATGCCCAAGCGTTTGACCAAGGCGTCGTGAGATGAGGGAACCAAAACTATGTCCGAATGCGAAAACCGGTAATTCAGGATACTGTTGCTTAATATCTTGTACGAGTTCCTCTGCGTCCTGAATGAGTTGTTCAAACCCTTGGTTCGGCTCTAGATGACCGAGGGCATCTTGCTGCTGCGCACGTTCACCAAAACAACGAAGATCGGGAATGAAAGTATGGAAGTGGTGAGCATAGAGAAATTCTGCGAATTCGTTATAGCGTGCCCCGTGTTCCATCATGCCATGGAAAACGATGACGACTCCCTTTGGTGCTTGTGCTTCTAGGATCCGCATATTTGTTGTATAGCCATCAGAAGCAATCCAGTGTGTATGATTAATTGTCACATGTCTCATCCTCTCTTGATTACGAAAGACCAAAGATTGTTCCGTCTTCAGCAATCCCCATCTGATTAGCAGCCGGTTTTTTAGGAAGACCCGGCATCGTTAATACATTCCCGGTTAGAGCAATAATGAATCCGGCACCGATGGCCGGCTTGATTTCACGAACGGTGATGGTAAATCCTTCGACCCGACCATATTTTGATGGATCATCCGTTAAAGAAAACGGTGTTTTCGCCATACAAATCGGCAGGTCATTCAGCCCGCGTTCTGCACAACGTTCAAGTTCGCGCAATGCTTTGTCTTCAAAATGTACGTCAGCAGCACCATAGACACGCGTTGCGATTCGTTCGATTTTTTGCTTGAGGGGTAACTCTGC
Organism: Exiguobacterium sp. H66; assembly: GCF_018618705.1. Lineage (NCBI taxonomy): Bacteria > Bacillati > Bacillota > Bacilli > Caryophanales > Exiguobacterium > Exiguobacterium sp. H66. Next base: position 138,952 of record NZ_JACSMQ010000006.1, read on the forward strand.
TGGATACAACGGTTTGAATTGACTCTCTTCCTCGAGTGCCTCCATGACTTGACTGACGAGTGCTTCGCCACCAGCACCACCTTGGCTGAAGACTTCGCTCTCTGCGACGCGAATGTTTCGTTCGCGACACCATGTTAAGACGGTTTGCCGTTCTGTTTCTGTATCAGTGAAAAATCGATTGAGTGCGACAACAGCGGGAACACCGAATAAATCCATCGTCTCGACATGTTTTTCGAGCAACGCCAGTCCTTCTGTTAAGGCGGCTAGGTTTTCTTCGACGAGTTGATCTTTTGCGACGCCACCATGCATCTTAAGTGCTCGGATCGTCGCGACAATGACAACAGCATCTGGATGGAGATTACCAATTCTTGATTTGATGTTGAAGAATTTTTCAGCCCCTAGGTCAGCGCCGAATCCAGCCTCTGTCACGACATAATCACTTAACTTAAGTGCAGTCCGTGTTGCGATGAGTGAGTTACAGCCGTGGGCGATATTTGCAAATGGCCCGCCGTGAATTAAAGCGGGTGTTCCTTCGACGGTCTGGACAAGGTTCGGACGGAACGCTTCTTTTAGCAGTAATGTCGCAGCTCCCGACGCTTCAATGTCTTTGACCGTGATTGCTTGCTGATCATAAGAATAAGCGACGACGATCCGGCTGATCCGTTCTTCTAAATCTTTTAAGGAGTCGGCTAAGCATAAGACGGCCATGATTTCGGAAGCGACTGTAATATCGAAACCGTCTTGTCGTGGAATGCTGTGTGCGGGTCCCCCTAGACCAATCGTAATGTTTCGGAGGGCGCGGTCATTCAAGTCGAGAACGCGTTTCCAGGTGATGCGACGTGGATCGATGTGAAGCTCGTTTCCTTGATGCATGTGGTTATCGAGTAAAGCACTAATCGTATTATGAGCCGAAGTAATCGCATGCATGTCTCCAGTGAAATGAAGATTGATTTCTTCCATCGGTAACACTTGACTATACCCACCGCCACAAGCGCCACCCTTTAATCCCATAGTTGGTCCAAGGGAGGGTTCGCGTAAACAAATCATCGTTTTATGATTTTGACGATGGAGTGCTTGACCTAAACCGACGGTCACAGTTGATTTTCCCTCACCGGCAGCCGTCGGGTTGATGGCTGTGACTAAAATGAGCTTCCCATCCGTTTTAGTTGCGAGGCGAGTTGCTAATCCATCACTTAACTTTGCTTTGTACTTTCCGTAGCTGTCGTAATCAGCCTCCGTAAGTCCGATTTGATCAGCAATCTCAGAGATTGGTTTTAAAATCGTTTGTTGTGCAATTTCTAAGTCAGAACGAATGGTTTTTTCCATGGCAGCTTCTCCCTCTCCAATTATAGATTTCTCTCTATTTCCTTATAGTAGCGTATCTAAAACAGACACGCCAAATAATCGTTCAATATTTTCCACCCAAAGAGTCAAATCGTTACGTTTTCATTTTTTGTCGAATTTCGTAATGTAAGGTAGAGGAGGGATGATAAATGGCATCAGGCAATAAGAAAAAACTAAAACGCGGACTGGATTTCTGGATGTTCGTAGGACCGGTTTTTTTGGTTTTCGCGGTCATTGTTCTTGTTCCATTTTTTAATGGCGTTATGTATTCATTCACGGATTGGAACGGGATTACAGGTGAACTGAATTGGATTGGTTTTGACAATTATGTTCGATTGTTTACGAGTGATGAACAGTTCCAACAGTCATTTTGGTTAACGACGCGCTATACAATTGTTGCTGTTGTCTTGACCAATCTAGTTGGATTCATCCTGGCATTTTTATTAACACAAAACATTCGGACTCGTAATTTTTTACGAACGATTTTCTTTATGCCGAACTTGATTGGTGGATTGATTCTTGGGTTCATCTGGCAGTTTATTTATGTAAAAGGTTTTTCTTCGATTGGCGAGTTAACGGGTTGGAGTCTTTTTGAATTACCATGGCTCGGAGATGCACGAACAGGTTTTTGGGGAATCGTCATCGTCTCGATTTGGCAAGGTGGCGGGTACATCATGGTCATCTATATCGCTGCGTTACAAAATGTACCGCAAGAATTGGTTGAAGCGGCAAAAATTGATGGAGCGAATCGCTTATCGACACTGCGTAATATTACGATTCCATTGATCATGCCGTCGGTGACGATTTGCTTATTCTTAACGATTTCCTGGTCATTCAAACTGTTCGACACGAACTTATCGTTAACGAACGGTGGTCCGTTCAAGTCGACAGAGATGCTCGCTTTGAACATCTACAAAGAATCTTTTACAAATAATAATTTAGGACTTGGTTCAGCGAAGGCTGTCATCTTCTTTGTGGTCGTTGCGGCGATTACAGTCACACAGGTCTACTTAACGAAAAAGCGGGAGGTGGAAGCATGAGTACAGCCCAACCTTTACCGACGCCAGAAAAACAAACGCCAAAACAAAAACCGAAAAAAAAGGGACGCTATTCGATTCGACTTGGAATGGTCGAAATTGCGGCGCTCATCATGGGACTGCTCTATATGATCCCCTTTTACTACGTACTTTCGAATTCGTTTAAGTCGAGAGGGGACATCTTTACGAATACATCCGGTCTTCCAAAAGAGTGGATGGCTTCAAACTACGTGGATGCCTGGGAAGCGATGAACTTCGGAAGAGTGTTTTTGAATTCCGTCATCATCACGGTCGGTGCGAATGCAATCATCGTTATTTTCTGTTCGATGGCGGCATGGAAACTCGTTCGGACGAAAACACGCTTGTCGACGATTATTTTCTTTTTGTTCGTCGCAGCGATGATCATTCCGTTCCAATCAATCATGATTCCGTTATCGAAGTTATCGGGTCAGCTCGGTTTGCAAAATAGTTACTGGGGCTTAATCTTGATGTATCTCGGGTTTGGATCAGGATTATCGATTTTCTTGTATCATGGGTTCATGAAATCCATTCCGGAAGAAATCGAAGAAGCGGCCATTATCGATGGTTGCTCACAGTGGGGTGTCTTTTGGCGGATCGTCTTCCCGCTCCTTAAGCCCATCACGGTCACAATCGTCATCTTGAACACGCTTTGGATTTGGAATGACTTTTTGTTACCATCGCTGATGTTACGTGATGTTGATTTACGGACGATTCCACTGGCGACTTTCTATTTCTTCGGTCAATACACGAAACAATGGGACTTGGCGCTTGCCGGACTCGTGCTTGGTATCATCCCGTTACTGCTCTTCTTCTTCGCGATGCAAAAGCAAATCATTCAAGGAATTACGAGTGGTTCCATCAAATGATTTTTGAAAGCGAGTTCTCGCTTCTGCGGGAACGCTTTTGCTTGATAAACTTAATCAGACTAATCAGACAATTTTATTTTTTTGAAAAAAAAAGCTTTTCAAAGTGTGACGGCATAGTGTACGATAATCTCAATTCAATTGTAACAACGACGTTGAAGGGAAGAGTAACACCTTGAAAAACCGTATTAGCGAGCTGGGGACGGTGAGAGCCCAGTCGGAAACAAGTTGTGAAGAACATCCTGGAGTCGCTACCCGAACACGATTGTCAGTAGGCGTAGCCGGAAATGCCTGTCCGTTATCATATGGCCGAAGATTGAGATGATGATTCATCAAGTCTTTTGAGTGAGTAGCTTTGCTACTAACATGGGTGGTACCGCGGAACCGAGTCTTTCGTCCCATATTCTTGGGAGAGAAGGGCTCTTTTTTATGGCTTCTTTTTCAAAACACAATTGAGGAGGAAGAAAACCATGACAACACTCGTATCGATGAAACAGACACAGGAAGCCATCACACTCGTAAAAAAACGCTTTGAGGATCAGTTCTCTAAAACACTCGGATTGACACGTGTAGAAGCACCTTTATTCGTAGAAAGCACACTAGGTGTCAACGATCACTTAAACGGAACGGAGCGTGTCATTCGCTTTGATGCAATCGATCATCAAGTAGAACTTGAAATCGTTCAGTCACTCGCGAAGTGGAAACGCCAAGCGTTGCACACATATGGGTTTGCAGAAGGCGAAGGGCTATATACATTGATGCATGCGATTCGTCGGGATGAAGTACTCGACGCGACACATTCGATTCATGTTGATCAATGGGACTGGGAACGGATCATCTCAAAAGAAGCTCGGACAATCGATTCATTAAAGACAACGGTTTTATCCATCTATGAAACGATTCGCCAAGTTGAATTAGAAGTTCAAGAGCAGTTCGGGATTGAAGCGACGTTACCGAAGACGATTCATTTCATGACGACACAAGAGCTCGAAGATTCGTATCCGAGCCTATCATCAAAAGAGCGGGAAACGGCAATTACAAAAGAGTACGGTGCGGTTTTCCTTATGCAAATCGGCGGAGCTTTAGCTTCTGGAGAAAAACATGATGGCCGAGCAGCTGATTACGATGACTGGTCACTAAACGGTGATATTTTAGTTCATCACCCGGAAATTGGTGCTTTTGAGTTATCATCGATGGGAATTCGCGTCGATCGGGCGGCACTCTTGTCTCAAATCGATACGACAGGAGAACACGAAAAATTAGAGTTTCCTTTCCATCAAGGTGTTCTTTCGGAGACACTCCCGTTGACGATGGGAGGAGGGATCGGGCAATCACGAATGGCGATGTTCCTATTGAAGAAACGTCACATCGGGGAAGTCCAAGCATCCGTCTGGTCAGAGGAAACGCGTCGTTCGTACCGCGAGCAAGGTGTGCACCTCCTGTAAGCGAGTGGCTATATTATATAGAAGAAATGAAAATGAGATCTCACAAACGTGGGGTCTCTTTTTTAGTATGAGTAAGTTCATAAGACCTTAGACGGAGGGAAAACGTGTTGAATTGACGTATAATGGGCATAAGAATAAATAAGAAAGAGGTGAAGACATGTCTGCATTACTCATTACAGGACTGGTATTTGCGTTATTATTTGTTCTATTTCTTTGGTTTAACATTAAAGGACTTCGAACGATGTGGCGTGATTATAAAGAAACAGGCTCAATGGTAGCACTAGGTTTCTTTATTGTAGGTGTGATTGGTATTTTCACTGGTGTATGGACGACACTTGTCGTCATCATCTATTATCTCCTCCGTCCGCGAGGTTAAAAAAGAGGAGGGGTCAAGCCGTGTTAGAGTGGTTATTTGCAGCTGGAGAGTCAAATCTCTGGCTTTTTTTAGGGATTATGATTCTTGGATTAGGTACTGAATTAATTCCGGCAGAAGTCGGGTTACCCTTACTGGGTCTGTATGTCTCAAACGGAACACTCGGCTGGACGACGGCTGTCTTAATCGGCTTCTTTGGTAGCCTGATGGGAGCGACATTATTTTATTTTTTAGGTCGTTATGCTGGACGCCCATTACTCGTCCGTTACGGGAAATGGTTATTGATTAAAGAACGGGAAATCGATCAAGGGGAACGAATTGTTTCGAAATACGGAACGTGGTCAGCACTATTTGGTCGTTTCTTTCCTGTCGTTCGATCGGTTGTCTCGATTCCCTGTGGACTATTTAATCTTTCTTTCAAGCGTTATATCCTTGCTTCGAGTGTCGGATTATTTCCGGTCTCGTTCTTCTATATTTGGCTAGGAGAAAAATTTGGGGTAGCACGTGCAGAGTCGATGTTAAAAGCACTTGAAAAAGAACTGTGGTGGATTCTCGGGATTATCATCATCGGAATCGTCGGTTACATTATTTATCGTCGGAAATCGAAAAAAGGAGAATCGTAAACACGATTCTCCTCCGCGTGTAGACAAACTCTTGTGAAGCGTGAAGCGTGAACATGCTATAACGAGAGGCAATCCGTTCGCGCTTCCCTGTCTGTCTCGCCGTCTTCAAAGCGGCAATCGGTCACGCCGCTACAGCAAAGCTGCAGGTCGCGACCGATTACTTTTCAGGGTTCTAAGTGATTTGAGACGGATTGCGCTCTAAATTGTCTACATGCCCGGCTTTCCGTCATGGTATTCCCTAAAAAGCGTCACGTTTCGTTGACTCCTGCGGGAAAAAGTGCGTTTTTAACGCACTTTCAGAGGCAGGCAAGACCCTGCTCATTGTCCGCTAGGACCGAGGAGCAACGGCTTGCGCCTCGCCCGAGGAAAGCAACGGAAAAAGACGCTTTATCTCCCGATAGCACTTTGTCTACAGCCTGAGGAGAATCGTAAACACGATTCTCCTTTTTGTTATGACGTTTTAGGGAACAGAAACTGTTTTAACGTCTTGATTCGGTGTTTCGGTGTCAGCAACAACAGTTGATCATTTGCCTCGAACACCGTATCGCCCCGTGGCGTAACGATCTGGTCGTCACGGATGATTGCCGTAATCAAAAATTCTTGCGGGAGTTGAATATCTGAAATCATTTTTCCGATGAACGGATGGTGACGTGGAATCGTTAATTCAATGATTTCAGCGTTTGGTTTTCCAATCGACATAAATTCGATGACGGTTTGAATTGTTGATGAGCCTGTTTCGTTTAAGTGTAAGCGGTCAGCCAATACACTTAACAAACTCCCTTGAATCAATGTCGAAAGTAGCACTGTGAAGAAGACGATATTGAAAATCATCGAGGCATTATCAATTCCTGCAACAAGTGGATAAGTTGCGAGAATGATTGGAACAGCACCCTTAAGACCTGCAAACGAGATAAAAATCTTCTCACGCCAACTGTATTTAAACGGCAGTAAGCTTAACCAAACAGAAAGTGGACGAGCGATGAAAATCAAAATCAAAGCTAGCGCGATAGACGAAAGAATGACTTGAGGATCAAGCAGCTGTTTCGGGAAGACGAGTAGACCAAGTACGATGAACATTCCGATTTGAGCGAGATGGGCCATGCTCATCGTGAAACGGACGAGTGTCTGCCGATAGACAAGTTCATGATTGCTGATGTAAATGGCTGTGACATAGACAGCTAAGAATCCGCTTGCTGAAAAAGCAGAAGCAATACCGAATGAGAGGAAACCAAATGACATCAAGAGAATCGGATAAAAACTAGAAGAACTTAAATCGATTCGGTTGATCACGGCAGAAGCGACCCAACCAATCGCAAGTCCAAGTAACAAGCCGATAACCATCTCCCAAGTAAGTGAAAACAAGCCGTTTAAAAGAGAGGCATCTTGCGGATTGGTGACAAACTCAAGAAAGAGAACCGTCAAGAATACAGCCATTGGGTCATTTGTCCCTGATTCGACTTCGAGGGTTGAACCCACTTTACGCCGGACGGATTGACCACTCAGCACAGAAAAGATAGCAGCCGCGTCTGTCGACCCGACGATGGCTCCGAGTAAAAAGGAATTGGGCCAGTTAAAGCCAAGAATATAGTGGGAAGCAACGGCAACGACAGTCGTTGCGATGAATACACCGAACGTCGCGAGGGACAAAGATGGGGCGAGCTCTTTTTTGACATCTTTCCAGACCGTTTGAAGACCACCTTCAAACAAGATGACGATTAAGGCAATCGTACCGAACAACTGTGCCAACTCTGCATCGTCAAAACGAATGAAGCCCGTGACATCACTACCGGCAATCATTCCTAAAGAAATGAAAATAAGTAAAGCAGGTATGTTAAAGCGGCTAGATAATTTTGTTGTCCAGACAGCGATGAACAACAAAGAACCAATCAGTAAAATAATCGAAGGTAAGGACATTGCATCAAACTCCTTTGTCAAAATTTAATTCTAACTTCATTATACACTAATCCCGAGTTTTTCGGTCGGATAACGACTGTTCAATATTTTCCACCACACCCGACAAAATTATCTATCTTATTTGGTAGCGTTTTCATTTATTGTAAAAGCGTAGCACGATTATCAACTCGAAATCAGGGAGGTATCCGAATGCGTAAACGTAAATGGGCAACAGTACCAGTCGTCACTACGGCAATGGTCGTCGCATTAGCAGCATGTGGCGGTGGGACGCTAAATAGCGACGATTCTAAGGACAGTGATTCTTCCAAAGGTGGAAAGACGCTTAATGTATTCCAGTTTAAAGCGGAGATTGCGAAAGACATGGAACAAATGGCGAAAGAGTACGAAAAGGAAACAGGCACGAAGGTCGTCGTTCAAACAGTCGGTGGTGGATCGGATTATGGTGCAGCCTTGAAGTCACAGTTCGCGTCAGGAAATGAACCGGATGTCTTCAACAATGGTGGTTTTGCTGAAGCAAAAACGTGGCAAGATAAACTTGAAGATTTATCAGACGAGGAGTGGGTCAGTGACTTAACTGATCTTTCAAAAGAACCGATGACGATTGATGGAAAACTATATGGTATGCCGATGAACTTAGAAGGCTATGGTTTTATTTATAATAAAGAAATCTTTAAAAAAGCTGGCATCACAGACTTACCAAAAACGTTAACGGAACTGACGGATGCTTCTAAAAAACTTAAAGCAGATGGTGTGACACCGTTCTCGATCGGATATGGCGAGTGGTGGGTACTCGGAAATCACCTCTTGAATATTCCGATGGCGCAACAAGATGATCCCGACCAGTTTATTGCAGATTTAAACGCAGGAAAAGGGAAGTTCGAGGACAACAAACAGTTTAAAGAATTTATTAATCTCTTTGACTTAACGATTGAATATGGGAATAAAAATCCGTTGACGACAGACTATAATACACAAGTCACACAGTTTGCTGAAGGAAAAACAGCGATGATTCAGCAAGGGAACTGGGCGCAACAGTTGATCACGGATGTGAACCCGGACATCGAAATGGGCTTCATCCCGATGCCGATCAATGATGATAAAGAAAAAATGGACCGTCTTCCGGTTGGTGTCCCGAATAACTGGGTCGTCAATAAAAACTCGAAGAATAAAGAAGAAGGTAAGAAGTTCCTCGAGTGGATGGCGACATCGGATACAGGAAAAGACTACATGGTCAATAAATTTAAGTTCATTCCGGCCTTTAAATCCATCGAAGCGACGGACTTAGGACCGCTTGCAGAAGATATTCAAGCTTACTCGAAAGAAGGCAAAACGATTTCATGGAACTGGTTCAAATATCCGGATGGTGCTGTAAATGAATACGGAGCAATCATGCAAGCCTATATCGGTAAACAAAAAACGTCAGAAGAGATGTTACAGGACTTCACGAAGACATGGATGAAAATGAAAAAATAAGCAGTAACTACAGCGATCTCAGACCAGTGGTTTACATGGTGGGGATCGACATGAAAAACTCCTCTTTCCTATCGAATCGATGATAGGGAAGAGGAGTTTTTTACATCTTATAAGAAAAATAACTGGATAAAGAACAGGATGGCAAATAGATAGATTAAGGCATGGACCCGTTGCTTTTGTACGGCTTTCATGATCGGATAGACGATGAATCCGAAGGCAATTCCGGTCGCGATGCTTCCTGAAAGCGGCATGATGATGATGATTAGAAAAGCAGTGAAGGCTTCACTGAAATCTTCCCACGCAATTTGCTTGATGTTTTGAAGCATCAATGCACCGACAAGGATTAAAGCGGGTGCCGTAATCGAAGGAACACCTGAAATCGCTTGGACGACTGGTCCGAAAATCGCTGCGAGCGCAAAGAGCAGACCGACTGTGACCGACGTTAAACCAGTACGTCCTCCGGCAGCAACACCAGAAGCAGACTCAACATAAGCAGTCGTAGGACTTGTACCAAACATCGAACCGACGACCATCGCCGTTGAATCAGATAATAAAGCACGATCACTATTTTTAAGTGAACCGTCCTTCTCAATCAGTCCGGCCTGTTCACCGACTGCGACCATCGTACCTGTCGTATCAAACATCGTTACGAGGACGAACGAAAGGACACCACTAAAGAGTCCGTATTGAAAGACATCTTGAATCGCTGTGAAAGGGTTTGTGACTAACAAGCCTTCCGGTAATGTTGGCCAAGCCGTGAGTGTATTTGAAAATTTGAGTTCTCCCGTGATGAAAGCGAGCGCACCCGCAAGAATCATCGCGTACAGTAATCCACCTGGAACACGTTTGACAGTTAAGATGGCAGCAGTCATCAAACCAATGAGTGTAATAATAGCTTCTGGTGAAGACAGTGAGCCAATCGTAATCAAAGTCGCTTCATCTGCAACAAGAATACCTGACATCTTCAGTCCAAGTGAAGCGATGAAAAGTCCAATTCCACCAGTGATCGCTAACTTGAGTGTCAGTGGAATGATTTCAATCAGTTTCGTCCGGATTGGAGACAACGAGAGCAATAGAAAAATGATTCCAGATACAAAGACGACAGAGAGTGCTGTTTGATAAGGAATTTTTTCACCGATAACGAGAGTATACGTAAAGTACGCATTCAGTCCCATGCCCGGTGCAACGGCGATGGGGAGATTCGCATATAACCCCATTAAAAGCGTTCCGACGAGTGTAGCGATAATGGTCGCAGAAAATGCTTGTGCTTGCGGAATGCCCGCGTCAGCTAAAATCGTCGGGTTGACAACTAAAATATAGGCCATCGTGATGAACGTAATGAACCCGGCTTGGATTTCACGTTTCACGGTCGTATTATGGGCAGAAAGCTTAAACATAAATAGAGAACCACCTTCGATGAGTTTAATTGAAAAACGAACATTAACGATACTATATGATTATTCATTCGGAATCAAGGATTATTTTTTAAGTATATTATGGATAACATGATCTATAAACCAGCGTAAGCGCTAAAAGGAAGTGGATGTAAGCGGATACAGTTGTGCTATACTATTTATTAGAAGAAAAAGGGTGGAAGGTGGCAAAATGAAGAGCATCCGGACGCGTCTTATAATACTGGTAGCCCTCGCTATCTTGGTTCCGACAACACTTGCTACAACTGCTTCTTATATATACGTACGTCAGCAAAACATTGCAGAAGCCGAGCGTTCGAGTTTAAGCGCTCTTCAACGCGGAAATAGTCAAATCAGTCATTATATGGAAGACGTGAAACGGTTATCAACAAGTCTCTACGCTAATCGTTCATTGATGAATATTATGAATGCTGGTGCCGATGCTGAGCTTGGTGAGTCAGATAGTGTCGTCGCTCGTTCCTTACTCGGTCTCTTTTTATCAAGACAGGATGTTGAACAAATTCATTTTGTAATTTTAAAAGGGTACTCGGAATACTCTGTCTATAATATGAAGACTTCCGGTCGTGGCAAATTTGATTGGTTACAAGAGACTGATTATTTTCGATTGATGCAACAAGAAAATGGTTGGTTGATAGACCCGGAACATGTGATTACAGCATATAATTCTCGGACGATGATTCTTGATGAAAAAGAAGTCGTCAGTTTTCGTTACCGGATTGATCGCGTCGAAACGAGTGAACCCATCGGCTTTTTGTCAGTAGACATTCCAGTTCGGGTATTTGAACAACAACTACAGCTGTTTGAAAATTCACCGGACGAATCATTATGGTTAATGAGTGGGAATCACTTAATCGCGAAGACAGGAACGACATTACCGGTGACGACTGAAAAAATGACTGGAAAAAGTGGGAGCATGCACGTCGGTAGCTCGTTCATCGTGTATGTGAAGACCGAAAAGCAAGGCGTGCCGATTACACTGATCAAGAAAATTCCTTATGCTTCTGTCATCAAGGGAGCAAATGAAACGGCAATCATTTTATTGGTGATTGGTTTAGTGTCACTTCTATTAATGATTATGGCGGCAAGTCTCGTCGCACTCGAAATTACAAAACCGATTAAACAATTGACGGCAAATGTCTGGCGGGTCGAGCAAGGGGACCTCTCCACACGTTTTGTCGCGACGACAAATGATGAAATCGGTTTATTGAATCGCCAGTTTCAACGAATGGTGCACCGGATGGATCGTTTGATTAAACGAGAATACCGGTTAGCACTTGAAAATCGGACGAACGAGCTACGTGCGTTGCAATCACAGCTCAATCCACACTTCTTATTTAATGCGCTACAATCGATCGGAACAACGACGTTGCAAGGGGACCGGAAAGTCGCGTACCGTTCGATAACCGGTCTTTCACAAATGATGCGTTATTCGATGAACAACGAACAGACGATTGTCACATTAAAGCAAGAAGTCGACCATCTTCAAGGGTATATGCGCTTACAACAACAGCGTTTCCCAGAAAAATTTCGTTATATCGTCGATGTCCCTTGGCACATGAACCCGATTGAAGTACCAAAAATGATTTTGCAACCGTTCGCTGAAAATTACTTTAAACATGCCTTTAATCAGCAAAGTGATGCGTTAGAAAATTACTTGGCGTACAAAATTAGAACCGATGGGGACCAACTGATCATTAGCGTCGAAAACAGCGGACCGATCATGTCTGAGGCAGATCTTGAGATGATTAACCAAAAAATGCGGGCACATCGCGCTCCTGAAGACCGGCAAACATCTGGCATCGGCTTACACAATATATACGAACGTCTTCAAATTTTTTACGGTGAACGCACAAACATGACGCTCCAATCTCCAATAGAAGGTGGATTCAGAATCACTATCCGAATTCCAATCGAACAGGAGGAATTGTAATGAATGTACTAATCGTTGATGATGAACAACACGTTCGTGACGCTGTAAAGTTACTTGGTGAATGGGGTGACTGGAAAGTATCGCATATTTTTGAAGCGGAAGATGGAGCAGCTGCGAAAAAAATTTTAAATGAAGAAAAAGTCGGATTGATGCTGACCGATGTTGAAATGCCGGGAGTAGACGGATTAAGTTTATTAGAATGGACAAAAAATCATCATCCAAAGGTCGTCACGATCGTGTTGACAGGGTATGATGATTATACGTATATGCGTCGTGCGATCTTACATCAATCGTTTGATTACTTATTGAAACCGATCGATCCAGATGTTTTAAATGATGCGCTTTCCCGAGCGATGGAGCTGATTTGCCCAGTTCAAGAGCAGGGAGAGGCGATTGATCAAATTGCGAAGTATATCGAGACACATTATGCGGAAGAGTTAACGCTCCAGCTCATGAGTGAGCGCTTCTACTTAAGCCGAGAATATATATCAAGGCGCTTTAAACAGCGTTTTTTGGTTAACTTATCGGATTATATCCAAACGATTCGTCTAAATCGGGCAAAAGAATTGCTGGGAGAGACGAATGCCCGTATATATGAGATTGCCGTTGAAGTCGGGTATCAGGATGATAAATATTTTCGAAAAGTATTTAAGAAGCAATTCGGCATGACACCGAATGAGTTTAGAGAGTTGTTATCTATTTAATTAAACGAACGTCAAGGAGGAAACGTACATGAGCGTACACATTAATGCAGCAGAAGGTCAAATCGCAGAAACAGTTTTACTTCCGGGAGATCCTCTTCGCGCGAAGTACATCGCCGAAACATTTTTAGAGGACGTTGTTCTTTATAATGAAGTGCGTGGGATGTATGGCTTCACAGGAACATACAAAGGGAAAAAAGTATCCGTTCAAGGAACAGGTATGGGTGTTCCGTCGATGTCAATTTATGCAAATGAACTCGTTCAATCGTATGGTGCAAAAAACTTGATCCGTGTCGGTACAGCGGGCGGGATTACACCGGATGTAAAAGTACGTGACGTCGTCATCGCGATGAGTGCTTCACACGACATGGCTCAAAATCGTGTCCGTTTCAATGGATTAGATTATGCGCCGACAGCTTCATTCGAGTTATTGCATAAAGCGTACACAATGGCACAAGAACACGGAATCGACGCAAAAGTCGGTCAAGTCTTCACGACGGATCAATTTTATCAAGATGATTTCCACCACTACAAAAAATGGGCGGACTTCGGTTGTCTCGCAATCGAGATGGAAGCAGCAGGTCTCTACACACTCGCTGCAAAACATAAAGTCAATGCTTTGACGATTTTGACGATTTCAGATCACCTCCTAACGGGAGAAGAAACAACGTCTGAAGAACGCCAAACGACGTTCAATGATATGATGAAAGTGGCACTTGAAACAGCAATTCAGCTGTAATCGGTCAGATGAAATAAGACGATGCGGATGGTAAAATCACTGTCTTCATGAAACGAACACAGCAGGACTCGCGTTTCGAGTCCTGCTTTTTTGTCTAATCACAAAGAAGAGGGAGCATACGATTGAATCATTGCTCATTCGCTATGATAGAATGAGGAAAAGATACCCTAGACCATGAGGAGGAACACGAGATGGAATCGACGATGACTGAATCAACTATTTCGAATCTTGTTCAAACGCAACGTAATTTCTTTAAGACAGGTGCGACGCGAAGTGTTGCGTTTCGTCTAAGTATGTTGACGTTTTTAAAGCAAGCGATTGAAACGCATGAAGAAGCAATTTATGAGGCATTAAAAACGGATTTGAATAAAGGACGTCAAGATGCGTTTACGACGGAAATCGGATTCGTCTACGGCGAACTCGCACGGATGGAGAAGAAACTTCGCCGACTTGCTAAACCAAAACGAGTCGGGACACCGTTGTTACATATCGGGTCAAAAAGTGACATCCATTATGAACCATACGGAAACGTGCTCGTCATCGCGCCGTGGAACTATCCTTTCCAGCTCGCTGTTGCACCAATCATCGGGGCGATCGCTGCCGGAAATACGGTGGTCTTGAAACCATCAGAACTAACACCAAACGTCTCGCGTGTTCTTCGTGAAGTCTTTGAAACGGCATTTCACGAACGATTTGGACTTGTCATCGAGGGGGATGCGGACGTCAGTTCAGCTGTTCTTGAAGAGAAGTTTGATTACATCTTCTTTACGGGGTCGACGCGTGTCGGAAAAATCGTCCATCAAGCAGCGGCGAAACATTTGACACCTGTCACGCTGGAACTCGGCGGGAAGTCTCCGACGATTGTTCACCGTGATGCGAACTTAAAGCTTGCTGCAAAACGGATTGCTTGGGGCAAATGGTTAAACGCAGGACAGACGTGTATCGCCCCTGACTATGTTTTTGTCCATGAAGACGTCCGCGAGGAATTTTTACGCTTGATTGAAAAGGAAGCCTTTGCCCAGTATGGTAATGGTGTTGGTGTGAATTCTTACGTCAAGATTGTTTCAGACAGTCATTTGGATCGATTGAGTGGCTACTTGCCCCAAGGTGAAATTTTATTTGGCGGTCAAGTCGATGCAGCGACGAGAAAGATGGCACCAACTGTCATGACGGACGTTGATCCAGAAAGTCCGTTGATGCAAGAAGAAATCTTTGGACCGATTCTTCCAGTCTATTCTTATCGTGAAGTGGAAGAGGTCATCCGTTTCATCAATGACCGTGATAAGCCGTTAGCGCTCTATCTCTTTACAGAGAGTGAAGCTGTTCAGCACCGTGTACTCGATCGTGTGTCATTTGGTGGTGGGTGTATCAATGATACGTTGATGCATGTTGCGCAACATAACTTGCCATTTGGCGGGGTCGGCGGAAGTGGTATCGGTGGCTATCATGGGAAATTCAGCTTTGAGACGTTCAGCCATCGTAAAGGAGTCGTCAACAATACGACGAAGTTCGATTTGCCGTTCCGCTACATGCGCTCGAATACCGATTCAAAATGGATGCGTTATTTATTATAAATGGAACTTTAACGGAGCCAAGAGTAGATCCAATCGGTCTACTTTGGCTTTTTTTGTTTATTTAATTTGTGAAATAGTGAACAAAGTTTGACAATCTTTTGAAAAAACGCTATTTTCCCTTGTGATGTTCTATACTGAAGGCAGAAGCTACGGAAAGGAGAATGCGAGATGCTTACTTGTGGGACGACAGAAGCTAATACGTTCGTGTTGTCGAGTGAGACACGTGAATTACTTGAAGAGTTCATGACTGAGGTATCTTTTAAAAAAGACTCAATCGTCTGTTGGGAAGGGGAAATGAACGATAAACTTTTTTATGTGAAACAAGGTGGTGTAAAACTATCAAAGCTCACGAAAAAAGGTAGCCCGCTAATGATGTTCTTATATTTCAAAGGTGACTTATTTGGTGAATTCGATGTCGGAGAAGCATTTCCAAGCTCCTATAGTGTCGAAACGATGGAGGACAGTGTCATTGGCTTCATCTCGAAAGCGACACTCGAAGATTTGATGAAAAAAGATGGAACATTCGCATTAGATATCATGCGCTGGCAAGCCTTGATGCGAAAACAAACGGAAACGAAGTTACGTGACCTCTTATTGTTCGGGAAACAAGGGGCACTCGCTTCGACACTCTTACGACTGATCGCGATGGACGGAAAAAAAGTCGATGACGATTACGTGATTTCGAAGCGACCGTCGGATACTGAACTCGGTCAGTTGATCGGGGCACCACGTGAAACGGTCAACCGGATGTTTTCGCAGTGGAAAAAAGACAATGTCATTTCGATGACGACGACTAAAATCATCGTTCATGATGCGAACTATTTACGCGATCTTTGCCACTGTGAAGGGTGTCCTGTCGGTGTCTGCCGGATTTAAACTTAACTTGAGCGGTAGCTTACGGAGCCATACGTTGGAGCTGACTTGAAAGTCGCTCCAACATCATCCTTTTGATGGAACCGCAACACGTTAAACTTTAGAAGAACTTATCAACAGTCTAGGATCACATTCTTTTTGAATGCGGTCCTTTTTTGTGTCGCATAACAGTAGCAATTCAAAATATGTTCAGTACGTAACAAGTTGTGAACTTTATGTGTGTTTTATAAAAGAAAAGCGCGAAATCGTCACAATTGGTGTGACGTTTATCACATATTACGAAGGGTGTCTTTTTCTAAAATAAAGGTAGGTTAAGTCACCGATTCAACGACGGAAGGGAGCTACTGATCATGCGTCAGAAATCAGATACAGAACTGAAGGGAACGTTTATCGCTGTATTTATCGTTGCCGGAGTCATCATCGGAATGTGGGGATCAATCTTTTTATTATTCACTTCAAGATAAGGGGGAATCAGGGTGCATATTCATCGTTTAGAAAAAATATGGTTAGTATTCGGTTGTATCATGTTGGCAGTCTTTTTAATCATCATTGGCGTATCAGCATTCGCTTCTGATAATCAACCACCGTCGGATGCAACATTGATTGACCCGACGCAAGTCGATCAGACGAAGCCATTTGATAAACCGGGTCTAAAAAAAATTGACGACAATAAATATGAGGCCGTCATGGTCTCACAAGCTTTCCAGTTCACACCGCAAGACATGATTATCAAAAAAGGCGCGACCGTCGATTTTCTAGTGACGTCTAAAGATGTCGTCCATGGATTTGAAATCGTCAAGACGAACGTCAATATGATGGTCGTTCCCGGACATATCAATTCAATCGAGTACACATTCAAAGAAGCTGGCGAATATTTAATTGTCTGTAACGAATATTGTGGATCGGCGCATCACATGATGTCGACTAAGATTAAGGTGGTGGAATAAATGAATGCGATTTCGAAAAAATTAATGGAGTTTGAGATGGAGCGGGGAATCCCCGCAGGAGAGATTGGATTAAAAGAAGCAAAACTCGGATTTGCCTACGTCAGTTTTTCACTTGTGGCGTTACTGATTGGTGGACTATGTGGTCTACTACAGACACTCGTCCGTACTGGAGTTATTCCAGAAATTGCTGGCGTCGGTTATTATGAATTGCTGACGGCTCACGGACTAATGCTTGCGATTGTCTTTACGACATTATTCATATTTGGACTTTTATTTTCATTTTTAGGACAGTCGTTCGGGCGTTTTGAAGAGTTTCCGAGACGCTTGGGCTGGGTTGGATTCTGGTTGATGATTGTCGGTGTCCTCCTTGTCACATGGATGGTGTTAGCAGGTGAAGCATCCGTTCTCTACACATTTTATGCACCGCTGAAGGCACACCCTGTTTTTTATATCGGACTCGTGATCTTTGTTGTGGGAACATGGGTTTCTTCTGCCGCAATGTTCCGGATGTACGCGGATTACAAACGAGAACATAAGGGTGTCCATCCACCGCTCCAAGCCTACATGAGTATCATGACCGCTTTGTTGTGGGTCATCGCCACGCTAGGTGTCGCAGCAACGATCCTCTTTCAACTCTTGCCGTTGTCACTCGGTTGGACGGATAAGGTCGGGATCGAATTATCCCGGACATTATTTTGGTATTTTGGTCATCCGCTCGTCTATTTTTGGTTATTGCCAGCGTATATCGTTTGGTATACGGTCATTCCAAAGATTGTCGGGGGTAAGATTTTTTCAGATGCTTTAGCACGGATGTCATTTTTACTGTTCTTATTGTTCTCGTTCCCTGTTGGTTTTCACCATCAGTTGCTCGAACCCGGTATTTCAGCATTTTGGAAGTACATCCAAGTCGTCTTGACGTTCCTTGTCATCATTCCTTCATTGATGACAGCATTCTCGATGTTTGCGACATTCGAACTAGCAGGTCGTCGTCAAGGTGCGACCGGACTATTTGGGTGGATCAAGAAAATGCCGTACCGGGATGTCCGTTTTCTTGCACCGTTCGTCGGCATGTTGTTCTTCATCCCGGCTGGAGCCGGTGGTGTCGTCAATGCTTCCCACCAATTGAATATCGTCGTGCATAACACTTTATGGGTGACAGGTCACTTCCATATCACAGTCGGGGCTGCAGTCGCGTTGACGTTCTTTGGAACGGCCTATTGGCTTGTTCCATTATTACGAGGACGGACCTTAACAAAACGGATTAATACAATTGGTCTCATCCAGACGGCGACGTGGACGATTGGTATGCTCTTTATGTCGACTGCGATGCATATTTCAGGCTTGCTCGGTAATCCAAGACGGACGGGTCCTGCGGCATATTTCAAAGATTCGCTCGTCGCAGATTGGATTCCCTATCACGTTGCGATGGCAATCGGTGGTACGATCCTCTTTATTTCAATCCTCTTATTCTTGTTTGCGATGTTCCAACTGGCCTTCCGGACACCGAAAGGAAGTACTGAATTTCCTGTCGCGGAAACAGAGGAAGCAGCGATGAAGACACCACTCTTCTTTGAGAACTGGAAACTTTGGATTTTCGTGACGTTTGCTTTGATTGCGTTTGCTTACACAGTACCGATTTGGCACATGATTGATAATGCGCCTCCTGGAGCTCCAGGTTGGAAACTCTGGTAGCCCTATCGAAAAGTGCTGATAGCTTACTAGCACTTTTTATACACGCTGAAGGGTGAAAATGCTATATTGAGAAGCAATCCGTTCGTGCTTTCCTGTCTCGCCTCGTCTTCAAAGCGGCAACCGGTCACGCCGCTACAGCAAAGCTGCAGGGTCGCGACCGATTGCTTTTCGCTTTAAAAGCGATTCGAGACGGATTGCGCTCTAAATTGTCTACATGGCCGGCTTTCCCTCACGGTATTACTTGAAAAGCGTCACTTTTCGTTGACTCCTGCCTCTGAAAGTGCGTTTTTAACGCACTTTCAGAGGCAGGCAAGACCCTGCTCGTTGTCCGCTAGGATCCAAGGGGCAACGGCTTGCGCCTCGCCCGAGGAAAGCAACGAAACATGACGCTTGATCTCCCAATCGCACGTTGTTTACAGTCTGAAGGGCCAGCTTTGATAAGCTGACCCTTTTTTTAATGAATGGATGCGTAGACGAGTGCAAAAACTAAGTAAAAGATTACTTCACGATGTGGTGCTTAAAGGCATAGACGACGGCTTGCGTCCGATCGACGACATCGAGTTTCGATAAAATGTTTGATACATGCGTTTTGACCGTTTTTAGGGAGATGAACAGTTCGTCTGCAATCTCTTGATTGGCCATACCGCGCGCCATTAACTGTAAGACTTCTTGTTCACGCTCCGTTAAATCGTCGTGGAGTTGACTAGCAGGTTTGCGCAGGCGTTCCATCATCTTACCTGTCACTTGAGCTGCCATGACAGATTGTCCGCTCGCTGTCTTGCGAATTGCTTCCGCAATATCAAACGCGCTTGCCGTTTTTAGGACGTAACTCATCGCACCGGCTTCAATGACGGGATAAACTTTCTCATCATCTAAGAAACTTGTGACGACTAAAATTTTAGCTTCCGGCCACTCGGCGCGAATCAGACGTGTTCCTTCGACACCATCGACCGGCTCCATGACTAAGTCCATCAAAATCACATCAGGGCGATGTTCAAGAGCAAGTTTCGCTCCGATTTGTCCGTCAGCAGCTTCTGCGACCACTTCAATATCAGGTTGGGTCGATAAAAAGGCAGAGACTCCAGCGCGAACCATTTCATGGTCATCGACTAATAATACGCGTATCATACTTGCACCATCCGTTCTTTTCTAAGTTTGACTTCAATCTGCGTTCCTTGACCGGGCACACTGACGAGGCGAATCGTCCCACCGATTTCAGCCGTACGTTCGCGCATCGAGTTAATCCCGTACGAGGCGAGTTTTTTCTCGTCGACGATAAAGCCGACACCGTCGTCATTCATACTCAAGATGATCGTCTCATTGAATTGACGCAATTCGATATTCATGTGCGATGCTTTCGCGTGGCGTAAAGCATTCGTTAAGCCTTCTTGAACGATGCGGAATAATTCATTTTCAATCGGACGCGGTAATTCAATCGGTTCGAGTTTCCAGCTCAATTGCGTCGATTGTTTCCTTGATAGTTCTTCGAGCAGTTGGGTTAGTCCTTGTTGCAACGTCATCCCTTCGAGTTCAACGGGACGTAGTTGGAGCAATAAAGAACGCATTTCTGATTGCGCCGTCTGTGCCATCGTCTCGACTAAGTCAATTTGTTTCGCTGCCGTTTCCGGTTGTGTCAAAATCGTTTGTTTGGCAGCCGTCGTCATCATCGAAATGGCATAAAGTTGTTGGGAGACGGAGTCATGGAGATCACGTGCGAGCCGTTTCCGTTCTTCCGTGATGGCTTGGACACGAACTTGTTCGACGTGTTGCGGACGTGTACTGATTTTTTGAACCGTCTCGACCTGTTCATCGATTCGTTTCCCAATTCGTGAGAGGCGGGTCAGTGTGTGGAAGTAAGGTCCGTTGACAATCGTGACTTCTTTTCCTTGCTCGAGTTCGATGATGGCAGTTGTGACACGTTTGAAGTCACGACGTAAAAAGAAGTAGTGGATGCTGCCGATTGCGAGCGGAAGTAACAGGGATAATCCGACGACAAGCAATAAGACAGGTAAATCTTGTTGACGGACGAAAAGTACATGCCAATCGACTTGGCGTGTACTTAAAAACAAACCAGTCGTCACGACGGCTGTCAGAAATCCGGTCAATACTTGGAGCGCGATGACACCGAGCGGGAAGTGATCACGTTTCATATCGAGGTCACCTCCACGTTACCGATGCCAAGCATGACGTGAATGCGGACTTTTCGAGTCGCTTCTTCATATTGTGGTGCCCGAAACTGAATGCGACGGTTAAAAAATGTCGGGATCCGGCGGACATCTGTTTTGACGCTTCCAAAACCAATCGACGTATCAAGCGTATAGTCATATCCTGAAGGTAATAAAATACGCACATCTCCGACGACACCACTGATGACGATGAGTGTTTCACCTTCTGGGACATAGGCATGCGTTAAATCGATTTCTAAATCTTTGACGATGAACTGTTCACTCAAGTCTTTTAACACGTAAGGTGTTTCAGACTGCGTCGAAAACGAGTAAGCAGGTTGGATCGTAATGCCTTCTTCTTCATAAAGACGTGGTGAAATCTTCGAAAAGAAAAATTCGCGGACGGAGTGTCGGGTGACAAGGATAATTCCGAGATATAGCAAAATTCCGGCGATGACGAATCCGACAGCTGCCGAGCTCAAGACGACTCCAGCTAAGATAATCGTACCGACGATATAAAACAGGATGGCCAGTTTTTCATGACCGCGACGCCGAAAATGAATCCCGACATAATACAACAAGAATGGGAATAAGATTCCAAATAAGACGTTTCCGGCTCCAGTCATCAAATCATAAAATAATCCGAGCGCGAATAGGATCGACACGTAGCCGACTAATTGTTTTGTACTTAATCGTCGCACGATCAATCTCCTCCCTGACATGACAAAGGGAGGCAAGGGCCTCCTTCGTCAAAATACTTATTTTTGGAAGCGACGTTCGAGTTCCGCAATACGTGAATCGATGTCGTCTTCTGGTGTTTGTTCTGCGACATCCGGTTCTGCTGCCGTAAACGGATGTTCTTCTTGTTTAATAGTAGCATTTGGTTCGCGTTCTAGCACCTGGTTCATCTTTGATTTTAAATTAGAAACGTTTTCCCGCATCATCCACTCATAGCGTTTATTTTGCAAGTCTTCGAGTTTAAGTTTCAACTCGAGTGCTTCCCGTTCAAGTTGCGTCAATTCCCGTTTCGTTTCAACAATCAACTCTTCGAAGAAACGGAACTGTTCACCGTAATGTTTGGATTCGATAGCGGCGCGTTCTGCAAGTTCCTGCTCTTCAGCTTGTTTAGCAATTTCGACTTGGGCAAACCGCTTATCAGCTAGTTCTTTTGCTTCATCTTGTTTTTGTGTGAGTTCGCTCAGGAGTGACCGTTGACGTTCGAGTAGCCGGTCGATTTCTTTTAAATCAGATTCGGTAATCCGGATATGACGGACTAATTTTTTAGCCGGGACTTCACCTTGCTCGGCTGCCTTTTTGACTTCCGTCATCATTTGGTTAGCAAAATCATTGAGTTGGTCGAATACGTTCTTCATCGTGAATTCCTCCTTGAGTATAAGTAGCGATTAAAAGCGTTTTTGATCGATGTCTTTCCAATCTGCTTCAAAATGAGACGCGTTTGACCGACGACGGCGAGAAAATAAATCGTTTGGGTTCACACGTTCCATCTTCATCCGCATGTAACCGATGTAGAGGGCAAGTGCTGCCGCGATACCGAATACCGCCCAAATGTTTGAAAGGGCTAAGCCGATTCCGACTGCTGCGAGTAAACCAAAACCGATTTTTGCGATGACTTTTGTTGAACGGACAAACTTACTGATGGCGTAAAATGCAAGCAGTCCACCGAGCCCGAGTCCAATCATATGTGGGAGTGTCCCGATGACGACTGCGAGAAGAGCGATACCAGCAAGTATCATCAAAGCCTGTTTGCCTTTTGATTGCTTCATGATGAAGCCTCCTTTTACTTGATATCTTTATGATAAGGGATGGTGAGAAAAACGACGACGCCCCTCGGACCGTATTCGTCTCGGCCTTGAGGCGGAGTAGTAAGGTCTGACTTTATCGCCCAACGGTTTTGAAGTGGCTGCATATGATAAAATACGGAGGAAGTTACTGGAGAGGAGTGAGGTTTATGAATGTGCAAATCAACGTAAATCAAACACGTACTGGAGAACAGGGAGGGGTTTCCCTCCCTTAAATTAGAGGAGGAAACCATTTGAACGAATGGGGTAAACCACCTGCACATGAGGCAGGAGAACATGAAAATTTAGGACGGATCACTGCAGTCTTTCAAAAACAGTATCGTGTCATGACGGCTGCTGGCGAGACGCTTAGTGAATTATCTGGAAAGATGCGCTTTGAGGCATTGACGAAAGCAAATCTTCCCGCAGTAGGGGATTGGATCATCCAGACAGAGCGAGAAGCGGGATTAGGACGGATTGAGCAAGTTCTTCCGCGGACCTCACAATTCTCAAGAAAAGCAGCGGGTACGGAAGTCGAAGAACAAATCATTTGTGCGAATGTTGACGTAGCTTTGCTCGTCATGGCATTCGGTCACGATTTTAATGTCCGGCGACTGGAACGTTATTTAACGGTCGCCTGGGAAGCTGGCGTCAAGCCAATCATTGTTTTGACGAAACGAAGTCTGATGGAATCCGTCGAGTCAGAGTTGACTGAGATTGAAGGGATTGCCTTCGGGACACCTTATTTTGCGATTGATTCGTTGAACGGTGACGGGTTGAAAAGTCTTCGAGATGTTCTCGAACCATGTGAGACGATTGTCCTTGTCGGTTCATCCGGTGTCGGGAAATCGACACTCGTTAATGCGTTAGCAGAGGAACAGTTGATGGAAACAGGTGGCGTGCGAGAAGACGATCAACGCGGACGGCATACGACGACGCACCGTGAACTCAAACGATTAGCGAACGGTCTGTTGCTCGTCGACACACCGGGTATGCGTGAACTGGGACTATGGGACGGAAGTGACGGTCTGACTTCGACTTTTTCTGATGTCGAGTCGCTCGCTGAAAACTGTCGTTTCCGGGATTGCCAACATGGCAATGAACCCGGGTGTCGAGTCCGCCAAGCATTGGAAGATGGAAGTCTTCCGCACGAACGCTGGGAAAGTTATCTGAAGCTGCAACGGGAAATTGCCTATGCTGAACGGAAGCAAAGTGTAGCGCTACAAGCTGCCGAAAAAGAAAAGTGGAAGAAGATTCAGAAAAACGCGCAGGCACATACAAAATTAAAGTATCAAAAAAGATAAGTAAACGAAACGCCGATGTTCCCCTTCTTTACAGGGAATCATCAGCGTTTTTTTCGTTCGCGGTAATTAGATACGCATGTGGGAGGCGCATGGAAAAGTACCGTATTTCTTTTTAAGTTAGCATGCTTTTATCATCGTGCTAAAAATCAGTTCGTGATGTGACTTCCGTCAATTACACATCAAAGTCGATTTCACCGGTCAGTTCATTCAAACGCCGTAAGTCAGCCCGGATTCCATCCGAATCAGAAGCACGTTGTTCCCGTAAAGCCTTTGTTCCGACAGGATGGACTGTGAAGTCACCGGTCAAGGAAATCGTTCGGTTTGATAAACGATCGGTAAAATAACGGTCATGGGAAACAAACAGCAACTCACCGGGAAAAACTTCGAGTGCCGCTTCGATTTGTTCCCGTGTCGCAAGATCAAGGTAATTCGTCGGTTCGTCGAGGATGAGTAAATGCGCGCCGGAAAAATAAAGGCGTAAAAAGGCAATCCGGCATTTCTCGCCCATACTCGCTTCAGCGATTGGTTTATAGACGGTCTCCCGCCGAAATAAAAAGCACGCGAGTAGTGTCCGGGCATCTGTTTCCGAAATCTCGCTCGTCTCAAGCAAGGCATCAAGTAGTGTGCCGGTATTCGGTAAAGTGGATAGAACTTGAGAAAAGTAACCGACTTTTAAAGTCGGGTGCCGTTTGATGATACCGGCAGATGGCACCAATTCTCCAAGTAAAAGACGTAATAACGTCGTTTTCCCAGAACCGTTTCGACCAATCAACGCGATTCGATCGCCACGCTGGATGGAGAACGACACATCCTGAAAGAGCCGGCGATGCGGATAGTCGAATGAGAGAGCATCGACTGAAACGAGACGTTTCGCTAAAAAATGTTCTGCTTCGAATCTGACATGGAAGTGGGACGGCGTTTCCGGTTTTTTGACCCGGTGTTCCAGTAGGCGTTCGAGCTGGTTTTCTTTTGCTTTGACTTTTGTCGCATGTTTTGCAGCCTTTTTTTTCGCGTACGGATCTCGTTCACTTGCACTAGCCGTCGCTTTTTGATGCCAATTTTGATATTGACCAATCATCCGGGTGAGTTCTTTTCGTGTTCGTTCTTGCTTCTCATATTGATGCCACTGTGCAGTCCGTTCTTGTTCCTTTAACGTACGGTAAATCTCATAGTTTCCTTCGTAACGTGCCGCTCCTGCTTCAGTCAATTCAATGACGGCGTCAGCCGTCGCATCGATAAAGGCACGCTCATGTGAAACATAGAGCATCGTCGTCTTCGTTTGACGCGTCCACGCGACGAGCCACTCGAGTGTGTCTTCATCTAAATGGTTGGTCGGTTCATCAAGCAGGATGAAGTCCGGTTTCTTCAACAGTAGACATGCAAGTTGAATCCGGGTCTGTTCGCCGCCGCTCAGTGTGTTCAAAGGCTGAAACCAAAGAGATTGCTCGAGTTGAACTTCTTTCAGGACACGTCTCGCATCGGCTTCGAGCGTGAAGGCATCTGCGTCAACGGCAGCCTGGTAGTCGGCCACGGCTTCAGTGGTTAAGGCACGTTCACGTAAGTCGTAACGGGTTACATCCGCCTGTTCGACGATTTGAATTGCTACACTTGTCGAGGGTTCGATTTGTTGGGCTAAGAGCCCGATCCGGTCATACGTGCGATGGATTGTCCCGGTCGTCGGGATGATTTCTTTTAGGATGGCGCGCAAGAGCGTCGTTTTTCCAACGCCGTTCGGTCCGACCAAGGCGACGTGTTCGCCGTCGCGGATGGAGAACGTTACATCGTGGAAAAGACACTGCCCGGCAAAATCGATTTGTAAATCATGGATGGATAATACTTCAGTTGGCATAAGCTCAGCTCCCTTTGTTTCATTTCGGTTGAGATGAAATGAAAACACACCATCCTGAGCGTACGGATGGTGTGCGGGAGTGCAATTCAAAGAAGGTATCCACCTGAAATAGGGAAATATCGAAATTGAGCAGACTCGTAGCGTCAGTCATCCGCAAGCGATTGCGAAAGTGATGAGTTCATTCATCATTAGACGTTAGCGAGTGATTGCTTCATTTCGGTATTGTACCTCCGTTTCATAGACTATGTGTTCAGTCTATCAAGTCACATCAATCATGACAAGTACGAGTTGAGTAAATCTTGCGCGGCAAACGTTTCCTCCGCGGTAGGCGGTAAGACATCTTTTAGCGCATATTCGAGCCCGAGTGCCTCCCATTTATAGACACCTAATTGGTGATAGGGGAGGACTTCAACCCGTTCGACATTTCCGAGTGTTCGAATGAATTCACCTGTTTGCCGTAAAAACGTTTCCGTCATCGTCACGCCGGGGACAAGGACATGGCGAATCCAGACGGGAATGTTTCGTTCTGCGAGCAATTTTGCGAAGGCTAGTGTATTGATGTTACTTCGCCCGGTCAAAATTCGGCACGTCGCATCATCGATGTGCTTGATATCGAGTAAGACGAGATCTGTATAGTCTAGGATTTGATCCAGGTTTTTCGGGACGACCGAACCTGCTGTATCGATGACGGTATGCAAGCCGTTTCGTTTTGCTTCACGCAGCGAGGCTTCTAAAAACTCGGGTTGAGCCAACGGTTCGCCACCGGAGAAGGTCACCCCTCCACCCGTTGCGTCAAAGAAGGAACGATAGCTGTTCGCTTCTTTGATGATTTCTTCCGGTGTTACTTTTCGACCACAACCGAATTCCCAGGTGTCCGCATTGTGGCAATATTGGCAGCGTAGTGGGCAGCCTTGCGTAAAGACGATGAAACGAATACCGGGACCATCGACAGTCCCACAAGATTCGACAGAGTGAACCGTCCCGTAAGTCATAGTGATCAAGTCCTTTCAGAAAAGTTAAAGTGCACCGTGGAATGTACGGTTGATGACATCGATTTGTTGTTCGCGTGTCAACTTAATGAAGTTGACGGCATAACCCGATACACGAATCGTCAACTGTGGATAAAGTTCAGGATGCTCCATCGCATCGAGTAAAGTGGCGCGGTCGAACACGTTGACGTTTAAGTGATGACCACGGGTAGTCGTACCGCCCATATAGCCGTCAAGTAGACCGACTGTATTGTTGATACGTGTTGTTTCATCTTTTCCGAGTGCTTTCGGAACGATTGAGAACGTGTAGGAAATACCATCTAAGGCATGCTCATAAGGTAATTTGCCGACAGAAGTCAACGCAGCGACTGCACCACGTGTGTCACGTCCGTGCATTGGATTTGCTCCCGGTGCGAACGGTTCGCCAGCTCGACGACCATCGGGTGTATTCCCGGTTTTTTTACCGTACACGACGTTTGACGTGATCGTCAGAACAGATTGGGTTGGTAAAGCATCACGATACGTTGGATGTTTCCGGATTTTTTCCATAAAGAGTTCGACGAGATCGACGGCCATTTGATCG
Organism: Exiguobacterium sp. H66; assembly: GCF_018618705.1. Classification (NCBI taxonomy): domain Bacteria; kingdom Bacillati; phylum Bacillota; class Bacilli; order Caryophanales; genus Exiguobacterium; species Exiguobacterium sp. H66. The sequence continues at coordinate 166,623 of NZ_JACSMQ010000006.1, forward strand.
ACACGATCATCGTTATTTCCGAATTTCGGGAAATCGCCTTCGATTTTAAAGTCGACTGTAATGCCATCCGTATCTCGGATTGGTGTGACTTTAGCATAACGAATCGCTGACAGACTATCGGCGACAACGGATAATCCGGCAATCCCACAAGCCATCGTCCGTAAAATTTCAGGATCGTGGAGTGCCATTTCAATGCGCTCATAACTATATTTATCATGCATGAAGTGAATGACATTCAGTGTATTGACATAGAGCTCAGCTAACCAATCCAATTGTTTATCATAGGCGGCCATGACGGTTTCATAATCGAGCACGTCATCTAAAATCAAGTCGGAAGGAGGGGCGACTTGAATTTTGAGTTTTTCGTCGACGCCACCGTTCAACGTGTAGAGTAAGGCTTTTGCTAAGTTCGCCCGGGCGCCGAAGAATTGCATTTGTTTACCGATTTTCATTGCTGAGACACAACAAGCAATCCCGTAATCATCACCATAAATCGGAAGCATCAAGTCATCATTTTCATATTGGATCGAACTAGACAGGATGGACATCTTCGCACAAAATTCTTTGAAACCACGTGGAAGTTTTGGTGACCATAAAACGGTTAAGTTCGGTTCAGGTGCCGGACCGAGGTTGACGAGTGTCTGCAAGAAGCGGAACGAACTTTTTGTGACGTTCGAGCGACCGTCTTCACTCATGCCGCCGATTGATTCTGTTACCCACGTCGGGTCACCGGAAAAGAGTTCGTTGTAATCGGGTGTCCGAAGAAACTTGACGATTCGAAGTTTCATCACAAAGTGGTCGACAAGTTCTTGCGCGCTCTCTTCTGTCAATCGACCCGTTTGCAAGTCACGTTCGATATAAATATCAAGGAAGGTCGAAACGCGACCGAGCGACATCGCTGCTCCGTTTTGTTCTTTGATTGCTGCGAGATAAGCAAGATAGACCCACTGGAATGCTTCTTGGGCCGTTTCAGCTGGTCGTGATAAGTCACATGTGTAACGTTTACCGAGTTCTGTCAGTTCATGAAGGGCGCGGAGTTGTTCGTTCATCTCCTCGCGATCACGAATCATCGCTTCTGATAAAAATCCACCGTGTGCTTTCAAATCCGCTTTTCTTGCAGCAATGAGGTGAGCTGTTCCATAAAGGGCGACGCGACGGTAATCACCGATGATCCGTCCGCGACCGTAAGCATCAGGAAGTCCAGTGATGATACCGGCTTTACGGGCAGCACGCATTTCGGGCGTATACGCATCGAAAACCCCTTGATTATGCGTTTTACGGTACTCGCTAAAAATCTGTGTAACAGTGTCATCTGATTTAAAACCATACGCTTCTAAGGCATCATTGACCATTCGGATACCACCGTTCGGATGAATCGAACGTTTGAATGGTTCATCGGTCTGTAGACCAACGATTTTTTCGAGTTCAGGATTGAGGTAACCTGGACCGTGCGAAAGAATTGAAGATGGAGTCGAGGCATCAACGGCATAGACACCACCACGGACCCGTTCTTCTTCTGTTAACTGCATGATTTGTTGCCATAACGTGTTGGTTGCATCGGTCGGACCGGCGAGGAACTGATCGTCTCCTGTGTATTCTGAGCGATTGCGCCGGATGAAATCAGCGACATCAATCTTTTCCATCCATTCTCCACCTTCGAATCGTTGCCATGCTTGTGTTTTTTCAAGTAACATCATCAACACTCCTTCATTAGTAAGGTCAGCGGTTCTTGATACATCTCTTATGTGAATAGTGTAACAAACAATTCGGGATAGAGGTTTTACGTATATGTGAATCTTTTAACAAATGTAAAAGTGTTGCTATGACTTACTTCACAGTAAATTGTATCAGTCAGTGTCCCTTGTTCCAAAAACAGAAAAAGACTGCTGTGAAAGGATTTTTCTGTAGCTGTATCATTAATTTGTAGTGGAATGGATAGAGACAGAAGCTAGTGTGATAAAAGTCACGCGGCGCTACCTTGTATTTTTAGGACGTATCGTTGACAATGAAAAAGGGAATATAGAACGTGGAGGTGGAGTGAATGGAGTTTTCGCCATTAAAAGAGCAAGCAGACTATCGAACAGGGGACTGGGTTTCCCTAAAAGTATCAACTGAAGGAACAGAACGGATCGGGATGATCACCGAGTTTGAAGACGACGGGTTTTGGCTCCGGTTTGAAGATGATTTTGATTTCGAGGACTTTATCGGTTACGACGAAAAGTACCTCGCACGATTAGTTCGACGCCCAATCGATGTCAGAGCAACTTATCCTGTACTTGCTGGTTTTGAAACACTTGCTGTTGAGCTGCAAGATCGAATGGCGCAAGGTTTCGAAGTGTTAAGTACAGATCAACAAAATGAGACAGAAATCGTTTTTCATATTCGGTTAATCGATTCTGGAAATGAATATACACAGACGTTACGCGGTATTAAAACTGAAACCGATGATCGTTTCGAATATGTAACAGAATGATAGACAAGAGAGTAGGAGAAGATACGTTATGAATTTTACTAAACCTTTTATTAATGAAGCGTGGGAACGAGCACGCTTTGAACAAATGATGCCCGTTCAAGAACAAGCCATTCCTCTAATCCGTGAGGGTAAAGATGTCTTAGTCGAAGCGCCGACAGGAACTGGGAAAACGCTCGCTTATGTCATTCCAGCCCTCGAGCGCATCGATCCGAATGAACCACACGTTCAAGTCGCGATTACGGCACCGACACGAGAATTGGTCATGCAAATTCATCAAGTCATCCAATTATTTGCCCAAGGAAGTGGGATTAAGTCAGGTGCTTTCATCGGTGGCGTTGAGTTAAAACGTCAATATGAGCGTCTCAAGAAAAAACCACAAATCATTGTCGGGACACCAGGACGCTTAGTTGAGTTGATTGATTCAAAAAAGTTGAAGATGCATAAAGTAAAATTGATTGTTTTAGATGAGGCTGATCAAATCTACGAAAGTGGAATGAGTGCATCAGCGACGCGCATCGCGAACAGTGCGCTTCGTGACCGCCAGTTAGCACTCGTATCAGCAACATTACCTGAACGGACAGCAGAATGGGGACGGACACTTTCGAATGATCCAGAAGTCATCCGAGTTGAACGGACGGAGACGACGCAAGTCAAGTTCGGTTACATCGAAACATCCCGTCGTCTGAAACCGGAAATGTTACGTCGCCTGTCTAATATGCAACAGGTCAAAGTGTTGACGTTTATAAACAACCGTTCTTTCCTCGGTCCGTTAAACGGTGAATTAAGCAAGTTTTCGCTGAAATACCGGATTTTAGATGCCGAAAAAGGGAAAAGAGAACGAATGGAGACGTTACGTTCATATAAACGGGGAGAGTTTCCGTTACTCGTCACGACAGGGCTTGCTGCACGCGGTCTGGACATTGATGCCGTCACGCATGTCGTGCATTATGATTTACCGGAATCCCTTGATGATTTTGTCCACCGCTCAGGTCGAACAGGGCGTGGGAACGCGTCCGGTATGGTCCTTGCGCTCGTCACGGATCATGATTTAAAACACCTGAAAACATTAGCGAAACAAATGGGTGTGGAAATTGAACCAATGGAGATTTATGGCGGGGAATTGATTCCAAAACGTGAAGTCACGGAACCCGAAGCACTTAAAAGTCCGGCGAAACCACACCGGAAAGGACCAACACGATGAAAAGTGAGCGAAAGATTATCCCGTTTCCGACGACTGTATCCGAAGCAGAGATGAACACAGCGCTCAAAACTTTATATCAAGAAGCAGCCACTGCTCGAAGCACCGATTGGGTCGCATTTATCGAAGAAATCGCGACGGAAGGACGTTGGTATTTAAAAGATGCTGAGTTATTCCGAGACTTGTTCGTCGATTGGGCCATTTTTTATGAGACCGATGAACAAGGGAAAACACCGCATGGTCGTTTTTTAGAACAAGTCAAAGAAGACATGTCTCAAAGTCTGTATCGTGCCTTAAGAGGACTGGCCGATCCTGTTCCGTCGCTTTTCCTTGTAAAAGAAGACGGCGTCTTCGACATCATGTCGGAACAAACGTATCAGACCGATTTGACAGAGATTGACGTTGCGGTTGGCGATCTGTTAGTCGGCAAACTTCTCTACATTTCAGGCAAATGGCGATTCGCAATCGCCTATATGAAGGTTGCACGAGCACTTGTACCTGAAGTGCGTGTTCTTTTAGCTGATTTTGTCGATGAAGTCGGTGACGACGCACTATTGCGTCAGTATCCTGAATTTTGTGCGGAGTTGATTGACTTATTACTCGATATCGAAGAGGGAAACATTACACCACGACCTGAAGCATAGCAGCAAAAAACAAACGTCCATTCAATCCTAAGCTAGGGTGAATGGGCGTTTGTTCGTTTAAAAATCTTGATGGTACAGCGCAATATCGTTTTTTTCGCGGTTTTTGATGCGATACATGGCGAGATCAGCATGTTTCAGCCAACTTTCTAAATCATCGTTTTCGAAAAATGGAGCGACTCCGATGCTGGCCGAGACATGTAACGTTTGCCCTTTATAAACATAAGGGCGACGCAATAATTGTAAGAAATGTTTACAGCGACGTCGGAGTGAAAGTTCATCTTTCGCTGAAGTTAGCAAGGTGAACTCATCACCACCCAGCCGGTAAACTGACTCTTCGCGTTCGAGGTCTAGACTTATTCTACGAGCAACTTCGATTAAGACATAATCACCAGCTTCGTGCCCATACGTATCGTTGACTAATTTAAAACCGTCTAAATCAAGTAACGCCAGATAGTTTACGGACTGGTCAATCGATAAGAATGTCCGTTCGAGCGAACGACGGTTACCGATACCAGTTAAAACATCATGAAACGCGTGGTATTCAATCCGTTGCTGCCGCTCCTTTTGTTCTGTTACGTCGTGTAAGACTAAGAAATGACCGGTCGATTTTGAAGCGATGTGGATGGGGATTTTTGTTAATTCATATTGGCGGTCGGATTCATCGAGATAACGCTTGGAATCAAGCTGTAAGGAAGACTGAAGATGTAAGACTGAGTGAGTGGGTACTTCGATTGACAAGGCAGAAAGCTTAAACGTTGCTTGAGCCGCAAGATTGGCATACGTCGCTGTTTCGTTTTGATCAAAGCGGATGATTGGATCAGGATGACTTGAAAACAGTGGCAGGACTTGTTGCTCACTTTCTTTGATTTGCCGGATCCGGTGTTCGATGCGTTCGGCTAACTGTTCGTTTCGCTCGTTTAATTTCTGCACAAGCAACGTATGTTGCCGAGCGATGATGATTTGTCGAATGATTAGTAACAATAAGATGATGAACACATCAATTTTTTTACCTTCGAGTTCGATGACATAATGTAAAAATAGTGGAATTGCGAGTAAAGGCAGCCAAGTTCTCTGAACGACAGGAGACGCTTGTTTACCTTCAGTGATGTGATCAAGGTGCCATAAGATTGCCGCACTTTGAGCAAGGCGAATCAATACAGGAGAAAAGACTAAATATTGTTCCGTGAAATCCGGAAAGTATACAGCAGATACTTCATACATACCACGAATGAACAGTGATAAAAATAGTAGAGATAACGTCGTTCGGGAAACCCAGTGTGTTTCTTGAACAAAAAAGAAGTAGAAGAGAACAAACAATCCGAGTGAAGTGTTGAGGACGACGATCATATCGTACGGGAACGTACTAGCTGTCGGGTCGGCCAGTTCGCTTAATGTATGAAAAGCAGCAAGTCCTAAAAAAAAGACGATGATTAGAGCATCCACGAATGCAAGCAGATGTTGTGAAAAACTCTTTTGCGAAGCAATCCGGTAAAAAAGTCCGATTAAAAATATATAGTGCGAAATGGAGAAACAAATTAAGCTATAACTGTTCGGAAAAGACAGCGTATTACTGAACAAGTTAATGGTTTCAAAAATCGAAGCAGCTAGCGAGAAGATAAGTGAGATGAAGGCGATGATCCAAAATTTTCGCCTAGGCACGACGAGTGACCGTTCTTTTTTATAGGCGATGAGGATGAAAAGTCCGATTAAAAGAAACGACAAGTACTCTAGAATTTGTTCGACAAGGTGGTTCATGAATGAGCCTTGCGTGTATGAATAGAGAATTAAAATCAAAGAGATGATTAGTAGAGAAGGGAACCATCTGATGAAGTAGGGGGATCGTTGCATATGCGTTTCCTCCTAGTTGCGTTTTAGTTGAGCGGCGAACTGAAAATTATTTTTGTTCGTATTTTTAATGTGATACATGGCTTCGTCTGCGCGGATCAAAAGGACATTCGAACTTTTTCCATCACTCGGATAAAGCGAAATACCGATGGACGGTGTGACAGACATCGTTTGATCTTTAATATAAAACGGCTCATTGAGTGATGCGAGCAACTTACTCGCAAATGCAGTCGTCTCATCTTCGTCTCGAACGGTGAATAAAATGAATTCGTCTCCTCCTAAACGGGCGACAAGCTCCTCTCCTTGAATTAGTTGTTGTAGCCGGCCTGCGGTTTCTTGAAGTAATAAATCTCCAGCATCATGCCCGTACGTATCATTGATAGCTTTAAAACCATCTAAATCAACAAACAATAACGATCCATGTCGTATGGTAGGGAGGAGAGTTTGCAATTGTTCTTCAAAAAAGCGCCGATTCGGTAAACGGGTCAAAGCGTCATGATTTCCTAATTTCTCCAACCATTGTTCTTGGCGAACATCTTCTGTGACGTCGGATAAAATGATAAAGACACGTTCTTGATCGGCTATACAAATCGACGTCATCGTGTAGATGAGGTCCTCTTCGTCATGGGGGATATAAAACGTTTTTGATAAGGAAGGGACCCCTTTATTGGCATGTAGCGCCTCCATTACTTGTTTGAAAAGACGGACCTGTTCGTCTTTCAATGACTTCTCCATCCATCCTTCTCGAATGGCTGCAGGATTTCCGGATAGAATGTGACTCGCTTGATTTACTTCAAGTACCATTTGCGGATAGGAGAGAAACAGTGCCTTGAATTCTTGTTCGCGTAACCGAAGTAACTCCGTTTTCTGTGAAACGATGGTTTCCAAATTTTCTTGTAGCGAAGTCGTTTCTCGTAAAAGGCGTACATTTTCGCGATAAGAAAAAAGTTGCCGCGTTAAGAACAGTAAAAAAGTGGTCGCGATTGTGATGAAGTAGAAGCGTGTCGTGACAGGTGAAAACGTGACATAGGTAATTAACAGTAATAGTAAGATGTATGAAAAAGAAGGACGAAGAATTTGTTCAATCCGAAGTAACAATAATTGTTGTTTAGCGATAATCGGTAAATGACGAGTTACTAGGAAACTAATGAAAAAGTAGCTACTCAACGGATAGAGCGGTAATAAAAGCATCGCGTAAAAAGTAAAATCGTTCAATAAAAAGCTGTAAAATAAAAAGTTGATCATACCTAACAAAAACGTTCCACCCATCAAAAAACTAAAAGCGAACAACGAGACCGGTCTCTTTAAACCGGAAGCATAGAGTAAGAAAAAGAAAAGAGTCAGGAGAATGGTCAAGAATGAATAGATATCCCAGCTGAGCTGCTCCGCAAATGTTCTTGTGTATTCGGGGATATATTTAAAAATCGTCAAGTATCCAGCAATCATCGCGACAGTAAAAAGTGTCAATGAATCAAGAATTAAAAGCTTTTGTGAACGGAAATGTTCAATATCCAAAAGACGGAATAAAAAAATGGTAATCGTCAAGAGATGGATTGTATAGGGAAAGTCGAGTAGGACGTTCAAATTGACAGACGTGAGCGAAAAGTAACCACTGACAACTCCACCTAAGTCTCCGATGAAATAAGCACTTACAGCAATGAGGATCCATTTAAGTTCTGGTGAAGGTGTTTTTCTATAAAATAAAATGGCGGCACTCGTAATCAATAAAGACCCGACAAAGCTTGAAAAGACGGCTGTGGGTAAGACGAATGAGTTTGGAATTAAAAGAAGGATGGTATACGAGATAATCAAATAAATGACGATTCCTCCTGTCATTCGTTTGAACGCTTTTGACATGAGAAAACCTCCTGTCTAATGAAAGTAACAGTTTAACTATATAATTCATTACCCTCAATTTGGAAAAAACGTACTTGGAACAGAAGAAAAAAGACCGCATTTTTCCGGAAAGGAAAATATACGGTCAAACAGACATTGAACTACCTCCACCTACGCTTCGCTAAGAGGTGGAGGATTCCTGAGTTATTCGACCTAACGGTCGAAAATTGATCAGGCTAACCCCGTCGTCCCGACGGTTGAACGTTAATCTTGCCCGTTTCTTTTGAGCGGATGCCTACTCTGCTTAGTTTTCGCTACTTCGGTCATCCGCAAGGTGGACGTTGAAGATTTTACGTGACAGACGAACTTCCTGTCACAACCCTATACCTTCAGTTTCCAAAGAACGTGACATTTTGATTATTCCTGATTTTTATTGTTTTCAAACGAAGCGCGTCGGACAATTGATGTGTCGGAAGACACGCCTTGTCCGAAGACGATTCATCCCCCACTTAGACTAGGGCTTCGCCCTGAACGTTTAGAAGTGGGGGATGAATCGTCTAATTTTGATAAATCAAAGACAAATTATTTTTTATAAGATTCGTATGCCTCTATCTTCTCGGACAAGTAAGACCAATAGTCCATCAGTTGATCGAGTTGGGATTTTCCTTGCTCAATCTTTTGATAGAGTTCATTAACTTGCCCGATATCGCTACCTGCCGAAGCGAGCTGTTGTTCGAGTTGCTCAAGCGCAGCTTCCGCGTTTTCAATCTGTGTCTCAATCGTTGTCCAATCTTGTTGTTCCTGATAAGACAATTTTTTCGGGATGTCGGTTGGAGCAGCTACCACTTCTTTTACCTCAGTCACGATAGCTGCTTCAGGTGTCTCATCCTCACGCTGTTCCAGGTAATCCGTATATTGCCCATAATAAGAGACAATCGTACTATTCTCGAACGCAAGTAACCGATTGACGACACGGTCGAGGAAATAACGATCATGACTGACCGTGATAACCGTTCCGGGGAAGGACTCGAGATAGTCTTCAAGAACCGACAGCGTTTCTGTATCTAAATCATTCGTCGGCTCATCGAGGAACAAGACGTTTGGTTCATCCATTAAGATCGTCAACAACTTGAGTCGACGCTTTTCGCCACCGGATAATTTACCAATCGGCTTATACTGTGCTTCCGGTTTGAATAAGAACTGCTCGAGCATCTGACTCGCCGTGATTTCTTGACCATCAAGTGTCGTGATCACCTGGGCGATCCGTTCGACTTCATCGATGACACGACGTTCCGGGTGCGTGAACTCGGCGAACTGTCCATAAAACCCAACTTTGACCGTTTCCCCGTGCACGACTTCCCCTTGAGTCGGTTCAAGTTGTTTCGCTAAAATCGACAACAGTGTCGATTTCCCGCTCCCGTTCCGACCGACGATGCCATAACGTTCTTTTCGACCGAATAACCAGCTAAATGATTCGAACAGTGTTCGTTCACCAAATGTATGACCAAGTTCCGTTGCTTCGATGACTTTTTTACCGAGTCGTGTCGAACCGACTTGTACTTCAAGTGTTGCTTCTTCTTCTTCATAAGAGAGTTCTTGGAGTGCATCGACACGCTGAATCCGTGCCTTTTGTTTTGTCGTCCGTGCCTTTGCACCACGACGTAGCCAAGCGAGTTCACGGCGTAAAATGTTTTGGCGCTTCTCTTCCATTGAAGCAGTCCGTTCGCGGCGCTCAGCCCGCTTTTCAAGGAATGACTCATAGTTTCCGACATAAAAATGGGCCGTCCCGTTCGCGATTTCCATCATGTGATTCGTGACACGATTCAAGAAATAACGGTCGTGGGTAATCAACAGAATCGCTCCACGGTATTCCTTGATTTGTGATTCGAGCCAAGTAATCGTTTCTGCATCGAGTTCATTCGTTGGCTCATCGAGTAGTAATAAATCGGCTTCGTCGAGCAAAGCTTCTGCCAAGCCGACACGCTTCCGTTGGCCGCCCGATAACGAACCGATTTTTGCTTCTAAATCTGTAATGCCAAGTCGCGTTAAAATCATTTTAAGGCGAGACTCCGTATCCCAGGCATTTGCGGCATCAATTTCCGTTTGGGCATCGATAAATCGTTTGAGTAACGTTTCATTTGTCGGATTTTGTTCAAGCGCTAAACGAGCCGTTTCATAATGGCGTAAAGCATTGATTGTCGGTGTGTTTCCGGAGAGGAGCACTTCCATCACTGTTTGATCTTCCGGATAATCTGTCGATTGTGAAAGTAAACGTATCCGGTAATCGTTCGGATGATGCAGTTCACCGAAATCAGCTGTCTCTTTTCCTGCTAAAATATGGAGCAGTGTCGATTTTCCTGTCCCGTTGACACCGATAATTCCAATCCGGTCTCCGGGTGTGACGGAAAATGTTACGTCTTCAAAAACGATTTTATCAGCAAATTCTTTTTTTAATTGATCTACTTTAAGTAGCATGTCAGACTCCTTCTACAATATGCTTGATTTGTTGTTCAACAGTAGCGACGAGTTCTTTTTGGGTCATTGTAGCAGGGTCGATGGATGGAAGGATTGTCACATCGACAGTTGCCGGTCGAATCCGACCAGTCTCTTCCATGACACGATAGCTTCCTGAAATGGCAATCGGAACGACGCGTGCACCACTAGATGTTGCTAGGGTGAAGCTCCCTGCTTTGAACTCAGCAATCGGTCCGCCTTTCGAGCGAGTACCTTCCGGGAAGATGATCATCGATTGCCCATCTTTGATTGTCTCGACACCGGCACGAATCGCCTTTAAAGACTGTCGGCGATCTTTTCGGTCAATCATGACACATCCCATTAAATTCATCCAGACATTGACGATTGGAATCTTATTGACTTCGATTTTCGAAATAAAGGCTTTGGGTTTTGCGATATGTCCGAGCAAAATCGGAATGTCAAAATTCCCTTGGTGGTTGGCGATGAAGACGACAGGTTGATCAGACGGAATATGTTCTTCCCCTGTCAGACGGACTTTCACTCCAGCTAAGCGAAGGAGCGAATTCGCCCAAACGTGTGCTACTTTTTGTGTATACGCGTAGCGAGCGGCGTGTGTTCGACGTTTTGCGCCAGGCAAAAATGGTAATGTAAGAGGTAATACTAGCCCAAAATGAATGAACCAGATGATCGTGCGTAACATGATGGCATCAAACTCCTTTTTTACTGTGTATTATTATTGTACAAAAAAAGACCAGGTATCGCACCCGGTCTTCTTCTTTATTCCCAGTAACGAGGTTCAGATTCCTCTTCACTCTCGCCGAGTTCGAATGTCAGGCGTCTCGTCGTCGGATCGATGGAAAACGAGGCATTCGTATTATCGATTTGTTTGATTTCCATCGTCTCTTCATCGAGGATGAGTGTCAAACGTACCTTGTCTTCATGATCGACGAGTAAAACACCATCTTCTTTTAGCCATAAGTCGATGACAGGTGAGTAACGAAGTGTCCAGCCGTTGGATAGTGGTATTTCATTCATAATGAATCGGTTCCTCCTAAAAACATGAAGTCAAACTCTTTATTTATCATGCTGTTCTGTCGTTGATAATGCAAGTGATGCGACTGTGTCATTTTGTTCATAAGACAATTGATAAGAGTGTTCCCGTTTCTTCATACGCTCCAACTGTTTTTTGACGCGGCGGTATTGCATATATTCATGATAACCATGATATGTCGTACGAATTAATTGTCTAAAAGATGAAAGTGAAAGACAAATGGATAGGGTGAAGACGAAAATCCCGACTGAATCGGTATAATATCCCGTGATAAAACTAAGGTATGTACTAATGAGACCGGTAAGCGTCGTAAATAAGTAAAAATACACAGTACTTCCTCCTTCGTGTCACTCTACTAAGTGTGTCTAGTAAAGCAATTCGCTAACGAAGCAGGATTTCCTTTATCGTCCAGTAAAACTTCGGAAACAAATAAAAAAATCTACACGATGAGATGTAGATTTTAAGGTGTATCGATTTGTTGGAGTGCAGGTGTCTTTGGAGACAAATCAGTGCTACTCGACCCTTCAGCGAATACAATTCCAATCGTTGCGAGAAATGCGAAAAAAGCGAATACTAACGTTTTTGTAAAGCGTCTTGCGAAAGAACGCGATTGAATGTCATGAAACATAGTTTTTCCCCCATATTTACCAAAACTAAACCTTCTTTTTCCTATTCTTTTATCATATCTGTTTTTTTCAAAAAAATCACTTAAATCAGATTCGTTCACAAAAATTTCACAACTGTTCGCTTCCATTTGATGTCGGAGATAGGTTGAAAAAGAGTATAGTATTGAAGGTGATGAAAAGAACTTACGGTTAGTTGAGTGTTTCAGCTTAACCAAGTTAATGAAAGGAGATGACCATAAATGGCACTACGTGCAGGACAGGTTGTCACATTAAAAGTAGAGCGTGAAGCAGAATTTGGTGTGTTTTTAAGTGATGGTACGGAGGATATCTTACTTCATAAAAATGAACAGACGAAATCGCTCATGCTAGAAGAAGAGGTCGAAGTATTCCTTTATCAAGACAATGAAGGGCGTCTCGCCTCATCGATGACGATTCCGGAAGCGTCATTTGAGGATTACGTCAAAGCACCGATTAACGGAACACGTTACAATACAGGTGTTTTTGCGAACATCGGAATTCAAAAGGATGTTCTCGTCTCGCTGGACGATCTTCCGCAACGCCGGACATTTTGGCCGGAAGAGGGAGACGAACTTTACATTCGTTTGAAACATGATCAAAAATTACGTTTGTTAGGTGACCCGGCTCCTTATGCTTATTTCAATCTTAAGGCGCAACCGGCACCGGAAGAGTGGAATAACATGGACGTTGAAGGACTTGTCTTTGCCCAGCGTGATCCGGGTGTCAACGTTTGGGTGAACGATCAATCGATTGGTTTTCTACATGAACAAGAGATGGAACGGTGGCCGCGTCTCGGAGAAGTTATGAAATTACGGGTGACAAATGTGAAGCCAGATGGTACAGTATTACTTTCAGCAAGACCACGTGCTCACGAGGCAATCGACATCGATGCGGATTTAATCCTGAACCACCTACTTGAACATGGCGGTCAGATGGCGTATGGTGATAAGACACCTCCTGAGACGATTGATGAGGTATTCGGTCTAAGTAAGGCTGCCTTCAAACGTGCTCTAGGTCGATTGTTGAAAGATAAAAAAATAGAAAAACATGAAACGGGTATTCGGCTAACGAAGTAAGCTAGCCAACTGAACCTACGTTTCGAATAAATAGTTAGGAATTCATCATTTTGGTGGTTGCGGCTGGTTTTAACCGGCGACCATTTCCAAATAAAACCCCATCACTAGTGGGGGCAAGCGGCGCGATTTAAAGCGTTGAACGGTCCGGGCATCATGCCTTTCCCTCGCCCTTATGGCAACGATTATGATGGTGACTTCCCTAAACATTATTATCAGTAGAAATAGCCTCTATCTTTAAGGACGGGCTTCTGCTATAATAGGTAGTCGATTGTATTCGTTACGGTAGCGTCTGTTTAGTGGCAGACGCTTTTCATATGACAAAGGAGAGTATTTAGCATTGACAACATTTCGTGAATTAAATCTTAGTGAGGCACTTATCAAAGGTGTCCTAAAAATGGGCTTTGAAGAAGCAACTCCAATCCAAGCAGAAACAATTCCAGTCGGTCTTAGCGGCGTTGACTTAATCGGTCAAGCACAAACAGGTACTGGTAAAACAGCAGCATTCGGTATTCCGACGATTGAGCGTCTTGACGCAAAATCGCGCCATATCCAAGCGTTGATCCTTGCACCGACTCGTGAACTTGCGATTCAAGTAGCAGAAGAACTTAACCGCATTGGTGAAATGAAACGCGTTCATGCATTGCCAGTATACGGTGGTCAGCAAATCGATCGTCAGATTCGTGCACTTCGCAAGAACCCACAAATCGTCGTTGCGACACCTGGTCGTCTAATGGACCACATGAACCGTAAAACATTAAATCTTGACCACGTTCAAACAGTCATCTTGGATGAAGCAGATGAAATGTTGAACATGGGCTTCGTGGAAGATATCGAAAAAATCTTAGGTACACTTCCGCCAACTCGTCAAACACTCTTGTTCTCTGCAACGATGCCACCGCAGATTCGTAAAATCGCGGATCGTTTCATGACAACGCCAACGCACATCAAAGTAAAAGCAAAAGAAATGACAGTCGAAAACATCGACCAATCATTCATCGAACTAAAAGAAAGCCAAAAATTCGATGTGCTTTGCCGCTTGATTGATACAGATTCTCCAGAACTTTCAATCATCTTTGGTCGTACGAAAAAACGTGTTGACGAAATGACGGAAGGACTTATCCAACGTGGATACACGGCGGACGGTTTACACGGTGACTTAACACAAGCGAAACGTGACCAAGTCATTCGTCGCTTCAAAAAAGGAACAATCGATATCCTTGTTGCGACAGACGTTGCAGCACGTGGACTTGATATTTCTGGTGTTACACACGTTTACAACTTTGATGTACCACAAGATCCAGAGAGCTACGTTCACCGGATCGGTCGTACGGGACGTGCTGGTAAAACGGGATCAGCAATCACGTTCGTTACACCACGTGAATTTGGTCAAATCAAAACAATCGAACGTGTAACAAACAAAAAAATGTCACGTCGTCACGCACCGACACTTGACGAAATCTTGGAAGGCAACTTGAAGCTTGCTGCACAAGAACTCATCAAACGTGTAGAAGCGAAAAACTCACAAGAGTATACAACACTCGCGCAAGAACTTCTTGAAGAGTATGAAGCGGTTGAATTAATCGCAGCAGCGCTTAAAGGATTAACGAAAGAGCCGGATGCAACTCCAGTTCAAATTTCGTCAATCGAACCAATCCGTGTCAAACGTTTTGGTAGCAACGGTGGCGGTGGTAACCGTCGTCCTTACGGCAATAAAGGTGGATCAGGTTCTGGTTCTTCTAACCGTGGTGGCGGATACCGTGGCAGCAACCCGCGTGGTGGGGAGCGCCGTGAAGGCGGTCGTCCTTCTGAAGGAAACCGTAGTTCATCGTCATCAGATCGTCGTGAAGGTGGATACGCTGGTCGTAGCAACCGTAGCGAAAGTGATCGTAACCGTGGCGGACGTAAACCACGTTTTGAAAAGTAAAAAATCCGAACCGATTTGTCACAGACAAGTCGGTTCTTTTTTATGAATTCTCATGATAAAATGAGCAATGAAAGATATAGAGAGGGCTGAATCGTTCGTGTATACCATTTATGCAGCAGCATTCATTTGTCTGATTGGACTGCTCATCGCAACTAAAAAAATTAGCGAGCAGACGACAAAAGGACACTTTCGTTATATCCCTTTAGCGACGTTATTGTTTGGCGGGATTATTTTTCTCGTCTTAGCGATTGGTAAGGGTGGTGCTACAGGCATTCAATACGGTGTTCTGAGCATTATCTATTTAACGGCGACATTTGGTGTCTATTTGTACATTGCGTTAAGAAAAGATACAACGTTATTTTAAAGACGGGGCCTCTCTGATTACAGGGTGGTCTTTTTTTTGATAAGATAGAACAAGAGAATAGGGGGGAGAAGAATGGATGCATTAGATGTCATTGTTCATCCCGAACAGATTGAGGCGTGGTTCCAACCAATTGTTGGAGCGGCACCTTTTAAAGTGGAAGGGTATGAAATCCAATCTCATTTTCGCGGTGAGCCGCTGAAGCCATTTTTTCAAGAAGATGATGTACCAATTGAATACCAGTTAGAAGTCATGAGTCATGTCATTCGCCATGCTTTTCAAAAAGTCCCGGCCGATGCGCATTCATTTGTCTTAATCCGCTGTCGACCTGATTGGTTATTCGAAAATGGTGGCGAAGATTTTTTGAGTATCTTACGTAACGCACAGATCGACTTTCCGGAAGACCGGTTATATGTCACACTGACCGATGTCCAAGTGGATGACTTTGATCGACTCGGGCGAATCGTTGCGTACTATCAAAACTCTGGCTTAAAGGTTGCGCTTGATCGTGCGGAGGCGACGAGCTTAGAACGCGTTTTTGCCATGTCGCCGGACATGCTGATTGTCGACTTATCTTCGATGATTGAGAAAAAAACCGTTTCAGCGAGTTATCCGCACCTGTTACAAACAATGGAACACTTATGTGACCAACTCGGTGCGCCACTTCTTTACAAAAATATCAGCCATCTTGGTCAACTCCGGTATGCATGGCAACACGGTGGGCGCTATTACATGGGAAATCTACTCGGTGAGACGACACCTGACTGGGTGACGACATGCCCAGGCATGGAAATCTTATTACATGAAGTGCCGATGTTCTATAAATATGACCGGGAACAGATGAATCGTTTGTTCCAGCTCGAACAAGACTGGACGATTCGGTTTAATGAGTACTGCCAGTCGTTAAAAGCAGATGAATCATTGGATGAATGGTTAATTAAGCTGGCTCAAAAGATGGAACCCGAATTCATTCGCTTTTACATCACAGACGCGAATGGCTTTCAAAAGTCATCAAACGTTAGCAAAAAGAGCGGTGAATGGAAAACATATGCGTTTTACAAAGGTTATAACTGGAGTTTTCGACCGTACTTCATTCGGACCACGGTTGCGATGGAACGACGGCATACGGGATACCTCTCTGATCGATACGTCGATTTCAGTTCGAGTGAACAAACGCGAACGTTCAGTATGCCGCTAAATAATGGGATGTTCTTATTTGCTGATATTTCAGCAAGTTATTTATATCAAGAACGGTTAAGTGAATAAGGAGGAAATGAAACATGTTGGATTATGATTATGATGCACTACGTGAGATTGGGCGCATCGTCGCCATTGCGCGCGATGAAATGGCGGATGCTGTCAAACCAGGAATTACAACGAAAGAGCTTGATGATATCGGAGCGCGTATTTTGAAGGAACATGGAGCGGAATCAGCACCGATCGTCATGTATGATTTTCCTGGAGCAACGTGTATCAGTGTCAATGAAGTCGCGGCTCATGGTATTCCTGGTGCATATGTCATTCAAGAAGGCGATATCGTCAACGTCGATGTCTCGGCAGTCAAAGATGGCTACTATTCAGATACAGGTAAAACGGTGATTGCAGGCGAAGCGAAGCGTCCTGAGCACGTCCGACTGGTCGAGGTGTCATTGTCTGCCCTTGAAAAAGGACTTGAGAAAGTCAAAGCAGGTACGAAAGTCAATCAAATCGGTAAAGCAATCTATGCGGAAACACGCAAAAATGGCTTTACGGTCATTCGGAATTTAGCTGGACATGGATTAGGAAAAACGTTGCATGGTGAACCGGAGTCGATTTCGAATTACTTCAACCGAGAAGAAAATGATTTGTTGAAAGAAGGACAAGTCATCGCAGTCGAAACGTTTATTTCGACGAGCGACGAATTTTGTATGGAAGATGAAAAGGATGGCTGGACACTGTACACGCCAAATAAAAGTTTGGTTTCACAGTTCGAACATAGCGTCGTTGTCTTGAAGGATGGATACGAAATCTTGACGAAGGCAGACTAAAAAAAGCGTCGTTCCGCAAAGGAACGGCGCTTTTAGAATGCGGAAAAAGTGCTATCGGGAGATCAAGCATCTTTTTTCGTTGCTTTCCTCGGGAGGAGCAAGCCGTTGCTCCTTAATCCTAGCAGACAACGAGCAGGGGCTTGCCTGCCTTTGGTAAGTCGCGTTAAAAACGCACTTTTTCCCGCAGGAGTCAACGAAACGTGACGCTTTTTAGGTAATACCGTGACCGATTGCCGCTTTGAAGACGAGGCGAGACAAGGGAGCGCGAACGGATTGCATCTCGATACCGCGTGTTTACGCTTCTTAATGGTTTGTAGACGAAATGATGCCCGATGGACAAAAGCGGTAGTTTAACAGGCACTACGTCTTGTTATTCTTTTTTTTGAGAAGCAATTGCTCCTTCGCGCCTTCAAAGCACGATTTTAGACTGGGTAAGTCGGTCTAACCGCTCGAGTGAAACCTCGTGCTCGGCGTATGGAATGTGACCGTTCCCGATTCGATAGTCGAATTCAAGGAGATCTTCGGCGAAATAATGATCGGTTCCAGCCATGTCAATCGGATACGCTAGACCAGGTAGTGTAGCGAAAGCAAGCGTCTGCCGACGCCCGATTCCACTCTCGAACATTCCACCGAGCCAGTACGTCGCTTTATCTCTTAATGCTAGGGCGTTCGTCAAGCCCCCGACGCGTGCCGGTTTAATGTTGATGATTTGACCTGCACCGAGTGAGAGCATTAAGTCAGCGTCAGTGACCGTTTGGATTGATTCGTCCAAACATAAAGGAGTCGAGAGCAGTGACGCAGCATATTGATGCGTCAACCAATCATCTGCCCGAAATGGTTGCTCCATCATGATTAATCCATACTGATCCCAGTCCTGCAGGAGATTCATCTCGGAACGGGTGAAACTTCCGTTGGCATCAAACATTAAAGGCGCATCAGGAAATTGTTTTCGAACGTGCGCTAAGACGGAGGTATCCGTTGGGTCTAGCTTTAGCTTGATACGCTGAAAACCATCCTGTAACGCGTCCTCAACGGCATGTACCGTCTTGCTGGCTTCCGCGCGACCAAGTGCTTTTCCGCAAGCGATGGCTTTGTTTTCGTCACCTCCCAGATACGTGGCAAGCGTTTGGTTACTCGCGCGAGCAAACAATTCATAGACGGCGCCGTCGAACATTGCTTTTGCCATCTGGTTTCCTTGAATCGGGTGAAAGCGTGTTGCGACTTCTGACGGATGATTGAGCGGTCCTTTAAGCAAGCGATAGAGGACGGGAGCTAAGGCATGAATCGAATCTTGTGTCTCCGCGGTATACAAAGGTGTTTCAAAGGCGACACCTTCCCCGTAACCGATGTTGCCTTCTGTGTCCGTCAATCGGAGAATCGTCGTTCGGCGATTACTTAAAGTAGTGAGTGCCGTTTTCATCGGCTGACGGAATGTTAATCGGACATCAAATACTTCTGCACTTCGAAGCGTAATCTTCATACGAAGTCCTTCAATTGATGGCGCAGCAGTTTACCGTTCGCATTACGCGGTAAAGCGTCACGATAAACATAGGCGACGGGACATTTATATTTGGCGAGTAACTGACTGATTGCTTGACGGACGATCGATTCATCGACAGCGCTGACGATAAACGCAACAGGGACTTGTCCCCAAGTCGAATCAAAGCGACCGACGACACCAGCTTCCTTGATTCCATCAATCGAGAGCAGGGCAGATTCGACTTCAGCCGGATAGACATTCTCACCGCCTGAAATGATTAAATCGCTTCGCCGATCGAGAACGTATAAATAGCCTTCTTCATCTAAACGTCCAAGGTCACCTGTCTTGAGATAGCCGTCTGCGGTAAAAGATGCTACGGTCGCTTGCTCATCTGAAAAATAACCTTTCATGACGGTCGGTCCTTTGACTTCGATTTCTTGATGGCGTGTGATTCGGATATCGGTCGGAGCAATTGCTTGACCGGCAGAACCGATTTTTCGTAACGCATCTTCCGGCAATAGTGTCGCAATTTGCGAAGCGGTTTCTGTCATCCCGTATGTTTGCATGACAGGAATCTTTCGATCGAGGGCGCGAGTCAAAATCGGTAAAGGGACCGGTCCACCGCCCGTCAAGACGACACGTAAATCATAGCGACGCAACCCTGCTTCAAGCAGCCGATCCAACATGACAGAAACGAGGGAAACATGGGTAATCCGTTCATTTTTAATCCATTCAATCGTTTTCGTCGGGGCGAAATGAGGTTCAAGGACGATCGGGGCGCCGTAGATGACAGCACGGTAAACGACAGCGAGACCACTCATATGAAACAGTGGGGTAACAATTAAGAAGCGATCATCCGTCGAGGAACCGATATGACGTGCTGCATTCATCGCACTTGAAAAGTGATTTAGCATTGTCTGTTCGACTGCCTTAGCCCGACCTGTCGTTCCGCTCGTAAAGAGCATGGATTGGACATAATGTTTTGGCATATGTCGGACGATGATGTCAGGTGCCGTGTTCATATAGTGGAACGGTAAAATCTTGATATCGGTATCTAGCGTCCGGTCGGAGATGACATATTTGACTTGTGCTCGTTTTAATTGATCATCCAGTTCGCGCTGACTTAAGCGGACGTTGAGTGGGACGATTGTTAATTCAAGTAGTTGTGCCGCATGGATGGCAATGATATATGACTGACTTGCAGGACCATAAAGAGCAATCCGGTCACCACGCGAAAGGTGGCTTGCCCAGGCACTTGCTAATTTGTGTGCTGCCGTATATAATTCCTGCCAAGATAAGCGGGCTTGATCTGTGACTAGAGCTAAGTCGTTAGGTTGTTCCTTAGCGCGTGTATAAATCCAAGGGTACACCGGAAATCACATCCTTTCTTCAAGATGATACGAAAAAGGTTCAAACGTCTCACGACATTGAACCTTTTTTCGTATTATGGGAAACGTGGGAATTGACCGAAGTCAGGATCACGTTTTTCTTTGAACGCATCGCGTCCTTCTTTGGCTTCGTCTGTTGTGTAGTAGAGTAATGTTGCATCTCCAGCAAGTTGCTGAATTCCAGCAAGACCATCGGAGTCTGCATTGAGCGCTCCTTTTAAGAAACGAAGAGCTGTTGGTGAATGTTGAAGAATCTCAGAACACCATTGGATTGTTTCTTGCTCAAGATCAGCAAGTGGAACGACCGTGTTGATGAGTCCCATGTCGAGTGCTTCTTGAGCACCGTACTGACGGCAGAGGAACCAAATTTCACGCGCTTTTTTATGGCCGACGACACGAGCCAAGTAACCAGAACCATACCCTGCATCAAATGATCCAACTTTAGGACCTGTTTGTCCAAACTTCGCATTATCAGCAGCAATCGTTAAGTCACAGACTAAGTGTAAGACGTGTCCGCCACCAATTGCATAACCAGCGACCATCGCGATGACCGGTTTCGGGATAACACGAATCAAACGTTGAAGGTCAAGGACGTTCAAGCGTGGGATTTCATCTTCACCGACGTAACCACCATGTCCGCGAACTTTTTGGTCTCCACCTGAACAGAAAGCGAGATCGCCTTCACCTGTCAAGATGATGACACCGACGTTTTGGTCGTCACGCGCACGTGAGAACGCATCGATTAATTCATGGACCGTGTGTGGACGGAACGCGTTGCGCACTTCTGGACGGTTGATCGTAATTTTAGCGATCCCATTCCATTTTTCGTATTTAATGTCTTCATAACTACGGACTGCTGCCCATTCTGGAGCATATTTCATCTAAATTCCCCCATTTGCTTAAGTTAAGAGTAGTTTCTCTACTATTGTAACAAACTTTTCCGGTTGGTCGATATGTGGGGCATGCGTTGCATGCGAAATCTGGTGGATTTTTTTTGAATCCGCCGCTTGTTGCGCAATCTTTTTAAATTTTTCATCGTGTTCCCCGACAATCCATTCAATGGATACGTCTTGAAGACAGGTCCATAAAGACGGCATATTCCCTGTTCCTTGCGCGGCGAGTGAAGCGGCTAATCCCTCTGCTGATTGGGACAAACGCTCCGACCGAATCTGTTGCTGCGCAAAGGACGGTAATTGGCGCTGGCTTGCGAACAGCGGTAACGCTTCCCAGTGCCGGACGAATGCCTCGAGTCCGTCTTCAAGCAACATCTGTTGCAAAAGCCGATCTGTTGCACGCCGGGCACGGCGCTCGTGTGCTGTCTTTAGGCCAGGTGTCGTACTGACAACGATTGTCTTTTGGACTTGCGTTGAACAGGCTGCAAGCATCAAGGCAATCCGTCCACCCATCGAGTAGCCTAACACGGTCCATGGTTCATTTCTTGTCGCAAGTAACGCTTGTAAGTCTTTGACTTGCTCCGTCAAACGCATCCGCTGATACGCAGCAGGCGGCGTCTTTCCATGACCAAGCAAGTCAATCCGATAGACGGTGTAGGTTTCCTGAAGTCGTGCACTGAGCATCGTCCATGTCCCGCTGCTGCCGGTAAACCCATGCAGTAACAACAATGGAGGACCTTGCCCCTCGATTTCGAGATGGTAGTCATGGTCACGTAACTTCATTGAAAGCACTCCGTGAGCGCATGATTTGTCTGTTCCCAAATCGTACGGTGCTTCAGGACGTTCGTCGCACGATCTGTTCGAATCTCGAGAATTCGTGTGACAGTCGTCGGTTCCGCCAACCGTGTTTTCAGTTCGGAAATTGACGTGACGACTTGATGTTTGACCCCATAACCGGCTGCGATATGACTGAAATCGAGATGCTGGGCTGTTCCGAATAACGGTTCGAAGACCTCGGATTCAAGCTGTTGCTGTTGTGGCAGGAAGTTGAAAATTCCGCCCCCGGTGTTGTTGATGAGCAAGATGGTAATCGGACGAGTCCGTGCCATCATCAAGCCATTGACGTCATGAATAAAGGCGAGGTCACCGACGAGCAAGTAGCGTTCCTGTGCATCGTATGTCGCACCGACTGCGCTCGATAAAATCCCATCGATTCCATTCGCACCCCGGTTGGCGAGAAGGCGAAGCGGTGTACCTGCAGGCAAAAACGTATCGATGTCGCGAATCGGCATGCTGTTTGAGACGAATAAGCTGCCTGACGACAAGGTGTTTAAGGCACGAACGACGTTATACTCCGTCAGGTCTTCTTGATCGAGCGTCGTAAAGACAGTGCCGACTGTTTCTTCAGCTCTTTGGATCGTCTTGAGATAAGCAGGATCATGCTCAGTCACGGGCATCCTCAGGAGCTGACTCGGATGCCCGGCTAACAGATTCGTATGCAGTTGCGGAGCACGCCAATTTGCCGCATGACCGACGACCGTCGTCGGAATATCATGTGACCAAAGTAAGTAAGGTTTTGATGTCGGCATTGCTCCGAACCGTAAGATGTGGTCGGGTTTAGCTACTGTTTTGACTGTCTCATTTTTTAGCCACGTATCATAGAAGGCAAAAACGGTGTCTGTTTTGTACTGACGTCCTTGACTCAGGGGATCCGCTAATACGGGGATTCGCGAGTGTTTCGCGTAATCCAAAATAATTTTTGTATCGACCGTCGAAAGTTGTGGTCCGATGACAATCAAAAGACGCTTTGTAGATAGAAGAGTTAGGAGCTCGTCAGTCGTCACTTGCTCGGCAAAACGGGGGAGTGTTCCGACAGTTCGCCCAGTCCGCAATGGATCAAGCTCCGGAATCAACGGTTCGCGTAGCGGGACATTGATATGGACCGGTCCGGCCGGTTCGGTCATCGCCAACAGGACGGACCGCGTTGCGACATGAGCGACATACGATAGACTTTGTTCCTCTGGTAAAGGTAAATCGAATGCATGGCGGACTTGTTTTCCGTAAAGACCGACTTGATCGATGACTTGTGGCGCCCCGACCCCACGCAATTCGTGTGGTCGATCAGCTGTCAAAACAATCAATGGGAGTTCAAAAATGTTTGCTTCCGTGATGGCGGAAAAATAATTCGTCGCAGCTGTCCCGCTCGTACAAATCAAAGCGACGGGACGTGTCTGTTCTTCCGTCCGTGTTAATCCTAAAGCAAAAAAACTAGCCGACCGTTCGTCAACGAGGACG
Source organism: Exiguobacterium sp. H66 (assembly GCF_018618705.1). NCBI lineage: Bacteria > Bacillati > Bacillota > Bacilli > Caryophanales > Exiguobacterium > Exiguobacterium sp. H66. The sequence goes on from NZ_JACSMQ010000006.1 coordinate 190,233, forward strand.
TGGGTACGGCTAGACGGGTGAAGAAATGCAGCAATCGCGAGTGGTGTCGAGCGAGAGCCGGGACTGATTACGAAATCCCGTACCCCGCTAGCGACGAGCGTATCGATTAATGTGTGCATCCACTTAGTCAACATAAACATCATCCTTTTCTAACGTGCACAGATGTGAGAGAGCTTGCAGCATCGGTGAGAGTTTTGTTTCAGTCTCCTCTAATTCGCTCGTTAGTTGTGACCCGTCGACGAGTCCGCAACCGGCATAGAGAATTGCCGACCGTTCAGTGAAAAGACCTGACCGGATGGCAACAATGAATTCACCGTTTTCTTGACCGTCCATCCACCCGACAGGAGAACCGTACCAACCGCGTTCGAATGTTTCAATCTCACGGATGGCTTGAACTGCTTCTAGTTTAGGTTCGCCACCTAAAGCAGGCGTCGGGTGTAATTTTTCGATAATCTGCAGCAACGTCACCTCCGGTGACAACGTAGCAGTAATCGGTGTATACAGGTGCTGGATGTGGCGGTTCTTAAGCAACATCGGCTGATCCGGTTTCTCGATTCGAGTCGATAAATCGTGTAACGTACTCGTGATGGAGTCAACGACGATTGAGTGTTCGACACGATTTTTTTTATCTTCGAGCAACGCAAGACCAAGTGCGTCATCGGTTTGTTCGACTGCGTGACGTGGCGCAGAACCAGCGACGGCAGCTGTTTTAATTTGGTTTCCTTCTTTTAAGACGAGTCGTTCTGGTGTAGCTCCGAGGAACGCCTCGTCGACGGTCGGCTGGAAGAAGAAAACATAACTTCCCGGTTGAGACTGCTCGAGTTCGCGGACGAGTCCGGCAAGGTCGACGGCCTGATCCATTTCGTACACGACTTCACGAGCTAACACGATTTTCTTTAACGATGTTTTTAAAAGTTGTGTCGCTTGATGGAAAGACGCTTCAAAAGCCTCATTCCCGTCGCGAGTCATTCGGATACGAGTCACGAAACGACTTGTTTTTGGTTGGTGTAACTCGGCGTAATCGGAAGCGAGTTGATTGAGTGTTTTTTCAGCGTTTGACTGAGGGTCGACGATCGCGAATAGTGTGACGGTCGTCCGTCCATCCCGTTCTAAGAATAAAAACTTTGGAACTGTCATCGAGGCTTCTCCGAAGGAAGACCAGCGATAATCGGGGTTTTTGAGTTCGCTGAACGAAAAACCGCAAAACGCAAATAAATCATCACCCACATGATCGCGGTTAAGATTCGACCATTTAGATTGAATTCGTAAAAATCGATCGTGTCCTGACGCTTTTAACTGTTTCGCAATACCGAAACCGATGGCACGCATCGATCGGTCGGGTGTCGTAAAGTAATAGCGTTCTTTTGTTCCGTACGTCAATGAATTGACGTCTTGCGCTTCGATTTCCCATGAATAAGAAGCGATTATAGAGCGCTGGTATGCGTTCGCATGACCAACGGCCTGTTCAATACGTTGTTTAAGCTCTTGTTGAGCGTAAGCCATACCGCTCATTGCCCCCTAGTCTGTAGATACTGTGATACGTTTCACTTAATCTAAGTGTAAACTTTTTGTTGAAAAAAAAGAAGGAATAAGCTATCTTTCATTGAGCATTGACAGCAAAAAACGAAACCCGATACACTTAGACGGGAAAGGGGTTTATTATATGAATAAATCAATCGCCGTATATTGGCGAATGACACGGCCACATACATTAACAGCGAGTTTTGTACCGGTCGTCGTGGGGACGGCTATCGTCGCACCACGTATCGAGTCATTACGACTCGATCTATTTTTTGCGATGTTGATCGCATCGGTGTTGATTCAAATCGCAACGAACTTATTTAATGAATACTATGACTACAAGCGGGGACTCGATAATGAAGAGTCGGTCGGCATCGGTGGTTCAATCGTCCGGGACGGATTCAAGCCGGGGACGATTCTTGCCTTCGCCTTATCACTCTATGGCATTGCTGCACTGCTTGGGATTTATCTCTGTCTTGAGACAACATGGTGGCTGCTCTTAGTCGGACTTGTTTCGATGTTCGTCGGTTACATCTATACCGGGGGACCGCTCCCGATTGCATACACGCCGTTCGGGGAAATCGTCGCCGGATTCTTCATGGGGTACGTCATCATCGCCATTTCGGCTTATCTCCAGATTGGCTATGTCCCGACGGAAGCGGTCGCGATTTCAGTGCCAGTCGCGATTTTGATTGGATCGATCTTGCTAGCGAATAATATTCGTGATCTCGACAACGATAAAGTGAACGGAAGAAAAACGATTGCTTGCCTCGTCGGTCACCGGGCGGCAGTCTACGTCCTGATCGCCTTTTTTGTTGCTGCCGTCATTTCGTTAATCGTTGCCGTCGTTGCGTTTAACGTTTCCTGGTTCGCGTTACTTGCCTTACTGAGTATTCCATTGATGATCAAGGCCGTGAAGCTGTTTTGGGACGACCTTGAACCACAAGAATTGATGCCGGGAATGGCACAGACGGGAAAAGTAAATACAATTTTCGGATTGCTGCTTGCGATTAGCTTGACGTTCGCTAACTTCTAAAATAATGCCTTTAAAATATCCTGCTGCCGTGAATACGGGCAGCGGGGTATTTTTTTGCCGTGCACGAGTTACTCGTAAGAGTAGGATTGGTTGTCACAGATTTAAAATTTTACTATAATTGAAGCAATGTGCCTGGAATATTCGAGTGGATACTCGGGAATCATGAATTTTTTTTAGAGGTGGAACTGGAATGAATAAAATCGCGGTAATCGGAAAAGTATTCGTCGACATAAAAGGAACTTCGTTCGCTCCATTGCATAAGGATGCGAAAAACGTTGGAGACATCACGTTTTCAAATGGTGGTACAGGACGGAATGTAGCGCAGAACTTAGCCGTTCTCGGGAATGATGTTCGCTTTATCTCGACGGTTACGAACGACCAAATCGGTGTCGGCGTGTTGGAAGAACTAAAATCATACGGTGCAAATGTGGATCACGTCGAAATGCTTGACGACAACGGAATGGGTATGTGGTTAGCCGTCATGGATAACGAGGGTGACCTCCAGACATCGATTTCAAAGCAACCTGACGCAAAATTATTAGAAGAAGCGATTCTTCGCCAGTCCGTCTACGCCCTAGATGGAGTCGATGCAGTCGCGATCGATTTAGATTTATCCGTGACCGTTTTAGAACGGTTGATTCATCTCTGCCGAAAAATGGAGTTGCCGTTGTTCGGAGTGTGTGGACACCTCAGTGTCATCGAACGGAATCGTCACCTTTTGCAAGGGTTCACAGGATTTATCTGCAGCCGCGAAGAAGCAGAAATCTTATCTGATTTATCAATCGTGACGGTTCAGGATGCGCTTCATGTGGCAAATGAACTGGCGAAAAAAGGGGCACCGTTCACAGTCGTGACGATGAGCGAGCTTGGTGCAGTCTATGTTGATCGCCGCAGTGCGACATCTGGTCATATCGGAACAAAAAAAGTGAAGGTCGTCGATTCGACCGGAGCGGGAGACTCATTCTTCTCAGCTGTTTTGTCGGAGTTAACAGACGCCAAAAAAGCGGAAGATGCCTTAACGCTCGGAATGAAAGTCGCGGCCGAAGTCATCGCTTCTACAGAAAACGGCTTAGTTCCTGAGATGTTAGAGACGATTCGATAAGTAACTGGACGATGTCTAATGTAAATGTCGGGAGGGATAGCCATGCCAATACAACGAAGTGCCGTCATCATTTTGAATGAATCAGATGAGGTTGCCTTGATTCGCCGGGATAAACAAGACGTGACGTATTACGTTTTCCCCGGAGGTGGTCTCGAAGAGGGAGCGACGCTTGAACAAACGGCGATTCGGGAAGCTCATGAGGAATTAGGTGTCGATGTCGAACTCGAAGGGGTAGCAGCAATCGTTCGTTTTAACGATTTAGACAATCCATATTACTGGGCGAAAATCACGGGTGGAGTATTTGGTACAGGGACTGGTGAAGAGTTCGAAGATACATCATCTGGGTATACCCCGCTTTGGGTCAAACGTAGCGAACTAAAACAGTTACCGGTTCGTCCGACTTCTCTCGTCAAGGAATTGTCAGAGATGACAGAACGATTTTATGATATTCGACTAGAAGATATTTAAGGTTTTAGTTGAACCAAACAGGGAAATAAATAGGTAGACGAAGAGGTAGTCCTAGACTGCCTCTTTTTAATTAAGGAGAGATGATGAGGATGGCGCATACACGTGACCCAAAGGGGTTAGCACTTAATTTAAAGCAGCGGATGTCTGATCATAACATTACAGACTACGCTGGAACGCTCGCCTATTATTGGTTTTTATCGATTTTTCCAGGTATCATTTTTGTTATTTCAGTATTATCATTTTTCGATATTGATCAGCAAACACTTGAATCGCAACTTCGCGATTTAGCACCGGGTGGATCAGTGAATACATTCACGGATGTCATCTTCCAAGCAATCAAAGAACCTCAAGGCGGTCTGCTCTCAATTGGTGCGATTTTAGCGATTTGGTCAGCATCTAAAGGTGTCGATCGTTTGATTACAACTGCCAATCACGCCTATGGAGATTTTTCTCCACGGAGCTTTGTTGCTTCTCGTGGAATCGCCTTAATCTTGACGGTCGTTCTCGGGATTGGGATGTTATTGCTAATCATCTTAAACGTCCTCGGTGGTCCGATCATTAGTTACTTAGCAGATTTCGTTTTACCGATCGATATGGGGCAAAAAATCCTCTTGACGGTCCTTCGGTATACAATCTCTACAGTATTGCTGATTGTCATCTTATCCATCTTTTACCGGGTTGCACCGAAACGTCCGATTACGATGAAAGAAGCGATCCCAGGTGCCGTGTTCGGTGTCATCGTTTGGCAATTGCTGTCCGTTGGATTCGGATTTTACGTATCGAACTTCTCGAATTATAACCAAACGTACGGTTCACTCGGGAGTGTCGTCATCGTTCTTTTATGGCTCTACTTCACAGGGTTGATTATTTTACTGGGTTCAGAATTAAATGCTTCATGGGAACGTTTCATGAAGAAAGCTGATCCGAAAAAAATGGAAGAAAAACGTCTGAAAGAACAAGCGGATCTCGACTCGATTCCGACGAATACGTTCGGATGATAAATAAAAGACTCTAAAAACCGGTTGCTCGGTTTTTAGAGTCTTTTTTTAGTGAATCACTGAATTAAGCTGCGACTTTTTTTAAGCTGGCAGTCATCTCTACAGGTGTGGGAGCGTCTTTTTGTAAAAGACGTAAGCCGTTGAGGATGACGAGAATCGTCGATCCTTCATGTCCGACGACAGCGAACGGCATGATGAGAAATTGAGAGAGATTCGAGGCAATCAAGATTAAGATGACGCCGATTGCGAGCGTGATGTTTTGTTTGACGACACGGTTCATTTTCCGTGCCTTATTGACAGCGTAAGCGAGACGACCTAAGTCATTTTTCATCAAGACGACATCAGCAGTCTCTAATGCAGCATCTGTTCCTTCGCCCATCGCGATTCCGACATGAGCAAGGGCAAGAGCAGGAGCATCATTGATTCCGTCACCAACCATAGCGACAGTTTGTCCATCTGCTTGGTATTGTTTGATGTAGTTTACTTTATCTTCAGGTAGACATTCTGCGACGAACGATGTAAGACCGGCTTCTTCTGCAATTGCAGCTGCCGTGACAGGGTTGTCGCCTGTCAGCATGATCGTCGTGATGCCGAGCGAGTTAAGAGAAGTGATGGCTGCTTTTGCTTCAGGACGAATCGTATCACGGAGTGCATAGAGTGCAACGATGGATTCGCCGTTACTGACGTAGACCATTGTATTTCCTTTTTCTTTTAATGTTTGTTCCATCGAGCGAAACGGGTCATTTAAGCCTTCATGGAAACCATATTTCCCAATACGGTACGTCACGCCGGAAACCGTCGCTTCAATGCCGTATCCTGTCACGTCTTTAAAAGCAGACGGTTCTTGCGTCTCGATTTGAAGATGATCGACAATCGCTTGAGCGAGCGGGTGATTTGATTGCGCTTCGATCGAGGCGACGGCTTGTTTGAGCAAAAACTGATTAGCATCCTCTGCATAATGACTTTCGGTCACAATTGGTTTACCGGTCGTGAGTGTACCTGTCTTATCAAAGACGATCGTGTTGACTTGACCTAACGTCTCAATATGGGCGCCCCCTTTAAACAGGACACCGTTCCGGGCAGAAGCTGCAATGGCTGATAGGGCAGCTGGTGTGATTGAGGCAACGAGGGCACAAGGTGACGCAACAACGAGTAAAATCATGGCACGATAGATGCTTGTTTCAAAGCTCCAACCGACAAGATAATGTGGGAGAACCATCATCAATGTGACGACGACAAGGACGACCTTGACATAACGACTTTCAAACCGCTCAATGAACTGAGCAGAAGGTGATTGTTCACTTTGCGCATTTTGAACCATATGAATGATTTTTTGGAACAACGATTCATCAGCGGCTTTCGTCATCTCGATCGTCAAGACGCCGTTCATATTGACGGTCGAGTTGTAAACCGTGTCACCGGTCCGTTTTTCGACAGGAATGGATTCACCCGTAATCGAAGCTTCCTCAATCGCGGCTTGACCACGAATGATCGTCCCGTCTACGGGAATTCGTTCACCGGGACGGACATAGACGATATCACCAACCGAGAGATGTTCAATTCCGATGACTTCAAGTTTTCCGTCTGCGTTCAATCGTGTTGCTTCTTCTGGTTGTAGTGACATCAGGCTTTGAAGAGCGCGTTCGTTTTTGTTCATCGTATACGTTTCAAGCGCACCGGATAACGCGAAGATGAAAATTAGGATCGCACCTTCCATCCAGTAGCCGATTGCTGCTGCACCGATTGCTGCTAAAATCATCAACAATTCAACATTCAGTGTTTTTTCTTGATACGTTTCTGTCAATCCTTCTTTAGCTTTCGCATAGCCTCCGATCACATAGGCGGATAAGTAAAGTGTGACGTAGACAGTTGCCGGAATTTGTAGTTTTTCGAAAGCGTAAGCAATTAAAATTAATATTCCGCTAAAGAGTGCTAAAATCAATTCGTGATGCTCCTCGACAGCATGACGAATTGCGGAACGCTGATGAGTATCGGTAGTAGTAGAGGTAGTCATAAAAAAGCTCCTTCCAAATTATAAATGAGAAATGAAATCATTATATTAAAACAATGAGAATGTTTATTACCAACGTTTTTAAGTCAATGATAATGAGTTTCATTGTCGCTAGATTATAATTATTATTATCTGTAAAGTTACTATACCATGCCTCAGTGAAAAGAAACAGGGAAGGAAACTGAAAAAAATGAAAAAAATCTTAACCCATCCGGTCGGGATGGTTGTTTTTGCATTGTTTACGACACTTTTATGGGGGAGCGCCTTTCCGTTCATTAAAAAGAGTTATGAACTTTTAGCAATCACATCTTCAGAATATGGAGAGCAGTTATTGTTTGCGAGCTATCGCTTTTTTCTGGCAGGAGTTTTATTGCTCATCGTCAGCGTCCTGATTTTTAAACAGCCGATTACTTTGAAAAAGAGAGCGTATGCCTATAGTCGTCTTGGATTCTTTTTGACCTTCTTACAATATGTCTTCTTCTACATCGGGTTGTCATTATCGACAGGTGTCCAAGGCTCAATCATTGCCGGTTCAACATCGTTCTTTCAGATGTTACTTGCACACTTTCGTTATGAAGACGACCGCTTGAATCGTTTTAAAGGACTAGCGTTGTTCTTAGGGTTCACGGGTGTCATTTTAGCAAACTGGCCACAAGGGTCGGCGGGTGTCACGTTCGGCGTCGGTGAGATTTTGTTGATTTGTGCAATGATCTCAGGGGCATTTGCTAATTTGATTGCGAAAGAATATTCAGCTGCTTATCCGGTCGCACCGATGACGGGTTGGGCAATGGTGATTGGTTCGATTGGTTTATTTATCGCAGGGGCGGTATTGAATGGTCAATGGTTCCCGTTCCACTTCACACAAACGACGGCCTGGATGTTGTTCTATCTCGCCTTCTTGTCGGCGACAGGGTTTACACTTTGGAACTTGCTGATGAAGTACAATCCTGTTAGTCGAGTTTCATTATTCATGTTTTTCGTTCCGATTTACGGTGTCAGTCTGTCGGCCCTGATTCTCGGCGAGACGATTCCGCCTCAAGCGCTCCTTGGGCTGCTTTTTGTTGTATCAGGGATTCTTGTCTCGACGTATCTCCCAGTCTGGTTTCAAAAGCGCAGTTGACGAAGAATCTGAATCGTGTGAAAATAGTCTCAATTAAAGTTTCATTCTTAATCGTTCGTTGCTGAAGCCGACTTGTTCGGCTTTTTCTGTACGGTCATAAAACAACCGATTCGGCCTTGCCAAAAAGGCTAGTATGACTAGAAAACGAGAGGAGATGAGAAAAGTGGAACGTAATGAAATCGTTCGAAAGATCATGGCAAATCGCCGTCCCCGGGATGAGTTCGCTCGGTTCGTCGTAACGTGCGTCAGCCAGCAACTCAAGGAAACCCATGGCGAGGTCGATGTGGAAATTATTGAGGCGGAAAAGGGGTACGATTCAGTTTGGTCGATCAATGGTCGAGAGGTCATCGTATTATTGGAGACGGAAGAGTTGAAGCAAGCGAAAAATCAACCATACGCAATCGATGAAAAGCTCTGGCAACGTTTTCGGCAAGTTGGAATCGTCAAGTGATACCGTCTCGTGTATAGGAGTCAACGAACTACGATGGACTGAACAAAAACGAAACGGTAAAGAAAGAAGGGAGTGTCGCATCGAGCGGCACTCCCTTCTTTCTTCTACATTAAAAAACGGGTCTCATTTAATTTGTGTCGGCTTCGCTGTCGAGCGAAATAATAAATAAGCAAGTGTAAAGAGGACGCCGACAAATAAACTAAAGTAAAAAGCAGGAGGAAGTAAGACAAACACACTGCCTGCAATCGGTCCAAGAATCGACCCGAGACTAAAGGAGATACCAGCTAGGAGGTTGCCGGTCGGTAATAAATGACTCGGTAATTGTTCGGTCATGTAAGCGACCCCTAACGAATACGTCGAGCCAAGTGCCATGCCGCTAAAGGCGAAGATGGCAAACAAGGCACCGTAACTTTCAAAGAGGAAACAAGCCGCGAGAAACGCGCTTGCCCCGATGCAGAGTACAGTGATTAAGGTCCGCCGTTTTCCAAAGTGGTCAGCTAGCCGTCCGAGCGGGAGTTGCATGATGAGCGAACTGACGACGAATGTCGTGATTAATGCACTCGTCTCGGACAAGGCATACCCGTTCCGTGTCGCGAAAACGGGGAAACTTGCATTCAATGTCGCTTCCAAAAATCCGTATGTGAAGCCAGGCAGTAACGTAAACCAGGCACTCGCGAGGACGAGACGATAGCGGGAGGCTGCACTTTGTAATTCTTCCGGCATGATGTCGGTTGGTTTTTCATTCGGCAAGCGACGTAACAAGACGAGGACGATGACGGTCAATGTCCCGGTTAAGACGAACGGAAGCCAGTCAATTAAATCGACAAGTGGAGCGGCAAGAGGACCGAGTGCGAAGCCAAGCCCGAATGCCATGCCGTAAAGCGACATCGTCCGTCCTAACTTTTCATTGGGGGTAATCGATGTCACCCAGACTTGCGAACCGTAATGTAACGTTTGATCGCCAAACCCGACGATGAAGCGTAATACCATCCAGGTGAGGACGCTTGGTAACAACGGAAAGGCGAACACAGCGACGGCGACTAACGATAGACCGAAAGAGATGACGGGGACATAGCCATGACGTCGTAAAGGTTTTTCCATCAATGGAGCAGCGACGATAACACCGATATAAAGGACGGCAGCACTCAGACCATTTATGTAAGCAGGTGTTCCTTGACGCTCGAGTAAAATAGACAACAAAGGAATCAATAATCCTTGCGTAAAGCCGGAGATAAAGACAATCGATAAAATCAGGGCGAAGCGACGAGACACGACAAAACAACTGCCTTTCATTTTTTGAATTAAGCATAACATGCCCCGCCTGCACGATTGTACAGCGGGGCGCTTGTGTTCCTATTTTTCAGTCTGTTCAAAACGTGTTGGGCGTGGCATATGCAGAAGGTGTTCGTCCCAATCCGTCTGATCGAACACTTCATCATGTTCGATGCTGTGGGAAGAACGAATTCCAATCATCATGATTCCGAGTACCATACTGAACATCCCGATGATGGTGACAATCCCGACGAGCCATTCCATTATGAAAACTCCCTTCAGCGAAAGAACGTGTGTCAACTTTGTGACAATCTTTTCCCCGTTTGGAAGCAGGTAAAACCTGTCCGCTGTTATAAGCGACTTGATTGCTTGAGGAAGTCGACATCTGGATAGTAGGCATTCTTGACGAGCGCATTCGGTCCGAGGCACTTAACGGCCGGGCAATGACACGATAGACTTTTGTTTAGTTCAGTTTGTTGCCATTCAGCATAGGCGTCGTTGAAAGAGGTATCATGAATCGTTCCGAGAGAAGCGAGTTCATCACCAAAGTCCGTGACGATGATCTCACCATCAAAAATATTGACGTTTAGGCGTGAGCGTCCATCCGGATCGTTTCGGACAGATACATTCGTTTCTTGACGCAGACGGCGATGAAGAGCTAAATCTTTTTCCTCCATCGAACAGGCATAGAACGGGAGTGTTCCGAAGAGCATCCAGACGTTCGGGTCACGGACGTCAAGCAAACGATGGATCCCGTCACGAATCTCGTCAAGACTGGCAGCTTCAATCATTGAAGCGAAATCTGCTGGATACATCGGGTGCACTTCATGACGGACGCAACCCATATCCACGATTTCTTGATGAATCGCTTCGAGGTGCGGGAGTGTCCGTTTATTAATCATTGTTTCGGCGGAGACAAGGACGCCACGGGCATTTAAAATCCGTGCATTCTCCTTCATTCGTTCGAATAACTTCGTCCGCGCTTCACGTGACGGTTTCCGTTCCATCATCGCAAAACCACCATCGATGAAATCGTCCGCCGTTCCCCAGTTATGGGATATGTGTAAAACGTCGAGATAGGGGATGATTAATTCGTACCGTGAGAGTGGAAGTGTTAAATTTGAATTAATTTGGGTTTTAGCGCCGCGTTCGTGGGCATACTTAAGTAAAGGGACAACATATTCCTTGACCGATTTCGTCGATAGCATCGGTTCGCCCCCTGTAATCGAAAAGGCCCGGAGATGTTTGATTTCATCGAGACGTTTGATTAATAGTTCGACGGGGATTTCTGGGTTCTCGCTACTCGCTAACATATAGCCGACGGCACAATGTTCACACCGCATGTTGCAGAGTTTTGTTGTCGTCACTTCGATGTTCGTCAGCATGGCCTGACCATACTGTTCGATATCGCGATAGGCTTCCCACGGATCATTTTCGATCGTGATCGTTGATTGTTGTAACATAGTTATATTCCTCCTTCATAAATGCTCCACTTCGTATCGTATGCTAAAATAACGACGGAATCTATAAGAAGAAAGGAAGTCTGAATAATGGGAAAAGCAAGAACTGATAAACTTGGCCAGATGAATGTGCTAAAATCAAGAATGCAGCTTCTATGCCACACGATCGATTCACTGGATGAAACATCAGATATCGAGGATTTAGAACGACTCGCAGTTTCCTTGGACCAGTTAAAAGCCAAGGTACTTCGTTATGCAAAAGATATGAAGGAACATGAGGAATCAGAAAGCGGTTAATCGAAACCGCTTTTTCATTTGTATCATGGAAAGGATGAAGAGAATGGCAACGAAAATTAAACTGAATGTCGGAGAAATCCGCTCCGTCACGTGTCTACGGATGGGAATCAATGGCGAGGGGATTGCGACACTCGAACGACAAATCGTGTTCATTCCGGGGTTACTCGTCGGAGAAACAGCACAGATTGAAATCACGGAAGTCCACGACAATTTCGCAAATGCAAAACTAGTCAAACGTGATGACCGTTCGCCGGATCGTGTCACACCACTCTGCCCGATTTACAGTCAATGCGGCGGATGCCAGCTTCAACATATGAGCTATGCAGGACAACTCCGTTACAAAGAAGAGATGTTACGAAATGCATTCTCGAAATCAACGAAGTTGAACATCGAAAAGGCAGATATCCGTTCAACAATCGGTACAAAAGAATGGGAATACCGGAATAAATCGCAATTTGCGGTCGGAAAAGAAGGCAATCAAATCGTCAGTGGTTTGTATTCAGCAAATTCAAATCGTCTTGTCGCGATTGATGATTGCATCGTACAAAATAAAGAAACGTTACGCGTCAACAATGCCGTGACGAAGTTATTAAATGATTACAATGTACCGGTCTACAATTCTGCGAAACAAGATGGTGTCATTCGTAACATCGTCGTCCGGACAGGAATCAAAACAGGTGAGATTCAAGTCGTCCTCGTCGCGTTTAAAGATGGATTTAAAGATCTCGAAGCACTATCACGTGATATTCACAATATTCCGGGTGTCATCTCGGTCGCGCTAAACATCAATGACAAACTGACGTCACGTGTCTTCGGAGAAGAAACAGAAGTTCTTCGTGGTGTTGAAAAGATTGAAGAGCAGATGGGTGAATTCACGTATCAACTTTCGCCACGTGCCTTCTTCCAGTTAAATCCGGAACAAGCAGAACGGATGTATGAAGAAGTCGTTCGGGCAGCGGCGCTGACGGGTGAAGAGCGTGTCGTCGATGCGTATGCTGGAGTAGGATCGATTGGTCTTTGGCTTGCAAAAGGAGCAAAAGAAGTCCGCGGTATGGAAATCATTGAAGAAGCGGTTGAAGATGCGAATGCACACATGAAGCAATATGGTTTCAATCACGCCCATTACGTCGTCGGGAAAGCAGAAGCTTGGATTCCGCGTTGGGTCAAAGAAGGTTGGGTCCCGGATGTCTTCATCGTCGATCCACCACGGTCGGGTTGTGATACACAACTATTGAATGCGATGATTTCGTCAAAAGCTAAAAAAATCGTCTACGTTTCGTGTAATCCACAGTCGCTTGCCCGCGATTGTGATCACTTGATGAAGGCTGATTATAAAGTGAGTTACATTCAACCGTACGATATGTTCCCGCAAACGGCACATGTCGAAGCAATCGTCGTCCTCGAGAAAAAGAAAAAGAAAAAGTTCTAATACGTACGAACGCCGCCTTCTTGAAGTAAATCAAGAAGACGGCGTTTTTTGTTTGGATTGATACTTTTTGTAGACGAGGTGAGCCGCATACAGAACGATGACGACACCGACGACAATCCACTGGATTACCGCATCGCTTCCGATGAACCAGCTGACGCTCGCGACCTCGATAAATAGAGCAGGAATCTTTCCAAGAGTACTTGCGATGAAAAAAACGAGCGGAGAGACACGACTAGCCGCACTCAGTAACGTGACGAGGCCAGACGGAATGAACGGCAAGACGCGTAGTAAAACGATCAGCCAAAACGCATCACGTCCGTTCGTTTCAGCGAGCCGGTCGGTCCATTTTCGAACGCGGACCGAGTCAATCTTTGGTGTAAGATGCCTGACGCCGAACCGGTACAAGTAAAAAGCGATGAGTGCACCAAAGGCCTCACCTAGGAAGGATAACAAAAACCCTTCCCAGTAACCGAAGTAAAGCACGTTTGCAGCGGTGACGAAAGCACTCGGTAAGAAACCAAAAATACTGACGATGAAGCTGACGAGCAAGCTGATCAGAACCGCGAAATGGTCCGCACCCTGAAGTAAATCAATTAATCTCGTTTCGATGAAGAAACACTCCTTTTAAGCAAACACTTCTGAAAAACAATCGTGAAAACGGATGACTTTTTTTGTTATGCAAATCCATCGTCTTCATCCGGTAAGAGGGGAAGCGTTATCGTGACGGTCGTTCCTTGTCCGATTGATGACGTAAAGGCAAGCGTTCCATCGTGGCGATCGATGATGTGCTTCGTGATCGCGAGGCCAAGACCGGTCCCGCCATCTTTACGTGTCCGCGATTTGTCGACACGATAAAAACGTTTCGTCAAACGCTCTAAATGTTCAGGGGGAATTCCTTCTCCTTCATCACGGATCGTACAGATGGTCAAATTGCCATCCGTTTTCGTCGTCAAGTAAATCGAACGGTCAGACGGTGTGTACCGAAGGGCATTGTCAATCAGGTTTCCGATGACTTGTTCCAACCGGTCATTGTCACCGAGGACGATTTGACTCGGATCAAAGTCTGTCACGAGTTGAATGCCTTTTGCTTGCGCGATCGGTGCCATCCGGTAGACGACATCTTCGAGGACCTGGCTGAAAACGAGCGGTTGTTTCGTCATCGGATACGAGTCCCGTTCAAGTTGCGCGAGGTCGAGTAAATCGTTGACGAGACGCTGCAGACGTTCCGTCTCCCGTTCGATGATTTGGTAATACTGATCGCGTGTCTTCGTGTCTAAATGTTCATCTTGCATCATTTCCGTATAACCACGGATATAGGACAAGGGTGTCCGGAGTTCGTGGCTGACATTCGCGAGGAACTCTTTTCGCTGTTCGTCGACTTCGCCAAGTGATTCTGCCATTTTGTTCAATGTTTCGGCAAGCTCCCCGATTTCATCATCCGATTGAATCGGAATCCGGTAATCAAAATCACCTTGGGCATAGACCGTCGAGGCCCGTTTCATGTCAATCAATGGACGAATGATCGTATCGATGATTTGTCGACCGAAGATGACGAGGTTGAGGACGATTAAGCCGATCATGAAGAAAATCATCAGCCGCAGAGGGCGGAACGGTTCACTGATCTGTCCCAGTTCAAGGTAGAGGATCAACGTCCCGACTAACCGGTTGTTTTCGATGATCGGAAATCCCGTCATCAAAATATCAGTGCCTTCAATCGGATGGGTCCGGCTCGAGACGACCGTTTGGCCGTTTCGGAGCTGTTCGATATCTTCGTTCGTCAGGAAACGCAGTCCGCCCGGATTCTTTTGTAAGAAATCGATGAAAAAGACTTTTGATTCCGTCAGCTCGTTCGTATAGGTCATTCCGTCATAAAAAGCACCGGACAGGCCTTCCGATTCATAGATGTTAATCAATTTTTCACCGCGGTTCAGCAAGATGTCTTCTTGTGTCTGGAGATAAAACCGGTCGTACAGATAAAACGTGAGTAACAGGAAGAGAATCGCCGAAAAGACGCTCGTGAACCAAATTGTGATCCAAATCCGCTTTCGGATCGTGTAGCGTTTAATCATACTTCCTCGAATTTATAGCCGATGCCCCAGACCGTTTGAATGGCGCCCCCAGCTTCTCCGAGTTTCAGGCGAAGTGTTTTGATATGCGTATCGACCGTCCGTAAGTTTCCGATATAATCGGCTCCCCAAATCTGGTCGAGCAGTTGTTCGCGAGAAAAAACTTTGTCGTTATGTTGGACGAACAAGTGCAACAAGTCGAATTCTTTTCGTGTCAGGCTGACTGGTTTACCGCTGACGTGGACGCTTCGGCTTTCTGTATCGAGTTCGAGTTTGCCGATCGATAACGACGCCGATTGATCGACAGCGAAACGGTGCGACCGGCGGAGCGTCGCTTCGATTCGCGCAAGGAGTTCCCGTGGACTAAAAGGTTTCGTGATGTAGTCATCGGCACCGATTTTTAAACCATGAATCCGGTCGAGTTCGTCCGAACGTGCCGTCAACATGATGATCGGGACATTTGAAAATTCGCGAATCCGCATGCATGCCGTCAGTCCATCCATTTCAGGCATCATCACATCAAGTAAAATGAGATGGAAGGTATCCTGTTGAATTTTATCGATTGCTTCTTGTCCATTCGTCGCAGTTGTCGTGACGTAAGCTTCTTTTTCAAGGTTTGATACGAGTAAATCGCGCATCTGTGCTTCATCATCGACGACGAGTATTTTAAACTGTTCTGCCATTCAAATCGCTCCTCATTCATCCGGGAAACGGGATTTGAACCCAGTTGACCGGTGAGTTTTTTTTAATCATACCATTTGAGCGTTTCACGCCGCATCAAAAGTACGACAAAAAAAGCACGAGTGGGCGATGCCACTCATGCTTCGAGTTGTTGTTCGTAGACCGTTTCGAGCTCACGACCATGAATATACATGTGGAAACTCGACTTTGATACTTCATACAGCGTGAACTGGGTCTCGCCTGTATTCAATTGTTCGAGTAACGTTGGACGGAGTTCATCCGCACAAAAGGCATAAGGCAATTTTTCAGCTGCTTTTTGTGAACGGATATTCGTCTGGCGTATCTTCATAAAGACACTCTCGAAACCGAGTTCGAAAAACAGCTCGGAAAAGAATGCTTCTTTTGCAAGGTTGTTATAGCCTTTTCCATGATACGGTTTACCTAACCATGTACCGAGAAAACCATAATGTCCTTCGATATCGAGTAAACTGATTGTACCGATTGGTTGATCGAATTCATCCAGGATTGTACGTGAGACAAGTTCACCACGTTCTTCCTCTTCGATTGCCTGCTTTGTAGTAAACAGAAATTCATCAAAGTACCGTGTTTTTTGGCGGACGTACGGATATACGTCTTGATGCTGCATCAGTTCGAACAAATCAGCGCAGTCGCTCAGCTCCCGTTGCTTGAGCATACTTCCATTCCTCCTTCTTAAGACCGCTAGAATGATTGTCGAAAGCTACCTGTCTGACTCGTTTGAACCGCGCATGGTATGCCTTCTTCAGTTGTCGGATAAGATAATATTACCTTCTTTTTTTAAAAATGCAAGTAAATAATTTTTGTGAAAAAACATACAAAAACAAGACAAATTTTGCAAATGAAAATGACTGTTTTTCACAAAGAAAAAAGCCTTTGATTTTCAACGTTTTAGCGTTAAAATCAAAGGCTGATTTTTTAAGACATCGAGGTTAAATGCGTGTGTTCAAAAATGACGTTTCCGTCAATCATCGTCATGAGCGGTTTTGCTAAATAATCAAGTGGGAAATGGCTCCATAACACTAAGTCAGCATCTTTTCCGACTTCAATCGATCCGACATGATCCGATACGCCAAGCGAACGAGCTGGATTGATCGTGATGGCGCGGAGGGCAATGTCGACGGGTAAGCCTTCACGAGCGGCGAGTCCTGCGCACAAGTTCAAGTACTGAACAGGCGTGTACGGATGATCGGTCGTGATCGAGACTTCGAGACCATGTTCGTGGAGAACGCGATACGTCTCCCATGTCTTATTTTTAAGCTCGATTTTTGATTTGCGGGTGAAGGTCGGTCCGACGGTGACGTGTTCAATCGGCAATTGTTGTAATTCTTTTGCGACGAGATGACCTTCCGTGCAGTGTTCGATCCGGACATCGAGATTAAATTCTTCAGCGAAGCGGATGGCAGACAGGATATCATCCGCCCGGTGTGCATGGACGCGAAGTGGCATCTCTTTATTCAGGACGCGTTCAATCATTCGGTGAGCGAACGTATCTGCCGTCCGTTGCATCTTCACTTCGAGGAACGCTTCACGGAGCATGCCCATGATGCCCATCCGCGTCAATTCTCCTGCACGTCCGGCACTGTGGACACGTTTCGGGTTTTCACCAAGCGCAATCTTCAGACCGGCATATTTCCGTAAAATCATATCGTCGATAAAGCGTCCGTGCGTTTTGATGACACTCGTTACACCACCGATGATGTTCATGCTACCCGGCATGACTTGGACGGTCGTGACACCATGTTCTATCGCTTCTTTGAATCCTTCATCTAGCGGATAGACGCCGTCAATCGCACGCAGGTGCGGTGTCATTGCGAAAATCGTTTCGTTGGCGTCATTTCCGACGGTTCCCGTTCCTTCGTCATAAAGCCCGAGATGGGTATGGGCGTCGATGAAGCCTGGCAATAAAAAGCGTCCTTCGGCTTCGATGACACGTTCGTTGTCTTGAACGTCAAGTAACTCGTGGATTTCGTGGATTTTGCCATCCTTGATGCGAATATCACCATAAAAACTATCTGCTGTGATCGGGAAAATATGTGCATTGCGTATTAATACGTTCAACGTTTCGTCAGCCCCTGTATTAGTTTGTCTGCTCTAAGTTGCTTAGTGCATCCTTTAATTCAGCATACCGAAACTTGAACCCATTTTCGAGTGCTTTTTTCGGAATGACGCGTGCTCCTTCGAGGACGATGACGCTTTTTTCACCGAGTGCGAGTTCGAGAGCAAAGCGCGGAGCCGGTAACCAGTGGGGGCGATGTAACGTTTTTCCGATTGTTTTTCCGAATTGACGCATCGTTTCCGGATGCGGTGCCGTAATGTTAAGCGGACCAGTGAGTTGATTTGTTTTAAGGGCAAAGATGAATAATTCGACGAGGTCGTCGATATGAACCCAAGAGACCCATTGCTTTCCGTCGCCCATCGTCCCGCCGCCGAAAAGCTTGTAGGGAAGGCGCATCAATGGATAGGCTCCGCCTTCTTTACTAAGGACGACACCGATCCGCGGATGGACGAGCCGAATCCCGAGGTCAGCGATTGGTTGGGCTAACGCTTCCCACTTGACGCAGACTTGACTGAGGAAGTCACTTGTCGGCGGGAGTGGCTGTTCCTCCGTGAATGTCTGGTGCCGGTCCTGTCCATAGATGCCGACAGCGGAAGCGGAGAGGACGACAGCCGGTTTCGTTGTTAATGCCTGATTGATGCGGACTAACTCTTTCGTCGAATCGATCCGGCTTTGCAGAATCGTTTGTTTCCGTTCTTCCGTCCAGCGACCATCATTGATGGAAGCGCCAGCCAGGTGGATAAAGGCATCGATACCTTCAAGTTGCTGTTCTGGAGCGGCGGACGACGTCAACCACTCAACGTAAGTAGTGTGTTCTGTGTTGTCTTGTACGGACCGGGTCAAAATATAGACATGATGCCCCTCCGCAATCAATCGTTTCGAGAGCGCCTGCCCAATCATTCCTGTCCCACCTGTAATCGCAATCTTCATCTGTATCATCCCTTTCAACAATCTTGTACATATGTTCCCGTTTGTCAGTTTCACTCAAACATGAGGAAGCATGTTATCGTTAAGTATTCAGTTTCATATAGGAGGATACCCCCTTGAAGATTAAACGGATTTCAACCCAAAAGAAAAATAATGAACGGTTTAATATCTATATCGAACGGGACGGAAAAGAAGAGTATGCGTTTGCCGTCGATGTTGACATCTTAATTAAATATAACCTTGAGCGTGATAAGGAAATCGATGACGACTTCGTCAAGGAAGTGTTGACGGCGGAAGAAGAACAAAAAGCTTACCGGTTGTCGTTGAACCATTTGTCTTACCGGATGCGGGCGACGAGCGAAGTCGAAACGCATTTGATCGAAAAGGAAACGCCGGAACACGCAATCAAACATGCGATTCAGCGCCTGACGGAACAAAAGTATATCGATGACCAGCAGTTTGCCCTTGCCTATACGGCGACGAAAAAAGCGACAACTCCCCAAGGTCCGGGACGGATCCGGCGTGATTTAGCAGCATTGAAGGTAAAAAAAGAGTTTATCGATGAAGCGTTACGACAGTTTACGGAAGAAGAAGAGCTTGAGAAGGTCGTCAAGTTCTTGCGCCAAAAACAAAAGGAATTAGCGCGGCGTTCGGTCCGGGAATTGAAACAGAAACTGCAACAAACTCTGATGCAACGTGGTTTTTCGTCAGAAGTGACGCAACAAGGGTTTCAGATCGTCTTCGAGGAAGTCGAAGTCGACGCGGAAGAAGAGGCGGCGCTCTATCAAGCGCGTAAATATTATCCGAAATATCATAAACTGGAGCCCTTCGCCCGTGAACAAAAAACGAAGCAAGCTCTCGTTCGAAAAGGGTTCCCATATGCAATCGTGGCAACAGTCATCGAACAGGTCAAGCAAGAAGAGGAAGAAGGAATCTGACAAGCGTCTCTCCTTTTGAAAAAATTGAAAACTCGTTCTCCTAAATAGCAAGATGGAAAATTGACAATTGTCCGACAATTGTGCTATTCTACGCTCAGATTAAGAAAAGGAGGAACCGTCACATGAAAAAGCAACTTGTTATCGCATCTACTATTGGACAGTTGAATATGGCGGAGACTCTCGAACTCGTATAAACACTCATTTTAGTGTGCGATTGACAGGGAATCCGTTCCCCGAGCGCGCAGACCATATTTTTGATTCATATCGTCTTTTCAAGGCATATTGATTCTCGGACTGCTTCCGGAAATCAGTATGCCTTTTTTGTGCGTTCGGAAAAAACAGGAACACTATAACATGACACAAAGGGGGGGAACCATCGTGCGATTATTTCGCCAACTCAGTTGGTTTCTAAAAGAACACAAAACATCTTATCTGGTTGCCGTCGTACTTTTGATTATCACGGGTTTTATTGATTTAACGCCACCGTGGCTGATTGGAAAAGTGATTGACGGGTTACGGTCCGGGTCGATGGACCGGACGACACTGATTCAATATGTCGTCGGACTGCTCGTAATTTCGATCGCTTCGTTTATTTTGACGTATCTATGGCTCGCGAAATTGTTCGGGACGGCATTTTTACTCGAACGGACATTACGAAGCCGATTCTTTACACATTTATTAAAATTGACGCCGACATTTTATCAAAAGAACCGAACAGGAGATTTGATGGCGCTCGCGACGAATGACTTAAAAGCGGTCGAACGAACAGCCGGATTCGGTGTGTTGACGCTTGTCGATTCGTTGAATATGACAGCGATTACGCTCGTCGTGATGGGGATCGCGATTGATTGGAAACTGACGCTCGCAGCACTCCTTCCGATGCCGCTCCTCGCGTATGCGATGAACAAGCTCGGAAGTCAAATTCACGGCCGCTTCATCGTCGCCCAAGATGCGTTTGGAACGATGAATGACCAGGTCGTCGAATCGATTTCCGGACTTCGTGTCATCCGCTCGTTCGTCCAAGAAGAGATTGATGTCAAAAAATTCGATGACACGACGACGGATGTCTTCGAAAAAAACATGCATGTCGCAAAAATCGATGTCTTATTCGAACCGATCATCAAGTTATTGGTCGGCGTCAGCTATTTAATTGGTCTGTCGTTCGGGACGTACCTTGTCTTTACGAACGATATTACGCTCGGGCAGCTCGTCGCTTTCAATATTTACCTCGGGATGTTGATTTGGCCGATGTACGCATTCGGTGAGCTCATCAACGTCATCCAGCGCGGGACGGCGAGTCTCGATCGCTTAGAAGCGACGATGCGTGTCAAGCCGCTGATTACATCGACACCGAAAGTCGAAGTTGTGCGACCGGAAATGATTGCTCTGACTAACTTGACGTTCACGTATCCAGAGACGAATCATCCGTCGTTACACGGGATTGATTTGACGATCAAACACGGACAGACGATTGGAATCGTCGGTCCGACTGGATCTGGGAAAACAACGCTCTTACGCCAATTTTTACGGGAGTATCCGATTGGACGGGACATGTTGAAAGTAAATGGAACACCCTATGAAGATGTCGCACTGGAGACCGTTCGCGGGTGGACGGGCTATGTCTCGCAAGAGCATTTACTCTTCTCAAAATCTGTCCGCGATAACATTTTGTTCGGGGCGGGTGAGGCGACGGAAGCTGAATTGCAAGAAGCGATTCGTTTAGCGGCCTTTACGACGGATATCGAGACGCTTGACCAAGGGTTACAAACGATGGTCGGAGAACGGGGAGTCACGCTTTCCGGTGGACAGAAACAACGCTTGTCGATTGCCCGGGCGATGTTGAAGAAGCCGGAGTTGCTGCTGCTCGACGACTCGTTGTCAGCCGTCGATGCGAAAACGGAATCACAAATCATCGACGCGATCCGGACGAACCGTCATCAGTCAACGACATTGATTGTTGCGCACCGGTTGTCTGCCGTCGCGCATGCGGATGAAATTCTCGTCTTACAAGACGGCGTGATCAGTGAGCGGGGGACGCATGAACAGCTGATGGAACGACGTGGCTGGTATGCAGAACAATTCGAACGACAAAGTGAAGAAACGTAAGGCAGGAGGTGCTGAAATTGACTGAACAAGAAAATTATTTACTCGATCCCGTCAGACGGAAAACGACGATTCGTTCACTCGTCCGCTATGCGATGCATGAGAAACGCGCGATTTTTCTCGGGCTTTTCCTGCTCGTTTTAGCGGTCGGAGCCGAACTGACAGGACCGTATATCGCAAAAATCATCATCGACGAACACATCGTCGCAATTGAAAAAGATTGGGTGGAAGTCGAATCGGGCGGGACGGTCGGTTATGACGGACGACGTTTTGCGAAGTCGCAAGACGTTCCGGAGTCGGCGGTCATCGGTCCGATCTCGATCGTCCAGTCGAAGGCGGGGTATTATTTCGTTCCGGAACAAGTCGTCAGTGGGGGCGAACGTCAAGTCGCGGGGGACACGTTAACTGTCACGCGAGGAGAGGAAACGTTTCGGTACGCTGGTGTCGAAAAGCTCACGCAAGGACAAGTCTATGATTTTTATGCCTCGGACTTAAAGGCGATTGGTTGGTTATCGCTCTTTTATATCATTTTGCTGTTGATCGCAGCGGGCCTGAACTGGGTCCAACAAATCTTATTGCAACGCTCAGCGCATAAAATCGTTAAACGGATGCGGCTTGATGTCTTTTCACATCTGCAACGCTTGCCGGTCCGTTACTTCGATCAGACACCGATTGGTAAAATCGTCAGTCGTGTCACGAACGATACGGAGACGATCCGGGATCTCTACCTCGGTGTCCTGGCGCGTGTGTTCTCGGGCATCATCACGATGGCAGGGATTCTCGTCGCGATGTTCTTCCTGGATGTCCGGCTGGGTCTCGTTTCCTTAGCCATCATCCCGATCGTCTATTTTTGGATTCAACTGTTCCAAAAGTTTGCGACGGAAAACAACTTTAAAGTCCGGGCGCTCGTCGCGGATATGAACGGACAATTGAATGAAAACATCCAGACGATGCCAATCATTCAGTCGTACGCCCGTGAAGCAGAAGTGCTCGCTGAATTCGAACAGAAAAATGAAGAGAACTATCAGACCCGTGCGAAACTGTTGCGGCTCGATGCATTGATGTCACACAACTTATCGTATTTCTTAAAAAACTTGACGCTCGCCTTATTGATTTGGGTCGTTGCCGGTCAAAGTTTAACGAACGGGACATTTTTATCACTCGGAATTCTCTATGCCTACATTGATTACGTGTCACGTCTGTTCGAACCGGTCACACAAATCATGAATCAACTGTCACCGCTCCAACAAGCACTCGTCTCGGCCGACCGGATGTTCCAGTTGCTCGACGAAAAAGGTGAACCGGTCGAACAAGGTCGGATTCCCCGTTTCGCAGGGCGCGTCGAGTTTAAAGACGTCGGATTCAGCTATGAAGAGGGGTATCCGGTTTTACGTCAAATCGAGATTGAGGCACGTCCTGGTGCGACCATCGCCCTCGTCGGGCATACGGGGAGTGGGAAAAGCTCAATCATGAACCTGTTGATGCGTTTTTATGATCCTTCGTCCGGTCATCTCCTGATTGACGGACAAGATGTTACGACGTTACCGAAACAAGCGGTCCGTGACCACATGGGAATCGTCTTACAAGATCCGTTCTTGTTTACAGGAACGATTCGTTCGAACATTACACTGGATAATCCATCGATTTCGGAAGAGCGTGTCCGCCAGGCAATCGTTGCCGTCGGAGCAGACCGCTTCATCGATCGACTTCCGCATGGCTTAGACGAACCGGTCATCGAAAAAGGTGCGACCTTGTCTGCGGGGGAACGGCAATTAATCAGTTTTGCCCGTGCGCTTGCCTTTGATCCCGCGATTCTCGTTCTTGACGAAGCGACGGCAAGTGTCGATTCCGAGACGGAAGCGATGATTCAAGAAGCCTTGCTGACGTTGACGAAAGGACGGACGACCTTCATCATCGCGCACCGGTTGTCGACGATTAAAGATGCCGATGAAATCATCGTCCTCGATCACGGTCAAATCATGGAGCGTGGTACACATGACGTGCTCTTGTCGGAAAAAGGGATTTACGCGAAGATGTACGCCCTTCAAAGCAAACGGAATCTTGAGCTGAAATCGAGCTAACACCATGATATGACTCCTCCTTTTCGTATATACTAATGACGAAGAGGGGGAGTTTTTTGATGGAAACACGGATGAGTCAATTATCGAAATACGAATTAGAAATGCTCGTCACGAAACTAAACGAGCAAAAAAGAAAAGCGGAGCAGCATGGGAACATGAGTGAAGTCGAAGTCGTCATTCGGAAAATCGCGATGGCACAAAGTTATCTCGTCGATGCAAGTCAGTTCGAAACCGGACAACTTTACCAAGTCGAAGGGGAAGAGGCGGCATTCGAATTACATTTCGTCAACGGCGTCATGGGTTGGGGGCATTTTGAAGGAACCGTCAACGAAGTCGCGATTCCTCTTGCGCTGATTCATTCTGAGGAGGGTATATGATGGAAGAAAACCGCACAGCGGCACTAGAGCAACTAGCAGGAGAATTACAAGCCGTCAATCCGGTATTAACGCCAATCGAGGCATTGACATGGGTCGAAGTCCTTTGGGAAGATTTTGAGGCGACGCTTGCCCGGGCAGGCGAAAAATATCAAGGTGAGGCTGTCGCCGTTCGGTTCGTCGAGCAACAAATCAAACAACATGGCGCGATGTTGCACCGCTTCAATACATCGAATGAAAAGTTTAAGCACTTGATGCTCGGACGCGACGTCCAGTAAATGAACAGAAAAAGACTCCCTGTCTTGGTCGGTTGACCACGGACACGGAGTCTTTGTTTATAAAGCAGGGATAATCAGTTTCTTTTGCAGTGTCCGTTCGCTAAAGACCCAACCCGTATAGGAACTGACGATTTGTTGGGACGCCTCGTCGATTCGGACGACGGCAACGAATGGGTAGACATCTTTTGTGAAATACCGTAAGTTCGTGAAACGATATTCGACGATGCCGTCTTTTCGGGATACCGTATACGTGTGGATTTTTGAGAAGGCGAGGAAAGCTTTCAAGTCCTCATTTTGTTTGACGACTTCATAGAGTGAATCCCCATGCGGTTCCTCTTTGATGCGGAAGTTTCCGCATTCGACGACGACACCAGAGTTGATTTTGACGACGGAATAGTCGTCGCGCAGTCGTGCTGCGACGTGCCACTCGTCCCACTTCATTCCGGGCGAGATGAATAACTTGTGGGCCCCGCCATAGTAACGGGCTGCCGTCGCCAGGGCATCATTTCGGAGTTTAAACTGTACGGCGTAATAAATCGCGACGATGACGATTAAAATCGGGAAAATGACGATGGTCGCGCGTGTCAGGACCCAGATTCCGAAAGCGCCGTAATACATCGTGAATAAATACGGATCGAACGTATTGATGACACCCCAACCAATCCAGGTCTGTTTGAAGGGGTGCAGAGCTTGTGTGCCATAGGCGTTAAACAGATCGACGAAGACATGAAGGGCGACAGCGATCTGCGCCATCAGCCATAATGAAGTAGGTGGTACGCCGAATAAGGTGCCGATGACGATTGATAAGAGTAACGGCCAAGCGAATAGGGCAATCAATCCATGGGATTTTCCACGGTGTTGCGTCAAGTAAGCACCGTTCCCTTTAAATTTAAAAACCGTGTCAAAGTCGGGGGCGTGCGATCCGACTAAGGCAGTGGTCGTGACGGCAGCAAAGAGTGTTGCGCTTGCTGCGACATCCGGTTCAAGTGTTGCGATGGCGGCGAGACAAAGTCCCATTCCGATATGTGTACCAGTATCCAATGCGAATTCGCTCCTCTAAAAGTAGTAATGGTACGGATAAACAAACAAGTGTAAGCGTTCCGGGTAATTTTCATTCACTATAACGTATTTTTGTAGAAAAGAGGTAGACATTTGATCCCCGTTCAAGAATATTTCATAAACTTTAACAAACGAACGTTCACAACCGAATTGGTCGCATGGTTTTTACGTGAACAACGCCAGTTACCATGGCGAGAAACTAAAAATCCTTACCACATCTGGATTAGTGAAATCATGTTACAACAGACGCGTGTCGATACCGTCATCCCTTATTATAATCGCTTCACGGACCGTTTTCCGACGCCGCACGATTTAGCGGCGGCAGAGCAAAGCGAAGTCTTAAAATACTGGGAAGGCTTAGGATACTATTCCCGTGTTAAGAATCTTCAAATCGCCGTTCAAGAAGTTGTTGAAAAATATGGTGGAATTGTTCCTGACGAAAAAGAAATTTTTGAAAGCTTACGTGGTGTCGGACCGTATACGACGGGAGCAGTCCTGTCAATTGCTTACGGTCAGGCGGAACCGGCAGTCGATGGAAATGTCATGCGCGTCTTATCGCGGGTGCTTGGGATTTATGAAGACATCGCCGCACCGAAAACACGGAAACTGTTCGAGGCAGCGGTCCATGAACTGATTGATCCGCTTGATCCGTCGAGCTTCAACCAAGGATTGATGGAGCTCGGGGCAATCGTCTGTACACCGAAGTCTCCGATGTGTGGGTTATGTCCCGTCAATGACGTCTGTTTTGCGTACGAGCGAAATGCCCAAGGTGAGTTACCGGTCAAAACGAAAAAAGGAAAAACGCAGACGATTCAATACGACGCTCTCGTCTACGAAGAAGCAGGAAAAGTTGCAATCGAACAGCGACCGGATACGGGACTGCTCGGGGGTATGTGGCAATATCCGTTAGTCGAATCGACGGAAACCGTACCAGGAACGTATATCGGAAAGATTAAACATATCTTTTCACACCGGATTTGGGAAGTCAGTATTTACCGTGTCGCGACGCAACCTGAAGGAACGGTACTGATGGATGAAGCAACGTACGTCAAGCGGCCGATATCAGTCGCACAAATGAAAATCGATCGTCTATTAAAGGAGGAGACTACATGAATACATTTCGTACGGAAACGAAAGTTACAGCGACGTTAGAGCAGGCTTGGACGTTTTTAGGCGATGCGAAAGCATTAACGGGAATGACGGTTTTCCCGAAAGTGAAAACGAGTGGTGATACGCGGACAATCGCCGGAAATACGATTCAGCTTAAAGTCGGTCTTCCGCCCATTTTCGTCGAGTGGGAGTCACTGATTCCGATTGTCGGTCAACATGCTTTCGTTGATGTAGGGGTCAAGGTCCCGTTCCCGTTCGCTACTTGGTGTCATCTCCACCGTGTCGAACAGCGTCCGGACGGGGTCTACATGATTGATGAATTACTCTATAAATCTTATTTTCCTAAAATGATTGTCGATCTACTGATTCTCAAACCGATGTTCAATCAACGGAAACGCGCGATTTTAGACTACTTTAGTTAATAAATCACAGTCATTTTTCTGAAAAAGTACCCTTTCGTTTTTCATGTGTTCTGAAAATGGGTATAATAAGCACGAGAGTATAGAAAAATTGAATAAAAAAGCTTCAGAAAGGAGTAGCACATGAGTCGATTCCCAAAAGAAGGTAGCAAGATTGAGATTCAAAGTTTCAAACATAATGGCAGCTTACACAGAGTTTGGGAAGAAACGCTCGTGCTTAAATCGACGGAAGAAGAATTGATTGGGTTCAATGATCGAATCATGGTCAGTGAATCGGATGGTCGTCAGTGGCGGACACGCGAACCCGCGATTTGTTATTTTTCGACAGAACTCTGGTTTAACGTAATCTGTATGATTCGAGAGGATGGAATCTACTATTACTGTAACCTAGGGTCACCTTCGACGTTTGATGAAAAGGATCGAGCAGTCAAGTACATTGATTATGATTTAGACATTAAGGTGTATCCGGACATGTCGTATATGATTTTGGATGAGGATGAGTACGAGAAACATCGCCGGGAAATGAATTATCCGAAAGCGATTGATCGTATCCTGAAGGACAACGTCCAGATTTTAATCCAGTGGATTCGAAGTCGGAAAGGTCCGTTCAATCCGGCATTCGTTGAAACGTGGTATCGTGAATATGAAACAAGATATCGGAGATGATGGTTCGCCATCGTCTTTTTTTAATTGAAGGAAGTGAATCATCATGGGTAAGGAAACTCAACAACAGAAAAATAAGGCGCCAGGTTCGATTCGTCGCTACATGCAGTTCGTCAAGCCGTACAAAAAACAAATCCTCTTGACGGTGTTCGTCGGGATCATCAAGTTTTCGATTCCGTTAGGATTACCGTTACTGTATAAGTACATCATCGATAACCTCCTGACCGATAATACGGTACCGCTTGCAGAGCGGAGTAAGGAACTGGCGTATTTGATTGGAGCGGGCTTCTTCGTCTTCCTCGTCGTCAAACCACCACTTGAATTCGTCCGTCAGTATTTAGCACAGTGGTCGGCGTCGAAAATTTTGTTCGACGTGCGGAATAATTTGTTTGATCATGTTCAGAAATTATCACTTCGGTTTTATTCAAATACGAAAACCGGGGAAGTCATCTCCCGAATCATCAACGATGTCGAACAAACAAAAGATTTTGTTGTAACGGGTTTGATGAACTTATGGCTCGATATGATTACGATCTTTATTGCGATTGCCATCATGTGGACGATCAATCCGAAGCTGACGCTCGTCGCAATCATTCCACTGCCGTTTTATGCCTTTGCCGTGAAGTTCTTTTATGGACGGCTCCGCAGTTTGACGCGCGATCGCTCAGCAGCACTTGCGGAACTCCAAGGACATTTGACGGAGCGGGTCAACGGAATGGCAGTTATCCGCAGTTTCGCCCTTGAACCACATGAAAACAAAGCGTTCAAAGGTCAAAATGATGGTTTCTTAAAAGCGGCACTTCGTCAGACGAACTGGAATGCAAGGACCTACGTCGTCGTTTCGACGATTACCGACTTTGCACCGATTTTGATTTTTGGTACGGCTGCCTTTTTTGTCTTGAACGGACAAGTGACAATCGGGACGATGGTTGCTTTCATCGGCTACATCGACCGTCTCTATGCACCACTCGGTCGACTCGTCAACTCGTCAACGACGTTGACACAATCGATCGCTTCAATGGACCGGATGTTTGAATTTTTAGACGAACCGTATGATATTACGGAAAAAGCACATGCGAAAGATCCGGTCGCTGTTAAAGGAAACGTCCAGTTCGAAGACATCAGCTTCTCTTATGAAGAAGATGGCGAACTGGCGATCAACCGGTTGACGCTCGACGTCCAGGCCGGGGAACGAATCGCCTTCGTCGGGATGTCAGGTGGAGGGAAATCGACACTCGTCAGTCTGATTCCTCGTTTTTACGATGTCTCATCCGGACGGATTACGCTTGACGGTGTTGACATTCGTGATTTGAAGTTACGCGGTCTACGTGACCAAATCGGGATGGTCATGCAAGAATCGATTCTCTTTAGCGAATCGGTCGAAATGAACATCAAGATGGGAAATCCGGAAGCAACGGAAGAGGAAGTGATTGCTGCTGCGAAGGCGGCGAATGCACACGAGTTCATTGAACGGCTGCCGCAAGGGTACAAGACGGCGGTCGGAGAACGAGGCGTTAAGTTATCAGGAGGACAGAAGCAACGCTTGGCAATTGCCCGTGTCTTCTTGAAGAACCCACCGATTCTCATTCTGGATGAAGCAACGAGTGCACTAGATTTAGAAAGTGAATCGATGATTCAAGATTCGCTTGCCCGTCTCGCGAAAGGACGGACGACGTTCACTGTCGCCCACCGTCTGTCGACGATTACGGATGCTGATAAGATTGTCGTGATTGAAAATGGTCAAATCACGGAACTTGGTCGTCATGAAGAGTTGATGCGCAAACGTGGCGCATATTTCGAACTGTACGCGATTCAGAACCTCGAGCTCGTCGAATGAAAAAAAGGCTATTCCGAAAAAACGGAATAGCCTTTTTATATAAAGAATGAACAGCTTACAATTGTGCGAACGCACGATTGACGGCAGCGATCGTCTCATCGATGTCTGCGTCCGTGTGAGCTGTCGTCAAGAACCACGCTTCATATTTTGAAGGGGCAAGATTGATACCTTGCTCGAGCATCAATTTGAAGAAATGACCAAACATCTCGCTATTTGCACGTTCTGCACCGAGGTAGTCAGTGACGGTCTCATCTGTGAAGTAGACAGTCAAAGCTCCTTTTAGACGATTGATTGTAATCGTGACAGCGTGCTTGTCTGCTGCCTCCAGAATCCCTTGTTCGAGCTTCGTGCCGAGACGTTCGAATTCTTCGTAGACACCAGGCTGTTCAAGTAACTCTAGGCAAGCAATCCCTGCTGCCATCGATGCCGGATTTCCAGCCATCGTTCCAGCTTGATAAGCAGGACCGAGCGGAGCAACGTGTTCCATGATGTCTTTACGACCGCCGTATGCACCGATCGGAAGACCACCACCGATGATCTTGCCGAGTGCCGTCATATCAGGACGGATATTCAATAGTTCTTGAGCACTGCCGTATGTGAAGCGGAACGCCGTGATGACTTCATCGTAGATGACGAGTGCGCCGTGCTCATGAGTAATCTCATTGATGGCTTCGAGGAATCCAGGATGCGGTTCGACAATCCCGAAGTTCCCAACGATCGGTTCGACGAGGACACAGGCAACTTGATCGCCCCATTCAGCCATGATTTGACGATAAGCTTCGACATCGTTGAACGGTGTCGTCAAGACTTCTTTCGCTGTTGCTTTCGTTACACCGGCAGAGTCCGGTGAACCGAGTGTTGCTGGACCACTTCCTGCTGCAATCAACATTAAATCAGAATGTCCGTGGTAACAGCCGCTGAATTTCACGACGAGTTCACGACCCGTGTAGGCACGCGCGACTCGTATCGTCGTCATGACCGCCTCGGTTCCTGAATTCGTAAAGCGAACTTTTTCTAAAGACGGAATCGCTTGTTGAAGCTTATGTGCGAAGTCGATTTCTAGGCGGTGAGGCGTACCATATAGGAGACCATTTTGCGCCGCGTGCGTAATCGCTTCCGTAATATGTGGATGCCCGTGCCCGGTGATGATTGGACCGTAAGCGGCTAAGTAATCGATATAACGATTGCCATCGACATCGTAAAAGTAAGCACCTTCTCCACGTTCCATATAAACGGGGGCGCCTCCTCCGACGGCCTTAAAAGAGCGGGATGGACTGTTGACACCTCCGACGATACATTTTTGTGCAACGTCGTATAACGCCTCAGAAGTCGGGCGTGTAGAATGGGTTGACATGGATGATTCCTCCAATCGTTGATTCGTGAAAAATATCACGATATGATTGTATCACGGACGTCAAATCAGAAGCAGAGCCGTTGACGGACGGGAATAATGTAGGTAGACTAATTATAAAGATTACAATCTAATAATCAATGAAAGATAGAAATGAGGGGATGGACGTGGCTAACGAAATGCTAGATGACGCAGTACGATCTTTACGGGACTCGGGCGTTCGCATGACACCACAACGTCACGCAATCTTGGAATACTTGACGACAGGACATACGCATCCGACGGCAGATGATATCTATCGTGCGCTCGAACATCGTTTTCCAAATATGAGTGTGGCGACAGTTTATAATAATTTACGTGTTTTCCGTGAAAAAGGAATCGTTGAAGAGATGAACTATGGAGACGCTTCGAGCCGATTCGATTTCGTTACGACACGTCATTATCATATGATATGTGAAGGGTGCGGTAAAATCGTCGACTTCAATTATCCGGTTCTCGATGATGTCGAGACGGTCGCTGCACATTTGACTGGATTTAAAGTAGATCGTCATCGTCTCGAAGTATACGGGACGTGTCCTGAATGCCAATCAAACGTACAATAAAAACGAGCTTCCTTTAACGGGGAGCTCGTTTATTGTGTTTATTGTATTTTTCATCGAATTCTTTTCCTTCAAGTTCTTGGTCCATCGTGAGTGGCTCATCGCAATGCATACATAAATCGACGCGACCGAGGACTTTTGTTTCTTTTCCACAGTTCGGACAAGTGACAACGGCTGCTTTCGTTGAAGTTAAACCAATCAAGAAATATAAGGCAGTACTCGCTAAGACCATGACAAAACCGAGTAGCATTAAAATAACCATGATGATTTCAAATTGTTTTAATAGAAGACCACCATACATAACGAGCATTCCACCAAAAACGAGGAACATCGCCAAGTTACGGGCGCGGTTTATTTTATTCTTGCGTTGTTTTTTCAATTGAATTCCCCCTAACGACAGTCTAGCATATTGTAGCTTATGTCCTGAAGAAGGAAACAATGAATTTTTGTCGAAAATGGTAACGGATGAGTATGAGTGAAGAAGGGTGAGAATTGAATGGAACAAGTCACAAGAACAATTTATTCCGAATATGCTGCCTATCAAGAAACGCAAGGGATCATTGCTGTTGAAAAACAGCAACCGAAGGATTCATTGACGGACCAATTTGATATACTGTTACTAGTTGTTACGCGGGACTCCTCTATTGAATGGACAATCAAACACTACCGCCTAGATACACTCAAGGTGTCACTTCATGTCGTCCATGAAGATGTACTGTCACGATGGATTGTACTGAACGCGAATCGGCGAGCTGTCCATTGGATATCCGAAGGAACAATTATTTTTGAACGCAATGATTATTTAACTGATATGAAAAAAAGGCTGTTGAACTTCCCGGAAGCAGAACGTTGCCTGCAAATGTCACTGTCTTTTGCGAAACTACTACGTCGTTTTCAAGACGGGCGTAATCTCTTTAGTCGCGGTAACTACTATGATGCTTACACGCACGTGCATCATGCTTTACATCATTTAGCACGGCTTTCTGTTCTTGAAAAAGGAGCACATCCTGAAATTGTCGTCTGGGAACAAGCTCGCATGGATGATCCGGAAGTGTACAAGTTATACCAGCAATTACTATTAAGTGAAGAAACACTTGAATTGCGAATCCATTTAGCTTTGATTGGTCTGGAACATCTACTTCAATCGAAAGTATTATCCGGTGGAAAGTATTTGTTTGAAGTGATGCGTGAAAGAACAATCCCGTGGACGATGTATGAACTAATGGAAAATGAACGATTGCAGGAACTGAAGGTTGATTTAGGTAGTTTAGTCGATTTCTTTATGCGTAAAGGGTTAATTCGCATCTCTTATCGTCAAACAAAAGGTACGGGCGTGGAACTCGTAACATATGAACCAGTCGTTTAAACGATTGGTTCATATGTTTTTTATCGCGAATCGAAAATACTATATATAGAAGAAAAAAATAATTAAAAGTTTTTTATTAAAATCTGTTGACGTTACTATTTTGAGATAGTATATTAATACATGTCGACAGGGCGACACGCTCTGAACGACGAAAACAAATTAAAAAAATAAGAAAAAGGATTGACGGTTAAGTTATTCCATGATATCTTATTAAAGTCGCTAACACGACACGACGAACTTTGAAAACTGAACGATGAGGCAAAAAACGTATCTTCGGATACAAACAATGAATGAAGCGCAAGCTTCGTCAACGTGACTTTTAGTCACAAAAACGAGCAAGTCAAACACTTTATGGAGAGTTTG
>NZ_JACSMQ010000007.1:0-170406 GCF_018618705.1 Exiguobacterium sp. H66
CCGTGACGTTTTTTGCTTTGTCCTCATGCATCATGTCGTCTGAACCGCCTGATGCGAACGCCGCCGTTCCTGGTAATACGAGTGCTGCTGCCATTGCTGATGCTGCGAATTTTTTAGTGTGTTTCATTTGTAATCATCCTTTCAAATTTGGGTTTTATTTTAACCAATCTGGTAATTCGTTTCCTCATCGTTCTGAACAGCATACGCACCCGGATTTCGTTTGGATTTAAAAAAAGCAAAAAAAGTGAAATCTTATTTAAGTCATTTGTGGAATCTATGAAAAAAGACTCCAGTATGTGTGCATTTTCTTCATAGGGACTACGCAGAAACAACACCGGATTGGCAAGAATTCGCCATAGTGTGTTAAAAGTTAGCTTGATGTAACCGCTTATAATTAAAGACGTGTTCACATGTGGGACATATATAGGAAAGAACGGGGGATATGATCATGAAACAACGGAATCAAGCTTCGCGCGTGCAGCAGAGCTGGTACCAATCGATGTGGCGGTGGCATTTTTATGCAGGCATTATTTTTGCACCGATTTTTATCATACTTGCCGTCACAGGATCGATTTACTTATTTAAACCGCAACTGGAGGATATGTTGTACCGTGACATGATCTTCACGGAAGAGACAGGGCAACGTCTGCCGCTCGAAGATCAGATGAAAGCTGTCGCGGACAAATATCCAAAGGCGGGTATTTCTTCGCTTGGTCAGTTTGAGCAACAAGACCGGACGACACGGATTGGCGTGACGTTCAAAGAGGAATCGGGATATGTCTATGTTGATCCATACACGGGTGAAGTGACGGGGAGACGACTCGGGGCAGGACCACTCGGCTTTATTAAAACAATTCATGGGGAATTGTTTGCTGGGAAAGCCGGAAATCTTCTCGTCGAACTTGCAGCGAGCTGGGCAATCATTTTATTGGTCACAGGAACGTATCTCTTTTGGCCACGAGGGAAAACCGGGAGCTTCAAGCGTGTATTTTTCCCGTCCTTCAGACAGAAAAACGGATCACGTAATTTTTGGAAGGGGCTTCATGGTTCAGTTGCCGTCTGGTCGACGATTGGATTACTCGTGATCATCGGTTCCGGACTCGCATGGTCGGGTGTCGCAGGTCAGTGGATCAATACGATTGCGACGAAAGCCAATTCGAACTATCCACAGTTTGCGTACGGACCGGATGAAAGTATGGTGTCAAAAATCGTCACGAAGGACATTGCGACGGATATTCCTTGGGCGACACAAAACGACGTCGTTCCGAGTTCGGGACCAGCCCGACCGTTGACACTGTCTGTGACGGAAGTCGCGGCTGAAGCGAAACAGTTAGGGATGGGACGCCCATATCAAATTACACTTCCACAAGGGGAGACAGGGGTCTATACGTTGTCCTCTCTTCAAAGTGCGCCGACCAAAGAAGCGACGATTAATCTCGATCAATATTCGGGAACGGTCTTATCCAATGTCTCTTATGCAGACTACGGACTCCTCGCGAAGGGCATTACGCTTGGGATTGGGTTTCATGAAGGACGGTTGTTTGGTTTCTTGAATCAACTTGTCGGATTAGCACTGTGTCTAGGATTAATCTTCATCGTCGTCAGTTCATTTGTTCTATGGTGGAAACGCCGAAATGGTGCAGGAAAACTAGTGGCACCAAAACGGGCGAGTGATCAACGCGTGCAAAAAATCGTTGTCGGTTTGATTGTAGTGATCAGTTTGACGATGCCACTCGCGGCACTGTCGGTCATGACGATCCTCGTACTCGATTTCTTGATTTTCACGCGTCGACGTAAAGGAAATAAGGAGGCGGCAGCATGAAGCGGATCGTATTAACAGGTTTATTCGCCAGTAGTATGGTGTTACTGGCCGGCTGTCAGTTCGAGACAAAAGCGGCTGCGCCTGCGATGAAAGTCGGACTTTACGCACCGGAGAAAATCGCAGCAGACACGAACACGACGGTCGCGCTTGAAATTGAGAACCCACAAGCCATCGATCAGGTGCATGTTCAAGTTACGCCAGTAGGAAGTGACGAGACAGAAACGTATATGGCAGAACAGAAACAGGGACATTATGTCAGCAGTATTCCCTTTAAAAAAGCCGGTGTCTATCTCGTCAATGGTATGGTCCATGTCGGTTCGCATGTCTACACACCAAAAGCACTCGTTCAAGTGGGGGATGTGTCAGAAAAAGAGCTCGAGACGGCACAGAGCTTATTGAAACAGGCCGTACCGGCAGGGGAACAGACGGATCATCATGGACATCATTAATGGGAAATAAGGACTTCGCTGCCGAAGTCTTTATTTTTTTGGGAAAAATATTAAAAATCAAAACTATTTGTGAACTTCTTACGTTATCTATGTGTAGTCCAAAAAAATAAAGGGGTGTTTACAAGATGAAAATGAAAAAGTCGTTTCTCGCAGTTCCACTCAGTGCCGCATTGTTGATTCCGGCAGCCGGCGTCAGTGCCCATGGTCATGAAGATCACAGCAAGATGGCCAGCTCCGGAAACATGTCTCTCGATGTCTCCTCACCAGCGTCCGACCTCCGGGCGACACTCGATCAGCTTTTATCGGAACATGCCTACCTCGCAGTCGTTGCAATGCAAAAAGGGATTGATGGGGCGGATGATTTTGATCAAGCAGCAGGTGCACTGAATCAAAATGCCGATGATCTCTCAGCAGCCGTCGGATCAGTTTACGGGGATGAAGGCGGAGAAGCCTTTAAAGAAATTTGGAAAAGTCACATCGGTTACTTCGTCGATTACGTGAAAGCAACAGGGGCAGAAGATGAGGAAGCAAAACAAAAAGCGCTCGATGACCTCGATTCGTACCGCGTCGAACAGGCAGCCTTTTTGGATAAAGCAACGGAAGGGCGATTGAAAGCAGCTGATCTCGAAGGTGGCTTAAAAGTCCACGTCACCCAACTCTTGACGTCGTTCGACAGTTACGTTGCAGGTGATTATGACGCCACGTACAGCAATTTGCGAAAAGCAATCGAGCATATGTACATGGTCGGGGAAGGATTATCGGGAGCAATCGTCGATCAATACCCGGATAAATTTGAAAATACGAAAGTCGATACACCCGCAGCCGATTTACGTGCCGGTCTGAACCACAACTTCTCGGAACACGCGGCACTCGCAATACTTGCGATGCAAAAAGGGATTGAAGGAGCAAAAGACTTTGATGCCGCAGCCGGTGCACTCAGTGAAAACACGGACGACCTGACAGCATCAATCGGTTCGGTCTACGGTAGTGATGCAGCGAAAGAATTCAAAAAAATCTGGTCGAGCCACATCGGCTACTTCGTCGACTATGTCAAAGCAACGGGGGCGGAAGATGAAGACGCACGCGACATGGCCGTCAAAGAGCTCGACGAATATCGCGTCGAACAAGCGGCTTTCCTTGATGCAGCGACGGAAGGTCGCCTGAAGTCAAAAGACCTGGAAGAAGGCTTGAAGATGCACGTTGATCAATTGTTACTCGCCTTCAATAGCTACAATGAAAAAGACTACGATAAAACGTACCCGGCAATTCGTGAAGCTTACGGTCATATGTACGGAGTCGGTGAAGGAACAGCGACAGCAATCGTCGATCAATTCCCGGATAAATTCCAAGGGACGCCAGCAAGCATGCCGAACACAGGTCTTGGTGGAACCGCTGAAACTCAATCGTCAGCCGGTATCTTATGGTCACTGTTCGGAATTGCAGCCGCTTCACTTCTAGGATTTTTTGCACTCCGCGGTCGTCGTGAACAACAATAAGCCGTCTGACGGAGATGACTCAAAAAAGTCGCCTGAAGCGCGTGCGTTCTTTTAGACGAGAGGAGGGTGGCGGATGTAACATCGGCCACCTTTGCCTCTGTAAAGACTGACGTTTAAGTCAGTCGCATTAGATTGCAGCCTCAATGATTTTGAAGGATTCAAGATTCGATTCCTACTCCCGCATTCTTCGGAAAACGAATCTCTGTTAGAGGACGGTCACTAGAATAGAAGTCAGGAAAGGAGGAGGAACAATGAAACGAACCATCGGCGTGGTAGTAGTACTCGTCTTCGTCGTCTTCATCGCTCTCATGACACCAGAACTGCATGCAGTGGCAGTTGAACATCTGTTGCAGGATCCATTGACATCGAGCGAAGTCATCCCGGTCGAAGATCGTGCAGTCGAGCCAGGTATCGTCCCGCGTATCTTACCGTGGATTGTCAGTAGTCTATTGCTCAGTGCCTTCGTGACGTTCCTCCTCCTGCGACGTAAACCAAAGCGTTAAGTGAAAGCACGATCCGTTTCTCAGCCACCTGCGGCTGAAGAGGCGGATTTTTTTGAAGTGGACACGCGTCCGGATCAGACATGATGCAAAAACAAAAACATCGATGCCTGATTTTCGGCGACATCGCGACGAAAGAACTCGGTATACTGAAGGAAAGAAGGAGGCGATTGCATGGAGGACCATCAAACAGAAGAGTATTATGCGGCACTCGTCCGCCGGGATGCGACCTATGAAGGGCGGTTCTTCGTCGGCGTCAAGACGACAGGCATCTTTTGCCGGCCGTCCTGTCCGGCCCGGAAACCGAAACGCGAGAACTGTGAATTTTACGGGACGGCGAAAGAAGCCTTACTCGCTTCGTATCGCCCGTGTCTCCGCTGTAAACCCTTGTCGCACCCCGGTGCGAGTGACATCATCAGCCGTCTTATTGCCGCTGTCGAAGCGACACCGGAAAAACGTTTTAAGGAGGCCGATTTCCGGGAACTTGGACTCGATGCGTCAACGGCGCGCCGCCAATTCAAAAAACGCTTCGGAATGACGTTCGTCGAGTATGCCCGCTCACGTCGGATGGGACTGGCGATGAAAGAAATCCGGACCGGGAAACCGGTCATCGAGGCCCAGCTCGCGGGTGGCTACGAATCGAGCAGCGGCTTTCGGGATGCTTTCGCAAAAATCATGGGTGCGACACCGAAACGCTGGGACGGGACTTACTTGCAGGCGAAATGGCTCGATACGCCACTCGGTCCGATGCTCGCGATTGCAGACGACGCAGCCCTTCATTTGCTTGAATTCGTCGATCGCCGGGGACTGGAACGGGAAATCGAACGGCTCCGTCTCGCGGCACGTGCCGTCATCGTCCCGGGGGAATCAATCATCTTTGAGCAAATCGGACAGGAGCTGACCGACTATTTCGCCGGGACACTGCTTCAGTTCAAGACACCACGTGCCCTCTACGGAACGCCGTTCCAACGCCGCGTCTGGGCCGAGTTGGAGCAAATTCCGTCCGGAGAGACGATTTCCTATCAAGAACTCGCCATCCGGATCGGTAATCCGCTTGCCGTCCGGGCCGTCGCCCGGGCAAATGGTGCCAATCAGCTGGCACTCGTCATTCCGTGTCACCGTGTCATCCGGGCAAACGGGGACCTAGGCGGGTATGCCGGCGGGCTCGCCCGGAAAGCGACATTGCTCGAAACCGAACGACGAAAGGACTTGATTTTACATGGCACTGATTAAAGATGTCTTTTCGGACGACTGGCTCGGCCGCCTGAGTCGGGCGCTGGATGCGCCGCGGTTGCAGCAGGACATCAAACAAGCCGACTGGGAGGAACTCGCCTTCAAACAACGGGTCCGCCGGATTTCGACGTCGCTTGGATCGTATGTGCCACGTGAATTTGATGTGGCAGCGACAGAACTCGAACGGATTGCCCCGGAGTTCACGGGACTCGCCGGGATCGTGTTTCCCGACTATATCGAGCTCTACGGCGACGACTGGGACCGGTCGTTGCTGGCACTCGAACGGCTGACGCCGTATTCGACGGCGGAGTTCGCTGTCCGGCGGTTTTTACTGAGCGACCAAGACCGGTACTTACAACAGGCACTGCTCTGGAGTACGTCGGACGAT
This sequence comes from Exiguobacterium sp. H66, assembly GCF_018618705.1. Taxonomy (NCBI): domain Bacteria; kingdom Bacillati; phylum Bacillota; class Bacilli; order Caryophanales; genus Exiguobacterium; species Exiguobacterium sp. H66. The sequence goes on from NZ_JACSMQ010000007.1 coordinate 5,889, forward strand.
GAACATGTCCGGCGCCTGGCATCGGAAGGGACACGACCACGGCTGCCGTGGGGACAGGCCATCCCGGCGTTGATTGCCGATCCGCGTCCCGTTCTGCCGCTGCTCGACCGGTTGCTGACCGACGACTCACTTTACGTCCGCAAGAGTGTCGCCAATCACTTGAACGACATCACGAAGACGCACCCGGAACTTGTGATTGAACGACTCGATCAGCTCGGGACCGATCCCCGTGTGGACTGGGTGTTGCGTCACGCTTCACGGACGTTGCTCAAACAAGGACACCCGGACGTCCTAAAGGCATTTGGTCTCGTGACACGCGGCACGGTCACAGTCGATGATTTGACGATGACACCGTCGCTGCCGATCGGAGGCGAGCTGTCGTTTACATTTAGCCTCACGACGACGGAACCGCAAGTCCTGCGGATTGAATATGCGATTGACTATGTCAAACAGCGGGGAATGAGTCAAAAGGTCTTTCGGATTAGTGAACGACAGGTGGCTGGACGGGAGACGTTTACAAAACGGCAATCGTTTCGGAACTTGACGACACGCGTCCACTATCCGGGGACGCATCGTGTGACCATCTTGATTAATGGGCAAGCTTACGCAACGGCAACGTTTGACGTGACAGGGGAGGAATGAAGATGAACGGACGCCATCCGGACTTTACGACGTCCCGCTTACACATCGAAGCGATGGATACGACAGACGGCTGTGTTTGGACATTGGAGCTGCGGGACGAGCACCAACAGGTTGCGACGATGCAGTTAGCCGGTCAGCAACTCAGCTATGACGCAATCGATCCGTCTGACGCCGCCGGCTACGTTGAAGAAGCCTTGAGAGTCATCACGGCGTATTTGGCACGGGCATTATTGTTACCGTCCGTGACGGGCAACGACGGGGAAGGCGCTGTCTGGGAGAAGAGTGGATTTGAGAGAACGGATGATGGATTTTTGTTAGCCTTGACGCACTAAATGAAAAAGAGGACAATCCGCGTCGCAGACTGCGAACGGCTTGTCCTCTTTTTTAAGGTTCCGAGATGCCGTTCGCAAGCAGCAGGAGATAAACCCAAATCACGAGCGGGAGCAACAGCATCAGAGTGGCAAGCAGGCTGAAGGTCTTGATGACGGTGTTTTTCAACCGGAGCGCGATCAGGAGTGAGATCACATAGCCGACGCCGACGAGCGAATACAGACTGATCGGGACCCAAAGGCTCATATTCGGGAACGTCCGTCCGTTCAGCCCGAAGAACAGTAGGATGCTGGCGATCAAGAGGATGAAGGTCAGGATCAGTGAACGGTATTCCTTCGGTTGTGACGTCAAACGGCATTCTCCTCTCTATTTTTGACCGACGGGGTTATAAGACCAGCTGAAGCGGGCGCAGATTGCTTCGGCACTCTCTGCGGCAGAGCGTCCTTCCGTATCCAGGCGAAGGTAGTTCGGATACGGAAGTTCTCCTGGCAGGGAGGACGTCCGGTAGCCGTCTGCCGTCTCGAGCAAGTCGTTTTCGGAAGCGGCGAGATCCCGTTTCGTAAACTTATGGGCAAGCCGGTTTTCCGTCTTGTTCCGCGTGAGACGTGTTGCGACAGAGGCTTCGAGTTCGACGATATAGACGTCGGCACCGGCCTCTTCAAACAATGCGACCGTTTCCTCAATGAACTCAATCCCTCCGCCTTCGACCCCGAACAGGCAGAGGAACGTGAAGAGGACACCTTCGAGATCGCTGACCGCCATCTCTTTGAACATCTCCCGGCGGATTAAGTCTTTCAGTCTGTGATGGGCGGGCTTTGAAAAATCAAAATAGGGCAACAACAAATCAATCGTCTGATGGTTATGGAATAACTTCATCCCGGTCAACCGTTCCAGTTCCTGACCGATCGTCATCTTTCCGACGGCCTGAGGACCGAGCAGCAAAACAAATTTCATCGAAAGACCCCGTTTCCTTTTTTTGTTAGATTACCACACCCGTTCAGCACGTTGTAATTAGAACGTTTGTTCGCTTTGTAGTATAATGGGAGTAAGAACTGTTGGCGTTTTAGGACCGAATGGAGGTCATTGCTCATATGGAACATTGGAAGATGGTACAAGGATATGAAGGGAGTTATCAAGTGTCGACGTCGGGAAATGTTCGTTCGCTCGACCGGATTGTCGAGACGAGCCGTGGCGTCAAACAGCGGCGCACGGGTGTCGTCCTGCGCCCGCGCATCAATCAGGAGGGTTACCGGAAAGTGACGTTGTATCAGCATGGACGCGGTGAACGGTTTTACGTCGGTGAACTTGTCGCACGGGCGTTTCTTGACCCGACCGCCTGTCAGGAGCGTCTCGTGCGGGCAGACGCTGACCGGTTGAACGACCAGATTGATAATCTGTCCGTCAAGCCTTCACCGAGTCAAGCCTATGCTTCCTTGCTCGCTGAATTCGATTTGCTGTTGACGGACCATGTCGAATTGTCGGCGTGGCAGATTCGGGAAATCCGGCGGCGCTACCGGGCGGGCGAAGCATCGATTCGAAAGCTTGCGCTCGTGTACGGGGTGACTGAAAACCGGGTCCGCAATATCATCGATAAGAAAGAGGCGCGGTATGTCATGTAGGCAAAAGGAAAGGGCAGTCCGAAGAAAATCGGTCTGCCCTTTTGGTTGAAAAAAAGTAAGGTGTCGTTAGCCGGCAAGTGGTAAGTACGGCGTGATTTGGCTCACCGTCAGTTGGAGGAGCTGTTGCGTTTCCTCTTTCGGTTCAGACGTGACGTAGATGATTAACGCAGCGGCGACGATTAAAAAGATGACGATGACGAGCCCGATGAAGAAAGGCATTTTACTTTTTCGTTTTTCTTCGTTCATGTCCACAGGTAGTTCCCCCTTTTACGAATTAACAGATGCGTCTGTCATAATGATTCCCTTTTAAGAAAATGGAAAACCTGCGAAACGGCTAGAAAAAGGGTTCCGGTAAGACGATAAAGAAGATATAGACAGAAAAAGCTATTTTTTGAAGGGATGTCGATCGTCGTGTTGAGTCAGTTCAACCAGTTTCTATTAAACTTTTCCCTTTTGATTACGTCCCTGCTGTTCGCCTTCTTACCGATGCGCAACATCAAACGCATTTCACCGCACTCCTCAATCCGGATCCGGCTTGCCGTCGGATTGATCGCGAGTATAATCGGGGCACTGCTCGTCTTAAACAGTATCTCCTACGACGGGGCAAAAATTGACTTACGACTCGTCGCGCTCGTCACGGCGTATTATTACGGCGGCTGGATCAGCGGCGCATTGACGACGGTCGCCGTCATCGGGGCCCGCTTTCTCGTCACGCCACCCGGTGTCTACCAAGGTTTGATTCTCGCGACGCTGATTTGTCTTGCTTTACTCGTCACGGCAAGTATTTACCGTCGCTTTGCTGCCCAGACGTTCAAAGACTACCTTGTCCTACTGAGCATCGGGATCGGCTACAGCTTACCGGCCCTGTATTTGTTGACGGATACGTTCATTCGGTTTTTCGAGATGTCATTCGTCTACATCATCTTCAATCTCCTCGGAGGGTACGTGACGTTTCGTTTCCTGCAGGAGTTACGGAAACATTTCCAGTTCGTCCAAGCCCAGCAGGAGCTTGCCTTGACGGACAGTCTGACGAATCTCGCCAATCGGCGGAAACTGGATGAGACGTTAGCCGACTATGACAAACACGGGTATGCCTTCTCGGTCCTGATCGTCGATATCGACTTTTTCAAGTCGGTCAATGACGAATATGGACATGATGGCGGGGATGTCGTCTTACGGCAACTCAGTCATCTGTTGACGACGTTTTGTCCGGAAACGGGACTCGTCACACGTTATGGCGGCGAGGAATTCGTCGTCGTCCTGCCGGATATCTCGCACCGTGAAGCGGAGCAACTCGGGGAACGGATTCGGACGGCGTGCGCCGATCAACACTTCATCTTCAAACCGTATCCGGCTTTCCATGTCACGCTTTCGATGGGTGTCGCATCGTCTGATCAAGCCAAGACGGCGTTCGAAGTCGTCCAAAAAGCCGATCAGGCGCTGTATCAGGCAAAACAGACGGGGCGCAACAAAGTCGTCGGTTATGATGTGACACATAATTAAAAAAAAGGCGGCTCCACGGAGCCTGCCTTTTTTCGTGCTGTCATTCACCGACCATGCCGTCGTTATCGTTGTCCCGCATGTACGGATAGAGCCAGTGGTCACTCCGGATCGGCATGCTGAAACCGGCATCCTTCGCTTCCTGGATTGTGACTTGTCCGTTTCCGTTCGTGTCGACGCTTGAGACGTCACCGCCTGTTTCCGGCGTCGTGCTTGGTGTCGAAGCGGCAGGCGTTTTCGCCTTCGGTTCAGCTTTTGGTGTTGCCTTTGGCGCTGCCTTTGGTTCAGCCTTCGGTTTACTTTCCGGACTCTCGGTCAGACCGAGCGACGCGTTGACGCCATCCGGGTTGACGTTATCGAACTTGTCGACGATGACGTTGCCTTTGATTGTGTACGTGTACTGATAACTCGAAGGAATTTGCGTTTTCGTCGTTTCATAGCGGATGATCGCTTCGAAATTCGTCGCACCACCGGCTTTACGGATAGTATCTTCCATGTACGCTTGATCGCCGTGGCGATTGAGCGTACTGTCCTGCGGCGTGATATTGTAGGCGTTCGAGACACCGCCAAGCGAATCGGCGATGACATGTCCTTCATCGAGATCACGGTGTTCGACACCCGGAACCTTCGCTTCGTCATGATAGTAGCGACCGGCTGACGTCACGTCTTCCGTTTTATCATTTTGTAAGGTGATTTTTTTGGCGATGACTTTGACGAGTTGTCCATGCTTGTTCGTAAATGCCCAGTATTCACGGTCCCCGAACCCGATATCGACGACGACGTTCGCCTGACGGTCTCCGGACTGGTCGCCGCCATCGACTTGAATCTGTTTGTATCCGGCGAACGGATCATTGCTGGACGCCGTGACCGAGGGCTTGTCTTCTGTTTCTTTTTGATCCGTTGTCGTGTCTGATTTTTTTTCGGTCGTCTCTTTCGCGACCGGCTCTGCAGGAGGCGTCTCCTGTTTCGCGTCTTCTTTAACGATGTCCGCTGTCGGTTCTTTGACGTCGCTCGTCTGCGGCGTCTCTTCTTTTGGAGCACGTTCCTCCGTCTTCGTGTCCGTCGAAGAAACCGTCTCCTCGTCGCTCGCACATCCCGTCAGTAACAGGGCCGCTAGCGGTAATGCAAGGTACATTCGTTTTTTCATGCCGCACTCCTTTCACTTAAGCACACCCGTCTGTTTTCTCAACATCCCTGAAGCTGGCGCTAAGCTGATTTTCAATATATAACAATCTTAATATATATTTGGGTGCGATTAAACAAATATGTAAATTTACTTAAGGAATGACGACGTCAACCTCGTGACGTGATGCAATCAAGGGAGTTGCATTTCAGGCAAAAGACAATCTGTCCTGGTGGGCAAGACAACAAAAAAACACGCCACAGCACGGTGACGTGTTCTCAGATTGAGACGAGTTGCGGGAAAATCTGGTGGCGCTCAAACTCACTCAGGATGTTCGGTGCAATCTGTTTCCGGACGCATGCTTCGTCAGCCCAAAGATAGGCGTCGTGTTCGTCCGATAAGCTGACAGCATCGGTTTCCGCCGTACAGAAATAGACGACTAAGATGACTTGGCGGTCCGGGTGGGTCAGGAAGCTTGAGGCATACGCGATCCGGTCGACTGTGACCGTCAAACCGGTCTCTTCCCGGATTTCGCGCAGCAGACTCGCTTCCGGGTGTTCTCCGAAATCAACTTTGCCGCCCGGGCATTCCCAGGTCCCGCCACCTGAGTCGGCAGCGGCGCGCTGGACGATTAACATTTGGTTGTCGTACCGGATGATGCCTTTGACGGCGGTGACGATGGTTGGCATGTGTGTTCCTCCGTTCGCTTGAGCACGACAGGCAGGGGGCCTTCCTGTTGGACGAGTTGATTGTTTTTGAGGTAGATTCCTGTCCGTTCCGGTAAACCATAGCCGGACTGGCTTTCAGTCATAGTGAATGCCTGGTGTAAATTCGCAGCTTCATCCCAAGCGTCATAATGGACGGAGAGGACGGCATCCGGTAAGAGGCCGAGTCCTTCAAGGACTAAGTCCCGACCGTCCCGCTGGTCAATCGCCGGTATCCGGCACTCGTCCGGTGCGAGTAATGCCCCGGCAGAAAAACCAGCGACCGGGACACCAGACTGATACCGTTCTTGGATGACGGCGCCGATTGGTGTGTGAACGATGAACTGTTGATACCGCTCCGTTTCACCACCGGCGATGATGATCCCGGCGCTTTGTTTCAGCGTCGCAAGCTGAGACAAGGTCGGATGCCCGGAGAGCGGGAAGTGGAAAAAGTCCGTCTTCCCGTGCGCTTCGAGCGGACCGGTCAAGACGGGGGCGTAGGACATCCATGACGTACCTTCGCGCGGGACGTACAGTAAAGCGATGGGACCGGCCGATGCGCAAACGCTCGCGAAACGACGGGCGAGTCCTTCCGTAAACGGTGGACCACCGCCGAATAAGAAGAGATGTTGATTGGTCATGGGAAAGACCTCCTTCAAAAAAAGTATTCTTTTATCGTATTAGAAATGTACGACAAAGGGTACCTGTTTATTTTTTGTGATAGGTAGAAAACGGAAAATGAATTACAATGGGAATACCAGGGAAAGTACAGCGAGGAGAGCTGGATATGAACCAAAAGCAGATAAATCGATTTCGCTACCGGGAGTCCGGGATGGGGCAAGGGCAAACGTTTTTCTGGACTAGGGCGACCGGGGAATTGCGATACGAAGAGGACGGACGGGTAGAACCTAAAATCCAGCGGCTCTCGTTAAAGCAACAAACGGTGCTTGAACAACGGTTGACGCAAGCAAAGGTAGCCGACTGGAAACCGATTTATGAGACGGAGTGGCTGATTCTCGACGGGACGGACTGGGAAATCAGTTGGAGCGGTCCAAGTGGAGACGGGGCATCTCGCGGCAGTAATGCCTTTCCGGAAGAGTGGGATGTGCTGCGGGACTGGCTCTATGGAGAATGTACAGAAAGCGGGGAGGAAACGAGATGAAAAAAGGGCTGGTCGGACTGATCGTCCTAATCGGGTACACGGTTCCGTTCGTTTATTTTGCATTATTGGAAGATTTCAAAACGGGAACGTTACTTGGTTATTTGCTGTTACTGGTCATGTTTACGGCACTCGCCTTTGTCGGACAACGTTTTAGTCATCTGTTGTTTGTAGTTTTCGGCAATCTCGTGTCTTATTTCGTCTCGGTTTATTTTGCGGGACAGAGGAACGACTTCGGCTGGGACGGGTATTTTAAACCGCTGACAGCAGAACAACTGATTCTGTTTGTCAGTCTGTTGATGCTCATTCCGCAGTTAATTGCGGTGGTCGTCGCGATGTCGCGGGAAGCGAAACGACGGATGAAAAAACGAATGACAGAATAAAAAACACGCCACCAACAGTGACGTGTTGCAAGGCATTAGACTAATCCTAAAATCTCGACTTCGACCAAAGCACCTTTAGGCAACTCTTTGACAGCGATACATGAACGGGCCGGGAAATGGTTGTGTGGAGCAAAGTAATCCGAGTAGACATCATTAAAGGCAGCAAAATGATCCATGCTCGTTAAGTAACAGGTTGTCTTGACGACACGGTCCGGTGTCAGACCCGCTTCTTTTAAGATCGCATCGACGTTTTTCATGACCTGTTCCGTCTGTTCAGCAATGCCACCGGCGACCAGTTCACCGGTTGCCGGGTCAATCGGAATCTGACCGGAGGCATAGAACGTACCGTTGGCAATGAAACCTTGGGAATAGGGACCGATGGCAGCGGGTGCCTGGTCTGTGTTGATTTTTTTGAATGCGTTCATGATAAAACCTCCTATGATTTTGGATAGTGAATAGGGATATGGCGTGCGATTTACGATCAACTGTAGGATAATTTTGACAACGTTACTATTACATACAAGGAGTGAAGCAAAATGCCTCTTTATCATAAGTTAGTCCGAGACGAAATTCCAACCATCATTGCGAAAACCGGAAAACAGGCGACGTTCCGTACGCTTGAGCCGAAAGAGTTTTTAGTGGAAGCAAAACGAAAGCTCCATGAGGAAGTCGCGGAATATGAAGCTGCGGTGACGGACGCGGATGCAGTCGAGGAGCTGGCTGACCTGCTGGAACTGATTCAGGCACTAGCGAAGACGCATGGAACGACAGTCGAAGAACTGGAAGCCGTCCGACAGGCGAAACAGCAAAAGCGAGGCGGCTTTGAAGAACGGCTTTATCTTGTCGAGGTAGAAGATTGATTCCGGAAGCGAAGCTGACGACACACCATTTATATGACTCACTCGTCGATGCCATCGATCAGGCGGAGGAAGTCTATATCGTCGCAGCGTTTGCCCAGAAGTCAGGCGTCGCCTTGCTCGTCCCGGCGTTTCGGCGCGCTTTGCAACGGGGCGCCGAGATTCGGCTGTTGATTGGCGACTATCTACATATCACCGATCCAGAAGCACTGGCGCAGTTGATTGCGCTTGACGGGTTATCGGTCCGCTTTTATCGGTCAGGCGGACGCTCCTTTCATCCAAAGGCGTATCTGTTTCGAAACGCGGAGACCGGCTTATCGATCGTCGGCTCGTCGAACATCTCGAACAGTGCGCTTCGGTCCGGTATCGAATGGAACGTCCATCTACCACAAGCTGTCGCTCCACAGATCCTTGATGACGCAATTGATGCCTTCATGGATCTTTACCTCAGTGAGTCGGCAGAAGAACTGAATCCGGTCGTCTTAGAAGCCTATCGTCAAGCGTACGCTTCACGGCAATATGTGGCGGAACCGGAAGTCGAATATGACGAAGGGACCGTCGTCGTTGCTCCGGAAATCCTGCCACACCGGGTGCAGGAAGAAGCGCTGCACGCGTTACGGGAAACGATGGAGGAAGGACGGACACGTGCGTTGACGGTGCTCGCGACAGGCTTAGGAAAGACTTACCTTAGTGCATTTTTTGCGGGAGACTTTACCCGGGTCCTGTTCCTGGCACATCAAAAAGAACTGTTAATACAGGCCGAGCGTTCGTTTCAAAAAGTCAATCCGGCGTGGCAGACCGGCTTTTATATCGGCAGTGACCGGACCGTCACAGAGACGACGGAAATCGTCTTCGCGTCCGTCCAGACGCTGGCACAAAAGCGTCACTTGGAGCGCTTTACACCCGACCAGTTTGATCTCATCATTGTTGACGAGTTCCATCACGCGGCAGCGACGAGTTATCGGAAGATCATCGATCATTTCACGCCCCGTTTCCTGCTCGGTCTGACGGCGACACCAGACCGAATGGACGGTGCCGATGTCTATGCGATCTGTCACCATAACGTGGCTTTCCAGATGCACTTCACGGCAGCGATTGCTGAAGGGTTTTTGACGCCGTTTCATTATTACGGTATTCATGACACGATCGACTATTCCCAGATTCGACGAATCGGTCGGACCTATGATGCGTCGCAGCTCGAGCATCGACAACTTGATCGAGAGGTCGCGGATAATATCTATCATTCATGGGAGAAATGTCGGCAAACGAAGACAATCGGCTTTTGTTCGTCGATCAAGCAGGCGGAATATCTGGCGCAAGTCTTCCGGGATAAAGGAACGACGGCGTTTGCACTGACAGGACAGACGACCAATCGTACGCAGTACATGCGAGCGTTCGAGCAAGGAGAGATTGACGTCCTCTTTACCGTCGATTTATTCAACGAAGGTGTTGATATTCCGAAAGTCGATACACTCTTGTTCTGTCGTCCGACGGAATCAGTAGCCATCTACACGCAGCAAATCGGACGCGGCTTACGTTTGGCACAAGACAAATCGCATTGCGTCATCATCGACTTGATTGGGAACTATCATAACGTCGAGACGAAACTGAAACTGCTTGGGACAATGAAAGAATCATTCAAACGTGGGGAGACGGAACCGATTACGCCACCGCCAGGCTGTGTGATTGAGTTCGATACGCGAGCACTAGAATTGATTCATCGACTGCGGCAACCAAGTCAGCGGAAGTTGCGGCTGATCGAACAATACGAACAACTCAAATATGAGCTCGGTCGTCGGCCATCGTATGTTGAGATTGGGGAGTATGCAGCAATTCCGCAAGGCTATAAACAGGAATGGGGCTCTTACGTTGGTTTCTTGAAGGAACAACAGGAATTGTCTCAAGAAGAAGTCGTGGTGTACGACGCAAATCGGGAACTGATTGAACAGGTCGAGAAGACACAGATGAATCGAAGTTACAAGATGGTCGTCTTGCTGGCGATGCTCGAGCGGGGAGAAGAACGCTGGATGGAGCCGATTACGGCAGCTGAAGTCGCACCATTCTTTTATGAGTATTTGCATGCGGAGAAGTATCGGGAGTTGAAGGATGCGCAAACGGCGGAGTTAAAAGGACCGTTTGATGCAACTAAAGTAGAAAGACTGTTAAAGAAAATGCCATTTTCAAAGATGGGGAAGCCATTTGCATTTGATGGTGATGTATTATCAATCGAATGGCAGACGTCAGGGAAGGAGCTATTTAACGTCATAAATGACATAGTTCATTTCCGACTGCACATGTATTTTTCGAATTAATGGATTAGACACGCTGTGAGCTGAATATAAGAAGAATCAAGGGAGAGAACATGAATGGCAATATATAAGTATTATGCGGTACTGACGAAAATAGAAGATGATGAAAGATATGCTGATGGGTATTATGTTTCTTTTCCAGATTTAGATAATGTATTCACATATGGAGAGACGTATGAACATGCACTATTCATGGCAAAAGATGCTCTCGAATTAATGTTAGAGAGTATGTTGACGCATGGTGAATCGTTTAATACGCCATCTACACTACAGCAGTTAAATCTTAAGGATTCGAAAGAAGTTCATATCGAATTGATTGAAGTGGATGTAGAACCGCGACCCGATTCAAAATTAGCGACACCAGACTCTTATTTATTGAAGTATGTGGATGCGAGAAATAAAGACGTTGCGATTGGTTTAGATAGTAAATGTTTGATGGAGTCTATTACTCGCGTACTGGATGCAGGTGGAACAATCATTTCTCTAGCAGATTACGATATAGATGAAGATGAGGTGTTTTATACAGGGCGAATCGTAAATTGACACTGACATAAGATGAATGGAAATATAACTAATCGGTTCATAAATCAAATAAGAACTGCAATTAGAAGAAAATAGTAACTTATTAATCTATAATGATAGTAGAAGAACACTTTTTTTAATAGAGCTACTATTGGTAGCTCATGGAATGGAGAGAATTAAACATGTCAGTATTGAACCAACAGCTATTTAGCGCAGCAGATAGCCTGAGAAGCAAGATGGATGCTTCGGAGTACAAAAACTACTTACTCGGATTGATTTTTTATAAGTACTTATCAGACAGAGTCTTAGAAAGAGTGGTCACGTTAGCGGATAAGTCTTTTGAGGATTATGATACGCAAGCAAAACAAACATTGTTATACGTAGAGCTGCTCTCTGATGAGGAAATCAAAGATGATTTAGTAGAGACGCTTGTCGATATGCTTGGTTATGAAATTGCACCTGCTTATCTATTTAATGTCTTGGCAGATCAAGCACAACAGAATACGTTCCAATTGAATGATTTAGCCAAAGCGTTCAATAATCTTTCAACGAAGTATATTCAATTCAATGGATTATTTGACGATGTCGATCTGCAGTCCAAAAAGCTTGGATCTGATGACCAACAACGAAATATAACGATTACTGAAGTATTGAAGAAATTGAATCACATTGAGTTACTGGGTCAGAGCAGAGATGTGATTGGTGATGCATATGAGTATTTGATTAGTCAATTCGCATCAGAAGCAGGGAAAAAGGCGGGAGAGTTTTATACTCCACATGAAGTCTCGGATATGATGGCACGTATTGTAACGATCGATCATGAAGATAAAAAGCTATTTAGTGTCCTAGATCCAACGATGGGTTCAGGTTCCTTAATGTTGAATGTACGGAATTACTTAAATCATCCAGAGACTGTGAAATATCACGGACAAGAGTTGAATACCACAACATTTAACTTAGCGAAAATGAACTTAATCTTACATGGTGTCAAAAGTGAAGATATGCGTCTACGTAATGGGGATACATTGAATAAAGACTGGCCGACGGATGAACCTTATACATTTGATGCCGTATTGATGAATCCTCCGTATTCAGCGCACTGGTCAGCAGATGCAACCTTCTTAGATGATTCTCGTTTTAATCGTTATGGAAAACTGGCGCCGAAAACGAAAGCTGACTTTTCGTTTTTGCTGCATGGTTTTTACCATTTAAAAGATACAGGAACAATGGCAATTGTCTTGCCACACGGTATTCTATTCCGCGGAGCAGCTGAAGGTGTCATTCGAAAAAAATTACTAGAAGACGGTAGTATTGATGCAGTCATTGGGTTGCCAGGAAACATGTTCTTTGGGACCTCTATACCAACGACAGTTGTTATATTGAAGAAGAATCGCGAAACACGTGATGTGCTTTTCATTGATGCAAGTAAAGACTTTATCAAAGTGAAGAATCAGAATAAACTTTCAATCGAACACCTCGACCGAATCTTTGAAGCATATAAAAAGCGAGAAACTGTTGAAAAATATGCCTATGTCGCAAATTTCGATGAAATCGAAGAGAATGATTTCAATCTGAATATTCCAAGATATGTCGATACATTTGAAGATGAAGAACAAATTGATTTGGCAACGATCGGGAAGGAGTTAAAAGCGATTCGTGAGAAGAAAGAAGAACTAGAAGCGAGTCTGTTTGAGATGATTTCGTCACTTAGATATGACGAGGAAAACGAAGAATGGATTCAAGGGGCATTAGAGGTGTTTAAACGTGGAAAATAATATACAACCTGAAATTAGATTCTCATCGTTTTCAAAGAAGTGGGAACAAAAGAAAATCGGAGATTTTTATATATTTAAAAACGGACTAAACAAAGAAAAAGAATTTTTCGGTTCTGGTACACCAATTGTAAACTTTACCGATGTATTTCATAACAGAAGAATCTTTTTTGAACAATTAAGAGGTAAAGTTCAATTATCAACAAAAGAAATTCAAAATTACAATGTGAAGCAGGGCGATATTTTTTTCACAAGAACATCTGAGACAATTAATGAAATAGGATTTCCCTCCGTAATGATTAATGATGCAATTGACACAGTGTTTAGTGGTTTTGTATTGAGAGGACGGGCGGTAGGGGAAGATCCACTTACTTTAAATTTTAAAAGTTACGTTTTCTTTACTGCTTCCTTTAGAGAAGAAATGAAGAAAAAAAGTTCTATGACAACTAGAGCTTTAACATCAGGAACTGCTATAAAAGAAATGTTTTTCAATTTTCCGGAAAATAAAGAAGAGCAAAGGAAAATCGGTAAATTTTTTAGAGATTTAGACGATACTATTTCTCTTCATCAGCAAGAACTCGATGCTCTCAAACAAACAAAACAAGGTTTCTTGCAAAAGATGTTTTCAAAAGACGGAGAAACTACACCAGAAATTCGATTTTCTGAATTTACAGCGGATTGGACTGATGAAGCTCTAGAAAATCATGTAACAATTTTGACTGGAGGAACTCCAAAAACAAATAATACAGAATTGTGGTTTCCAAAAGAAGTTCCATGGCTATCATCAGGAGAAGTAAACAAAAAGAGAATAAGATATACAAATAATAAGATATCAAAAAAGGGTTTGAATAGTTCTAGTGCTCGTTGGGTTGAAAGTCATTCTGTTTTAATAGCTCTAGCGGGACAAGGCAAGACTAGAGGAACTGTAGCAATAAATGAGATTCCTTTAACTACTAATCAATCAATAGCTGCACTCACACCTAAAAAAAGTCTTGATGCAGAATTCTTATATCAAAGTCTTGGAAAGAGATATGAAGAGTTAAGAATGGTTTCATCAGGAGGCGGTACAAGAGGTGGTTTAAATAAAAAAATACTTTCAGAATTAATAATTCAATTAACAAATATTGAAGAACAGGTCGAAATAGGTAAGTTTTTTAAACAAATAGATCAAGTCATAGAACTGAAGGAGAAAGAAATAAAATCTTTAAATCAAACAAAACAAGGTTTCCTTCAAAAGATGTTTGTATAATCGACTGAGAAGAAAAGAGGAATCGTGGTGAAACTAACATACGATGATGAGCTGACTGTTGAGCGACGATTAATTGAAGTTCTCGGCGAAGGACATAATCAATGGAACTATCGTCCGGACTTAAAATCAGAAGCGGATCTGTGGCAAAATCTACGCCACAAGATAACGCGAAATAACTTATCGGAGATTGGCGAATACCCAATTACAGACGCAGAGTTCGATAAGATTAAGACCGAGTTGTTGTCGAAGACGCAGACTCCATTTGATGCAGCACGCTGGTTAAAAGGAGAAAATGGTATCTCTCGCATTACGATTGAACGCGAAGATGCTTCACTTGGATCGATGTCACTCATTCTTTATTCCAATCAGGATATTGGTGGTGGCATTTCGACATACGAAGTTGTCCATCAAATTGCAAAACAACGATCGACGGAGGACGGACGCGATCGTCGCTTTGACGTCACGCTCTTAATTAACGGCTTACCGATCGTTCAAATCGAGTTGAAGAAAGTCACGGCGAAGGACGGCGTCTTCCAAGCGCATCATCAAATCAAGAAATATGCGGAAGAAGGCTTGTTCCGAAATAACATCTTCTCGACACTACAGCTGTTCGTTATCTCGAATGAACAAACGACACGTTACTTTGCCAATGCTCTTCCGAAAGATATGCACCGGAAGTTCATCTTCAGCTGGCGGACGACGAACAATCAGAAAGTCGATAATCTGTATGAGTTCGTCAAACAAGTTTTGAACATTCCTGATGCACATCGTTTGATTGCGAACTACACGATCGTCAGTGAGGACCAAGACAATAAAGCCTTGATGGTGCTCCATCCGTATCAGATTCATGCGATCGAAGCACTCTTTACGGCGGCGATGCGTCATGAATCTGGCTTTGTTTGGCACGCGACGGGATCCGGAAAGACCTTAACGAGTTTCGTCTCGACGAAGTTGTTGGCCCGGAAACCAGGTGTCGACCGGACGATTATGCTGATTGACCGGAAAGACCTGGATAATCAGACGACAAGTGAATTCACAAAGTTTGCTTCGGAGTTCAATACAGGCATCTCGACGGGGACAGGTTCCGCGAATAGCTTGATCATTGGCACATCGAGTTCGAAAAAATTGAGTGAGACACTACTGTCGGATACGAACTCCAATACCGTCATCATCACGACGCGTCAAAAGCTCGAGGCAGCGTTACGTTATGCTCAAAAGCAAGAAGCTGAAAAAGGAACACAACGGTTCCAAAAACTAATCGGGCAGCATATTGTCTTTGTCGTCGATGAATGCCATCGTGCTTTGAGCGCGGAAGGAATGGACGGCATCAAAGGCTTCTTCCCGAACTCGACCTGGTTTGGCTTCACCGGAACACCCATCTTCAATGAAAATAAGAAGCAGGGACAAGGACAATTGGCACGGACGACACGGGATCAATACGGTGAGGTTTTACATACGTATACGATCAAGAACGCGCTCGAGGATGGATCTGTTCTCGGCTTCCAAGTTGAACACGAGGACACGATTGAGCCCGTCTCTCTCTACAACCACATCTTTTCGAATCTACGAGCAGACGCTAAGCATGCTGACCGGACCGACGAAGAAATTGGTACATTGATCGAAGAGATGGATGAGATGACGAAAGAGGCGTATATCCCGAATGACTTGTATGAACGTGAGGCGCATATCGAGAAAGTCTTGCAGAAGATGTTACGGCCAGATAATGCCTACACAAAGTTTGACTTCAAGAACGGTCGGCCACAAAAATCGGCCATCTTGACGACAAGTTCGATTGCGATGGCGAAGCGTTATTACCATGCCATCCGAGGGATGAAGCAGGATCCAGATTGGATGGAGACACACTTTGCAGGTCATCCACTTCGAAAAGGACGCACAATTGACGATCCAGACTTCCCGCGGATTGCAATCACCTACTCGATGCAAGAGAACATGGAGAACGCTGCTGAAGTCCAAGAGGAAATGCGCCAGGTCATTCGCGAGTATAACGAATACTACGGAACAGCTTGGTCACTCGAAGACATCGAGCGTTACAACGGCGATATCAATAATCGATTGGCCCGGAAAAAAGCCGAGTTTAAGCAATTCGGAAAACAGATTGATCTTGTCATCGTCGTTGACCGGTTGTTAACAGGATTTGATGCACCGACGATTCAGACGTTGTTCGTCGACCGAAACCTTAGTTACGCGAACTTGATACAAGCGTTCTCACGGACGAATCGGACGTATCCGGACAAGACAAAAGGATTAGTCGTGACGTTCCGTCGACCAGCGACGATGGAAGAGAACGTGCGAGCAGCGACTCGTCTTTATTCGAATGAAAATGAAGACACGAGCCTGATTTATCCAACATACGATGAATCGAAGAAGCGATTCAAAAAAGGATACAAAGTATTAAAGGATATCGCTCCATCACCGGACGTTATTGATGAACATTCTCCGATTGACGAACGTGTAGAGTTCGTTAAGGCTTATCAAGAATTCAATCGAGTATTCGAAGCGTTGGCTACATACGATGAATACAATGATGATATGGAGAAATCAAAAGCTTTAGTGGATCAAGTACAGGTGCTTACGGATTTTGCTGGTATTTATGAAACGGTAAAAGGGTCTCTGATTGAAGACGAAGATGACAGTGATGAAGAACGAATTGATTATTCCGAAATCGAGTTTTACGCAGAGAATTCAATTAAGCTCTATGACATCGATTCGACCTATATTAATCAATTATTAGGTACGTACTCTGCTAACAGTGAAGATATTCGTTCGGAGATTGAAAAGGCGCTACAAAAACTCGGGAAATCTGAAATCGTGAAGGCGGTCTATCATACGATTTTAGATGCGATTGATAACGAAGTCGTTTCACCGGATGAAGATATCTTTGTCGTAAAGCGACGCTATTTTAAACAAGCCTATCAAGAAAAGATTGAAACATTTGCTTTAGAGTGGTGTGTCGATGAGCAAGAGCTGTATACTTCTGCTGTCCAGTATCATATCGGGATGGAGAAAATACCGAATGTAGGACGAATCATCGAGAGTAAAGATTTTGCGCGTTATAAAGACACACATCCTGAAGCGATCTTATTAAAATACGGTCCAGGCATGAAACGTTCATGGCGTATCGTATTGGATGAAGAAATCATCCCGCTTGATCAAGAACTACGTTAACGAAAAATACCTTCCAAAGCTGATGTGAATCAGAAATGGAAGGTATTTTTTTATAAAATATTCACTTAAACAAGTCAATCACATATTGTCGTTGCAATTGCTCATGTAGAAACTGATTACGATATGAACGGAGACATGTATAACAACTTGTATTTACATCACACGTACAATGTTGGATACTTGTTCGCACATGATCCATGATTTCTGGTAGTTTCCGGCTGACTGCCTGGACGAATCCAGCACCGCCCGGGACATCATCGTATAAAATCAAATCATACGTCCCTGTGGAAGCTTCATAATGAATGACGCCACCTAAATTATCCTCATTGATTTGTAAGAGGAAACTTGCAGAACGAATCAACGCAAATAGTAAGGAATAGGACTGGTACGATTCATAGAGACGGATTCCATTCGAAAATCGGAAGGATAGGCGTAAGACATCCGTTGTGAAGTGATGGCCAAGTGAAACGGGTGCTTGATGGACGGTCATCCGATGATGCGAACGACAGGTTCCGTTGAAAGGAGTTTTATGAGTTTTTTTCCCCTCGACTTGTGTGCCACATGTCGAACAAATCCAGTACTGTTGACCTTTATTATCATTGACGACAGAGAGCGTTCCATAATGGGAATATATATAGTCGAGTTCATAACGATTCCCTTCTAAATGAATGGGTTCTGGTGTCTGACTCTCTCCATACTCTGCAAAGAAGACACGCGAACCAAATGCTTTTTCTGGTCGCCGCTCCGTACTGAGAGGCTTGGCTTTTCCGTAAAAGCCGAACTTCGGAATGGCATAATATTTAACTTGAAGTGGCTCTCCGCATTTTTCGCAGTCCGTCTCGCGGTCATCGTTAACACCATACTTACCGACATAACTATATTTATTGCAGTGACGACAATGTGTATAGTGATGTACTGGCAATTGCTTGCCTTCAATCAACTTCACACCTGTGGATTCGATTAACATCCCATTCGCGACTAACTTACTACCTGGCGCATATTCAGAAATCGCTAGTTTCAAATCACGTTGTAAACGCAGTTTCGAACGATAGTCTGAATCGAGCAGTTTCATTTCGACCGTATCGACAGGGAATCCATACTTCGGTAAAAAACCTTTCGAAGAGAGAAAACCGATCAATTGCTCTTCTTTAAGTGTCGTAATCATTTTTCCGTACGAATCCACTCTATTTCGTTGAGCAGATTGCTCCTCATAAATTGTATTTAAGCTTTCGATATCTGTTGCGTACTGTAAGGAAGCAGTCCAAAAGGCTTCTTCCTGACTGTCAACGACATCAATCCAATCCCAATTTTCGATTCCAAGATGTTTTTGAAGAGCAACTGGAACGATAGAGAAAAGTTGTTGTTTCAATAATGCCGGATGTGTCTTTAACCACTCGATGAACGCTTCGTGTCCTTTATCACCCGATTCTTCTAGTCGGTAAAAGCGCTCACAATTACCATAAAAGTGTGATTGCTCCTTAAAGAATAAAGATAGCGCGGTCGCATGAATATGACGACGAATGATTTTTTCGTTATCGATTGAGAATATCGGTGCTTTGACGTCGCCAGCAATCATACTTTTCGGATTCTCGAAATAGGTTAAATCATGCGATTTCTTTTGAGCAAATGTTAAGGCAAATGCGGCAGCAGACGAACTTCGTCCGGCGCGACCAGCCCGCTGGATATAGTTACTTGTCTTCGGAGGTACGTTGCGCATGAAGACGGATTCTAGACTCCCGACATCAATCCCCATCTCGAAGGTCGTCGAACAAGAAAGAACGTTGATTTCTTTTTTTATGAATTTATTCTGATACTCTTGTCCGAGACGATTTGATAGTTGGGCCGTATGTTCTTTGACGACCATATCAATCGGAAGCATCGTCTGGTACATTTCTCGATAATGTGCACCTTGCTCGAGTGTAGTAATTGTAGTCTGTTCGAGATGCCCCTTGCAGTTGCGTGTTTTACAGATACCAGCATCGTGTGTATGAACTGCCTTACAAAGCGTGCAGACATAGAGGTGTTCTGGGATATACGCGTGAAAATGATTTGCCTGTAAAACCCAACGTTCAGACTGATTCTTCTCAGAGTCGTAATGATCAAAAACTTTATGAAGCGGTGATTTTGGATTAACAAGTACTTTATTAAATAAATTCATGAGTGTGTTTTTGATACTTTCTGTCGTATAAGGAATCTCATAGCGGTCATAATACCGCTCAAACCATTGCAAAAACACATTTGTTCGTTCGGGTACGAAATTCTTTATATACGTCGTTGGATGACCACCGGTTGCTACGATGCCATAAACATGGTCCTTCGGCGCTAGTAAAACGTGTCTTCGATCTAAATCTTTTGAAATTCCGACGATTGCCTGAAGACGTAAATAATAAAAGATGGTCATTAAGAAAGACCAAGCATGTTCAGGTTTGATTTGCATCTGTTTTGAGATGATGGTTTCGAGCTTTATTTTATCATCCGAATCTAAAGGTAAGTCGAATCCAATCATTCCAAGGTTCTCTAATGAAAAATCATCATCACTTAAGATGAATTCACGGAAAAGTCGAAGCTTGATTTCTTGATCAACCGTCAAATCATCAAAAAGATGAATCGAGCGTGCACCACTTAGATGGAGGGTAAGGTTTTTCCATTCCATGATAGAGACGGTGTCAGTCGTTCCTTGAATGGCGCGCCAAAAGTAAGAACGCCACAGATAATTACGATATGTTCGATCCAAGAAAGGTGCAAAGAAGGCAGCATCCTGTCGAGAATCGGAAAAAACAATCAAGTTCTGAGTTTCATATGTTTCTTTTTGCTCTTCTATCACGATAGGTTCATCGCTGTCGAACCAATCATCTTCGATAGCATTGTTAGCTTGTCCAGTGGATGTTGTTGGATTGCCATAGACAAGTTCTTGATACAGTTGGGCTGCGAGTGCTGAAGTTACACCATCTGCTCCGGTATAAAAACGACGAATCGCATCAGTACGATGGGAAGGAAGACCACATGACATACAGGACGCAGAATGTTCAGAAATATCAATCGTTGAAATCTGACGAAGAGGAACATCACATTCGCAAGGTAAATAAGTCTCAGAAGCAAACCTTGTTTTACCACAAGACGGACACCAATCCTTTTGAGAGATGGTTGCAACTGGCTCGTCTTCTAAATCAGAAGACATCCCATCAGTCGATTTAAAACAAAACATCGTGTTCAAGACTTTTCCGTTCGAGCTTTGGGGTACGAGTAGACCGGAATGAGGGGAGTGTCCAAAACAATGTACTTCTCCACAACGGCGGCAGACACCCATCTCATAAATAGGATGACCAGATTCGGATTTATACTTTGGAAATAGATGGAGCTTTTCTTGTGGATGAAATTCAAGATAAGCACCTTCAAGAGCCCGGAAAAAAGTATGATATTTAGCTGGTAGCAGTTTGGGACGAGCTTCATCTTGGACGAGCGTCGCGATATCAATCAGTGCGATTAAACGCTCGATTGCATCTTCTCGCTTCAACTCCGAGAAGATTTCATCTGCTAAATCAATCAACAGATGGACATCACTTAATTTTTTGCGTAAGGTATGCAACCGTCGATCGTGTGCGAGTAAATCATAAATCACCTGTTTAGGATGCCCAGAGTAATCTTTTAGATAACCATAGCGTTTTAAGTCGGGTAGACGATTTTCGGCATAACAAGTCTGTAATTCAAGATAAATCGTCGAGTCAGGTAGTTCGATTGCTGAATAGAGTTCGTCGTAGTCAATCCGTTCAGACATGACCAATTGCCCTGCTTCTAACGAGAAAGCTTGACCAAACAGTTTACTTGCGAATGACATGACATCTCTTTTTGCTTGTTCGGATGATCCGAGTGTCGCAGAAGTAGCGATGAACTGTAAAGGCGATTCATGCTCTACTTCGGTCTTTAATCGTCGAAGCAGCATAGCGACTTCAGCACCTGTCGCACCATCATACGTATGTGCTTCATCCAAAACGACGAAACGCCAATTTTTCTTAAATCGTCCTGAAAAAAGGGTGTTATCTTCTGGACGCATCATCAAGTACTCCAGCATCGCATAGTTCGTAATCAGGATGTGTGGTGGATTACGACGTATTTCTTCACGTGACAATCGTTCATTCGGAAGTGGATTTTTTTTATACTGTGCCTTGTAAGATTGAAGAGCATTTATTTTCTTTTCTTCTGTTTCACCAGTAAATCGACCAAATGTGATTTCTGGCGTATCTTTTAACAGTTCACGAAGACGATCAAGTTGGTCATTAGCAAGTGCGTTCATCGGATACAGCAGAAGCGCACGGACACCGTCTGTCAGAACGTTTGCTTCGTTCTGTTCGAGAAGGTGATTAAAAATTGGTAACATGAAGCTCTCTGTTTTACCAGACCCGGTTCCAGTAGCGACGACAAAGGATTTTTTCGTTTTAGCGAGACGTATGGCACGTTCTTGATGACGATATAAACGAAACGTATCTCCACCAGGCAAGAAACGTGCGATATCTGGATGGACGATATTTTCTTGAATTAGCTCTGTGATCGTTTTACCAGGTTTATAAGGGAGCGTTGCTTCTAAATAGGGACCCTTTAAAAACTGATTGTTAAGACGAAGGATTTGTTTGAACTGTTCGTGCAACGTTTGATTATTGATCTTAAAAAAAGACGTCAAATAATCCATGTATCGATTTTGGAGACGTGCAGTGGCATTTATCGGATGAATACTCATGTTCGTTCCTCCCAAGCGGTTACAAGATGATAGCTGTCGTGACTCAAGTCTTTGATAGATACAGCTGGAAGATCTCTTAGCTTTTGATTGATTCGTTTTTTGGCACGTGTGTTTAAACGAGGTGAAAGCCCTAAAGCCAATAGTTTTGTTCGTAAAGTAATATAAAAGAGTGTCGGAAATTGATTCATATTGACACTTATCGGAAACTCTCGTTCATTAATCAACTTTTGTACCTTGAGTGGAAGCTTGTCCGCCTTAATCCATTTTTGAATTTGAGAGTCTGCCCACTTGAGCTCACTCTCAATATGCAGTTTATATAAGATGACTTCGTTCGGATCTTGATAAAAACGATCATCGAGATAAGGATTGCAGCTATCAATGATGTTGAAATCAAGAGGATGTAAATTTTCAGGGTTAAATCGTTTGAATTGATGACGTAGTGCATGTCGGTCAGATAAATTTAGCTGCGAGAACGTCCTTAAGTGACCAAATGCCTCATCGGTGAGCCTTGTCGTTCCAGTTTTTGTATAGAATGATTGTTGGTGTTTTAATGGCCATAAATAGATACTGAAGGCGTCGACCCAGTTTTCCCATGAAACATGATTCGTATCGATTGTAGCAATTGTTAATTCTGCTAGCTTTGAAGATTCTATAATTCGTTTTAATAGGAACGGTTGGATGTCGGTGAGCTGTTGAAAATAGGCTGTTCCATACGTATTCAATTTATGGATGAAAGATGCCCAATTTGTTTCGTCTAATGAATGAACTAAAGAGATTAGTTTTTCGGTGGATAACGCTCTTTGCAATTTCGGGAAGGTGATGATATCATCATCGCCCCCGAACCAATCTGTCTCATCCTTGATTCCATTGACAATGACGTCGTGGTCAGAAAAGGGACTCAGGCAGAGATGATTGGAACCTTGAGGTAGAATAAAGATTGCTTCATTTTCGACTAAGCTATATGGATGAAAAACTTTGAATTTAATATCATATTCAAGGCGATGTTCCAGATGGACAGTGAATGATTCATCCATGTGGAGTAAAGGGTGAAGCTCATCTGTAAAATGACAAATGAATTCGGATTGATCATTAATAACGAGTGTGATGCTGCCAGATTCGAAACGTTTTAGTACATGATGGCAAATGTTAAGGGAGATGACATTCGTATAATGATTACGTTTAATCGAAATTGGTATCTGTTCAGATTTTTTTGAGTTACTAACTGATAAATAAGCATGAAGAATTTCTTGTGATGGATAAAGTCTAGTGATTCGGATTGAGATATCATCTACTTCTTCTGGTGTATATACTTTACCGACACCATTTTTAGAGAGGATTTCATATTCGAAAAATACTTTATTGAAGTCGACACTATAAAGAGGGTGACCAGCAATTGTGAATGTCAAAGGTGTAGATCCCTTTAAGTAATCATTCGATATATCAATCTTCTGTTCTTTTGAACTGAATGTCTTTGTCGAAATACGAATTTTTTGAAGATGTCGTGAGGAAAAACGAATATGATCTTGATAACGTCGATAATAAAAATCTCGTGGAAAAAGTACGAAACTTAAATTGTAAGTATGGTCTTTATATTGATCTTTTAGATGTAAGGTAACCCGTTGTAGTAAATTCCGATTAATATTTAATTTTTGCAAATCTAAAATCAAATCTTCTCCTTGTTGCATCAAGCCGTCTGAAAATTGTTCAAAGGTGAAGGGCGAATTATTGACTTGTAAAGACCAATTTAATAAATCCTGAAAACTTTCAAGGTCATGGAATCGTAACTTTGGAAATTCCGCATAATGCTTTTCGGTCGAGTAAAAAAGTGGTGGTGTATCTAAAGTGACTTCTACTTTTGACGTTGTGACGAATTGTTTTCTGATGAAACCCTCTTCTGATTGGAAGTAAAGTTCGGTATCACTTTGAATCGAAAAACGTTTATATTCAAAACCACTCCAAGACTTATGAGAAACAGGTCGATAGGATTCATTCGTTGAAAAATTCGATGGTTTGACGATAACCACTTCTGTTCCAGCTTCAACGTAGTTTCCTCGTAATAAATCATAGTGACTCGTCTCTAACTTTTGCTTGAAGTAATAGGGATAAGTTGATGTTAATTCGTAGACTTCTTCTTCTGAGTCAATCATCAGTGTTAGTGTTTTTTGGCTTGGAGAATAATCAATTTCAGTATCAACAGGGTGAAAACGAACTGAATGCTCAGTAGCTTCACGTTGACAAGGAATCGTTTGATTTCCAATCATCCAATAGGCACGACGAGCATTTTCTCGTTCAACGATAGGAAGCTTAAGACGTGGACGGTGACGCACTTCATCCCAAAAAATAAATTGTCGCCGAGAATGTTTTTTTCGTTCTACCTGAGCAATTTTTTGAATTGCCTTTAGATTTTTATGCATATAGGGTGGAAAGGAACTAATTGTTCGCTTTTCCATGAAGAATTCTTTTAAGCGAAAAAGAGGTTCTGGATTCCGTAAACTTTGTTCGATATAAAGGAGGATTGGTTTTTTTAATTGATCTGACCATTGCCATTGTCCGTTCATAACTTGACGAATGGCACTGGGTAATTGTCTTCTTTGTTCAATCACTTGGCTAATAAAATAATTGTATATATTTTCTAAAGCATAAATTGAAGTGACACCTGAATGGATTAAAGCCGTGAGATAGTAGCGTCGATGATTATCCACAGATCGATAGATTGAGTTTCGGAGTAGAGCGATGTCCATTTCTTCTTTCCAATCATTAACGAAATTGCTGTTTACTGAATAGAAGTTAGCAAATAATGTCCAAAACCCTGCATCTTCCTGATCTAGCGCGATAGTCGATGTAGCAAGTAAACAAGTGAAGGGATAATGACTCCAAAGCCTGTTTACAATACGACGGCTTGAATCATGCCATCTACTTTGAAATTGTTTATTCATCCATTTCTGAAGTGCCACGATGTCCTCACTTTTTAAAGGAAGTTCATGCGCGAACTGGAGGTCATGCTCCTGCCAGTAAGAAGACCACTCCGCCTCCTTCTGAGAAACGTGAAATTCCATGATGAAATCCTCCTTCTCAATAAACTACATAATGTATATATATTTTCTATAAATATCTAAAAAGACCTCTTTATTTTCCATCCATAATTAAAAAACTGTTCACACTTAATATACCATTATAATTTAAATAATGTAATATTAAGGTATTTTAGATTGTGGATTTTCTAAAATAATTAAGTAGTAAAAAGCATTGACCTAAAGTTAGAAAATCATTTATTGGGAATTAATTGATAAAGTAATATTGAGTTGTAAATATCTTTGCTTTTGTAATGAAATCGAATTTCTAAAAAACTAAAAATATGTAAAGAAGAAGGTAGAGAGAAAAATGATGAAAAAATGGATTTCATATTTACTTTTAATAGTTCTATTAATCGGTTCTATTCCTGTGGAGAAAGTTGAAGCAGCGGTTGATGTAACGAAGCCTATTTTTGAAAGTCTGTCGATAGATAAAAAGGACGTGAAGGTCGGGGAAGAAGTGACGATAACGGTCAAGGCGAGTGATGCCGAGAGTGGAATCAAGCGCATCATGATATTTTATAAGGTGCCCCAGACTGATAAATCGGAACTCTTGAACATGAGTTACGATAGTGAGAAGAAAGTCTATGTTGCGCGTCTTATGATGACGGAAGATAAACCGTCAGGTGTGTGGAAGCCAAGCTCTTTATACATCGAGGATAACGCTGGGAATGAAGCGTGGTTTTATTCTTCGAAGGGAGTATTCGATGAATCGGGCGACTTTACGTTGTCCGGCACTTCTGCCGATGTAACAAAGCCCGTTTTTGAAAGCCTGTCAGTAGATAAAAAGGACGTGAAGGTTGGGGAAGAAGTGACGATAACGGTCAAGGCGAGTGATGCTGAGAGTGGGATCAAGCGCATCATGATATTTTATAAAGTGCCCCAGACTGATAAATCGGAACTCTTAAACATGAGTTACGATAGTGAGAAGAAAGTCTATGTTGCGCGTCTTATGATGACGGAAGATAAACCGTCAGGTGTGTGGAAGCCAAGCTCTTTATACATCGAGGATAACGCTGAGAATGAAGCGTGGTTTTATTCCTCGAAGGGAGTATTCGATGAATCGGGCGACTTTACGTTGTCCGGCACTTCTGCCGATGTAACAAAGCCCGTTTTTGAAAGCCTGTCAGTAGATAAAAAGGACGTGAAGGTTGGGGAAGAAGTGACGATAACGGTCAAGGCGAGTGATGCTGAGAGTGGGATCAAGCGCATCATGATATTTTATAAAGTGCCCCAGACTGATAAATCGGAACTCTTAAACATGAGTTACGATAGTGAGAAGAAAGTCTATGTTGCGCGTCTTATGATGACGGAAGATAAACCGTCAGGTGTGTGGAAGCCAAGCTCTTTATACATCGAGGATAACGCTGAGAATGAAGCGTGGTTTTATTCCTCGAAGGGCGCGTTTAACAATTTAGGTGAGTTCAATCTAAACGATTATCAAAACGACAAAATACCGCCTGTATTCAAGTCACTATCACTCAGCCAATCGTTTCTTGATCAAACACAGCCATTAGAAATAAAGGTTACAGCAGTGGATGATACGAAAGTAAAAGGCGTTAAGGTGGCATATCGACATAGTTCTTCTCAGAAAGAACAAATCGTTACACTCTCTCCTTCGACAGAGGTAGATGAATACCAAACATCTCTTCAACTGACTGAAGGCTTAGATGCTGGTGAATGGAAGATTAGTTCTGTTGAAGTGGAAGACTTAAACGGAAATAAAACAATTGTGACTGAAAGATTAAGCAGCCATACATTTACGGTATTTAAACGAATCGAGCCACTAGCCAACACATTCTATACAGAAAGTACATCCTTAACATACCGAACAATTTCTGGAGATCTTTATATCGGACCAAAGGCTGTTGCGACGTTAAACGGAACTACTGTCTATGGAAATGTGTATGTACTTGGAGCGATGCGGATTTATGGTGGCGTCCGTGTCACTGGGACGATTTATGCTAATAGTTTTAGCTACGGTTCAGGTTCGCTTTATCAAGGTGGAGTCGTCATGAGCGGCAGCAATAGTGTATCGAGTATGACGGCAAGTAGTGACCCGCTAAATAGAAATGTACCATTTAAACTTTATGAAGACCCGATCGTCGAAACGGATGGGAAAGTCACGTTTTCTGGTGCTACTGTTCCTGTAGTCGATGTGACATTGGAAGGTGAAAAATTAAATATTAACTCCGATGGAACATTCCGTGTCAAAGACTATCCAATTGGAACAAAGCGTCAGTTGGACTTTTCGTTCCGTGACATTTTCGGAAATACATGGACTAAATCGTACAGTGTTTTAGATCGTTCGAAGCCTGTTGTTACCTCTTCGTTATCGAGTGGAATCTATACTGAAGGAGAGCAGGTTGTCTTAAGTGCGACAAAAGGTGCAAAAATTCACTATACATTAGATGGATCGACACCTACATCAGGGAGTCCAGTGTTTACTGATACCATTCCACTTAAAAATAGTATGACTATTAGATATGTCGCCATTGATGCACTTAATATTCAGTCGGACATCAATAAGCAACAATTCTATACGTATAAAGTAGATTTTTTCTTAGAAGAATCGAGCACGCTTAAAGGGCGTGGCGCTAACGGAATGAGTGTTACCGTTTTAAAAGAAGGAAAAAGTGTCGCAAAAACCGTCATAGGTGCTTCTGAACAATTTGAATTAAAGCTGGACCAACAAAAAATCGGCACACGGTTAGCTGTTAAAGTTGAAATCGACGGTCTAATCAACGAGGAGTATAGCTTCGTGGTAGAGGATCATGTCCCACCAACGATGAAACTCCCACTCGAGACAACGGACGATGTCCTTCAGCTCAAAGGGGAGTCAGAAGTAGGCGCGACGATCACGATTTACGAAAATGAATCGAAAGACAAGCAACTTGGTAAAGGGACGGCCGGAGCGGACGGGAAGTTCAGTATTTCATTCGAACGTCCGCAAGGAAACATGTTGTATGTCGTCGCGACCGATGCTTCTGGGAACGTGAGTAAGCTACAGAAGGTGACGTTGAAAGATGTGACGGCACCGGCGAAACCAGTCGTCGATCAAGTGACCAATCAATCAACACGCATCACAGGGCAGGTGGAGCCTGGTGCGTACGTCACACTTCTTATCGGGAAGACGACGGTCGCATTGACGGCCGATCAATCGGGACGATTCGCTCATTCGACAACCGTTCTTCCTGCAGGTACGGTGATTCGCGTCAGTGCAACAGACGCTTCGAACAATCAGAGTGAGCAGGTCGAACAGCGGGTGAGTGACGTCATCAAACCGGTCATTTCCGGTGCGACGAAGAAAACGATCGACGTAGGGCAAACATTTAATCCATCTGATCGCGTGACGGCTACTGATGAAACGGACGGAAACTTGACGAGTCAAATCAAGATTACAGGAACCGTCGATTCGAAACGAGCAGGCAGCTATACGTTGATCTACACCGTGACGGATCAAGCAGGTAACGTCACGAAAGTAAGCCGCGTCATTACGGTCAAGGACACGATCAAGCCGGTGATCAGCGGGGTGAAGAGTACGACAGTTGCTCTGAATCAAAAGTTTGATGTACGAAAAGGCGTATCAGCCAAAGACAATGTCGACGGGACGTTAACGAAATCAATCAAGGTGAGCGGTAGTGTCAACAGCAAGAAAGTCGGGACATACAAATTAACGTACAGTGTAAGTGATCGGGCGGGGAATAAAACGACCATCATTCGGAAAGTCGTTGTGAAAGATTTGACAAAACCGGTCATCACCGGGGCAACAGCAAAATCAATCAAGTACAAATCGTCGTTTAACCCGATGACGGGTGTACGTGCGACAGATAACCTGGATGGCTCTTTGACGAAGAAGATAAAAGTCAGCGGAACCGTCAATACGAAAAAGAAAGGTTCCTATTACCTGACTTATCGTGTCTCGGATAAAGCAGGGAACCTGACGAGCATAAAACGTAAAATTATTGTTAAATAAGCAAGTAAAACAAAACACCTTTCAAAAGTCGCTTGAACTGCTCAAGCCGACAATGAAAGGTGTTTTTTTGATGGTGTACAAGTTGTTTATCGTGTG
Organism: Exiguobacterium sp. H66; assembly: GCF_018618705.1. NCBI lineage: Bacteria > Bacillati > Bacillota > Bacilli > Caryophanales > Exiguobacterium > Exiguobacterium sp. H66. The sequence continues at coordinate 35,119 of NZ_JACSMQ010000007.1, forward strand.
TATGCCTTAGACATATTCAAGCAAAGTCGGCTTAATTTCCATCTCTTCAAGCGTCGTCCATAACGATTCCATCGCCCGGTCGGCGTCTTGATAGAAATGACGGCCACGGACACGCCAGAAGTTCCAACCTGCTCGTTCCAAGACTTTTTGCCGGAACATGTCTGCTTCATACGCATCCGGTCCATGCCAGCGTTCGCCATCACATTCGACGGCAAGACGATTGTGTTCGCCTTCGACGACAAGGTCGATCCGGTAGCCATTGACCTTGACTTGTGGCGTGACGAGATAGCCACGAGCGACGAGGCGACGGTAGACGGCTTCTTCGAACGGGGAGTCGAAGCGATGTTTAATACTCTCGAGTGAAGCTTGGTCACCGAGTGGATTTTGACAATAACCAAGTAATTTATAACGCATGCAGTTGCTATTGCCGATATCGTTCAACGAGACCGAATGGAACAGAATCATTTGATCGCGGGCACGACTCGCTGCGACATTAAAACGTTGACTATCCGTTTCCTTCGTCATCGCCATGAAGCGTTTATTCGGAGCGACGACCATCGACAGCAGCATGACGTCTCGCTCGTCGCCTTGGAACGTATAGGCATCCCCGAAACGGACGTGATGTTTCATTAACGTCTCGATTCCGATTTCAGCCGTCGCGATCCGTTCGATTTGGTTCGCTTGGGCGTTTCCGAGTAAAGAGACGACACCAAACGTCCGCTCTGCGTAAAGCGGGTCCTGCATCATCTGCTTGAGATCCGCGACGATGGCGCGTGCTTCCGGCAAGTTGATTTTATCCGTCGTCCGTTCGTCGACATAACCGTCACTGACGAAGTGACTTTTGACGGCGGGACTGAGCCGTTCCGCGCGTTGCGGCAGACGAAGCGGGACGATTGTTCCTTCATAGACATGGGCATTGCTGAAGCCGATGATTTCCGGTACACAGCGGAAGTGTTCCCGTAGGCCGACCTTCGTACTGAACTTGACCGAGGCCAGCGAATACAGACTACTCGTCCCATCGAACAGCGTCATCGTTGGATCATCCCCGAAATAAGTTTTCCGTTTCTCTTCGACGTTATCCCGGTTATCAAAACTTGTCGGACTGATTTGGCGATCATCGCCGACGATGATGGCTTTACGTGCCCGTGACAGGAGCGAGATGGCATCCATCGTGCTTTGTGAACTCTCATCAAAGATGATGACGTCGAACAAATCACTCGCTGCCTTGAACGATTCAAGGACACGGTTGACAGGCATGATCCAAACGGGAATCGCATCCTGCGCCTGCATCATCTGTTTGGCCGCTTCCTTTCGGTAACGGGAGGCGTGTTTCCCTGTTCCTTTCCCGACTTTACGAATCAAGGTCGCCCAGCTGTTGAGTTGTTCCTGCTTCGAAGGGGTCATCCGTTTAAGTTGTTCCTTCCACGCGAGTGTCGCACAGAGGCGGGCGACAGTTTGACCTTCCTCCTGTTCCAATCGATACAAGTGATCCCGCTCATCGGCATCACTTAAGTCGTCGAGGCGGCTTTTGACATAAGCAAGGTGCCAGGCGTCATGCAGCTCGAGGGCGTGGAAGGTCGGGGCACTGTTTGTTCGCAGTGCCGTCACCCAGTTCGGTGCTGCCTGTTCGAGCAGGTCGCTGAGCTCCTGCAGACGACTCGCGCGATGCTCGTTCGTCTCTAAGAGTCTGAGCTCTTCATAGACTTCCGTATACTGTGACGCATCCCATGCACGAATCGCTTGCATCACCCGTGCCGTGATCGGGTGCGTGAATTCGGTATTCTCGAGTGTTGCGAGCCAAGCTTGCTGTTGGTGATTCAGTTCATCGAGCCGTTCGAGACGGAACAAGACTTCAAGGGCATGTGCTTGTGCCGTCAACCAGTCCTGCTCGTACGAGAACGTCGCCGTCGCATAGACTGCTCGAAGCGGACGGACGACTTCTTTGAAGTGATTAAGCACTGTGTCGAGCTTACGCATGACGTCAAGCGCCTTCCGGTATGTCGTTAAAGAAACGACCGGAATCTCGATGGCATGGTGAGCGAATCGGTGGGTAAACGTCCGCTCGAGTTTCCGTAGCTCTTCCGTATAGGTCAGGTGCTCAAGCAACAGTGCGACATCTGATGACTGGGATACTTTTTTCCCGTCAATCGTCACCTTGTCGAGGATGACCGTATAGTTCTTCCGTTTCGTCCATTTAAAGAACATCCCGTTGACTTTGTTCGCTTCGAAGAGTGGGACGAGTTCGGTCGCGAGCGAGAAGAGGTCGACGGCCGTCGTCGGAAGCGAGAAGTCATGCAGTGAGACGGTCCGTTCGAGTCGTTCGATTTCACGCAATGTCTGTTCGAACTGGGCACGTTCTCGCTCCAAATCTTCTGCGTCAGACGGATGGGCTAGCCAGTGGCGATACAAAGTATGTGTCCAAGATTCAAGTGTCGGATACGTTGTAGAAGCTTGGTGTAAACAGTCGAGCGTCTGCACCTTCGTCTCTTCTGACGCAGGGCGCATCCAATCAACAGGGGCTGCTTCTGCTTCGAGCGCGCGTAAGGTCGCCACTTCTTGGGCGAGTTCTTCAAAGCGGAGTGGTTCCGAGAATGCCGTTCGCGCTGGACGGCGCCCGAGGACCTTCAATTCAGCAAGTGCTTCTTGGTCTTGCATCAAAGCATAAAGTTCCTGAATGTCTGGTGCGCTGAGCGGAATTGTTTCCGTCAAGATTGGCGTCGGAATCAGTGTCTGCGCCTGGGATTGACTGATCCATTTTGCCCATTCGAGAGGTGTTTTCGTTTCGCCTCCGATTGCGAGGCTCTCGTGCTCGAGGACGGCTTGATCAATCATCGCCCGTCGTGTTTTTGCGATATCCCGTCGAATCGATTCAAGGTGCGCACGAATCGTCGTCGACTGCTGAGCAAGTTCTTCGGCGGATGTCTTGTTAAGATACGTTGATATCCCGTGGAGAGAAGTCTCGGTCTGCTTGATGGTCTTTGAGTCAGCCCCAAGTACAGAGACGGCAAGTTCACGGATTTCAGCAGGTAACTTATCACGCAGAACGGTCAAGGCATGTTCTTTTTCACTCGTGACGAGGACGCGTTTTCCGTGGGCGAGCAAATGCGAGATGAGATTCGAAATCGTATGACTTTTCCCTGTTCCGGGAGGTCCTTGGACGACGACACCTGCATTGTTGCTCAACTGTTGCAAAATCCGCTTTTGTTCTTCGTTGTAGGGGAGAGGGAACAGGATTTCTTCCCCGACAGCTGTCCATTGTGGGCGGTCCTGTTGATCGAGTGCCGCAATCTCCGCATCATTCGATGTGAAAAATTGTTCGAGTGCAGGAGAAATCGGCAACTCTTCCTCGATGGCTTGTGCCAGTTGCTCGTGTTCTTCGATCCAGCCGTGATTTGATTTTGGTCGGCGGTAAAGTCGGACGCTTGGCATGACATAGACATCAGCTTCTTGACCGTAAGCATGATCCGCATGTAACAGGCGTAATACTTGTTCGCTTCGTTCTTTCACCTCGTCTGTGCTCCATGGATTGAAGTCAAAGGCATGGTCTTCCTTGAAGTCGAGTTCATACTGTGAAAGTTCAGCCTTCATCCAGACCGAATCCCAGTGCAACATATCGAGTTCAAGTTTTGTAGGCGTCGGTGTTGTCTCGATTCGGAAGACGCTTTTCTCCGTATCGAACTCAATCACGGCAGGGCGAGCGAACAAGGGACGTTGTATGTAGTGCAAAGGCCAATGGAGCATGCCGAATGTCCAGACGATTTCATGCGTGTCATTATCGGTCGACTGGAATTGATACATCCGGTACATGAGGTCATATAAGGATTGAGCTTTTTCATGTTGACGTTTTTTATCCTTCCATTCCCGGACAGCGAGTTCGTAGGTCGTCCACGTCTGACGTAATTCTTCAGGGAGTGAAGCCTTCGGTGTGATGTCCTCGCCATTCTGTACAGTCCAGTCGTTCAATCCGCTCGGGAGGACAGGACGGCTGACGGAGAAGGCGGGAAGAAATTTTACTTCGACGACGGTCTGCCCGCTGTCGTCGGACGTCGCTTTGACGTTCGGATAGTCCATCATCGTCTCTTCTAAAATGCTTGTATATGTTTTCGTATCATGCTGCGTCTTCAAACCAAGTTTTTTAACAGCAGCCATGAATTGGAATAAGTTAATAGCTTTTGACCGGGTAGTGCTCATGACATGAAAACTCCTTTATATAGAATTTAAAACATTAGAATAAAAGTGTGTTTTTTTGAAAAAAGATGTTAATTCCTAGTTTTTAGGACACTATTAGTATACAAGGAAATGGAACGAAGAGAATAGTATGGAGCAGAAAAAAGACTTTCCGAATCTTTCTTCGGAAAGTCAGTCTAGAGAGATTGTGATTGTGTTGTTAGAAGAGGAATCAACAGGGTTACCTGTAGCAGGATCGGTCGGTAAACCAATCAAAAAATCAAAGGAATCGAGAGTATCTGCAGATTCTTCCATGAAAACATAGTAGCTACCTCGATCTTTTGTACCCGCCCGAAGAAGCGGGAGCTCCGTGTTTGGATCGTAGCTTTGATTTAACGTAAACTTTCCAACGGGACTATACTCATTTGTTCCATTGTTAATAAATGTACTGGCAAAAGAATAGTAGTAATCTTTTGAGGTATTATTCTGAACGGTCACAGATACTTTCAACACAGAGGTCGGTTCGGCATTGAACATGAACTTCTTTACGAACGGTTCGTAAGTATTGACTTCACCGACTTCGATTTGATTGATTTCATAAAAGAAGCTTGGAGCAAGTTCAATTTTTTCATTAGGATCTTGAAGTTTTATCGGTGTGTAGGAAGCGTAATACTTTTTAGTTTGATCATAGATTTCTTCTTCGGAGGCGTTTACTACATCGTCTGAGATCTCTTGTGTTTCTTCTACCTCTTCCGTAACAGGCTCTTCGACAGGTTCTTCAGAGAATGTTTCATCTTTAGCGTCGGCATCAGTAGCGTTGTCGGTTGAAGCGGGAGCTGCTGTTGATTCTGAACTCGTTGCAGGAGGAGCAGATGAAATGACTTCGTACGAAACTAGTATAAATAAAATACCGAAGGGCAATGCATACTTCCAGATACGTGGTATTGCTTGAAAGGACTTATGTTTTAATAAAAACAATCCGCTAATAAAAATACTAAGGATACCGAGGAAAAGTACGACATAGAATACATTTTCAAAATGAAACAGAGTCGCAAGTGCAGTTAGTAAGTATAAAAGAAACAAAGTAACCGTAGGAATAACAAGCTGAAGTGAGAGGCCCCGTCTCGAAAATTTATAGAGACAGTAAAAAATCCACAACGACAAAGAGAAAACCATTAAAAATAAGAGGGGGAGCAGTATGATTTCGAATTGACCGTTTTGACGATAGAGGATGTAACCATTCAAGAGAGAAGTCAGAAACAAAATGCTGCTTAACCAGAGTAGTAGCGTCGCGTCAGGTAATTTTTCAGGAGGTCTCTCCCCTTTGACGACTTGCAGGCGATAAATGATAGTGGCAACTAGAATCGCTAAAGATATGGAATGCAAAATCTGAATTAAGTACTGCATGCTAATCTCCTTTCTTCATAAAATGATAAAGACCAATAGTATTATTTCCCCAGGTTTCACTAAAATCAATCGATTTAATTATAAAAAATCAAAATAAATTTAATATTTTCTGATTTAAAAATATGGTTGTTACGATTTTCTAGTAATGGAAAACTAGTGTTGGAAGTAAAAAAGACTTACACAAAAAACTCTTTGAGCGCACCCGGATGTAGATTCGCACAAAGAGTTTTTTGAAATTTAATTTATTGATATCACTTGGGAAGGTTGAGCAAATGTCGGTGACTTCTGTGTAATGTTGTTCTTTAAGAGAGCGTACATTTCATCTTGATGTTTGATGACCTTCTCTTTTGTCCATTTTTCATCATCGAGTCGCGTCATTTCTTTCATAATTGTTAATTTTAGACTCTGTTTGATTAGGTTTGGATAAGAATCAATTTTACTGACAGGAGATAAATTTGAAAACTTTGAGTTCCCGGAAACCGTTATTAATGTGAGGTTACAGAATTTACGAAAGAGGCGACTCCGTGGTATGGAGTCGCCTCTTGGTACAGAGCTGTTCACAGCGAATCAATCTTCTAGTTGAATGACGATTCGAGTGAATTTTAGAAAGTCGTTGAGATGTTGATCTAAAATCGCTTGAAGGATGTCTAAATTAAGTGACTGGTAGTCATGTACTGCAATGTTACGGAATCCGACCATATTCATGAGGCTGGTGGCAAGTGAAGCATCAATAAGTTTTGCTTCCTTGAGTAACTGGAACCCATCACGACTCGATTTAGGTAATCCAAGCTTGCGTTTTCTTACTAGATGCATGGAAATGTCAATACTTGCTTCGCACGCGCGTTGGATATTTAGAATGATACTATCCTGTTTTGTGTAGTCTTTTAAATGACTAGGTTCATTTGCATAAACCTCTTGTATTCTTTTTAAGCATCGTTCAATTGTGGTTACTTTGTTCAACAAAACATCATTCATGCTAGAAAACACTCCCTTGATCCTTAATCGACTGTACGATCGGAGCGCGTTCCTCAGAAAAAGCAGCGTACATGCTATAAGCGCGCATTTGTTGTCGTGTCAGTTCGTTATGATTTTGACAGTCGATGACCTGACCTTCTGTGAAAATTTGCATCGTAAAAATCGTATCAATCTGCTTAATATCGACGAGGTCAACTTCACGACCAGCAATTCGTGCTAATTTACCGGCTAATAGAAATCGATCGTATGCTGAAAGCGTTTGGTCACTTAAATAAGCGATATCTAAATCGCTATCCTCTGTCATATTGCCTGTAGCAGCGGAGCCGAACAAGATAATGAAATGAGCATTAACGTGCACATTAATCGTTTGAACGAGTTGTTGTTGCAACGTCATCGATATCATAATATTCGCTCCTTCAAATCCTTTTTCACACAGTATACCATGAAGGAAATATACTAAAAGAGATTGGGACATAACTCAGTTTCGTAAACAAAAAAGAAGGGATTGCGTATCTATGACGGTGGGAATTCCTTCTTTCATTTAAAGTCAGCTAATTATGTTCTAGCCTCTTTGATCATGTATATCCATCATTGTAAAAGTAAATAAAAATTGACTTTTACAATGAACATTGACTCCATTTATTGGTAATTTTTAGCGCCGTTTGATAAAATTTTATAAGAAGTACAAATGAAATGAAGTAAGGTTCAATCTAGATAGTACCTCTCATACATAAAAGGAGAATGATGAATGATTGATTTTGTGTTTTCAGGAACGTTAAAAGCATTTAAAGTCTATAACGGAGTACAGCAGAAAAAAGAAATGGCAAGCAAATTGATTGAACTAGAAGCTGCGCAAACGCGTCTATTTGATATGTTTACGAATGAGATTAAAGCGATTCAAGAAGGGCCTTTTTATGTAGGTCTAACCTATTTAGAGCAAGCAAACGATGATCATCGAAGCCCGAGGGAATCTAAAAAGATGGTAAAAAATGCTCTGCAAGAATTTATTAAAGCGTACGGTGTACAGCGGGCAAAATTTAGAAAAACAGCTTTTGATGTTCATTTTACGGGCTTTATTCAATCCTACATCAGTATCACTTGGCTAATGATAGATTCTCCGAAAGATGCAAAAAATTGGATTGAGAAGTCAATCGTCTCATTACAAGAAGGTCAACGATTGTTTAAAGATGATATTTCGAACCTTAAAGCAGAAATTTTAGAAATTCAATTAGAAGAGGATCAACATAATCGTAAATTAAATGATTCAGTCGTCTACGCTGGATTAGACTTTTTCTTTGGAAATGCTTCTTTAGCGGAAAAAAAGAGAAAATTACCTGAATATAATGCACTAGTTGACAGATATTCAAAAGCTCAATCCGAAAGTCATAAATATATGCTTGAAATGGAAGAATTACATAAGGGAATTGATATTGAGTTGCTAAAATATGAAGAATCAAAAGGTGAGGCGGCAAGTAAGGTGAAGGGTTTGTTTGGGACAGTAACAGGAATAGCTGGTTCAGCCAATAATAAAATGACCGAAGAAACATCCGTACTAGAAATACCTCTTTCAGTCGAAAAAACAAATCGGATTCAAGGGGTATTTAACAAATTTAAAAAGTGAAACTATGTTTTCTGATAAAATTGATGTTGATTTTTAGAGATTATTTTAGACAGTCTATGAATGAACTTACGAAGATATGCCTTATTTAAGTAGTAAAAAACAAGGTCCAACGAATTTCGTTGGATCTTGTTTTTCAATAGGAATACTTTTCCTCACTAGACTCGTAGAAGAAAGCGAGTGAGAACGGAAACATGACAGCCGAAACAACTTACGCCGTCACTTCACTCACTTCATGATTGAGCTGCCACTGAACACCAAAAGGATCTTCGACGATACCGTAGGCTTCACTCCAAAATGTTTTTTGAATCGGCATGATGACCTTACCGTCTTGCGCCAGCTTGTCGAATGCCTCATGAATGACCTGGATGTCCGGCAGGTGTAGGGCTAGCGTGACATTTTGTCCGATCGTGACGGGATCGTGCGGCATCGCGTCAGAAAACATGATTCGTGTCCCGTGAACAATCAATTGTGAATGCAGGACAAGCGACTGGACGTTTTTTTCAAACGGTTGACCGTTCGGACTGTTACCGGGACCAAACTCCATGATCTCAGGGATGTCCTGGCCGAAGATGTTGGCGTAGTAATGGATCGCCTCACGGGTGTTGCCGTTGAAGACAAGGTAGGGGGTAATCGGCATGATAATGCTCCTCTCCATTTTAAGCATGGTTGACTGGTGTTTATAGTATACCAAACATTTGTTCTTGTTTATATGTTTTTCTGATTAAAAATGAAAGCGATATCATTTATTTTTTAAATTCCAAATAAATTCGAAAAAAATGGTTGTGTCTTTCCAAATTCCCGTCTATACTAAGTTTATCGAAAGCGCTTTCGGTGAAATGAGGTTTTAACGATGGGCACAATTTATGATTTAGCAAAAATAACAGGTTTTTCGATTACGACAGTCTCAAAGGCATTAAACAACTATTCCGATGTCAGTGAGAAAACGAAAGCAAAAATCATTCAGGCGGCAGCGGATATGGGATACTTACCCAATGCGCATGCTCAGTCCCTTTCGACGAAACGGTCCTGGACGATCGGGGTCATGTTCTCGGAAGCGAACGAAGTCGGGATGATGCATCCGTTCTTCAACGCGATCATCGAAAGCTTCCGTCAAGCGACGGAGCAACAAGGATACGACTTAATCTTTGCTTCACGTAATCTCCGCAACCGCGACATGAGTTACCTCGAGCATTTTCAGCACCGGGCGGTCGACGGTATCGTCGTCATCTGTTCCGATCAAATGGACCAGCACGTCCAAGAGTTAATTCAGAGCACGATTCCAATCGTCGTCGTCGATATGGACAGCGCGGATTGTAGCGTCGTCTTCTCAGACAATCTGACAGGCGGAGCACTCGCTGTCAATCACTTGCATGAACTCGGTCATCGCCGAATCGCCCATATCGCGGGAGATACGACGATTGACGCAGGAAGTGCACGGATTGCTGGGTACGAACGGGCAATGGCTGAACTCGCACTACCGATTTTAGAAGGTTACTTAATCAACGGTGGTTTTTTCTCGGTCGAAGAAGGTAAACAAGCGATGCAGACGTTACTTGCCTTACCACAACGTCCAACGGCAGTATTCGTTGCCGGTGACCAAATGGCGATCGGTGCGATGGAAGCAATCCATGAAGCCGGGTTACACGTACCAGCAGATATTTCAATCGTCGGCTACGATGATATCGAAATGTCGAAATACGTCACACCGAAGTTGACGACCGTCCGGCAAGATACGGAACGGATCGGACAACATGCAGCGGATTTATTGATCGAACAGATCGTCAACAAGCAACGTCTCAAGACGACGGACATCATTCCCGTCGAGTTGATCGTCCGCCATTCAACGGGACCCGTCAACGACTAACAATCGATTTCGAAATCGCTCTCGCAGGTGGAAGGCGAGGACAAGCGAGAGCGGTTTCGAAACAGTATATTTTTTTAAAGCTTTCCGAAAGGGCTTTCGGAACTTTTTTCTAGAAGTTTTCGAAAGCGCTTTCGATATTTTCGGATAAGAAATGAAACCGCTTACTATAGTAGTGAGCGAGTACATCAGAAAAAGGATGGGATGACATGAAGAAGAAGTTAGTCAGTGTTTTGACAGTCGGCGCGTTAACAGCAAGCGTTTTAGCAGGATGTTCAGATAGTAAAGAAGCAACGACAAGTGATGGGAAACAAGTCTTGAAAATCTGGTCGTTCACGGATGAATTAAAAGAACCAATCAAAAAGTTCGAAGAGAACAATGATGTCAAAGTCGAATTGACGATCGTTCCAATCGCCGACTACCCGACGAAATTAAAACCGGCACTTGAAAGCGGCGTCGGTGCACCGGATATCTTCACTGGTGAAATCGCCTTCTTGAAACAATGGGTCGATGCCGGTTACTGGGCGAACCTATCTGAAAAACCGTTTAACGCAGACGAAGTCAAAGATGACTACATTCCGTACGTCTATGACATGGGGAAAGACAAAGACGGTAACGTCCGTGCGCTGTCATGGCAAACAACACCGGGTGGTATCTATTACAAACGCAGCATCGCCAAAAAAGTCCTCGGTACGGATGATCCAAAAGAAATCGGTGCGATGATGAACTCGATGGACGGCGTCTTCGATGTCGCTGAGAAGATGAAAGGCAAAGGCTATAAAATGTTCCCGGATGAAGGTTCAATCCGTTGGTTCGCACAAGGTAATGATCCGCAGGCCTGGGTCAACGATAAGCAAGAGCTCGTCTTGACAGAAGACAAGAAGAACTACATGGATTACGCGAAAGAGCTCCGGACGAAACAATACACAGCACTTGCACCGGAGTGGTCACCATCATGGTTCGCAGGGATGGATAAGCCGGTCAAAGTCAAAGAAAACGGTAAAGAAACAGAAACAGAAATCTTCTCGTATGTCCTTCCAACATGGGGCTTACACAGTGTCTTAAAAGAAAATGCGAAGAAATCAGCCGGTGACTGGGCCGTCACAAGCGGACCGAGCCCATACTTCTGGGGCGGTACATGGTTAGGTGTCTATAAAGATTCGAAGAAACAAAAACTTGCGTATGATTTCGTCAAGATGATGACGCAGGACGAAGAGTTCTTGACAGATTGGGCGAAAGAAACAGGTGACGTCCTTGCGTATACACCGGTTACCGACAAAATCAAAACCGACTTCAAAGATGAGTTCCTCGGCGGACAGAACAACTATGAGTTCTTCCTCGATCAAGCGGATCAAATCACACCGGGTATCGTGACGAAGTACGACCAACAGCTCGATACATTATACGGTGCGTCAGTCATGGAATACGTCCAAGGCAAAAAATCAAAAGACGAAGCACTTGCTGAATTCTACAAAAAAGTCAAAAATGCGTATCCGGACGTCAAAGTACCGGAATAAGGAGTTTAGGTGGGGCGGTCCTCGCTTCACCTCTTCTTGTTTAAGAAAGGGGTTTGACCTGTGAAAAAACTCGATCGCCATGGTTATCTGTTCATCGCACCGTTTTGGATCGTCTTCTTGATCTTCAGCATCTATCCGGTCGCGTTGACGTTCTATTACAGTTTCACGAACTACACAGGCGCAGAAGGCGAACAACTCGTCGGACTCGCGAACTATACGCGTTTGCTCGGTGATACGTATTTCATTGAAGCATTCTTCAATACGATCAAGATTTGGGGACTGAATTTCCTCTTACAAATCGGCGGGGCGTTATTACTTGCCTTACTCTTCTCGGATTTACAGTTGAAACTAAAAGGACTCGCCTTTTTCCGGGCGACGTTCTACCTGCCGAACTTAATCACGATCAGCTCGGTTGCCTTGTTGTTCGGGATTTTACTCGACTGGCAACACGGATCACTCAATATGATGTTGATGAAAGTCGGAATCATTTCCGACCCAATCAACTGGTTGACACAACCGGTCACAGCCCAGATTTCCGTTTCGCTCATCCTGACCTGGATGTGGCTTGGTCACTCGTTCATCGTCGTCATGGCCGGCGTATCCGGAATCTCGAAAGATTATTTTGAAGCGGCCTTGATTGATGGTGCGACACGCTGGCAAATTTTCTCGCGGATCACGTTGCCGCTGCTAAAACCGATTTTACTGTACATCATGATCACGTCCTTGATCGGCGGACTGCAACTGTTTGATCTCCCGATGTTGATCACGGACGGTGTCGGTGCGCCGGATGGTGCCTTGAACACGATGGTCCTCTATCTCTACAACCAAGCCTTTAAGTACAACAACTATGGCTACGCTGCTGCCGTCGCCTACGGATTGTTTGCTATCACGCTCGTCTTTTCAATCATCGTCTTCAAAGGGATGTTCCGAAAAGAACGTTCACCGAAAGGAGCCTGACCGATGGAACGAAATGCAGAAGCACGGCGGATCGTCCCGCAAACGGAGGAACAACCGGAGCGTTCAGAACGTCCGCTGAAGTTGGCACCACCGAAACAGAAAAAAGCCTGGTTCGGCAAGAGCCTGATCTATGTCAGCCTGATTGCTTTAACCATCGCCTGTATCATTCCATTTTTGATGATGATCATCAACGCGACCCGGTCGAACGAAGAAGTCCTGTCCGGTTTCTCCTTGATTCCCGGCAACTCGCTCGCTGAGAACTATGCGGCGCTAAGCTCCTACGTCAACATCTGGTCCGGCTTCAAGAACAGTCTGATCATCGCCGTCCTCGTCACTGTCTTGTCGGGTTACTTCTCAGCGATGACAGCGTTCGGATTTGCTTTTTATCAGTTCAAAGGAAAAAACGTCCTGTTCGTCTTCATGCTCGTCATGATGATGATTCCGGGACAACTCGGATTGATCGGGTTCTACGAACTCAGTAAGAATTTAGGTATTCTCGACAGCTTCATCCCGCTGATCGTTCCGGCGATTGCCAGTCCATTCACGGTCTTCTTCGTCCGTCAGTATTTACAGACCGTCATGCACCCAAGTTTGATTGAGGCGGCGCGAATGGATGGTGCAAGCGAATGGCGTATCTTCCATACGATCGCCTTGCCAATGATGATGCCGGCGATCGCGACGATGTCGATCTTTACGTTCATCGGTTCGTGGAACAACTACATCATGCCGCTCGTCCTGTTGTTCTCACCAGAAAAGTACACGTTACCGGTCTTGATGGGCTTCTTGAAAGGTTCACAAGTCGCAGAAAACTTAGGGGCACTTTATCTTGGAATCGCGATTTCCGTCGTCCCAATCATGATCGCTTTCTTGTTCCTATCGAAATACATCGTCAGCAGCATCTCTGCTGGTGCCGTCAAAGAATAATCTGTTAGTTAAAGGGGAGTACGCGTATGAAATTTGCATCAAACTTCGTCTTCGGAACGGCCACGTCTTCGTATCAAATCGAGGGCGCACACGACGAGGGGGGACGGACACCATCAATTTGGGATACGTTCTGCGATACGGACGGAAAAGTTTTCGAAAAACACAACGGGGATGTCGCCTGCGACCATTACCACCGCTTTGAAGAAGACATCCAGCACATCAAACAGTTAGGCGTCGACACGTACCGCTTCTCGATTGCCTGGCCACGGATCTTCCCGGCGAAAGGTCACTACAACCCGGAAGGCATGGCATTTTACCGGACACTCGCGACACGCTTACGCGAAGAAGGGATTAAACCGGCCGTCACGCTCTACCACTGGGATTTACCGATGTGGGCATACGACGAGGGTGGCTGGGTCAACCGTGACTCGGTCGACTGGTTCCTCGACTTCGCCCGTGTTTGCTTCGAAGAACTCGACGACATCGTTGATTCGTGGATCACGCACAATGAACCGTGGTGTGCCGGCTTCCTCAGCTACCACCTCGGACACCATGCACCTGGTCACACGGACATGAACGAAGCCGTCCGTGCCGTTCACCACATGTTGTTGTCACACGGGAAAGCGGTCGAACTGCTCAAAGGGGAGTTTAATTCGGCGACACCGATCGGCATCACATTGAATCTCGCACCGAAGTACGCGAAGACGGATTCCGTCAATGATCAGTTGGCGATGAACAACGCTGACGGGTACGCCAATCGCTGGTTCCTTGATCCAATCTTCAAGGGACAGTATCCGGTCGACATGATGAACCTGTTCTCAAAATACGTCCATACGTACGACTTCATCCAAGAAGGCGACATGGCAACGATTTCAGTTGCCTGTGACTTCTTCGGAATCAACTTCTACAGCCGGAACTTAGTTGAGTTCAGTGCCGCGAATGACTTCCTGCACAAAGATGCGTACTCGGACTACGACAAGACGGGCATGGGCTGGGACATCGCACCAAACGAGTTCAAGGACTTGATTCGTCGCCTTCGCGCGGAATATACGTCACTCCCGATCTTCATCACGGAGAACGGGGCAGCGTTCGACGATCAACTCGTCGATGGTCGTGTCCATGACCAAAACCGGATCGACTATGTTGCGCAACATTTGCAGGCAGTCTCCGACTTGAACGATGAGGGCATGAACATCGAAGGCTACTATCTTTGGTCGCTGCTCGATAACTTCGAATGGGGCTTCGGGTATGACAAACGATTCGGCATCATCTACGTCGATTTCGAAACACAGGAACGGACATGGAAGGACAGCGCGCATTGGTATGCCGATGTCATCCAGACACATAAAGCAACACTCTCACAGGAAGCGTAACTCAGTCGCAGGCAAGGTCGAATTACATCGGTCTTGCCTGTTTTTTGTCAAAGGAGGATTTTAGATGAAGAAATGGCTCGCAGTCGCCCTTGGAACTGGACTTGTTCTGTCATATGCCGGAACCGGTCATGCCGAGAAAGCGGACAAAAAGGACAATACGAAATGGAAAATGGTCTGGTCGGATGAGTTTACGAAACAACAACTTGACCGGACGAAATGGAACTACGACACGGGAAACTGGATCGTCGATGCGGACGGGAACGGCGTTTCATCCGGTTGGGGAAATAACGAAAAACAGTATTACACCGACAAAAAAGACAATGCCTTCATCCGGGACGGAAAACTCGTCATCCGCGCAAAACAGGAAAAGACGACGGACGCCTTCGGAAGTTATGACTACACTTCGGCAAAATTGAAGACAAAGGGATTGTTCAGCAAGACGTACGGCCGTTACGAAATCAAAGCGAAGCTGCCGACGGGAAAAGGGTTATGGCCGGCATTTTGGATGTTGCCGGAGCAGGACAAGTACGGTGCCTGGGCATCATCCGGTGAAATCGATGTGATGGAATCCTGGGGCAGTCAGCCTGAAAAGGTCGCGGGGACGATCCATTACGGCGAAAATTGGCCGAACAATAAATATACCGGCAAGGATTATCATTTCCCGGAAGGTGAACGGATTGACCAGTGGCATACATATGCCGTCGAGTGGGAGCCGGGTGAACTCCGTTGGTACGTCGACGGAAACCTCTATCAGACACAAAACGATTGGTACAGCAAAGGAAAAAATACGGCGACGAACTACAGTTATCCGGCACCGTTCGACCAAAACTTCTATCTCGTGATGAACCTCGCAGTCGGCGGCTGGTTCGACGGGGAAGTCGATGCGAAGACGAAGTTCCCGGCTGAAATGGAAGTTGATTACGTCCGGGTCTATGACCTGAAGAACCGCGCCTACCGGGATCCGGTCGAGCCGGTCTATGAAGACGTGACGTTGCCGGCCGAGGCGAAGCAACCGCTTGAAGACGGAAACCTCGTCTATGACCAAGCGTACGAAAAAGCGATTAAGGCGATTACGGACGGCGCGCAGACACTTGATCCGACCTACTGGAACTATGTGACGTTGCCTGACTTTGGCGGCACGGGATCAGTCGACGTGACGGAGCAGGACGGAACACGTTTTGCTGACGTGATGATCACAAAGCCTGGGGCACAGACATACTCGCACCAATTGATTCAAAACGTGTCGCTCGCACAAGGTGGCCGTTATCAAGTCAGCTTCGACGCGAGTAGCGACCAGGTGCGGAAGATGGTGGTCAAAGTCGGTGGTGGTGCTGAACGCGGTTATACGAAATACTCGAATGAAGAATCAATCGATTTAACGACGACCGTCAAGCCTTACACGTTTACGTTCGACATGACGGGTGAAACGGATCTTGCGGCCCGGCTCGAGTTCAATCTCGGTCTTGAACAGGCTGGTGTGAAAATCGGTAACGTCCGTGTCGAACAGATTCCACGCGGTGAAATCGATGAAGCGGCAACAAAACCGGCTTTACCGGACGGCAATCAAATCTACAACGGGACGTTTGACCAAGGGGCGATGGATCATTTGACGTACTGGCAGTTTGATGCCGGGAAAACGAAGGGGACGGGATCGGTCGACCCGGTAACACGCGTCTTCACATTCAAAACGAATACGAAAAAAGGACAAAACGCGACACTGTCGCAACAAGGCGTACAACTCGTAAAAGACCATCAATATGTGCTGCGTTTCAAAGCAGCAGCAAAACGAGTGAACAAGATGGACGTTCAGTTGACGGATGCGACAGGAACGACGGCTTACTTGCCGAAACAACGGATTGCGCTGAGCGGTAAGATGGAGACGTTTGAAGTACCGTTTACGATGACAGAAGCGACGGATTTAAAAAGTCGTCTCCAGTTCATTCTTGGATCAGAGAAAGGGGAAGTGACCATCGATGATGTTGAACTCTTTGACACGACGCCGATCGAGATCGACAAGTCGCCGTTAAAAAACGGCTCGTTCACGGAAGGGCTGAACTTCTGGAGTTCCTACGTTCATTATGATGCACAAGCGGTCGTCTCGACGGTGAATGAAGCTGCAAAAATCGCGATTGCTTCAGAAGGACAGGAGCCATGGAGCGTCTTACTGGAACAAGGGAACTTAGCGCTCGTCAAAGGACAGACGTACCAGTTGACGTTTAAGGCGTCGTCGACGGTTGCACGGCCGCTCGAAGTGACGGTCGAAAATGAGGCGTATACACGCTACTTCAGTCAGGTCGTAGCAGTCAGTCCGACGGTGAACACGTACCAGTACGAGTTCACGATGGGACAAGACGATACAGCTGGTCTAAAGTTCTTGCTTGGAAAAGCGGCAGGCTCTCCGTTTGAGGCGCATGACGTGATGATTGATGATGTGAAGCTGGAAGTAAAATAAACCGGACGAGCCCTGACCTGTTAGGGCTCGTTTGTTATGTGATTAAATATTTTTACTTTTTATGGAAGGTTTGACGAAAGGGGCGTCGAATACTAGTTCATATCAAAAGTAATGGAGGAATTTGAAAATGCCGAGGGGAACAAAGTCTTATCTCGTACTTTTTTGTACGCTATTACTCGTTTCGATTATATTGAACGGCTGGCCAGCCGGAATTTATCCGGATGGTTCGATTGGTATAGTACAAATTCTTACGTCGATTGGCTGGTTTGCTTTCTTGATGGGATCAATCCTCATCCTTAAAAACACATCGCTCATCCGTTTTCTGTTTAACTATCTTCGTTTTGGTTTCATCGGCGGGATGGTCGTCTATTTGATTACATTGTTTGAGAATCACCTTTGGGATCAGACGTGGTTTGACATGATGTCAGGAATCCAATATCCACTGTATGTTCTGTTTGTCGTGCCGATGTTTGGTTGGAATGCCTTTACTGCAATTCCATATGGTGATTTTTCATTTTTAATTGGTTCCCTCTATCTCTTGATCGCCTTCGGTTTAAGCTTACGGTATAAAAAAATCCAGATTGAACGGTTACGTTACTAAGTAGTAATTACAAATAAAGGCTCGCTTCATAACGAAGCGGGTCTCAGACTGTAGACAACGAACGATGTGCTATCGGGAGATAAATCGTCTTTATTCGTTGCTTTCCTCGGGCGAGGCGCAATCCGTCTCAAATCGGCATGTTCACACTTAATAAGCGTTTGTCTACACGCTAGGGCCCGCTTCATTATGAAGCGGGTCTTTTTTTGTCTTTTGAACTGTCAGATAAGTCATATCTCTAAATTTTAAAAATAGGAAACTATTTCTAAAGAAATCTATTATAATCAAATTATCACTAAGATTTGGTTTTTTAGAAACGGAGGTAACCTGATGAAAAAAGCATTAAAGATTGTCATGACAGGTGTACTTAGTATTTCATTACTTAGCGCTACATCTGGTCAAAGTGACGCAGCGACTAAGGCGAAGGCATTTAAAAACTGTACGGAGATGCAAAAAACGTATAAAGGTGGCGTCTCGAAGAAAAAGGGTTTGAAAAACCGAACGGGTTACGATAAAAATGGGAAAGCCATTTATAAGAAAACAAAGTACGCCCAACATGTAAGCTTAGCGACGTATAATCTCAATAAGTCAAAAGACCGTGACAAAGACGGCATCGCCTGCGAACGCTAAAAAAAGCCCCGCTCTCCTGAATGGAAAGTGGGGCTTCATGCGTTTAGTTGAAGTTCTTTTTGAGGAAGTCTGCCACTTCTCCTGGTGTTTTTGCGTTGGCGCTATGCAAGTGACCAAGCTTCTCGTTGTTTTGGAAAACGAGTAAACTTGGAATTCCCATGACGACATTATCGGATGCGATTTCCGGGAACTCATCTTTATCGATCGTATAAATTGGAAGTTCTTTAAATTGTGACTCGACGTCCGGCATGAAGTAGTCCATCCGTTTGCAGTCCGGGCACCAGTCGGCTTCGAACTTGATGATGACGGGTGTATCGCTTGCGATTAACTCTTTGAACGTGTCTTCACTCTTGATGTAGTTACTCATGTGTAAATCCCCCTATAGTATGATCGTTTGTCTTTAGTCTACTGACTCTAGTACGAAGATGCACGGATTATGCTTTTTTTGTTCAATAAATTTCCGCAAAAAAGTTGGTTGTTCAAGAGATGTAAGCGGTTTTTTTGTTCAAGAATGTTGGGATATTAAGGTTTGAGTTAGTTTGCCTATGGGAAACAAAATTGGTCATTTATTAATTATCTAGTTATAAACAAAATGATTTCTCTAGACCCACTTGTATTGAACTGCTACGATAAGTTTTCGGAATTAAGCGAGTAAGTGGGGGCGGGCGGAATGATGGACGAACAAAAATTCGATAATCTAAAACGGGGCGAACGCGGTGCGATGATTAGCATTGCAGCCTATATCCTATTATCCGTAATTAAGCTGCTTGTCGGCTATTCAGCGGATTCTGCCGCTTTACGGGCAGATGGTTTGAACAATACGACGGATATCATCGCATCGATTGCTGTGTTAATCGGATTACGGATTTCCCGTCGTCCGGCAGATGACAATCACAAATACGGTCACTGGAAAAGTGAGACGATTGCGTCGATGGTCGCTTCTTTCATTATGATGGCGGTCGGTCTCCAAGTGTTGATTGATACGATTTCAAGTTTATTTGAAGGAAAACAAGAATCTCCAGATATCGTAGCTGCCTATGTCGGAATCGGTTCGGCAGTCGTCATGTATTTTGTCTATCGGTATAACCGCAAACTGTCTGAAGAAATTGACAGCAAGGCTGTCATGGCAGCGGCGAAAGATAATCGGTCGGATGCCTGGGTCAGTATCGGAGCATCGATTGGAATCATCGGTTCCCAGTTCGGGATGCCGTGGCTTGATATCGTGACGGCGATCATCGTCGGTTTCTTAATCTGTAAAACGGCATGGGACATTTTCTCGGAAGCTTCCCACGAACTGACGGACGGCTTTGATGAACAAAAGCTGAAGATGTATGAGGACGTGATTTTTGACCTCGAAGGTGTCAAAGGAATCAAGTCGATTAAAGGACGGAACTACGGCAATAATGAAGTCGTCGATGTCGTGATTCTCGTCAATTCGACACTCAACATCCACCAAGCCCATGATATCGCGACACGAGTCGAAGATACGTTGACGGACGAATATGGCGTCTACGACATTCATGTCCATGTGGAGCCGGAGTGAACTATAGAGAACGACCATTTCTAGGTAGAGAAATGGTCGTTTTTTTGTGTATTCATAATCTGTGGTCACTCGTTGAATTTGCTAAAAATATTATGTGCATTTTCACATTGTTATTTAGTTGACTTTACGAATGAATCGGCGTAGTTTAGTTTACATAGATAATCATTCCAAATGGAACGATTCGAAATTGAACAAAGGAGTTGAATCCATGGAAACAGAACAGCAGGAAAATTTACGATCGGCAACGATGATGAGATCGTTTTGGAACATCCAGCGTCACTTGATGCGTTTTGCCCATCAGACGGCACAGGAAAATGGACTCAGTATGCCGCAATTTCATAGTTTAATGACGATTGCACCGCGCGGACCGATTACCCAAAAAGATTTGGCAGCACAGACCCACTTACCGAAAAGTACGCTCAGTCAATCGATCGAAGGACTGGTGCAGTCCGGCTGGATTATCCGCGAGACGAACGAACAAAATCGGCGCGAAGTGATTTTGTCGCTTAGTGAACAAGGAGAACGTTTCGTTCAAGAGATGAAACAACAAGAAACCGGGATGCAACAACGCCTCGAGAAAATTTTGGAAACGATTGATCCGGAAGCCTTCGAGCAGATGCTTGCGACCCATGACATCATTGCCCGTGGCATGAAAGAGATTCTCCCGCCAGGAAACGGAGGTTGTACACGTGATTAAGTTACTCAAAAATCTAAAAGTCTATAAATGGGCGGTCCTCGCCGTATTGGTCCTCGTCTTCGCCCAGTCGATGTCCGATTTGTATTTACCGACTTTGATGGCAGACATCATCGATAAAGGCGTTGTCGTCGGGGATACAGGCTACATCTGGAAAATCGGTGCGGTCATGCTGGGCATCACGGCACTCGGTGCGACAGCTGCAATTGCCGCAAGTTATTATTCATCAAAAGCGGCGATGGGACTTGGGCGTGACATTCGCCGGAAAGTCTTTAACCACGTCGAACGTTTTTCACTGCAAGAGTTCGACCAGGTCGGAACAGCGTCGCTGATTACACGGACGACGAACGACATCACACAAGTCCAACAAGTCGTCATCATGATGTTACGGATGGTCGTCAGTGCACCAATCATGTTCATTGGTGGTCTAATCATGGCGGTCTCAAAGGATGCGAAACTATCACTCGTCATCGTCGCCGCGATGCCCGTCCTCGTTGTCTCGATTTTGTTGATTTTATGGAAAGGGGTGCCGCTGTTCGGACAAGTCCAAAAACGACTCGACCGGTTAAATCTCGTCTTACGCGAGAATTTGACAGGCATACGTGTCATTCGTGCCTTCAACCGGGAGAAAGAAGAAAAAGTCCGTTTGACGCAAGCCAATGCGGACTTAACGGACGTCTCGATTAAGGTCAATAAGATCATGGCATTTTTGATGCCGACAATGATGCTCGTGATGAACTTGACGGTCGTCGGCGTCATTTGGTTCGGTGGGATCCGGATTAATAACGGCGGCATGCAAATCGGTGACCTGATGGCGTTCATCCAATACGTCATGCAAATTATGTTCGCCCTCGTCATGGCATCCGTCATGTTCGTCATGATTCCCCGTGCTGCGGTCTCGGCGAAACGGATTAATGAAGTCCTCGAGATGACACCGACGATGGTCGATGAAGGAACCGCTTCAGCAGACCGTGAGCCGGGCACGCTCGTCTTCGATCACGTGACGTTCAGCTATCCGGGTGCGGAAGCGCCGGTGCTGTCGGATATCAGCTTCAAAGCACGTCCTGGTGAAATCACCGCTGTCATCGGCGGAACCGGTGCCGGGAAATCGACGCTCGTCAATTTGATTCCCCGTTTTTACGACGTAACGAGTGGCAGCATCCAAGTCAACGGCGTCGACAGTCGTGACGTCCCGCAAGAGGAATTACGTTCGAAAATCGGCTTCGTGCCACAAAAAGCCCTATTGTTCACGGGATCGATTGCGGACAACATCCGTTTCGGAAAACAGGATGCATCATTAGAAGAAATCGAACATGCAGCGCGTGTCGCCCAAGCGAACGACTTCATCGAACGGATGCCGGACCGGTACGATTCCGTGATTGAACAAGGCGGATCAAACGTTTCCGGTGGCCAAAAACAACGGCTTTCGATTGCCCGGGCGCTCGTCCGGAAACCCGACCTTTATGTGTTCGATGACAGCTTCTCCGCCCTCGACTTCAAGACGGACGCGACACTCCGAAAAGCATTAAAAGAAGAAACGCGTCAAGCGACCGTTCTGATTGTCGCCCAACGTGTCAGTACGGTCATGGATGCGGATCAAATCATCGTTCTTGAAGAAGGGCGCGTCGCAGGAATCGGCACGCACGACGAACTGTACGCAACAAACGATGTCTATCAAGAAATCGTCAAATCCCAACTGTCAGAGGAGGAAATCGCATGAGTCAGACAACGAAACGACCTGCCGGCGGACCTCCGGGTGGACCGGGTGGCGGTCCCGGCGGTGGAAACATGATGATGATGGGGGAGAAACCGAAAGACTTCAAAGCGACGTTCCGTCGGTTACTCGCCTATTTAAAACCACGGCGGACGGCACTGATTGCTGTGTTTGTCGCCGCGATTCTCAGTACGGTCTTTATGATCGCAGGACCAAAAATCATGGGGACAGCGATTACAGAACTGTTCGAAGGGGCGTATGCGAAGTTCCAAGGGGTGCCGGGCGCTGAAATCGACTTTACGAAGATTGGTCAGATTTTGTTACTGCTCGCAGGACTTTACGTCATCAGTAGTATATTTAGTTACATTCAGCAATACATCATGTCGAGCGTCGCCCAAAAAACGGTGTATGACTTACGGGAGGACGTCAATCAGAAACTTGAGCGATTACCGCTGAAGTATTATGACGGACGACCGAACGGGGAAACGCTCAGCCGGGTGACGAACGATATCGATACAATCGGGAGTACGCTCCAACAAAGTGTCACATCGTTCATTACGTCAATCGTCACGATCGTCGGGATCTTAATCATGATGCTGACGATCAGTCCGCTCTTGACGCTGATTTCACTCGTGACGTTACCGTTATCGATTTTTGCGATCCGTCCGATTTTAAAAAGGTCACAGAAATATTTTGCTGATCAACAACGGACGCTTGGTCAGCTGAATGGCCACGTCGAAGAGATGTATACGGGACATCCGGTCGTCAAGGCGTTCGGTCACGAACGGAAAGCCGTCGCAGAGTTTGACGACGTCAATGAACAGCTGTATGATGCCGGACGAAAAGCGCAGTTCATTTCCGGCATCATCATGCCGATGATGATGTTCATCGGGAACATCAGTTATGTCTTGATCAGTGTCGTCGGCGGGATTTTAGTGACGCAACGCAGTATCTCGATCGGGGACATTCAAGCCTTCATCACGTATACCCGACAATTCACACAACCGATCACGCAGACGGCGAACATCGCAAATATCGTCCAGTCGACGGTCGCAGCAGCAGAACGTGTTTTTGAATTGTTAGATGAAGAAGAGGAAATCAAAGAAGTGACAACGCATCATCTCGCGCGTGCGAAAGGTGCCGTCGCGTTTGAACACGTCGACTTCGGTTACGGAAAAGACCTCTTGATTGAAGACATGAACATCGATGTCCGACCGGGACAAACCGTCGCAATCGTCGGTCCGACCGGTGCCGGGAAAACGACCTTAATCAACCTGTTGATGCGTTTCTATGAATTAAACGGTGGTGCGATCCGGATTGACGGAATCGACACACGTGACATGTCCCGGGAAGACTTACGGACGACCTTCGGGATGGTCTTACAAGATACGTGGCTCTTTAACGGGACGATCCGCGATAATTTAGCTTACGGGAAAGTCGGAGCATCGGAAGAAGAAATTATCGATGCGGCAAAAGCAGCCCATGCCGATCACTTCATCCGGACGTTACCGGACGGGTATGAGACGGTCTTGAACGAAGAGGCCTCGAACATCTCACAAGGACAAAAACAATTGTTGACGATTGCCCGTGCGGTTCTCGCCGATCCACCGATCATGATTTTGGATGAAGCGACGTCGAGCGTCGATACGCGGACGGAAATATTCATCCAGCAGGCGATGCAACGCTTGATGGACGGACGGACGAGTTTCGTCATCGCCCACCGCCTGTCGACGATTAAAGATGCGGACCTCATCCTCGTCATGGATCAAGGGCGTGTTATTGAACAAGGAACGCATGAAGCGTTGCTAAAAGCAGATGGTTTCTATGCGGACCTCTACAACAGCCAGTTTTCCGAAAAAGAAGTCGTATGACAGGATCGTAAGAAATGAAGCAGTTCCTCGAGGAGAGGGGCTGCTTTTTTTGTCGGAATAATCCTTTCCCTTGATTTTTGATACCGCAGGGGGTATATTGTGGGCAGAAATCATTTTGCCGAACGGGCAACAAAAGGAGAGAAACTTCATGAAAAACATGTCGACGACTGAACTTGAACAAACACTTCAAACGGATGCATCAATCCAGTTGATTGATGTCCGCGAAACGGATGAATACGCAGGCGGTCATATCGAACAGGCTAAAAATGTTCCATTATCTGAATTGACGGAACGCACGGCTGAACTGGATGCCTCTCAACCGCTCCACGTCATTTGTTTATCGGGTGGACGGAGTATGAATGCTTCGATGTATTTGGAACAAGCAGGCTTCGACGTCACGAACGTCGACGGCGGAATGATGAGCTGGGAAGGAAACGTCACACGCTAAGCAACGATCAATCGGGTACGACCATTCAACTAAAGGAGGAATCGTTATGTTATTACGCTATTTCTATGATGAAAAATTAGCACAAGCTTCATATATGGTAGGGTGCCAGAAGACAGGGGAAGCGATCGTCATCGATCCGGCACGAAACATCGAACCGTATCTCAAAGAAGCGGAAAAAGAAGGGCTTCGAATTTCGGCGACGGCGGAAACACACATTCATGCCGATTTCGTCTCTGGGACACGCGAATTCGCGAAGCGTCTCGGAACGACAGCTTATCTATCAAACGAAGGCGATGCTTCTTGGAAGTATGGTTTTGCTTCAGAGATTGATGCCCGTCTCGTCAAAGACGGGGAGACGTTCAAAGTCGGGAATGTGACGCTTGAAGTCATGCATACACCAGGTCATACGCCGGAACACATCTCGTTTGTCTTATACGATCGTGATCAGACAGTTCCGATGGGGATTTTCACAGGTGACTTCGTTTTCGTCGGCGATATCGGACGTCCGGATTTACTGGAAGAAGCAGCCGGTATTCAAGGAACGACAGCCCTCGGTGCGAAGCAAATGTTCCAGTCCTTGAAACGCTTCAAACAACTGCCTGACTTCACACAAGTCTGGCCGGGACACGGTGCAGGAAGCGCGTGCGGGAAAGCCCTCGGTGCTGTTCCGACATCGACGGTCGGCTACGAAAAAGTGACGAACTGGGCACTCCGGATGGAGGATGAAGCGGCATTTGTTAAAGAATTAACAACGGATCAACCAGAACCACCGAACTACTTTGCGATGATGAAAAAAGTCAACAAAGAAGGCATTGTCGTGACGACAGAAGTTGATCGTCCACGCCTTGCTGAAGCGAACACGGTGGAAGAACTCGTCAAGACGATGCAAGTCGTCGATACACGAGACGGAAAAACATTTGGTGCCGGACATGTACCGGGGACAATCAACATTCCCTACAATTCGAAATTCGTCGCCTGGGCAGGCTGGTTAGTCGATTTCAATCAGGATATCGCGATTCTCGCAGCAACGGATCAACTGGAAACGATTCAAACGGATTTACAATCGATCGGACTGGATCGTTTCGTGACATTGATTGATGTCGAAAAACTGACAGCGAGTCAGTTAACAGAAAGTTATCCGGACTGGACAGCAGACAAAGCCATCGCAGTAGCTGAAGCCGGTGACGTCTACGTCCTTGACGTCCGAAATAAAACAGAGTGGGAGGAGAGCCATTATGAACAGGCTCACCGGATTTTACTCGGAAAACTTGCGTCACGTCATGAAGAGCTTCCGAGCGACCAACCGATCGCCGTCCACTGTGCGTCAGGGGTCCGGTCACGGATGGCGGTCAGCGTCCTCCAATCACTCGGTGTGAAGAATGTCATTAACATCGATGGCGGGTATGCAGCGATTGAAGACGTCTTACACGATCAGACCGTCGCCGGAAAGGCAACGTCACGTTAATCAAATAAACAATGTCGAAACGGATGATTCTCGCGAGGGTCATCCGTTTTTTAGTGTTTCTTGAATTGTCTGTCAATTTGACTGAAAGCGTGTTTACTTCATTCACAACAGGGGGAAATGATAGATGTAAAGGTATGCCGATAATCCATTTTTTAAAAAAGGAGTGTGACAGGATGAACAATATGTGGAACGATACTTCGCTAAACCTGAACGGAATGTTCGGTGTTCTTGGTAACATATTAGGTGCACTACTTGTGTTCCTAATTGGTTGGCTGATCGCAAAATTAATTGCGAACGGCATTCAAAAGGCACTAGAAAAGTCAGGTGTCGTCAAGAAGTTGATGCCAGAAAAGTCAGCTGAAGCGACAACGAAGAAAAAGAAATGGACACCAGAAAAAGTCGTTGGAACAGTTATTTTTTGGGTCTTAATGGTTTTTGTACTAATTTTAGTGTTCAACATTCTTAATCTTGGCATCATTGCAGCACCACTCGCAGACACAATGAGCACGCTGCTTGCGGCAATTCCGAACATCTTAAAAGCTGCACTCGTTCTACTGTTCGCCTATATTATTGCCGTCGTCTTACGGATGGTCATCGTCAAAGGTGGAACAAAGTTGATGGCGAACGAAAAGGTTCGTTCAAACAAGATGTTACAAGGACAAGCCGATCTATCGAACTATCCAAAAATTGCCGGGGATATCGTCTTCTACTTGGTTTTATTGATTTTCCTACCAGGTGTACTTGATGCCCTCAACATTGACAGTGTTTCGGAACCGTTCAGTCAACTGTTATCCTCGTTCTTAAGCTTCATCCCACGACTAATCGCAGCAGCAGCTATTTTGCTAGTTGGGTTCTTGGTCGCAAAAATTGTCCGCGATATCGTGACGAACTTCCTTCATGCGATTGGGACGGATAAATTTGCTTCCCGTTTTAACATCGGGACAGACAATCAAAAAGATTCAAAATCGGTCTCGTCAATTCTCGGGACAGTCGTCTTCATCTTGATTTTGATTCCGATCACGATTTCAGCACTTGATCAACTGAACATCGAAGGAATCAGTGCACCAGCAATCAACATGCTAAACGATGTCCTCGGAATGATTCCGAACATTGTAATCGGCGTCGTCTTGATTCTCGTCGGTGTCTATGTTGGACGATTCGTAAAAAAATTCGTCACCGACCTTCTCGTCCGACTCGGTTTTAACAATTTGACACGTCACTTGAAAATTGGAAACTGGGATGCTAACAATACGTCGATGTCACCTTCTTCACTCGTCGGTGCTCTCGTTGAGATTATCATCGTCGTCCTGTTCGTCGTCGAAGCCTTTAACCTGATTGGTCTGAACTTCATGGTCGATCTTGGACGAGCTGTCCTTGCCTTCCTTCCGAGTGTCTTGACGGCGATTGTCATTCTCGCAATCGGGATTATCGTCAGTAACTTGGTCAAACGCGCGATGGATAGTTTGTTCGGCAGTTCTGATCTTAAAGTCCTATCGAATGTTGCACGTTATGCGATTTTAGCCCTCGCGATCTTCATGGCACTCGATCAACTTGGGGTCGCAGCGACGATCGTCAACTCGGCCTTCATCTTGATTCTCGGAGCAGCCGCCCTTGCCTTCGGCCTCGCCTTTGGTTTAGGTGGTCGCGATAATGCTTCGCGCTACCTTGATCGTCTCGAGAAGAAAGCAGAAGAGACAGAGCTTGATACGTCGAGTCTTGCTTCGGACCGAACTCCATCAGCTCCTAAGCCAAGCCTGAAAGAAGCGGCTAAAGGTGCAGCTTCGAAAGCAGCAGATGATGTCACGCCAGACCGTGCCCCACGTGCTTCCCGTTCGACGGAATCGACTGATGAGAAACCGACGCACGGTAAGCCAAAAGGTGCGCTTCCTGAAAATGATTTGGCACAACAGGATGATTATCCGATTGACCCAGATGGAAATCGTGGACCAAATCTTGATCATCCAAACGATCGTCCGTAAGTAACGTGTAACTCCTTCGCTAGTATGCGAAGGAGTTTTTTACTCGGAATCGGTGCCATCATTGGTACAGGTATTTTCGTTTTAATAGGAACAGGCGCCTTATACGCAGGTCCAGCATTACCGGTCTCATTCATTATTTCAGCCATCGTTTGTGCGTTAGTCGCCCTCTGTTATGCCGAATTTTCCTCGATGATTCCTGTCTCGGGTAGTGTATATACATACACCTACGCTACGATTGGCGAACTCGTTGCCTGGATCATCAGGTGGTGTTTAATTTTAGGATACGGTCTGGCTTCGAGTGCCGTCGCGACAGGGTGGTCAGGTTACTTCCAGTCGTTGTTATCGGAATTCGGCATTGAACTTCCGACGGCGCTCCGTGCGGCACCGGGCGCGGTACCTGGCAGTGAAACGTTCTTTAACTTACCGGCATTCTTAATTTTGATGGTCATTACGTTCTTGTTGTCACTTGGAATCAAGGAAACAAAACGCGTCAATAACGTGATGGTACTCGTTAAAGTCGCCGTCGTCATCTTGTTCATCGTCGTCTCTGCAATCATGGTCGGAATCGTCCCGTTCAAACAATTTGAAGGTGTCGATAGTCCGGTTTCGCTTGCGTTGAAAGTCGCAGGTCAAAACTGGGTTGCCGGATTGGAGCCATCGTCGGGATGACGACAGTTATTCTTGTCATGACATTTGGTCTCGTCCGTCTGTTGTTTGCGATGAGTCGTGATGGATTATTACCGAAAGTTTTCTCGGACGTCAATGAAAAATCGTATACACCGGTCAAGGCGACTTGGATTCTCGGTACCGCTTCTGGTTTGATTGCTGGATTCGTCCCGCTCGGTACGTTGGCGGAATTGATTAACATCGGGACACTCGCTGCGTTCGCGTTAATCGCCGTCATCATCTTGCGTCGGACGCGTCCGGACTTAAAACGGGCGTTCAAAGTCCCGTTCGTCCCGGTTCTCCCGATTTTATCGGTCCTCGCGTGTATCATGTTAATGTTGAATCTCCAAACCTTTACGTGGATTGCGTTCTTCATCTGGACGGCGATTGGTTTGCTTGTCTACTTCGGTTACGGAAGAAGCCGTTCGAAATTAAATTAAGTACATGATCACTCTCGATTTCATCGGGGGTGATTTTTTTGTTGGAAACAAGTGCAGGAAACATCTTGTAAAAAGTCGAACGATTGAAGAGAGAAGAGGAGGGATTACATATGATTCATATTAAAAGAAATCCTGATTTAGAATCTGCCTACAACGCGATGCAAGAAGGGTTCAGTGATTACATGATTCCGCTCGGTTTGTCACTTGAAGTGTTTCAGGAACGGATTTTGACGCGAGATGCCAATCAATTGGAACACTCGTTTGTCGCCTTCCATGGAGAACGACCTGTCGGGTTATGGCTGAACGGCCTCAAGAAAATTAAAAAAGAGCAAGTCATGCGGTGTGGCGGGCTTGGAGTAGATCCGCAGTATCGCCGTCTCGGCATCGCAAAAGCATTATACGAGGCTCAACTAAGTTATGCGAAAGAGCTGGAAGTCGATCGACTCATGCTTGAAGTCATCCAAGGTAATACACCTGCAATTGATTTGTATCACCAGCTTGGCTACCGCCAAGACCATGAACTCGGTTATTTTCAGCGCGATGAACCGAACCAGGTGAATCCACTCGTTGAGATTGATGAAGTGGCATTTGAACGGAGATACGCCCAACAAGGCGAATACATTTGGCAACAAGATCCGGGCGTGATGAAATATAGAAAGGCCACCTATTATGAACTGGATGGAGCATTCATCGCTGCTTCAAACGACTCGATTTTTGCCATCTTGACAGAAGAATCGGAGGTCGCACGCATCGCAACGGAAGCGACCCGACGTTTGAGTGGAACGACGTATCAATTGCAGTCGACGAATCCACTCGTCTGGGAAACATTGCGTGCAGAAGGATGGGTACAGCGTGATTTAAAACAATTCGTCATGAGTAAAGCCATTCGTTAACGAAAAAAATAGCCATCGTTCGCAAGTAGCAAGCACTACTTTGGAACGAATGGCTATTTGTCATGTCCATAAGCTGATCATGACGAGGATGGCGAAAATTACGAATAAGATTCCAGTGCCACCCAGCATGATAAGCATAATTTTGTTCATCATTGGAAAATGCCTCGTCTCTAAGAATGAATTTATGAAGAAATACTTGCTATATAATCTTGAATCATCAGAAGATGCGAACCGACGATGTTATCCGGCAAGTCCGTCAGTGACACATACGTCAATGCAACACTTTCATCACTGACACGGAGTGTGCCGGAAGTATCGGACGCAACGTATGCGAGGGTGACACTTTGAAAGACATCCCCGTTCGCGAGTGTCGTGACGTAATTTTTACCGGAGTAGACACCGAGCAGCTTGAGCGTATCCGCGACGAGTCCGGTTTCTTCGAATAATTCGCGTCGGGCCGTCTCTTCCGTCGATTCTTCCCATTCCATGAGACCACCCGGAAGACCGAAGCGTGCTTGTTCTTCATTTCGTTGTTCGAGTAAAATCTGACCTTCCTTAATGACGAGGACGACGGCACCGACTAAAATTAGTGGAGTGGGTCCGACTAAATCACGGATGGATTTGACGTAATTCACCGCGGCACCTCCTGGTGGAACGGGCATCCCGTGGCTTGCGTCTGTTTCGGGAAAAAGTTCGGTCGCTGTAACGCATTGTCATAATCTTTATGGAAGACATGTGTCGCTGCTCCGCTCATCGGCGGGACGAGCCACGACCATTCTCCAGTGACGTCGCGACCGCAAGTGGCTTCATTTTTTTCGAACCGGGCGAATTGTTTGGCCGCCGTATGATGATCGACAATCGTCACTCCGGACCGCTCGAAGGATTCGAGGACGGCGACATTGAGTTCGACGAGGGCCCGGTCTTTCCATAAGGCGCGCTCACGGGACGTGTTCAGACCAAGTTGTTCAGCGACAAGCGGTAAGAGATTATAACGGTCCGCGTCAGCAAGGTTACGGGCTCCAATTTCAGTTCCCATATACCAGCCATTGAACGGAGCACACGGGTACGAAATGCCGCCGATTTCAAGACGCATATCGGAAATCATCGGGACGGCGTACCACTTGATGTCGCGTCCTGCGAACAAATCATAGTCGGGATGGATGATTGTAACTTCAAGAATCAGTTCTTGTGGAATCTCATGGAGTGTTACTTGACCATCGAGTTCAACCAACAGCGGTAAAATATCAAAGGCGGTCCCCTGTCCCGTCCACCCAAGTGCCTGACATTGTTTCGTGAAAGCAGTGGATGCAGGATCACCAAGTACGCCGTCGGCCGTTTCGTAGCCGGCGTAACGAATCAATTGATGGTTGAGGACGCGGACACGTTGCGGATGGAAAATCGTGATTGTCGAACGGATCCGTCCCTCATTGGTAGCGTGGCGAATGTGGTGGAACAACGCGTCTCGAATCGCTTCGATCGTTGTCGCCGCACGGGCATCGATGACGTGCAGTTGATCCCAAAAGAGCCGTCCGATACACCGATTGCTGTTACGCCAAGCAAGTTTAGCCCCGAACGTCAATTCGTCCGTTGTTTGTGTATAGCTTCCCGTTCGTAAAATTTCATCGCGCACGTCGTTCAAACGATTTTGTGTATGTGGTGTCTCTTCTATATAAGTCGTCAAGAAGCGTTCTGCTTCGTCTAGTAAATGTTGCACGGCGTTTGAGTCCTTTCTTCATCCAAAGCGACAGAGTTTCTTATTCTAGTGTACAAGGTGAATGGAGGAAGCGCCAACTCATAGCAATTGTCCGTTTTTTGATACGTTCAAAAGACGTTCACAGATTAAGTGGGAGAGGGAAGGGGGATAGATAAGAGAATCAATCGAAAGTGAGGAACTTGGCATGTCTTTAGTCAAACCGGTTTTTATTCGCTTTTTTGGCGAAGCTTTTTTCGATAAGTCGGCACAGCTGGCCTATTATTTGATGTTGTCCTTATTTCCATTCTTATTATTCGTTGTCGGATTAGTATCTTTTTTACCATTCACTTCCGGTGAAGTCCTTGATTTGATTCGTCCTTTCGCACCAGCGGAAACCTATGATTTAATTCGCCGAAATGTCGTAGGGATTTTTGACGAAGGGGGATTGAAACTTGCTTCGATTAGCTTCGTCGCAGCCTTTTGGCTCGCCTCGATGTCGGTCCAGTCGCTCGTCCGGTCCCTCAATGATGCCCTCGAGGTGACAAGGAAAGTGCCGTTTTGGCGGGGCTTATTACAAGACTTCGGATTTACGATTGGGATGATGTTCATCTTGCCGTTTTCGCTACTTGTTCCGGTCGCCGAGAAATTGGCCCGACGCTTCATCAATCATTTTGCACTCATCGCGGATGTTGCAGCGGACTATTCGTCCATTTGGTTTGTATTCCGCTGGGGGCTCGGTTCCTTGTTTCTATTTGTGTTCTTTGTATTGTTGTATCGCATTTTACCGAGTGTCCGTTTGACGATTCGTCAAGTACTCCCGGGGGCATTATTTACGACGATTGCCTGGCAGGTCGTATCGGAAGTCTTCTCGTACTATGCGGAGTTTGGGAGTTACAATCGTCTCTACGGTCAGCTCGCAGGAATCATCGTCTTGATGACCTGGTTTTATTTATCCTCCGTTGTTTTGATGCTCGGTGGATTGATGAACGCAGAACGGATGCGGCAGAAAAAAGAGGCGAAGATCATGAAGCCTGAAAAAATCAAAAAAGAAACTGTCCGCTGAGGGCAGTTTCTTTAGTTTGCAGATAAAGGGTTATGAAGATTGTTTTTCCTTTTGGACGCGATTCAAAAAGACTCATGTCCTAGGAATGTCTACTTCTTACTTTTTGATAGAAAAATAGAAGCAATAGCCCAATCGTAAAGATGCCGAGCAAGATGAGCGATCCTGTTTCCTGCCCTAAGACTTTCAAGATGACACTGACGGCGACGACGGCGTAAAAGATGCCAAGACTCTTCCGGACGAAACGATCTTCAAACAGATGAAGCAAGGAAGCACCAATCGGAGAGCCGATAAACGCACCGACGATTAAAGCAATTCCGAGATAAAGCGGAGCTTCGGTACCGGAAGCAAGATAACTGGTGACACCGCCGAGGACAATCAGTGTCGCCGAGGCGATGCTCGTGCCGATGGCTTGTTTGAGTGGGAAGCGGACCCAGCCCATCAAGAGTGGCGTAAGCAGGAAGCCACCACTGACCCCCATGAGGGAGGAGAGAATCCCGGCAGCAAACCCGATGACGATCAATTTATAAAGATTCGCTTGTGTGATATGTCCTTCGACTGGTTTTCGTTTCGATGGTTTTAAGAACTGAATCGCGAACCACGTCAACAAGACGATGTAGAGGGCAGAAATCATCGCATCGGCTCCGGTCCGTTGTTCGAGCCAAAAGACGACCGGCGTGATGACGGCAGAACCGACGATCCCGGATAATCCGACGGCTAACGCATCACGGACATGAAAATTTTTCAGACGCATATGGGATACCGTCCCGGTCACGGTCGAACCGAGTGTCAATAACAGACTGAGGACGATCGCGGTACTGGGTGGATAACCGAGGATTAATAAGAGGGGAGTTAAAATAATTCCTCCGCCGATTCCGAAAAAGCCGGATAAAATACCAATTGTTGACCCTAAAAGTATAAACAGGATGAATTCCATGCAGTAAACCCTTCTTTCTTTTGTACTTAATCTATCTTTACTGTACAGAGTGATGATTGATTAAGAAAATAGATTATACTGATGTAAATGATTATAAAAGTTAATGAGGAGGGAAAAGAATGCGTCTCCACGAACTAAGAACGTTTATTTCATTAGTTGAAACGAAACACTTTACGAAGACAGCAGAACAACTCTATATTTCACAACCAACGGTCAGTCTGCATTTAAAACGGTTAGAAACGCATTTTGGACAAGCGTTGATTCACCGGCATTCCTTTAATAAGACGATTGAAATATCAGAAGCCGGACAATTGGTTTATCGCCATGCGAAAGAAATCCTGCATCAAGTGGAGCGACTCGATCAAGAGATGGATGAACTCGAGGGGCTTGTCCGCGGTCATTTGAAGATTGCTGCGACACATACGATTTATGAAACGATGCTCGAAAAAATGATCCATCGTTTTGTAAATCTGTATCCGGAAGTCGTGATTGATGCGAAATTGATGAATCAGGAACAAGTCGAACAAGCTGTGCTTCATTACGAAATTGATTTAGGTCTAGTCGAAGGAGTTGTCGAAGCACCACAAATTGAGGTAACGCCGTTTACATTCGATCGCCTCCGGGTGATTGGTCGACGAGAACTCGACCTCAGTGAGGCGACATTCATTTACCGTGAGGAGGGGTCCGCCGGGCGAGCAGCACTCGAATCCTGGTTAGCAACGAATGATATCGTTCCGCAACGTATCATTACGGTCCATTCGAATCGTCTCGTCAAACAGTTGATTGAAAATGGAACGGGTATTTCGATGATTTCCGAGCGGTTGGCGGGAGAGATGCTCGATTCAGCAAACTACCGGCTTCACAACGAAGATCCGGTTCACAAGCGGACTTTTCAATTCGTGACGTTAAAGGGACAACCGACGCGGCTTTCCGAGAAGTGGATGGCGATGGTAGTGGAAGAATTCAAACAGAATTAAAAAAAGAAAACTTTTCCGTTGACTTATACCCCCATAGGTATTAAAGTATGAAATGTACCAACGAGGTATGACGAACGTCACAAGAAAAAGGAGAGTGGTCTTCAAATGGAAAAATTATATGAAGATCGAATCATTCATCGAATGAACCGGATTGAGGGACAACTACATGGCATCGTCCGTATGATGAAAGAGGATGCTTCTTGTAAGGATGTCGTCACACAGCTCAGTGCGACACGTAGCGCGATTGATCGTGTCATCGGACTGGTTGTGAGTGAAAACCTCATCGGTTGTGTCAAAAATGATGAGACAGAAGAAAATCATGAACAGGCTGTTGCAGAAGCCGTTCAATTGCTTTTAAAAAGCCGGTAAAATTTTTTAGAATAATTTATACCCCTATGGGTAAAAGTAGACGGAGGAATTAGTTAAATGTCAGATGTTAAAAAAACAACGATTGTATTGTTCAGTGGAGATTACGATAAGGTGATGGCAGCATATATCATCGCAAATGGAGCAGCAGCGTATGATCACGAAGTCACGATTTTCCATACGTTCTGGGGATTAAACGCGATGCGTAAAGATGAACCGATCCAACCGGATAAAACGTTCCTCGAAAAAATGTTTGGTAAATTCATGCCACGCGGTGCCGATAAAATGCCACTTTCGAAAATGAACTTCGGTGGTGCCGGTCAAAAAATGATCAAAAACGTCATGAAAAAACACAACGCAATGCCACTTCCGGATTTGATTGAACTTGCAAAAGAACAAGACGTAAAGCTTGTCGCTTGTACGATGACCATGGACTTGCTTGGTCTGAAACAAGAAGAATTGCATGAGGGGATTGAATACGCAGGTGTTGCAGCATACCTCGCAGACGCAGAAAACGGAAACGTCAATCTCTTCATCTAACTTAGAGAATGGAGGCATCACAAAGTGGATATCTTAACCGTTGTTTTTCTACTGATCGTCGCGTTTCTTGCTTACCGCATGTTTGCACCGACGAAAGGTGTCGCGAAAATCTCAACAACTGAACTAAAAAGTAAATTAAATGATCGTAATCGGTTTTACTTGGACGTCCGGACACCGGGCGAATTTAAAGGAAACCACATTAAAGGGTTCAAAAACATTCCGCTCCAAACGTTACCGGCACAACTCGACAAAATTCCGAAAGACAAGGAAGTCATCGTAATCTGTCAAAGCGGGATGCGGAGTAAACAGGCTGTCAAGCAACTCAAAAAAGCAGGTTATCCGAACGTAACGGAAGTATCAGGCGGCATGAATGCGTGGCGCTGAACGTAAACTAAAGGAGGATGAAGTAAATGAAACGACTAACCGCTAAAGAAGTACAGGAAAAGCTTGAAAACGGGGAACACTTAAACATCATCGACGTACGTGAAGTCGACGAAGTGAAAGAAGGCAAGATTCCTGGAGCGAATCATATTCCGCTTGGTCTCGTTGAATTTAAAATGAATGAACTCGATAAGAAAAAAGAGTACGTCATGGTTTGTCGCTCTGGTGCACGCAGCGGTCGCGCGACAACATATCTCGAAGGACAAGGCTACAATGTCATCAACATGGATGGCGGCATGATGTCCTACGAAGGAAAAACAGAGTAAAAATTTTAATCTTAAATATACCCCTAGGGGTAAAAGGGGCGAATACTTTTGCAGACAATTAAAACAGACGTTGTACTCGACGCACGTGGACTCGCTTGTCCGATGCCGATCGTCCGTACGAAAAAATCAATCAAGACACTCGAACCGGGTCAAGTCATCGAAGTGCAGGCAACCGATAAAGGGTCAACCGCTGATTTGCGTGCTTGGGCGAACAGTACGGGCAACCAGTACCTCGGAACGATTGAAGAAGGGGACGTGTTACGTCATTACGTCCGAAAGTCTTCCGGGAACGATCAGGAAGCACCTGCTTTCACACAAGTAGTGAATAACGAGACACTCGAAACAGTGCGCTCAAACGACGATGTGCTCGTTCTCGATATACGCGAAACGGCCGAGTATGCTTTCGCCCACATCCCGAACGCGATCAACATTCCGCTCGGTGAGCTCGACACACGCAGTGATGAACTCGATAAAACAAAAACGATTTACGTTGTTTGCCGGACAGGCAGCCGGAGTGATCTCGCATCACAACAACTGGATGCAAAAGGATTCACGGTCCAAAATGTCGTCCCGGGCATGAGCCAGTGGACGTTTGATACGGCAACGACTGTTTAATTACTAAACCGCTTAGGAGGAACAACAACAGATGGCACATGCAATGACGACTCAAGAAGTCACACAAAAAGTTATTAACCGTCAACCACTCTTTATCTTAGACGTCCGGAACGAAGATGCATTCGCGGACTGGAAAATTGAAGGCGAGAACTTCAATTACCTGAACGTTCCATACTTTGATTTACTCGATGGTGTCGAAGACATTCTCGATCAACTGCCGACGGATCAAGATGTTCTCGTCGTCTGTGCAAAAGAAGGTTCTTCCATCTTCGTCGCTGATTTGTTAGAGGAAGCAGGACGGACTGTTTCTTATTTAGCAGGTGGCATGAAGGCATGGAGCGAGCACCTCGAACCGATTTCACTCGGAACCTTGAATGAGACGGGTCAAGATTGTGGTGAAGTCGTCCAGTTCGTCCGAATCGGAAAAGGATGTTTGTCTTACATGATCATCTCGGAGGGCGAAGCGGTCCTCGTAGATGCAACACGGATGACAGATGTCTATCTTGATTATGCAGCAGCACGTAATGTCAAAATCACACACGTGTTTGATACACACTTACATGCCGATCATATTTCAGGTGGTCGTGAAATTGCTGAAAAAACGGGTGCGACCTATTGGTTACCACCAAAAGATGCGACAGATGTGACATTCGAATATGCGGCACTTGAAGATGGCAGCCATGTGCAAGTCGGGGATACACAAATCGACGTCCTTGCCCTTTATTCCCCGGGACATACGATTGGTTCGACATCATTCGTCGTCGATAACCGGTATCTCTTAACGGGTGATATCCTGTTCATCGATTCGATTGGTCGCCCTGACCTCGCAGGTCTTGCGGACGACTGGGTCGGTGACTTACGAAACTCCCTCTACACGACGTACCGTGAACTTTCGAACGACTTGATCGTGCTTCCGGCACACTTCATGTTGATTGAAGAGTTGAACGCAGATGGTAGTGTCGCGGAGAAACTCAATGTTCTCCTTGCGAACAATCACGGTTTGAACATCGAAGACGAAGCCGTCTTCCGTAAGATGGTGACAGAGAACTTGCCGCCGCAACCGAATGCGTATCAAGAAATCCGCGAAACGAACATGGGTAAGAAGACACCAGATCTCGAAACACAACGTGAGATGGAAGTCGGTCCGAACCGGTGTGCCGTTCGTTAAGCAGCTCGAAAACTAAACTAAAGCAAGCAACCATTAGGAGGAATTCACCAATGAAATCAGAACTCGTACTCGACGCAAAAGGACTTGCATGTCCAATGCCGATCGTCAAAACAAAAAAAGCAATCGCAGGACTTGAATCAGGACAAATTTTAGAAGTACATGCAACGGATAAAGGTGCTAAAAATGATTTACAAGCTTGGGCAAACTCAGGCGGTCATGAGCTCGTTAAACACGAAGAAGAAGCGAGTGTATTGAAATTCTGGATTCAAAAAGGGTAATTCAAGTTTAAGGGGGCTGCTGACAGTCCCCTTTTTTTAAAGGAGTGATCCACATGGAAATCGGTTTTATTATTACCATCTTCTTAATCGGTTTCGTCGGTTCTTACATCTCCGGGATGTTAGGAATTGGCGGATCGATCATCAAGTATCCGATGTTACTTTACATTCCACCGTTGCTCGGATTTGCGGCGTTCTCTGCTCATGAGGTCGCAGGAATCAGTGCCATTCAAGTATTTTTTGCGACGATTGGCGGCGTCTGGGCGTATCGTAAAGGTGGTTACCTGAACAAATCGTTGATCATCAACATGGGTGGAGCGATTTTGATTGGGAGCTTCATCGGCGCATATGGCTCGAACGTCTTAGCGGAAGATACAATCAACCTCGTCTACGGCATATTAGCGTTAACAGCTGCTGTCATGATGTTCGTTCCGAAAAAAGGGCTCGATGACATTCCGCTCGATCAAGTGAAGTTCAATAAAGGTATCGCAGCAAGTGCTGCCTTCATCGTCGGGATTGGTGCTGGAATCGTCGGTGCTGCCGGAGCTTTCTTACTTGTTCCAATCATGCTTGTCATCTTAAAAATTCCAACACGGATGACGATCGCTTCGTCCCTCGCGATTACGTTCATTTCTTCGATTGGCGCGACCGTCGGTAAAATTACGACCGGTCAAGTCGATTGGGGTCCTGCAGCGATCATGGTTGTTGCCAGTCTGATTGCGGCGCCACTCGGAGCAATCGCCGGGAAAAAGATGAATACTAAAATCCTGCAAGTGACCCTTGCTGTCTTGATTCTCGCGACAGCAATCAAGATTTGGCTTGATATTTTATAAGCAGACAAAAAACGAGCCGGTATCGTCAAAAGACGAAACCGACTCGTTTTTTTTTGCTTACTTGCTTGCGTCGATGACGTGAAGCAATTGATCTTCGACTTCTTTTGCGACCTGTTTTAATTGTTCATCTTCAACGAGCGCAATCAGTGCTGTCGGACGCGGCATGCCGATTTTCGTTTGTCCATTCTCCGTAAAGACCGCTAATTTACAAGGTAGGAAGTAACCCGCACGTCGTTCAGCTGACAGGACGCGGTGCGCTTCTTTCGGGTTACAGACTTCGAGAATATGATATTCGCCTTCAAAGTCGAGTCCCTTTTCATCTAATTTTCCTGCTAAATCGAATTCCCAGAGGACACCAAATGAAACTTTTTGGAGCTCCTCTTTCAAACGTGTGATGGTTTCTTCTGTTGAGTGTTCAGTCGTAACTGTATAATCAAACATCGATACCCCTCCTGGTGTTTAGTCTTAAAACTGTTCCCTACTTTTTCATTAAATAATCATTCAGCATCAGATGTGCAATTTTGAGGCACGGTCAACGACAAACTATGTGAAATCAAGGTACATTAGAAAAAAGACATCTAACCATTCACCCGGAACGTATGCTTTAAAAAGGAGGCGAAGGGAGATGAAGAAGCGAATGTTGACGATTCTATCCGTCGTTGCATTACTTGCCATCATGATCGGCGGGTATTTTGTTTTCCAGCAGCAACAGGCGAAGTCGAGCGGAAGTAAAGAACTGACCTATGCGAAAGAGGAGACGGCGATTTTAGCAGGGGGCTGTTTTTGGTGTATGGAACCGCCATTTGAGGAATTGAAGGGCGTGAAGTCCGTCATCTCGGGTTATACCGGCGGTGACGTTGAAAACCCGACCTACAATCAAGTGTCTGCTGAGACGACCGGTCACCGGGAAGCCGTTTTGATTACGTTTGACCCGACTGTCATTTCGTACAAACAGTTACTCGACGTCTACTGGCGCCAAATCGATCCAACCGATCCGAACGGTCAATTCGTCGATCAAGGGGAGTCGTATACGACAGCGATTTTTTATACAAACGATGACCAAAAGCAAATCGCTGAACAGTCAAAACAGGACTTGGCAGACCGTGGTATCTTTGACGACAAAATCGTCACACCTTTAGTTGAGGCCGGTCCTTTCTATGAAGCGGAGGCATATCATCAGGACTACTACTTGAAGAGCGAGAAAAAGTATAAGTTTTACCGTGCCGCTTCCGGACGAGATGAGTTCATCGACCGCTACTGGAACGATCAACCGAAACTCGATTTACCGAAGTATGACAAGTTAACGGATGCTCAAAAGAAAGCGAAATTGACCGATATCCAGTATAAAGTCACGCAAGAAGACGGGACCGAACCTGCCTTTGACAATCCCTATCACGACTTAAAAGCGGACGGGATTTACGTCGATCTGATTTCTGGTGAACCGCTCTTCTCATCAAAAGATAAGTACGACTCGAAAACAGGATGGCCCAGTTTCAGTCAACCACTCGAGCCAGGGAATATCATTGAAAAAAGTGATTTTGCCCTCGGGATGAAGCGGATGGAAGTCCGGAGTCGTCATGGCAACGCCCATCTCGGTCACGTCTTTAACGATGGTCCTGAGCCGACTGGTCTTCGGTACTGCATGAACTCGGCAGCTCTACAGTTCATTGCGAAGGAAGATTTAGAAAAAGAGGGGTACGGTCAGTATCTGTCTGAATTTAAATAACATATGCGCCCCATCCTTTCGTTCGAAAGGGTGGGTTTTCTTCTGAAAAAACCAAGTCGTTCGGTCAAGTGAATATTTTTCCTTTCGAAATTGTAAGGTAATATAACGAAAAAATTATCATATTTATCCAAATATTGTTTATACTTGAGAAAAGCACGATTTATTTTTCTTAAGGAGGAACAGTGGTGAAGAAGTTGACGATTTGGCTCATGTTGAGCTGCCTCATTCTGACACTTGGAGTGGGACCTTTCGCTATGAAAACGATAGCGGCAGACGAAATAGGACAGGCAATCGGATTAAAAGCAGGACAAGAAACGGTTCTCGAAACGGGGACGAACGACAAAAATACATATTGGTATAAAGTCGAACAGCAAGCAGGAATCGAAAAAACGGCATCGCACTTCGAATTATCAATTGATACGGATCAATCGATCGAAGTGACCGCCTATCCGAGTGAAGAAATGGCGGCGAAAGATGAAACATTCGATCGTTACCGGAGCTACGCTGAACCTGATGAAAAAGAAGCCATGAAACTGGCGGTTCCCTACGCTTGGGATGGCCCGTATTATATAAAAGTCGATTACTATCCGAATATCGAAGAAGGCAAAACGACGAAAGCGGCACACGTTAAACTGACATACAATGATGTCAAACTGGCAGTCGAGTACGAACCAATCAGTGATATTAGCTGTGCAGCGGAAGAAGCGTTGAAGCAAACGACTGAAGAAAAGCCGATGCTTGCGTTGATGCACGCGATTCAAAAACAAGTGTTGAGTCAATCGGAGCAAGGACGTAGCTTGACGTCGCTGTATTACAAAGCGTCACCCTACGTCGTCAAAGCGATTTTATTTAATAAAGATAAGCGAACACAAGCAGCAGAAGACTTGAAGACGTTGAAACCAGCGATGACGGCGCTCGTCAATGGAACGACGTATACATTATCAAAAGCCGATCAGCAGGCAGTCAATCGTCTGTTTGAATTAACACGTGACGCGTCACCAGAAATCATCGCGAATGAAATCAATCAGTATGCGAAAAAAATGGAAATTTCAACGCTCGGTGGAAGCACGCTGAGTGAAACATTCCGTTCACTCGGAATGACGATTCAATCAGAAGAAAAAACACGGTTCATCGTTAAACTAAAACCGGGTCAGATGAATCGGTCGATGAAGATCGCTGGAACTCCGGCGACAGATGTTGAGCGTTTATCGCTTGGTAAAGCG
This sequence comes from Exiguobacterium sp. H66, assembly GCF_018618705.1. Classification (NCBI taxonomy): domain Bacteria; kingdom Bacillati; phylum Bacillota; class Bacilli; order Caryophanales; genus Exiguobacterium; species Exiguobacterium sp. H66. The sequence goes on from NZ_JACSMQ010000007.1 coordinate 77,434, forward strand.
GGCGACTTCGTCATTGTCACGGAAGATCCGACAGTCAAAAGTCAAACCGCGACGGCATTGAAACAGTCACTCAGCCGGTCTTCTGCCGTCGAGTATGTCGAGAAAATTCAGACGTACCGCGCAACAGGGGACATCAACTATGACTACCAGTGGGCATTAAATAAAAATGCGATCGTCGAACAGTTACCGGATGTCGGTATCGGTTTTGAACAATTCGTCGCCAGTCCAATCAGCAAAACACTGACTCCGGTGACGATTGCTGTCATCGATACAGGAGTCGATTACCGCCTGAAAGATTTACAAGGAAAAGTCGACATCGCGAACGAAAAAAACTATGTCGATGTCAATGGAAAAGGAGATGCCCTTGACGACAATGGTCACGGGACACACGTCTCAGGCGTCATCGCGGCAGCACTCGAAAATGAATACGGCATTCGCGGAATTCACCAATCTGCTAAAATCCTCCCGATTAAAGTATTGAATGCGAATGGGGAAGGCGAAACAGATGCCATCGCACTCGGAATTAAATATGCTGTCGATCACGGAGCAAAAGTCATCAACATGAGCCTCGGTGGCGGCGAGAGTCGAACGATGGCTTACATGATGAAGTACGCAGCGGACAACGGCGTCACAGTCGTCGCGGCGTCAGGGAATGAATATGACAGTTACATCGGGTTCCCGGCGAACTCGGAGTATGCCATTTCAGTTGGAGCAACGAATCCACTCGGGATGGTCGCTGACTATTCGAACTACGGTTTCGGGCTTGACGTCGTCGCACCAGGATCAAAAATCGCAAGTCTCGTCCCGGACGGTAACACCGTCTACATGGATGGAACGAGTATGGCAACACCACACGTTGCGGCAGTCGCCGGCATCTTGGCGTCACTCGACGGGACACTGAAACCAAAAGAAATCGAAAACATCTTACGAACAAGTGCAGAACCACTCGCCTTCGAAAATCCGAATGATTGGTACGAGGATGATGAAGAGGACATGGAAGACGAGTATCCGCCTGGTAAAGCGCCAGAAAAACTTCCGTCCTACGTCAGTCCGGTATCCGGTTACGGGAAAATCAATATTTTGCGTGCCATCTCACAATTGCATTTACAAGGAAAAGTCAAACCGGTCTATGACAATCAACTCGTTGTCAGCGGGACTGTTAAGACGGGCACCAAAGTAGAAGTCTGGTCAACAAAACGTTTAGCTTCGACGGTAGCAAAAGCTGGTACGTTCTCCGTTCAAATTCCACGCCAAGCAAAAGAAACGGTCTTGACGATTCGTTATGCGAATGGAACGGATGTTACATCTGAGCGGACGGAAGTATTGCCTGGGAAAGCACCTGCTGCACCGAAAGTGAATCCTGTACTCGCAGGCGCGACGAAAGTGACAGGAACAGCCAATGCAAGTGGAAAAATCGTCATGAAGGACGCTAAGAATAAGACGATTGCCACAAGCATGGTGGATGCGAAAGGTAAGTTCAGCGTCAAAGTACCAAAACAAACAGCTGGAGCACGCCTCAGCGTGACAGTGCTTGATATCGCAAAACGTTCAAGTAAACCAACTGTCGTAACGGTTTTGGCACCACCTGCGGCACCAAAAGTCAAAGCCATCACTAGTAGTCAGACGAAACTGTCTGGGACAGGTGAGAAAAAAACACGCGTCTACGTACAAAATGCGAAAAAGAAAGTCATCGCTAAAGGAACCGTCACGTCAAAAGGAACGTTCTCTGTAAAAATCGCGAAACAAAAAGCAGGAACGAAACTTTCCGTTTATCTTGTCAACGCGCATAAACAGACAAGTGTAAAGACGTCGATCACGGTCAAAAAAGCGAAAAAATAATCTGTTGAACAGACCTTCTCCAGTCATCTGGAGGAGGTTTTTTTGTAGTCGATTATTTTTAAGGTATTTTTCGGTAGATTATGCTATTTTTAAGTAACTGAAACCATTTTAAAAAAGGCATCATCCCTGAGTGGATGGTGAGGGGGATATTCTATGATCAAGTGGATTCGGAGACGAATCGGACGCCAGTTGCTAGCGGTGTTTTATGTAGTATTACTATTAGTATCGGTGACATCATTTTTTGTTTATGACTACATGGAAACACGAATTGAATCGTCCCGAAGTGATCTTGAGACGATTAGTGAGAAAAATAGACGGGCTGATACGCTTTGGGACAATTGGCAGACCGTCCAATTTGGGTTACGCGGATTCGTGATTTTTGGAGATCAGGAACGATTTGATGAGATTGAAGCCTTACGGACTGAAATCAAAAGTGAGACGGATTGGTTTGGACGCAGAGCAGAAACGGATCAAGAAGAAGAATTCGCTGCGCAAATGTTGAACTTGTATGATTTATATTACGGGGCATTGTTCCCGCTGACGCAATCATACGTAACGGAGAAAAAAGCAAATCGCATCAATGAAGATTTTTTACAAGGTGATAGTTTGTTTTCGTTACCAATCGCGCAACGTCTTGTCGAGCAAGGTCAAATCAAACCGACGGCAGACGGATCGATTGATATCACACCAGACATCGAAAAAGCATCATCGGCACTGGAAGAATACCGTAATACGTTGCAGCAACAACAAGAAGCGGCCGTTTTAAAATTACGGACTGAAGTCGCGAATACACAGTGGATTTGGATTTCAAGTATTTTTGTTTTAATCAGTTTCATTCTATTGTTCGTTCATCCGTTCATTCGTCGGATGACAAAACAGTTATTCCGCTTAATTGACGACAATCAAAAATTGACACGAAGTGAACCGATTGAAATAGATGAGGCGGCACAACAACGTCCGGATGAAATCGGTCTACTCCGGGCCTCGTTCAATCAAATGGCGATGACGACGAACGCACATAAAGATGAGATGCAGGGGAAAAATGAAGAGTTGCAAGCGCAAAGTGAAGAATTGCTTGCACAACAAGAAGAACTGCAAGCACAGCAAGAAGAATTAGAGGAAGCCTACCAGGCAACGAAACAAAATGAAGAAAAATTAAAGCTCAGAAGTGAACTGACAGAAGCCTTAGCCATTCGAGAAACGATGGAAGCCTATCCATCAATCATCCAGAAAATGATTGATATCACGTCTTCAGAGTACGGAGCGCTTCTTCTGTATGAAGCAGGCATGTACATCGGTGCGACGACGAATGGCATGAAACAAAGTCACCTGGAAGCCTTACGGACTGACGATACGTCCGTGTTAAGTCGGATGCTGTTAGGTAAAAAGATCGTTCAATCTGAAAAACGTGTCGACCGCACAGCGGACATTCCGTACAGCTTTAGTACACACGAAGTGGCACTACCTATCTATGATCCGGCAAGTGGTCAGTTGATGGCGGCCATTTATTTAGTCCGGTACAAGTCGCCTTACAAAAAGCAACAGTTACTTGATATGCGCGATTTCTCCCAACAAATGACGCTCTCTCTGTTACGGACACGTTCGTATGAAGAGATGAAACAAGAAAAGAAAAAAACGGAACAAGTGTTAGACTCGATTCGTGAGGCCATCATCTATCTAGAAGACGGAAATGACGAACTGTATGTCAACCGTCCGCTGTTTGACCTGATACCGGAATTACAATCGGAGTTCACGAGTGACCGGACCTTATCATCCGGGTCCTATGTGATTGAAGTGATGCGAAGTGTAGTCGACGATCGTGACGTATTTGATGAGTATGTCACTTTAATTCGCTCAGGCATCGTTCCTCCGGATAAGTTTCAGTTCGATGTGCGAAACAATACAGCACATCTCGAAGTGTATGCGGAACGGATTGATATTGAAGGCGGATGGAAAGGTGTCATTCTTGTCATTCGTGATATTACCCGGGAAACAGAGGCGGATCGTCTGAAAACAGAACTCGTGTCAACGGTCTCGCATGAGTTACGAACACCGCTTTCATCCATTTATGGATTTACGGAGTTGATGTTGAATCGTGAAATCGATGTCATGAAGCAAAAAAAATATTTAGCAACGATTCATGACGAAACAGGTCGTTTATCGAACTTAGTGACAGATTTCTTAGACGTTCAACGGATGCAATCAGGGGCGCAACTCTATCAAAAGACGGCACTTCATTTGTACACTGTCGCGAAACAAGTCGTCGGAATTTATGAGACGTCGAGTGTGCGCCACTCGATTCGACTACGCCTCTTAAATAAGGAATTGCCACCTATTCATGCTGATGAAGATCGCATTAAACAGCTCTTAAGTAATTTAATTAATAACGCAATCAAATATTCACCGGATGGTGGAGAAATTGACGTCGTTCTGGACTTAGACGATGAACATGTCATCATTCGTGTCATTGACGAAGGGATCGGCATACCGCCTCATGCGTTTGCTCATCTGTTTGATAAATTTTATCGCGTAGACAATTCCGATACGCGTCGTATCGGTGGAACGGGACTCGGGTTATCAATCTGTAAAGAAATCGTCAAGGAACATGATGGAACGATCCACGTTGAATCTGAAGAAGGTGAAGGCAGTACATTTACGATTCTACTTCCATTGTCTAGCGTACTTCCATCTTAAAAATACACTGAAATGCTTGCTCGTTCATTCGAGCAAGCATTTCAGCGTGTAGACAAAGTGCCATCGGGAGATCAAGCGTCTTTTTTCGTTGCTTTCCTCGGGCGAGGCGCAAGCCGTTGCTCCTTCGTCCTAACGGACAAGAAGCAGGGTCTTGCCTGCCTCTGAACGTGCGTTAAACACGCACGTTTCCCCGCAGGAGTCAACGGAACGTGACGCTTTTTAGGTAACACTATGACGGAAAGCCAGTCATGCAGACGGTTTAGGGCGCAATCCGTCGCGACCCTGCAGCTTTGCTGTAGCGGCGCGGAAGATTGCCGCTTTGAAGACGAGGCGAGACAGGGAAACGCGACCGGATTGTCTTTCGTTATCGCATGTTCACGCTTCATAAGAGTTTGTCTACAGTTTAAAATGCTTGCTCGTTCATTCGAGCAAGTATTTTTTAGGGTCGACCAAACTAAATACTTCTATAGGCGGAATAGAGGAAAATACAAAACTTTTTGAATATAATAAGAAAAGAAGGTTAAAAATATATTGTTTTGACCGATAGATGATAGGACATTAGAACTATTTGAAGGGAGGAGGACGAATTGAGACAAAAATTAATTTATATTTTGATAATTGCTTGGATCGTGAGTCATTTTAGCTGGTTAGGCATTGTAGGAACGTCCTCCGATCTCGCACGAATCGGTAATAGTCTATTTACGACGGGTGGTGCTGTTTTATCTTCTGCAATGCTCCTACTGGCGATTTATAAACATCCCACTCGTCCCTTTACGCAACGACTATTTTCCCTGTTGCTCTTAGGAAATATCGCTTTGATTACAGGTGAAGTAGGTCAATTGGTTTTACAAATTCAGCGGGCTGAACGCTTTGGACCATTCGACTGGATTGACTTTGTCTTCAGCTTGCAGATTATCTTTTATTTGATTGCGTTTTGTTATTTTTTATTCAATCGCCGTACTCAAATCAATCTGCGATTTTTCTTATTCGATGAATTAATTATTCTGATCGTTGCAGGATCGATATCTTGGCACTATATGATTACACCCTATTTAAAAAATGCGACCGGATTTGACTTAGAAACCTTGCTGTTGATTCGCTATCCGTTAGGTGATTTGTTACTCCTTGGAGGAATGATCATCTTATTCTTTGGCGTGATGAAACGAGGCAACAGTAGATCGTTGTTGCTCGTCTTATTAGGTTTTCACTTACAACTATTAGCCGACCTTCTGTACGTCGTGTTGTATCGGGCGGACTTCCCGGTGTCCGCCATGTGGCTCGATCCAGTTTGGCTCGCGACGACGTTGACAGTAGGGGGAGCCGCGATTTTATTTAATGCAGATGAGCGGTCTGTCGATTTCATGTTAAATCGTCGCGTGCTGGATTGGGTACGCTTAGTGACGCCTTATATTTTCTTGTTGATTTTATTTATCACAATGGCGCGCCAAGCCGTCACCTTTAACGGGTTGACCATCGGGCTGATGATTGCGACACCGTTGTTGATTTCGCGACAAATTCGTATTGTCATGGACAATCAACGGCTTCGGGAAAACTTGGAGGCGAAAGTCGACCAGCGGACGGCGGACTTGGAGCGAGCGCTCGAAGAAATGGAGCACATGGCTTATCACGATGCATTGACGAATTTGCCGAACCGGTATTTGTTTGCCCGTCTCTTTAAAGAAGAGCTGCGTCGCGCTGAAATACACGAACGGTTAGCCGCTCTGTATTTTATTGATGTGGATCACTTCAAACAAATCAATGACACGTATGGTCACCAAATCGGCGATCAACTCATCATCGATATTGCCAGCCGTCTTGAGAAAAAATTACCACACAACACCGTCATTTCCCGTCAAGGCGGCGATGAATTCGTTGTCCTTTTATTTGACGTGAAAGAAACGAACGTGATTGAGGAGTGTGGACAATTACTCGTACAATTGTTTGAACGCCCCTTTATTCTTCAAGACACACCGGTCTGCATGACAGCGAGCATCGGGTGCGCAATCTATCCGACACATGCGACGTCACGGACGACGTTGATTGAACAAGCGGATATTGCGATGTATGAAGCGAAACGACGCGGGAAAAACCAATTCTATTTACAAGCTGATTAAAAAGCGAAGCCTCCCGAAACAGGGTGCTTCGCTTTTGCTGTTATTTAGCATTTGTTAAAAATTTTTCAAGATCAGAAATCGCTGTGATGGAAGCGTTACACTGGTCGCTATCGATGCATAAGTAGTTCCCGACAGCACGATAGTGATCAGCTGATTTATTTGTTCGAACCGAGACGAGCGCGACCTCATTGTTTGTTTTACAGAGGCTGCAAATTCCGTGCTGAATATTTGGTAAATAGGTGCTCTCGAGTCCGATCCACGTCCCGTCGAGCGGATAAACAAAAAATTTCTTTTTGTTGCTCGTATCATTCCAGCTCAAATACGTCGTCATTGAAAAATCAATCGTATCGAGTGGAGGAAGATGGAGTTTTTTTACCTTTGGAAAAAGTGCCTGGATTTCAGCGGGGGTGATCGTCGGAAATGGTTCGACGAACGGTTGGATTTGATCGAGATACGTGAACAGCTGTTGCTCTGAAGCTTGATTCCGGATCGTCATCAAAAGTTCCTCTTGTTCCGGGGACAGAATGGGAATGATGTCGAAAATTTTTGTCGTCGCGCTGTATAAAACGGCATCACGGACATCGGGGTCATTCACGGTCGTTAATTGTTGAAGTAATAACTCAATTTGATTCCGGATGAAATTATATTGGTGGGGCTTGATGAATGGTTGCATATGATCAACGCTCCTTTGTATTTCCATCGTACCTGAATCCGTTTCTTGAAGACAGGTTTTTTGTTTTCGAGCATGTCGCGTCGGGGAAAGACTAGGTAAGGAGGTGGACGCGAGATGTTGACACTGACGGGACTTCGTTTACTCAATTTTTTATCGTTTTTATTCGTTTTACTTGCCCGTGTCGTGTGGTATAAGACGCCGACCGAGTTACCGTTAGCAATCATGCCGGCACCATTCGTTGATGCTGTCGTCGGTGTTTTGTATACGACACTCCTGATTTAGTGCATCCGTCCAGTCCGATCTTATCCGGCAGATCGAACGTTGATACTTGATATAAGTGGATGGTTCAGTTTGACGATGATTGGACTCGGAATAAGTTCGATTGTAGGTCCGCCGTGGGAACTCGTGTTGATGACAGTGTCTTTCATAAGTCTTTGTCTCATCTATTCAAAAATTCAACAGCATCCGAACCGTTCCCCTTGGATGCGCTCGCCTTTTTCCGTTTTTCTAGCCTGGTCGAGTGTCCAAATCTTAATTTTACCGTTTCGGATTTTACGTGATTTCCGGTTTGAGGAACTGTTTGGTTTAAGTGTCTCGCTTTGGACGAGTATCATGCTGATTGTTTTTGCCGGTGGTGTACTAGTATTCAGCTGGTTCCATTCGGATTGGGTGTTTGGTGTAGTGATGATTTGGTTTTATAGTGGGATGTTCTTTAACGATCGTCTCACTTTGACACAGGAATGGATTACCGTTATTGCGACGGTGGCAGTCGCAATCGTCACAGTAGTGGTCTTTCGGAGACGACAAAAGGTTTTTTCAGAACAAAAAACACCAGTTTCTTGAAACAAACCGACAGTTTGAATCATTGCTTTTCGTTTTTTCGGGTATATCCCTTATAGAAGTTAAAAAGGGGGACACAGTCAAATGGGGAAAAAACAATTTATCGGAACGTATGAAAATGAAACCGAATTGATTCGGGATATTGAAGATTTACATTTTAAAGGGTATCTTGAGGAAGATTTATACGTCGTCTTACAGGATAAAACCGATATGGCGATGTTGCGGGGACAGTCAGCAGCACAACTCGTCACGGGTAAACGGACATTATTCGAGCGTTTTACCGGAAAGCCGGCGACAGAAGATGAAATCCGAACGGCATTTACGTCGCTTGGTCTAGCGGACGAGGAAATTGAACGTCATGTCGTCGGTGTCCGGCATGGTGCTTACGTCTTGTTCGCGGATCGAGAAGGTGCGGAGCGACCGACACCGTCACCTAAAAGTATTCTTGAGACGGAGCCGGAAGGCATCGAAGCAGAACGGAAACTCGATCATGAAAACAGAGCATTGGAGAACGAAAACAACGATAAATTATGAGTGTTGCTTTTGTTTGAGTGGAGAGGGTGAATCATGATGGACAGCCACTACCATACAATTCTGGTCGCAGTAGACGGATCAAAGACAGCAGACTTGGCATTCGATAAAGCGGTCCAGTTTGCAAAAATTGATCATGCAAAGCTCGTCATCACACACGTCATCGACATTCAGACGTTCGCGAATGTCCGTGCCAACCAACGCTTCATTGACCAAAACGTGACAGAGTATGCACAAGAATTACTTGAACGATACGAAAAACAGGCACATCAAGCCGGGTTGGATGCAGTCGAGCTCGTCATCGAGACAGGGTCACCGAAGACGCTGATCCCGAAAGTCATTGCACCGCGTGTTGGGGCAGGACTGATTGTCTGTGGGGCTGTCGGCATGAACGCAATGGAACGGATCATGATTGGGAGTGTATCCGAAAACATTGCCCGTTATGCGAAATGCGACATTTATATCGTCCGTCCAAAAACGTTAAATTAATCAAAAAAGATAAGCAGTCTCTTAACGGTAGTAGCTTAAGGGACCGCTTATCTTTTTTAGTTTACTTTGTCAGCAGGTAATAAAATACACCAAGTACGATTAAGATGACCGGTAGTAAAATCAAGTACATCCAAACCATGTTTTTAGCAGTTGTTTTGTTACTGTAGCTTTCTTCATTGCGGCTACGTCCGACCATGAGTGTAAAAATAAGTCCAATGATACAAATCACAAGGGCGATCCAAAATAAAAGGGTCATCGTTCTTCCTCCTTTGTCTAGCAAGCATCAAGCTCTCTTTTATCATATCGAACATTGTTCGGGTCTGTCTGCCTAATTGTGACAGTTTGAAGTTGACGTCAGCTAGTTGAGGGGCTAAACTAACACTAACAGTTTAGGAGGTAAACTAAAATGAAAGACAATCTTCGGGAAGCCGTCCTTCTGTTTGAGGAAGTCATGATTCATGGGACGGAACGCGTATTAAAGTCCGTTGAATCTCCCGTGTGGCGTTTGTATTCTCCAGAGCAACTTCATTTATTGAAAATCGTCGGTAAATACGGACCGATTGCTTCGGGACGAATCGCCGTCATGCAAGGTGTCCATAAAAGCGCGATTTCAAACCGTCTGAAAAAGTTAAATGAAAAAGGACTCGTGGAAGTCGAACGGGCGGAAGATGATCATCGGACGAAACAAATCATTTTGACGCAAGCAGGACACGATGTCGTCGAGGAATCGAACCAGGCAATCTATCTCTATTTGGAACAATTGATTGACGGTAAGGTCGAGGACGATGAAATTCAACAGTTTATCGAAACGTTTAAAAAGGTTAAATCGATTTTAAAGATTGAAGATTAAGCAGCAGAGAAAAATAGAACTAGAAGAGGTGGAGAAGGCATGCGACAAATCGTCAAGTGGCGCTGGCCGATCGTAATCGTCTTATTGATTGCGACAGTCGGTCTATTTTTAGCGGCACCGAACTTATCGAAACAAGCAGAGGATGCTGGAGCGATTCAGCTCGCAAGTGATGCAGATTCGCAGCGCGCAGCAGATATTTTACAGGCAGCTGGTGCAAGTGAAGAAACCATTTCGCTCGTCATCCCGTTAAAGGACAAGGTCTCAGCGTCTGACCGCACTGACATCGGTCAAATCGTGACGGATTTAGAAAAACTCGACAAACCTGTGACCGGTGTCCTTAATCCGTTTGAAAGTGAGGAAACGGAAGGACAACTTGTCTCAAAAGATAAAAAAACGGTGCTCGTTCCAATTACAGTGGACGGGTCGCAAGAAGAAATTACAGCGCTCGCGGAAAAAATCCGGGCGGATGTCCTTCCGAACGACCGGATGATTTATCTGACAGGTGAATCGCTGATTAATGCGGACGTCAATAAAAGTTCGCAAGAAGGACTGAAACGGACGGAGTTAATTACTGTCGGTTTGATTTTTGGTTTATTGCTCATCGTCTTCCGTTCGATCGTCACACCGTTCGTTCCACTGCTTGCAGTCGGCGTAACCTACCTGATGAGCCAATCATTTGTGGCGTTTTTTGTTGATTGGTTCGGTTTCCCGGTCTCGAACTTCACACAAATCTTCCTCGTCGCGATCTTATTCGGGATTGGGACAGATTACTGTATCTTACTGTTAAGCCGCTACAAGGAAGAACTGACAGCTGGACATGACGTCGAAACGGCAATCGTCAACACGTATAAAACAGCGGGTCGGACATTGCTGATCAGTGGGATTGCCGTTCTCGTCGGTTTCTCGGCAATCGGATTCGCAGATTTCCCAATCTTTAAATCATCGGTTGCAGTAGCGGTCGGGATTGCCGTCTTACTGCTCGTCCTGTTTACACTCGTCCCATTCTTCATGGCGACGTTAAAAGAAAAATTATTCTGGCCGTCGAAAAGTGCAGCGAGTCACCGTGATAGTAAGTTATGGGCACGTTACGGCGGATTATCGATTCGCCGTCCATTGCTCGCGATGGCAATCGTCGCCGTCATTACAGTCCCGACGCTCTTTACGTATGATGACGATCTTTCATTCAATACAGTCGATGAGATTGGAGAAAAATACGAAACCGTCAAAGGGTTAAATGCGATTTCAGACGGATTTGGTGCGGGAGAATCGCTCCCCGTCAACGTCATCTTAAAGGACGATAAAGGCATCGTGACAGAAGAAACACTTCCTTACGCAGAGCAGTTAAGTCGCGAGCTCGTCAAATTGGATGGTGTCAAATCCGTTCGATCGATTTCAAGACCAACGGGTGAGGTCATCCCCGATTTATACGTCGATCGCCAACTCGCGCAAATTGCAGATGGGGTCAAAGATGCCAATACGGGTCTTGGTGAAGTCAGTCAAGGTCTAGAGGAAGTCGAAAAAAACCTTCAATCGATTAGTGGACAGCTTCCGGCTGGAGACGAAGCGACGGCTGGGGCGACACAACTGCAACAGGCAGCAGATGGTCTCGGTCAAATCAATCAACAGCTCGGCGCTGTCGGTCAAGGACTGCAAACGACACAAAACATACCGCAAGCGGTCGGGACGTTGTCCGCTTTATCGGAACAATTGACGCAAATTGAAACCGGCATTGCGCAAGCGGCGACAGGAATTGAACAACAAGGTGCACAAGCTGGACAGCTCGGTGGTGGCTTGACGCAACTTGCGGACGGTGTCGGTTCGGCAAATGAGGGTCTTCAAAAAATCGAAGACGGTTTAACGGATGTAGCGGATATTCTGACTGAGATGGGCGATTCGAAAACGATTCGCGGGACCGGAATGTTTATTCCGAAAGAGACGTTAACGAATAAAGAGTTTGAACCGGTCATCGAACGCTATGCAATTGATGACGAAACAGGATTGAAGTTTGAAGTCATCTTAAACGACGATCCCTATTCGCCAAAAGCGATCGAAACAGTCGCGGCGATTAAAAAAACGACTGCGAGTACGTTAAAAGATACGCCACTCGAAGAGGCAAAAGTTGCTTACGGTGGTATTTCAAGCATCAATAGTGACTTAAACGATACGTCAAAAGCGGACTTTTCGCGGACGGTCGCGATTATGATCGTGAGTCTGTTCATCGTCCTCGCAATCATGTTCCGTTCGTTCATCATGCCGCTGTTCATGATTGGTTCATTGTTACTGACGTACTATACGTCGGTCTCAATCGCAGAGTTGATCTTCGTCAACGGACTGGGGTATGACGGAATCAGTTGGGCGGTTCCATTCTTTGGCTTTGTCATGCTTGTCGCACTTGGCATCGACTATTCAATCTTCCTCCTTGATCGCTTCCGCGAAGAAACGATCAACGGACTTGAGACGAAAGAAGCGATGTACATCTCGATGAAAAAAATGGGCTCGGTCATCATTACGGCAGCGATCATCCTCGCCGGTACGTTCGGTGCGATGATGCCATCCGGTGTCCTCAGTCTCGTTCAAATCGCGACGATTGTCATCACGGGTCTTCTCTTGTATGGATTGATTGTCTTACCGCTCTTGATCCCGGCGATTACGGTTTCGTTCGGTTCAGGTGTCTGGTGGCCTTTCCGTCAAAAAGAAAATAAGAAGTAAAGGCATTGAACTGGTCCATCCGGGCGTCATCCGGATGGGCTTTTTCGTTATACTACAAGCAGGAGGCGATGAAGATGCAACAATTTAACCAATTGACGGATTGTGTATGGTATCAAACACCGGTCAGTGAAACGGATCGACCGATTTTAGGGCTGATCGTCGGAGCAAAACGCAGTTTGATGATTGACGCAGGAAACTCGAGCCGGCATGCAGCACTGTTTTTAGAAGAAGTGGAGCGACATGGCTTGAAAAAACCTGATGTACTGGCATTGACCCATTGGCACTGGGACCACATTTTCGGACTAAAAGAAATGAACCTTCCGGCGATGGCAACGAAGCGGACGGTCGCGCGAATTGAACAGATGCTAGATTATGACTGGACAGATGAAGCACTCGAAGCGCGGATCGAGCAGGGAATCGAGATACCATTTTGTGCCGATGCCATCAAGCTCGAGTTTGGTCCGACACGTGATATAGCAGTACAATTGCCAGATATTCAATTCGAGGGAGAACTTGTCGTCGACTTAGGGGATGTGCATTGTATTCTGCGCGAAGTCGAAAATGACCATTCACCCGGGAGTCTGCTTGTTTACATACCGGAAGAACGTGTCTTATTTTTAGGGGACGCGATGTATGCTGATATCTTTTCGGCGAAATGGAACTATACGGTCGAGCGAATGACGTTGCTACTCGATGCAATCGCGGAGTATGATGCGGCGTATTACGTCTGGTCGCACGGTGAGGCAATGCCCCGCGAAGCGTTCGAACAAGAAGTCGTGATGTTACGTCAGGCGATGGATGTGACGGATCGAGCAGGTGGGAAGATTTCAGAGATGCATCGATTATACAAAGAAACGGTCGACCGTGTGTTAACGTCGGACGAAGAAGAAACGCTCGTCTTTTTTGCGAACGGGATGAAATCTTAAAGAAATCAATCGTCAGTTCGGAAGGAATTGATGCCGCAAAAGGCGAAACTATTCAATATGAGAAAAATTGGATAGATGAGAAAGGGAGTTGTATAATGTATCCGGATAAAAATAATCGGAACGAAACAAGCGACCGTGTTTTTTTTGGTACGGGAAAATTTTTTTTCGTCTTTGTGATTGCGCTAGTGCTCTATGTGCTCTATGACTTGTACCTCCATTGAACTACCTCCACCTACGTTTTGCTTAGAGGTGGAGGATTCCTGAGTGATTCGACCTAACGGTCGAAAATTGATCAGGCTAATCCCGTCGTCCCGACGGTTGAAGAAGCTAAGAGGCGTTCTGCTTCTTGTTTGAGGTTCAATCCTGCGTTCACATCCCGGTCGTGATGAATCCCGCAACTCGGGCATGTCCATTCACGCAAGCCAAGATGCTTCACGTCTTTGTGTTGATGTCCGCAACTGGAGCACAGTTGACTGGAAGCAAAGGTCTTGGCGACCTTGACGACAGTCTTCCCGTACCATTCTGCCTTGTACTCCAGCATGTGGAAGAACTCTGACCAACTGACTTCGGAGATGGACTTGCTCAACTTGTGATTCTTCTGCATGTTCTTCACCTGCAAGGTCTCGATGCCGATGACGTCGTGGTTTTTGACGATTTCGGTCGATACCTTGTGCAGGAAATCGGTTCGCTTGTTCGCGATCTTCTCGTGGATGCGGGCGACCTTCCGCTTCTGCTTCTGATAGTTCTTCGCCTCGGAAAGTTTTAATTTCTTGTCCAAGGCCAACCGTTGACGACGAGAGAGTTTACGTTGCTCGCGCGCCAGCTTTTTCTCAAGCGAGCGGAAGTAACGGTCGTTCTTGTATACCGTGCCATCCGACAGGATGGCGAAGTGCTTCAACCCGACATCGACGCCGACGGATGAGCCCGTCTTCGGCATTTCGTTGCTTTCCTGCTCGACGAGCAGGGAGACGAAGTATTTTCCTGAAGCGTTACGCCGGATGGTCGCGTTCAAGATGCGTCCGACGACCTGCCTCGAGTTAGCGAAGCGCACCCACTTCAGCTTTGGAATTTTGATTTTGGCGCCGACGATCGAGACTTCTGGAAGTTGAGACTTGCCCTGAATGTTCGTCTTATACGATTGAACAGGGTTGCACTTTGACTTGAAGCGGGGTCGTTCGTTCTGCTTCTTAAAGAAGCGGTCAAAGGCATCGGCAAGATGTTTGACGCTCGCTTGAACAGACGTGCTATCGACTTCCTTCAGCCAGTCGAACGCCTGCTTCAACATCGGAATTTCTTTCGAACAAGAACCGTAAGACAGTCCTTTTCCTGTCATTTTGTATGTCTCATCCCACTTCGCCAAGAAGTGATTGAAGACGAAGCGCGAACAACCGATCGTCTTCGCGATTAGGATTTCCTGCTCTTTTGTCGGATAGATTCTGAATTTGTAGGCCTTGTGCTTCATCACCATTTTTCACCGCCTTCAAAGGGAATCTACCCGAAAAGCAGGCTGGCGATTCATCTCCCACTTTCACTTCGTTTAGAAGTAGGCGTATTCTCGCCTAATTTTGATAAAAACAATCTGACGCGTCACCTTCCTGAAAAAATCGGAAGGTGATTTTTTGATTTTTAGGGGAGTGCAAAGAGACCAAATTTTGGGTAATAATCAGCATGAGACACTTACAGGTTTTTGCAGAGGAGGCACAACATGAAACGCATCCAGATTGCCGACTTTGATCGTCGTTTACCTGGGAGAGAGCTCCGGGAGACGACGCATTATTATGAAGTGATTTTTATGAAAGATTACGAAGAAATGTATCCTTCAACACAAGTACGAACGATTCAATTGGCAGATATCTGTGTCAACTTAATCGTGATGCCGGAGCGGACGTATCTTGTCTCCGCGTTATTTTTGAAGCCGGTCGAAGTAACAGATGTCGTCGCCTGGATTCAACTGTACACGATTAGTTTTGCGACAGCTGATGACTCGGGTTATTATGTCGAACAGGCGGATGAAATTCTTGAAATCGTCCTGTATCAAGACAATCCGATTGTCATTGCGACACGAGGGGATGACCGCCTTTATTATGAGACGAAAGGAGCGATTGAAGTGCGCCGAGCCACCAATGAAGGAATTGGAAACAAACCATTGTTGTATTTGAACGGAGAAGCATGGTTCGGGGTCCCGCGACTTGAATTCAACCCGAAGCAAGACGAAATCCATGTCAATGGAACGTTTTTGTTCGCTGATTATATGGACGTTTATCAAGGTCATGTCAGCTTTTTTCGGAAGACGGACCCAGAATTGCCGGCTGTGTTGCTAGTCGGGCAGGCCATTATTGAAATGGAGTTGACGGAAAAGCCAGACGGTAGCCGAATCCTCGTCATCGAGCAGCCGTATGATGAAGCGTGAAACCTCGCCTCTTTCTCTTTCAAAATGAGTTGAAAAGGAGACAGTGAAATCCCTTACAAAATGTGCGAAGATAGGAAGGAGAAGGTTAGAGGGGATGAGGGGAAGCATGACGAAAGAGACACCACGTAATTCAAAATGGATGCGCTCCTACAATCGGGCACTTGTGTTACGCCTGATTCGAATGCATCAGCCGATTTCGAGAGTCGAACTTGCCCAGCGGACAAATTTGACGAAGCCGACGGTCTCGAACATCGTCAGTGAGTTGATTGCCGATGGTCTCGTGACGGAACGGGAACTCGGAGTTTCGAATGGGGGACGCAAACCAATCATGCTTGAATTGGTTGCGACGGAACAATATGTCATTGGAATCGATGCGACGAGTCATCGTTTCATCGGTGTCATCGCCGACTTGAGTGGAAATACGATCCATGAAGTCGAATCACTCGGACAGTTTGATACGAATGACGATATGATTGATGCCGTCAGTCAACTGTGTGGAGAACTGATTGAAGCGACAAAAGGTGTCGGGACGATTCATGGCATCGGGATTTCTGTCCACGGGATGGTTAATCCGGAAACAGGTGTCATCCTATTTGCCCCTCGGTTCCACCTTCATGATGTCGCACTAAAAAAACATTTAGAGGAACGATTTGCCTATCCAGTTTTCATCGAGAATGACGTGCGTGCGCTCGCTTCCTTCGAATTGTTATTTGGCGAGGGGGTTGGGGTCGATCAATTCTTTTACCTTTATGCAGGCGAAGGGATTGGAGGCGCCTATGTACTGGATGGAAAGTTGATTGATGGGGAAAACCACATCACGGGTGAAGTCGGACATATGCGACTTGATTTAGATGGACCCATCTGTTCTTGTGGCAATCGTGGTTGCCTCGAGGCATTGGCAGGCGAAAAGTCACTGTTGCGCGATTTTGAAGTCATTGATCCGCAAGTAAAAACCTTACTGGAACTGCGGAGTCGTTTAGTGGCAGGAGACGAACAAGCGGCGCGCGTTTATCATCGAGCAGGAGAGTATATCGGGATTGGTGTATTGAATACGATTCACTTGTTGAACCCGAAACGGATTTTACTAGGCGGCCCGATGTTTGAACGCGCACCGGGCATCGTCGAGCAGATTAAAGAACGGGTCGCGCATACGGCGCTGACAACAGCCTCGCGACAGACGGACGTGAAGATGGTGCCGTGGAGTGAAAAACAAGGGGCACTTAGTGCCGCAGCTTTAGCGACGAACAGTGTATTTCAAACAATTTAAAACAGGACCTACTGACCGTTGAAAAAAACTGGCGGAAGTAGGTTTTTTTGTTTTCTCAAAAAAATAAAAAATAATTTATGAAAACGTTTACAACCGTAGAATCGATATGCTATAGTCTTTTTAAAGATAGATAATAAATTTAATTTACTAAGTTCATGTGAACGGTGGAGGTGGATGCGGACTGGCGAAGACCAGTCGAGCTGAAACGGAAAGAAGGAGGCAACGCGCCGATGGAAACAAAAGATCCGTGGGTTTCCTATCGTGAAGCTTTTGGGCGTTACGGGGCCATCCGCGGCTTTTACTATGATCGCCAAACGCAGCGGATGACTGAACAACAACTAGGGGATGAACGGTCACCGGACCAAGACATCGTGCTCGTCCGTCCGCGACAAGATGGAGTTTTTCAATTCCGGATGTCATCCGTGCAAGGAGTATTGACAATCCGTTCCTCAGAACTGCATGTTCGAAAAAATGAGAGCGGATACATCGAATTACGCGCATTGATGCAACAAATGCGGACGGCAGGCTGCTTAACACTTGGCGGAGAGTTTTACTTATTTGTCGCTCGCGAAGTCGACACACTCGATTATCGGTTACGTTTGATTGCCCGCGTGTTGATTCGGCTACAGGGAATGCCGATCGACCAAACGGTGATGGAAGACTGGTGCAAACAAGCGAAACTGGAAGGTCAACACGGTCAAAAATACGCATGATACTTACACATAAAAAGGGGATCAATCAGATGAAATTTAAAAAATCGAAAATTTTAGCGGCAGCATCGGTTCTTACATTATCAGCACTACTCGCAGCTTGTGGTGGCGAAGATGAGCAACAGACGACAACAAAAGACGGTAAAACAATCGTTACCTGGTGGGGCTGGGCACCACAACCTGAAGCTGGGAAAGCCGTTGTCGATGCGTTCAATAAATCGCAAGACAAGTATTCAGTCGAATTCAAACGGTACAGTGAAGACTATGAAAAGCAACTTCAAGTCGCAATGTTGTCAGGTAAAGGCCCAGACATCATTGGCTTAAAAGAACCGATGATTCAGCAGTATAAAGATCGTGTCGTACCGGTCGATTCATATATGGATAAAGCAGCCGGAGATGGATGGAAAGATAAATTCGTCGAGCTCGGGATTGAACAGACGACACTTGATGGTACACAATACGCAGTCCCAATCGGTTTCACAGGACAAGCATACTTGATGTACAACAAGACGATGCTTGATAAATACGGTGTCACGCCACCTAAGAACTATAAAGAAACGGTCGATGCCGTCAAAAAAATCAAAGCGTCTGGCGATAAAGTCATTCCATTGATGCTCGGAGCAAAAGATGCTTGGATCGACATCGATGTCTACAATGTCCTCAGTCACCAAGTCGCGCCAGGTTATATTCAAAAAGTCTTGTCGGGTGAAGCAAAATGGACAGATGACGAAATGGTCAAAACAGCACAAGTATGGCAAGACCTCTTCGAAGATAAAGTCTTCCAAGAAGGAGCGCTTGGTCTTGCGACTTACAATGACGGGATGAACCAGTTCTTCGATAAAAAAGCTGCGATGTGGGTCATCGGTTCATGGGAAGCACACTCGATGACGACGGCTGAGAAAAAAGACAAATGGAAAATTGACGATGAGCTTGGATTTGCACCACTTCCTAACCTCGTAGGCGGAACAGAACAACCAATCATCGCTTCAATCGATATGGCGCTTGGTGTCAATAAAGAATCGAAACAACAAGAAGGTGCAGCAGAGTTCATCGCCTTCATGAGTCAAGGTGAAGGACAAGAAGTATACATGGGTGAGTTCGAGATGGCACCAGGAATTAAAGATGTCACGATCGACTCTGATTCCGCTTTCACAACGGAAGGCGAAAAAGAATCATACAAAATGTTAAACGATACGCTTGCAGACGCAGTCGCGAGCCGTGGAATCCGGGATACGAAATTGAACGATATCCTCGGGAAGGAACTTCAAAATATCGCAACAGGTCAAGATCCGAAAGAAGCACTTCAACGTGTTCAAGATACAGCGGATAAATCGGCGAAATAAGCAGTAGACAGCGAAGTGATGCGCCTGGCGTATCACTTCCTGATTTTTGGAAAAGAGGAAAGTGAGGAATCAACATGCAGACAGAGCGTCAGGAATTGCCGATTAAACCAAAAGCAGAGCCGTTAAAACCAGCAGCGACACGTTCACCTGCTCCAAGAAAAAAAGGCAAGATGAAACAAAATATGGTCGGTTGGGCATTTGTCGCACCAATCGTCCTTTTCGTCGTCAGTTTCATCTATTACGGGATTTTCTACAATGCCTATAACTCGTTTTTCTCATGGGACGGGATTTCGTTTGATAAAGCGTTTGTCGGGCTTTCAAACTATGCGGAAATGTTCGGAGATCCGGACTTTTATCTTTCGCTCAAAAACACCTTCATCTTCACCGTCTTGACGGTCACGATCCAGGCTGGAATCGGACTTGTTCTCGCGTACTTCCTGCATACACAAGGACCGCTGCGGACTGCAATGAAATCGGTCTTCTTCTTCCCGGTCGTTTTGAGTCCGGTCGTCCTTGGGGCAGCTTTCACACAAATTTATGATTTCCAATTTGGATACATCAACGAATTCTTACGTGCAATCGGTCTTGGGAGTCTCGAGCAGAATTGGCTCGGCGATCCGGATATCGCGCTTTATTCCGTCATCGCCATCAATATCTTCCAGTGGACAGGGTCGTCGATGGTCATGTACTACATGGCGATGTTGACGATTGAAAAAGAAATTTTCGAAGCTGCGAAAATTGATGGAGCCGGTTTCTTCCGGACCCTTTGGAGCATCGTGTTCCCGAACTTAAAGGGCACGACCTTCACGTTATCGATCCTCGGTGTCATCGGTGGACTGAAGACGTTTGACTTAGTCTGGATCACGACTGCTGGTGGGCCGGGATCGTCCACAGAATTTATCTCGACCTACTTATTCCGAAAATCAATGCTCCAACAGGAAGTCGGCTACTCGAGTGCTGTCGCCATCGTGCTACTTACAATCGCGTTGCTGATCACGTACTTCCAATTACGGATACAAAAGAAAATGGATAACTAAGGAGGAACGTACCATGAATGTAGAATCTAAAAAGAGTCGTTGGATGATCAACCTTGTCCTTGCCTTAGCTTCAATCGTCTGGCTGTTCCCAATCTTTGTCATGTTCAAGGAAAGCTTACGTGTCAATGGATTTGAGAACTATATCGCGACGTTACAAAACCCGAATTTCCCAACGTTCGTCTTCAACAGTTTCTTTGTTGCCTTCTTCATGATCATCATCTCGATCACGATTCTTGCGTTTGCAGCGTTCGCTTTTTCAAAGCTAGAGTTCGCAGGAAAGCGTCTCATGTTCAATATGGTCCTCGCCGGTTTAATGTTACCGGTTGCTTCGATGATCGTCCCCTTGTTCTTTACGCTCCGTTCGTTTGACGGACTGAACAATCATTGGGGATTGATTGGGGCAGAAGTTGCATTTTTCCTCCCGTTCGGCTTGATGCTCATCAAAGGGTACTTTGACGAATTGCCGAACGAACTGATGGAAGCGGCCTATATCGACGGTGCGACAATTTTAGAAGTATTCTTCAAAGTCATGTTGCCACTCGCGAAACCGGCACTTGCGACAGCATTAATCTATGCGTTCCTCAACTCGTGGAACGAATACTTGATGGTCTTGACGTTCATGACCGATCCCGCTTACCAGACAGTCACGATGGCACCGAGCTTCTTCAAAGATGCACTCGGCGGCGATCCAGGTAAAATCTATGCCTCACTTGTGTTAATCAGCTTACCGACAATGGTCTTCTATATCTTCTTCCAACGTTTCTTCCAAAAAGGAATGACAGCCGGTGCAGTAAAATAATTTGTTTTTTGAGTCAGGGGGAGCAACATGTATTTAGGAGTCGATTATTATCCGGAACAAACACCACGTGAATTGTGGGAGGAAGATTTTCGTTTGATGAAAGAACTGGGGGTCAACGTCGTCCGGATTGCAGAATTTGCGTGGACGATGATGGAACCGGAAGAAGGGGTTTATGACTTCGACTTTTGGGATGACGTCGTCGCACGACTCAGTGACGCGGGCTTCGATATCGTCCTCGGTACACCGACGGCAACACCACCCGCCTGGATGTGTCATAAGTATCCGGAAATTTTACCGGTCGACGAAAACGGTGTGACGATCAGCTTTGGTGCTCGTCGTCACTACACGGTTCACAGTGAGACCTATCAAAAATTTTCCGTCGCGATTACGACGGAAATGGCGAAACGGTACGGGCAACATCCGCGTGTCATCGGTTGGCAGACAGATAATGAGTACGGTCATGAAAAGTCGGACCGCTCTTACAGTGCTATCGACCGGGCCGCTTTCCAGGTCTGGCTCAAGAAGCGGTATGGCACGCTTGACGTGTTAAACGAGACATGGGGAACGGTCTTTTGGAGTCAAACCTATACGGCGTGGGAACAAATTCCCGTCCCGCGTAAAGTTTACCAAGAACATAGTCCAGCCCTGCTCGTCGATTTCGACCGATTTTGTGCCGACGGCTATAACTATTACAACAAGTTGCAAGTTGATGTCTTACGGGAACATATCCATCCGGATGCCTTTATCACACATAACCTCGTCTACAGCGATATGGCTGTGAATCAACAACAGATGGCGCAAGATCTTGACTATGTCTCATTTGATAACTATCCCGTTTGGGGCGGGTTACCGGAACCGAACCGTTTCGAGAAGATGGCGAGCGATCACGATCTCTGCCGGTCGTCGAAACAGGGCAAGGGTTTCTGGGTCATGGAACAGCTCAGTGGCGCACAGGGGTGGAGCAAAATCGGATACTTACCACGCCCGGGTCATATTCGCCTCTGGACGTATCAAGCCGTTGCACGCGGCGCAGAAGCAATTGTCTATTTCCGCTTCCGAGCCGCCTTGTTCGGGACGGAAGAATTTTGCCACGGCATCATTGACCACGACGGGAAACCGAAACGGAAGTTTGCTGAAGTCAAACAGATCATGACGGAACTGAATACGTTCGGCGACGAGATCAATGCCAGTACGTACCGAGCGGATGTCGGTGTCTATTTTGATCAGGAAAACGTTTGGGCCTGGACGCATCAACCACACAGCGATGCATTTGATTTCCGGACCGAGTTCGTCCGTTTTTACGGCGGGGCTGTCCGCAAGCAGGTTGCGACGGACATCGTTTTCCCGGGCGATGCACTTGATGGCTACAAACTGATCATCGTGCCGCTGTACTTCCTGACGAACCCGACGTTCGATCAAGCATTGATTGATTACATGGAACAAGGGGGGCACGTCATCTTTACGTACCGGACAGGTGTCAAGGATCCGCATAACAATGTCATCCCGAAAACACTTCCCGGGAAGTTTGCCATGTATGCCGGCATTGAAATCGATGAATATGAATCCCTTCAAGCGGTCCAGCAAAACCGTGTCGAGGGACTTGACGGACAATCGTCGACGGCACGCCTCTGGTGCGATCTCATTACACCGACGACGGCAGAGCCGCTCGCCGTTTATCGCGATACATTTTATGATGGTGTCGCAGCCGTCACGCGAAATCAATACAAAGGAACAATCACGTACATCGGAGCGTCGATCGATGACGCGATGATCGATACGATTTACGCGCAAGCCTTTGAAGAAGCAGGAATCGAGACGCTTGAAGTGCCGGACCAGGTCGAAGTCGTTCGCCGTCACGGGGAAACACGCGATTTCGTCTTTCTGATGAACCATGACACAAAAGAAACGAAACAAGTCGCGCTTGACGGAACATATCAGGAGCTGACGACGCAAGAGACATACAGTGGAACAGTGACACTCGCACCGCTTGCGACACTGATTCTGACGACGTAAGGAGGTAGGACCATGGCAATCTTTGAAGTATCGAAACACCGATTCGTGATTGAAGGACAAGCTGTCGCGCATGTCGTGACAATCGGAGCGAATGGGAAGCTCGTTCATACGTATTTCGGGGCACGACTTCCGTATCGAGCAGATTATGCGGCGTTACCGAGTGCGGTTCTTGCCCACAGTTCATTCGAATCGCCAGACGGCGTCGCGACGTACGACTTTATCCCGTTCGGTGAGATGGTCTATACAGAACCGACGTTAAAATCAGAACGGGCAGACGGAGCAAGAATCAGTCAGTTTTCTTTCGAGCAAGCAGAGCTGTCGGATACGGCACTCATCTTATGGCTCCACGATTCCCTCCAAGGTTTGCGCGTCGGGGTACGCTATGAACTTTTCGCGGCATACG
The DNA here is from genome assembly GCF_018618705.1 of Exiguobacterium sp. H66. NCBI lineage: Bacteria > Bacillati > Bacillota > Bacilli > Caryophanales > Exiguobacterium > Exiguobacterium sp. H66. The sequence goes on from NZ_JACSMQ010000007.1 coordinate 101,081, forward strand.
ATATGATCGGGCGCTCGCTCATCGTCGAAAACGCAGGAGAAAAACCTGTCCGTTTGACGACGGCGCAGTCGTTCGCGATGGGACTTTTAAATCGTCCGACGCTCAACTTCCATCATTATGCCGGGACATGGACGGGCGAATTCCAAAAACAAATCACGCCGCTGACAGCAGGACGCAAGACGATTGAAAGTCGACGCGGTGTGACGAGTCATCAAGCCAATCCTTGGTTCGCGCTTGAACACAATGCGACAGAGACGACGGGCGAAGTCATTTACGGCCATTTTGCCTATTCGGGCAATTGGTCGATTCACGCCGAACAAGATGCCTTCGGGTTCGTCCAACTATCGGGTGGGATGAATGGATTTGACTTCAGCTGGACGCTTGACGCTGAACAACGTCTAATAACACCGGTCTTTTATATCGGCTATACTCCGGACGGCTTCGCCGGAATGAGTGCGCGCGCGCATGACTTCCAGCGTCACGTAATCATGCCGGCGTCTGACCGTAAAAACGTTCGACCGGTCCTTTATAACTCATGGGAAGCGACGTATTTTGATGTGACGGAACAGGGACAACGGGCACTCGTCGATCAAGCAGCGGACATCGGATGTGAACTATTCGTCGTCGATGACGGCTGGTTCGGTGAACGTCACTCCGATCAAGCGGGATTAGGCGACTGGGTCGTCAATCGGAAGAAGTTTCCGAACGGTCTGACCCCTTTGATTGAGTATGTGAAGGGAAACAACATGCAGTTCGGTCTTTGGGTCGAGCCGGAGATGGTCAATCCGGACTCCGATTTATATCGCGCACATCCGGACTGGATTTATCATGCTCCGGGTGCTGTCCGGACGACATCGAGAAACCAGTTCGTCTTGAACCTCGGTTTATCGGAAGTCGAACGTTTTGTTTATGACATGATGGATGAATTATTGACGACGCACGAAATCGACTACATCAAGTGGGACATGAACCGGGCATTCTCTGAGCCGGGTGTCCCGTCGCAAACGCCGGACGCGCAACAAGAACTTTGGAAGCGCCACGTCGATGCCTTATATCGAATCTTCGACGAGCTACGACTCGGGCATCCGACGGTCGACTTCGAAGCGTGTGCCGGTGGCGGAGGTCGAATTGATCTCGGGATTTTAGAGCGGACGGAACAAGTCTGGACGAGTGACAACACGGACCCGCTTGACCGGTTGACGATTCAACATGACTTTTCGTTTGCCTATAATGCAAAAATGATGAGTTGCTGGGTGACGGATGGTCCGAACTGGTTGAACGGGCGGAACTTACCGCTTGCGACGCGGTTCGTCTCTTCGATGCAAGGGACGCTCGGCATCGGTGGAAACTTAAGTGAGTGGACGGCAAGTGAACTCGCGGAAGCGAAAGGATGGATTGAGACATACAAGACGATTCGGCCGACAGTTCAGCACGGACGTCAATACCGCCTCAGTCCATTCTCACAAACGACAGCGAGCATCATGCAGTATACGTCTGAAACTGAGACGGTCATTTTGGCGGTTGCACCGATGCGTAAGCATGGCATTCACCAGTACAGCTTTAAACTGACGGGATTAGATGCAAATAGACTGTATCAAGTGGAAGATCGCCAAGTGAGCGGTGCTTACTTGATGAACCAAGGACTGAACTTCTCTTATTCGGCGGACTATGAAGCACGTTGTTTACGAATTCAACCCATCCATCAATTGAGACAAATTGAGCAAAAGGAGCCGATCGCATGACCGACCAGACGTTAGAACAAATCTTTGAAGAGCAATTCGGTGTACAGGCGACACATCGCTTTTTTGCGCCAGGGCGTATCAATTTGATTGGAGAGCATACGGACTATAACGGAGGTCATGTGTTTCCATGTGCCTTGACGCTCGGGACGCATGCGATTGCCCGAAAACGGGATGATGCAACGTGTCGTTTCTATTCACTCAACTTCGAAGCAGACGGCATCATCGAAGTCGGATTAGACGACTTGGCTCATAATCCGCAAGACGGTTGGACGAATTATGCCAAAGGAATGGTGCATGTCCTCCGGGAAGCCGGGTACGCCATCACGTCAGGCTTTGACGTCTTGATTAAAGGGGATATTCCGAACGGAGCTGGGTTGTCTTCGTCTGCTTCACTCGAACTCGTCATCGGTGTCATGCTCGAGCGTTTATATGAATTGGATCTCGACCGGGTCGAGCTCGTGAAGTTCGGTCAGCAGGTCGAAAATCACTACATCGGCGTCAACAGTGGCATCATGGATCAGTTTGCGATCGGGATGGGACAGGCAGGGTCAGGATTACTCCTTGACTGCCAAACGCTTGACTACACGTATGCGCCGCTCGACTTGACGGGCTATACGATCATCATCATGAACACGAATAAGCGGCGTGAACTCGCCGATTCAAAATACAACGAACGGCGTGCAGAATGTGAACAGGCGCTCGAACAGTTACAGCAAGTCCGTCCGTATGCAACCCTCGGAGATTGGTCGATGACAGAATTCGAAGCCGTCACACTCGACGACGAACGCTTGATGCGCCGGGCACGCCATGCCATTTCTGAAAATGAGCGGACGTTACAAGCCCTGGAAGCACTACAAGCAGGGCAACTCGAGGAATTCGGAGAATTGATGAATGCGTCGCACCGGTCACTCCAACACGATTATGAAGTGACAGGGCAAGAACTCGACGCGTTGGTCGAAGCGGCTTGGGCACAACCGGGTGTCCTTGGGGCACGGATGACAGGAGCCGGCTTTGGTGGCTGTGCGATTGCAATCGTTGAAACGTCAACAGTCGACCGATTCATCGATGCCGTCGGACAGCGCTATGAAAGCCGGATTGGTTATCCGGCAACGTTCTACACGGCGACTGTCGGAGACGGAGCGCGTGAAGTCGAACGGGAGGTCATCTAATATGGCAGTACTAGTTGTCGGTGGGGCCGGCTATATCGGCTCCCATGCCGTCTATCAGTTGATTGATGCTGGAAAAGACGTCGTCGTCATTGATCATTTACAGGCAGGTCACAAGAAGGCGGTCCATCCGCAAGCCCGTTTATACGAAGGTGATATTCGCGACCGGTCGTTCCTTGATCGGGTCTTTACAAAAGAGACGATTGAACAAGTCGTTCACTTCGCTGCCTTTTCGTTGGTCGGGGAGTCGATGGAACAACCATTAAAATACTTCAACAATAACGTCTACGGAACGGAAGTCTTACTCGAGGCAATGGTCGCACATGATATCAAACAAATCGTCTTCTCTTCGACGGCTGCGACATATGGTGAGCAAGAAACGATGCCGATTCTCGAGACGGCAATGACGAACCCGACGAATACGTACGGTGAAACGAAATTGATGATGGAGAAGATGATGAAATGGTGCGAACAAGCACATGGTCTTCGTTATGTGGCGTTACGTTACTTCAACGTCGCTGGAGCACGCGCGACAGGAGAAGTCGGAGAGGACCATACACCAGAGACACACCTTGTTCCACTTGTCCTTGAAGTCGCAAACAATCAGCGGTCTGTCATCTCGATTTATGGGGATGACTACGCGACGCCGGACGGGACATGCATCCGGGATTACATTCATGTCGAAGATTTGATTGATGCCCATATTCTCGCACTCGATTACTTACAACAAGGACACACGAGTGATGTCTTTAACCTCGGTTCGAGCAACGGATTTTCCGTCCGCGAAATCATCGAGGCGGCACGCCGGGTGACGGGGCACCCGATTCCGGAACAAGTCGTCGCAAGACGTGCCGGTGATCCGAGTACGTTAATCGCAGGATCAGCTAAAGCAAAACGTGTTCTCGGCTGGTCACCGCGTCGGACGGACATCGACCAAATCATCCGTGATGCCTGGAACTGGCACGAACGCCGTCCGAACGGCTATCAGACAACATAAGAGAGAAATGGATTGAGGAGAGTGAAGGCGATGAATGAACACATCAAACGATTGATTGAGCAAGCGATTGCTGAACATCTGATTGACGCAGAAGATGAAATCTATGCGCGTAATCGAATTCTTGCGCTTGTCGGTCAGGCGGATTATACCGATCCAGGAACCGTTACAGCGGAACCGATTCCAGACATCCTCGAGGCGCTGGTGGAAGAAATGATCGCGTCCGGACGGCTTGCAGCACGACTCGACGAAAAAGAACGTTTCGCAGCTGAATTAATGGATGTGTTCGTTGATCGTCCTTCGACGATCACGACGACGTTCAATCAGCTCTACAAAGAAAATCCGGTGCACGCAACGGATTATTTCTATCAACTCAGTCAGGCGAGCAATTATATCCAGACGAAACGGATTGCGAAAAACATCCAGTACAAGGCAGCGACAGCTTACGGGGAAATTGATATTACAATCAACTTATCGAAACCGGAAAAAGATCCGCGCGAAATTGCGGCAGCCCGGACAGAACCTGTTGCAGCATCGACCTATCCGACGTGTTTGCTTTGTGTCGAGAACGTCGGTTATGCCGGACGCAGCAATCATCCGGCTCGGGCGAACCACCGGATCGTTCCGTTGACACTTCAAGGTGAGGATTGGGCATTGCAGTATTCGCCATACGTTTACTACAACGAACACAGCATCATTTTATCGCAGACGCATCGCGATATGGTAATCAACCGCGCCGCCTTTGAACGATTACTTGAGTTCGTCGATCAATTCCCGCATTATTTTGCAGGGTCAAATGCTGATTTACCAATCGTCGGCGGTTCGATTTTGACGCACGATCATTACCAAGGCGGGCGTTATGAGTTCGCGATGGACCGGGCAACGATCCAAAGCCGGTTCGACTTGCCGCAACAACCGGATGTCAGTGGGCAAACGTTACACTGGCCGCTCAGCGTCATCCGCTTGAGTAGCCCTGATCGTCAACAGTTACTCGCTGCTGCCGATGATGTGTATACAGCCTGGTTGACGTATAGTGACGCGGAACAGGAAATCATTGCGATGACAGACGGCGTCCGGCATAACACGGTGACACCGATTGCCCGGATGCGAAACGGCGTCTATGAACTCGATCTTGTCTTACGAAACAACCGGACGTCTGTCGAACATCCGGATGGCATTTTCCATACGCACGCGGACATCCACCACATCAAACGTGAAAATATCGGCTTGATTGAAGTGATGGGACTTGCGGTCTTACCAGCCCGGTTGCTTGAAGAACTAAAGCAGGTCGAACAGTTCATCGTCGGTGAAACGACGGACGTCTTGCCGGTACACCGGACTTGGGCAGAAGAGTTGAAGCGACAGTACACCGGTCAACCGGTCACAGCTTACGTCGAGCAAGCGGTGGCCGAAAAATTCGTCCGTGGACTCGAAGACTGCGGTGTCTTCAAACAGACGGAGGCAGGGCAGGCGGGACTTAACCGGTTCCTGCAGACGGTGACACATCAAGTGGCAGGTGACCGGCGATGACGTACGAGACACATCAAACAGAAGACGCGCGACTCGTCCGGCACCGCTTGATGCAACCGGGCATGGAAGTCGAGATTTGGAATTACGGTGGCATCATCAATGACGTCCGGGTCAAAGATCGCTCGGGCAAGATGGAGAGTGTGGTGCTTGGTTTCGATACACTGGCAGCCTACAAAAAACATTCACCGTATTTCGGAGCAATCGTTGGTCGGGTCGCGGGACGGATTGGTCAAGCCCGCTTTTCGATTGCTGAACAAACTTATCACCTTGCGGCAAATGACGGGGCGAATCACTTACATGGCGGCACGCATGGCTTCGATCAAGTCTTCTTTGATGTCATCGAAGCAACGGAACAACGGTTGCACTTACGGACACTCAATCCAGACGGTTGCGAAGGGTATCCCGGAAATGTAACCGTGGATGTCATCTACCGGCTAAACGGGACAGCATTGACGTTGTCGATTGAAGCAACGACGGATCAGACGACACCACTGAACGTGACGAACCATACGTACTGGAATCTGTCCGGGAACTTACAACGCGACATCCTTGATCATCAGTTGACGTTACCAAGTTCAACCTATCTACCGCTCGGATCCGATCTGCTACCGACGGGTGAATTCCGTGCGGTCGACGGAACGGTCCTTGATTTCCGGACAGGGCGGTCGATTCGCAGTGGCGCTGAATCGGAAAGTGAGGAGACGGTCAATGCCGGGTATGGTTATGATCACCCGTTCGTCTTAGACGAAGGGAGAGCGCAACTCATGGATCCGGTATCAGGACGAACGTTACAGGTGACGACGAATCAGCCGGTCGTCGTCTTATACACGGGAACACAACTCTTGACCGACTATACGGTTCGGGGAGTCCCATCCCGTCCGTCGCTCGGTCTCTGTCTCGAGGCACAAGTCCATCCGAATGCTGTCAATGAATCCCGTTTTCCATCGATTCTCATCGAACCGGGTGCGACGTACCAGTGGGAGACGACATATCGGTTTGGGATCAATAATGTAAACTGATATCGGAGTGGGGACGTCCCTCGTTTGAGTCATCCGCTGTTCATCTTTATATTCTTTTGAAGAACATGCTGAAGCAGGTGTCATCCGTTGATTCTCATGCGAGACGGAGACTCCTGCGGGAACAGCGGAATAGGTGAGACCCCCGAGGAACGTAAGTGACAAGGAGGCTCGCCTTCCGCCCGTGGAAAGCGAAGTCTCGCATGAGAATCAACAACCGCTTGATCGTTGGCTTTTAGCTTGTCTCCATTTCATTTTGTGTTAATCTCGATGACTCATGCCTCAACCGAGAAAAACATATGAACAAAAGGCTGATTGTTCATCAACCGCGACGTAATGAACGCCGTGTCTACGAGAAAACCCGAGTGCTCCGCTTCTTGTTAGAAAACGGAGTCGCTCGGGTTTTCGATTACATTGAATTCGGACTGACTTCTTGCTCTAAGGCAAGCAAACGGCGTTTCATGTTCAATCCACCCCAGTAGCCGATCAAATCACCATTCTTGCCGACAATCCGGTGACAGGGGATGACCAACAGCAACCGGTTTTTCCCGATCGCCGTGCCGACTGCCCGGATGGCACGAGGGCGTGAGACAGCCGCTGCAATCTCGGAATACGTTGTAGTGTTTCCGTATGGAACAGCTTGTAAGGCTTGCCAGACATCGAGCTGGAACGGTGTCCCGATCGGGTGAAGCGGCAATGTAAAGGCCGTCCGCTCTCCCTGCAAATAACCGAGCAGTTGCTCCCGGTACGGATTGATTCTTGAATCGTCAATTAAGACTTCAGCCCGTGGAAGATGTTTTCGTTTCCAGTCCTCAAACAGTTCAGACGGTTCGTCAAACGCACCGACATAACAGAGACCGTCCGACGTCGCAGCAATCGGAAAGCAATGGTGCTCCCATTCCAGTTTCGTAAAGTAAAGTTCCATCGGGCATTGCTCCTTCAAAAACAAGTGGTCTGGTTACGTGTTCGAGAAGACAGCCTGTTGACGTGGTGGAAGATGGATTGCTTGTCCGACCAGCGCTTCGAGTGCTTCCGTCAAGGCTTCATTGCGACTCGGGTGTGCTTGGACCGGAAAACGTAAATCTTCTTGTTTCGCAGCCATTTCAAGGGCAAGCGCACATGTACCGGCGAGTTCAAGGGCACCGTCCCCAATCATATGAATGCCTAAAATCAGTGATGTCTTCGCGTCCGAGACGACTTTGATGAAACCGCTGGCCGCATCGATACTGCTCGCCCCGTTTGCCGTCAATGGAAACTGTCCGACTTGCACCGTGAACCCGCCTTCAGTGGCTGCTTGTTCCGTCAAGCCGATGGAAGCGATTGGCGGAAGTGATCGGATGATTGTCGGGAAGTAAGGAATCGTCGTATCAGGTGAAGCGCCACCGAGATGTTCCGCCGTCCGTTTTGCTTCATGGATCGCCCGTGTCGCGAGTTGCGGACCAGGTGTTACGTCACCAATCGCATAAATATGGGGGAAGTTTGTTCGACCAAGCGCATCTACGACTAGTGTTGCATCCTCGTTTAACGTCAGACCAAGCCGATCGACACCTAAATCAAGTGTATTGGCTACGCGTGGCAACGACTGGAAGAGGTAACTTGCCTGGACGGTTTTTTCTTGTTCCGCCTTGACGATTGTGACGTCGACATGAGTATCCGCCGGTGTAATCGTCGTCACAGTGCCACTGACAAGTGTAATTTTTTGTTTTTTGAACGTCCGCTTCAATTCTTTTTCGAGACTTGTGTCGAGCTCAAATCCGTCAGCAATCAACGTCACATCTGTCCCGAGTGCCCGGAAACTCATCGCTGCTTCAATCGCGATATAATCGTTACCGATGATGATCAGACTGTCCGGTAACTCTTGTAATTGATACAGTTGTTCCGCGTTCAAGAGAACGGATGATTCTTCACGGATGCTGTGGCTGCCGGTTGCGATCACGACATCCTGAAAACGGTACGTATCGAACTGATGTCCGTGTTCGACACCGATCCGGTCGTCTGAGAGGAAGGACGCAGACCCGGTCACGTATTCAATATCGTTAGCTTTACATAGCGCTTCGACGCCTTGGCGCAGCTTCGTCACGACTTGGTCCCGGTAGCTTGCTAACTGGCCGAAATCATGTGTCGTTTCGATGGAAAAGCCGAGTGCCGTCAAGTGTGAGAGACGTGTTCGCTCCTGCGCAGCATGCGCCAATACTTTCGACGGAATACATCCGACGTTCAAGCATGTTCCACCGAGTCGTTCCCGCTCAATCAATGTGACGTCGCGTCCAAGCTGTTTCGCCCGAATCGCAGCTGTGTAACCAGCCGGTCCACCTCCGAGAATGAGGAGGTCACGCTCTTGTGTCAGTTCTCCTACGACCATTTAAATCAACTCCATTAATAAAGTAGTCGGTTGTTCAATCAGACCGGCGAAGCGATTCGTAAAGGCGACGGCCGTCGCTCCGTCCGCGACGCGGTGATCAAACGACATCGAGACGTTCATCATCGAGCGGACGACGATTTGATCGTTTTCATCGACGCAAGCCCGTTTTTTTGTTTTATGAAAAGCGATCAGGGCGGTCTCCGGATAGTTGATGATGGGCGTCGCACCGGTACTGCCGAGCGGTCCGACATTACTCATCGTGAACGTGCTCGCTTTTAAGTCGCCCGCCCGCAACTCGTTTGTTTTCGCCCGTGTGTGCAGTCCGGCGAGTTGTTCATGTAACAGGCGGAGTGAGAGCTGGTCGGCTTGACGGACGACAGGGACGATTAAGCCGTCTTCCGTTTCCGTCGCGATTCCGATATGGTACTCCTGCTCTAAAATGATTTGATCATTGGCTTCATCCAGTTTGGCATTGAAGACTGGGAAGTCTTTTAGGGCGACGACAAGTGCCTTGACGAAGAAGGCATTGACACTGATCGGTGTCCCGTTCGCTTTTAGTTCTGCCCGCAGTGCAAGGAGACGTGTCATGTCGATTTCTTCAAAGTGCGTGACATGAGGAATCGTAAAGAGGGATTGCGTCATCTTCTTCGCAATCTGTTTGCGGATCCCGCGAAACGGTAACGTCGTTGGAGTAGTTGACGGTGTGACCGCTTCAGGAGCTGTGACGGCTTCAGGCCGGACAGGTGACGCGGATTCTCGATTTGTGACGAACTGCAAAACATCCTCTTCCGAAACGCGTCCGGATGGGTCCGATGCGGGTACTTGTTCGATATCAATTCCGTGATCGCGAGCGATTTTTCGTGTGTACGGTGTCGCGAGGACACGGCGCGTCTGTATGGCAAGCGGTGTTCGCGCGTTCACGACAGGACGCGATGGCTCGGTGACGGTTTCACGTGTTGCCGCTTCCTCGTCACCGGATTCAATCAGGAGGAGCGTCGTTCCGACAGTGACGGTCTGTCCAACCGGAATTAAGATGTCTTTGATGACGCCGGAAATCGGTGCCGGTAGTTCAGCGACCATTTTATCGGTCGACACTTCGACAACCGGTTGATCAAGCGTCACATGATCACCGATTTTGACGAGATAATGGGCGATTTCACCTTCCGTCATGCCTTCTCCGACATCATGTAGTTTCACTTCAGTCATAAACTCAGCTCCTTAGAAGTCGACCGTACGCGTAATCGCTTCAAGTACGCGGGCGGGTGTCGGAATATAGTGATCCTCTAGTGCGAACAACGGGACGGGTACATCAAATCCGGTCACGCGGGCAATCGGTGCCCGTAAGTAGAGGAAGGATGTGTCATTAATCAAAGCAATCAAGTCTGTCCCGAGACCACCCATCGCATGGGCCTCGTGGACGATGACGGCACGTCCTGTTTTTTGGACGGAGGCGGCGATCGTCTCTTGATCGAGCGGATAAAGTGTCCGCAGGTCGAGCACTTCACAAGAAAGACCTTGTTTTTCTGCCTGTGCTGCTGCTTTTTGAGCGACTTGCACCATTCCACCCCAGGCAACCAACGTGACATCTGTTCCTTCCGAGACGATGTTCGCTTTACCGATTTCAATCGTATAGGCTTCGTTTGGGACGGGTTCTTTGAAAGCCCGATAGCTCCGCATCGATTCGAGGAACAGAACGGGATCGGGGTCATCGATTGCAGCAAGTAACAGTCCTTTGGCGTCGTAAGGCGTCGCAGGACAGACGACCTTGAGTCCTGGCATCGAGGTGAATAAACTTTCCGTGCTGTCCGAATGGATTTCCGGGGCGCGGATTCCGGCACCATACGGCGCACGAATGACCATCGGTACGCTGTAGCGTCCCATCGTCCGCATCCGAATGCGCGAGACGTGGGTCATGATTTGTTCATAAGCCGGATAAATGAACCCGAGAAATTGAATTTCGACGATCGGTTTAAAGCCATTGACGGCAAGTCCGACCGAGGTCCCGACAATCCCCGCTTCACTGAGTGGGGTGTCGATGACACGGTCTTCGCCGAATTCAGCTTGCAGTCCGTCCGTTGCCCGGAAGACACCGCCGTTTTTACCGACATCTTCGCCGAGGACAAGCGTCGTGTCATCGGTCGCTAATTTAATGCGTAATGCATCCGTGACGGCTTGGATGAGTGTCATATCGGTTTGCTGATTGATTGGTGTCGCCATGTTAGTTCCCCCTCGCAGTCAGGTAATCGGCTTTTTGACGCGCGACGTCTGCTGGCAACGTCGCATAGGTATGATCGAAGAGGTCATCGATCGCCGGTAGCTTGAAGGCTTCCATCGCTTTGACGGCCTCCTCGACCTCCGTTTGGTGACGTGTCCGGATTGCATCGATTTCCGTGTCGTCGTAAAACCCTTGCGTACGCATGAACTGTTCGAGGCGTTCGAGCGGATCGACACGGTCGCGCGACTGTTCTTGATCGCGGTACTTCGACGGGTCATCCGCTGTCGTATGGGCACCGAACCGCCATGTGACGGCCTCGATCAATGTCGGTCCCTGACCGTTCCGTGCGCGGGCGACAGCTTCTTGCATCGTGAAGTAGACGGCAAAGGCATCGTTTCCATCAATCCGGACGCTCGGCATGCCGTAAGCGAGTGCTTTTTGGGCGATTGTCTCCGAGTGCATCTGCTTTTGGATCGGGACAGAAATCGCATAACCGTTATTTTGGTTGAACAGGATGACCGGTGCCTGGAAGACACTCGCGAAGTTCATCCCCTCATGGAAGTCACCTTCAGACGTCGCCCCGTCTCCGAAATAGGCAACGGAGACGGCGGACGTTCCTTTTCGTTTTTCCGCCCATGCGGCACCGACCGCGTGGGGGATTTGTGTGGCAATCGGAACGGCAGGGGGGAAGATATGCAAGTCATCCGTCGGGACACACCCCTCGACCCGTCCGTTCCAGTAAAGGAGTGTCCGCACCATATCGGCACCGAACGTCAACGTCGCCCCGTGATCACGGTATGTCGGAAAAATCCAGTCCGTGTCGTTTAACGCCAGGGCACTGCCGACTTGAGCCGCTTCCTGTCCTTCGAACGGGGCATAGGTTCCAAGCCGTCCTTGGCGTTGCAAGTTGATCGCTTTTCGGTCGAATGTCCGAATCCGGTTCATGTGCGTGAATAACTGTAACGCTAATTCTTTCGTCAAAGCGTCTCGTTTCGTCTCGTCGACGATTTGACCGGCATCGTCGATGATGCGTTGAATCGGGAATTGTGATTCCATCTCGTCCACCTCCATCAAGATTGATTGCGAATGTTCCACTTTGGTTTCGTTGTATTCGTGAAGATATTATTGTGGCGGGCGCGGACGTGAATCCGTTTGTCACACATCCGGTTTGCGGCTTCGAGTGTCGTGATTGAATCGGCACGTGATTGTCCGAATACTTCCAGGACGGCATCGTAAATGTGGCGCGTTTTCAGGAGGACTCGTTCATGATTGGCTCCGTACAGTTCATCTGCGACTTGAATCAGACCACCGCCATTGACGATGTAATCAGGGGCATAAAGGATGCCGCGCTGCATCAATTCTTCAGCGAGCGAATCGTCTGCGAGCTGATTGTTGGCTGAACCGCAGATTGCCTTACATGGAAGACTTGCGATGTTATCCGCACGGATGACACCGCCGTAGGCACAAGGGACGAAGACATCGGCATCCGTCAGGTGAATCTCGTGTGGGGCAACAACATGAACCGTTCCCGGTGTCATCTCGGCTTCTTTGACGATCGAGGCGAGTGCTGCTTCGTTAATGTCCGAGACGTACAGATTGGCACCGGCATGTAAAAGTTGCTCTGCGACCTTATAACCGACTTTTCCAAGTCCTTGGACGGCGTAAGAGGCACGACTCAAGTCGTCCGATCCGAACAGGCTCTCAATCGTTGCACGTAATCCATTAACGACACCTTCAGCAGTCGGAATCGACGAATCACCACTCCCGCCAAAGGCTTCCGGGATGCCGACGATCCGTGAGGTTTCGCGACTCGCATGGACGAAGTCGTCCATCGTCGTCCCCATGTCCGTCCCCGTATAGAAACGTCCGCCTAACGAATCGACGAATCGACCGAAAGCACGAAACATTTCCGGCGTTTTGTCCGTTGCCGGATTACCGATGATGACAGCTTTCCCTCCGCCGAAATCGACGTCGGCAGCGGCGCATTTATAGGTCATGCCGCGCGACAGACGCAAGACATCGTCCAGTGCTTCATCGACGGTCGCATACGGTGCCATGCGACAACCGCCGAGTGCCGGACCAAGTGTTGTATCGTGAATCGCGATGATGGCTTGAAGTCCCGAAATCGGATCGTTACAAAAGACGACCTGCTCGTGTCCTGCGATTTTTTCCATGATTGATAAAGATGTGTTTGTAGATGGATTGATCATGTTCATGTCAAAGCCTCCTTGGATTTCTAAGTAAGCGCTTTCATTTTTTAGTTTAAAAAACGTGTGTCGTCAACTTGTCCTCAATAAATCGTTTATCCAAAATGATTTGCGTGACTTCGCCGACGCCGATCAACCCGTGTTCGTTCGTGACGTCGATTTTTGTCCGGACGCGGTTGTCCCGCAGTTCCGTCACCGTCGCTATGATGCTGACCTGTGATCCGAGTGGTGCCATATTCAGATGTTTTACGTTGACTGCTCCCCCGACGCCTTCTTCTGACGATTCCAGATAAGGGAGGATGATTTTGCGGGCGGCCCACTCCATATGATAAACCATCGACACAGTGGAGTAGGCGGGATGGACGACGGTTCCTTCGAACTGTGCGAACATCTCTTCCGTGACGGTCGTTTCGACGCGTGCCGTCTGACCAAGGGCTAAACCAGGTTTCATAGAATCCTCCTCTATCTTCAAAACATATCTGTTTCTCTCCAAGTGGTCTTACCAAAAATAGTATAACACTTGTCACACGATATTTTATCAATCAGTTACAAAATGAGCAAACCATTTCAGAAATTTTTTCCAAACAGTAGTATGTTATGCCGTTTTATGATGGTGAAAAGACCTTAAATCCGAAAAAGGACGAAGATCCGATTGGGTGACGAAAGATATGGGAGCTTTTAACAAAATGAATCATTGACAACATTGTGAACGTATCGTAGGTTTAACGTATAACTAAATTTAAACGAGCGTATTTTTATTGTGTTAAATGAATGAGGAGGTGCGCGATGTTTTATGATGAGGCACTTGAGACGATGACGCATGAAACACGACAACGACTGCAACTCAATCGTTTACGTGAAACGGTCCGGTATGCGATGGAACGTGTGCCGTTTTACCGGAAACGTTTTGAGGAAGCCGGGCTTGATGCTGTTGCCTTTGATCAGCTAGAAGATATTCAAAAACTTCCGTTCACCGGAAAAAGTGATTTACGTGAGAACTATCCGTTCGGGCTGTTTGCCGTCAAACAAGAAGAGGTTGCGCGCATTCACGCCTCGTCCGGAACGAGCGGCAAAGCGACGGTCGTCGGGTACACGCAGGAAGATTTGGACGACTGGGCAGGTGCCGTCGCACGTGGCCTCGTCATGGCAGGTGCAAAACGGACGGATTTGTTGCATAACGCGTATGGTTATGGACTATTCACGGGTGGGCTCGGTTTACATGCCGGAGCAGAAAAACTCGGGATGACGGTCGTCCCCGTATCAGGCGGGAATACGGATCGGCAAATCACATTGATCGAAGACTTCAAACCGGCAGGGATTTGCGGGACACCTTCTTATGTGCTGCGCCTTGCAGAACGGATGGAAGAGCGGGGAATCAATCCTCGGACAACGGGCTTACGTTATGGAATTTTCGGAGCTGAACCGTGGTCGGAAGAAATGCGTCGGACGCTCGAAGAAAAATTGAATATTACTGCACTTGATATTTACGGACTGAGCGAAATCATGGGTCCGGGCGTCGCAATCGAATGTCCAGCGCAACAGGGATTACACATCATGGATGATTTGTTCATCACGGAAGTCATTGATCCCAGCACGGGGGAACCGTTACCAGAAGGGATGGTCGGGGAACTCGTTTTTACAAGTTTAAAAAAGAAAGCGCTTCCAATTATCCGCTACCGGACGGGGGACCTCGCTTCGATTACACGTGAAACATGCGCTTGCGGTCGAACGACGACCCGGATGTCCCGGATTACAGGACGAACGGATGACATGATGATCATCCGCGGTGTCAACGTCTTCCCGTCGGAGATTGAACGTGTCCTGTTGAAACAAGATGGTGTCACACCACATTATCAAATTCATCTCGTCAAACGACATGGACTTGATGCAATCGAGCTGCACGTCGAGCTCGAAGAACAGACGCAGCAGGAAGCAGTCATGCGAACCGTCTGTGAAGCCATCAAATCAGAATGCCTGATTTCGATTGAAATGATCTGTCACCCGCGGTATGGCGTCACCCGTTCAGAAGGAAAAGCAGAGCGGATTGTCGATCGTCGGACCGAAACGTCGGATAAAGAACCTGTTTAAGACAAGAGGAGGAACTCAACATGTACGATGCAACACACTTGTTCGAACCGGAAGTCATGACGGAAGATGAAAAGCTCGCCCGGTTCACGGAACGAATCGAGAACGGTGAAAAGATTGAAGCCGATGACTGGATGCCTGCGTTTTACCGCGATACGTTAATCAAATTGATTTCGATGCACGGAATCAGCGAAATCATGGGCGCCTTACCAGAGAAGGAATGGGTCCCGAAAGCCCCGTCCCTGCGCCGGAAGCTCGGCATCATGGCAAAAGTCCAGGATGAAATGGGGCACGGACAACTGTTGCTCCGCGTCGTCGAGGATTTGATGAAACCATACGGGAAAACGCGCGGTGATTTGATGGATGACTTGTTTACGGGACGTCTGAAGTTCCATAACGTCTTCCACATGCCGACCCGTACATGGGCAGATGCCGGAACGATCGGTTGGCTCGTTGATGGGGCGGCAATCATCACCCAGACGAACATGTTAGGGGCGTCATACGGTCCGTATGCCCGTGCCTTACAACGAATTTGTGCGGAAGAAGTGTTCCATGCGCAGCATGGTGAATCAATCATCATGGCACTTGCTGAAGGAACACCCGAACAAAAAGCAATGATTCAGGAATCACTGGATGAATGGTGGGAGTCGCTGTTGATGTTCTTTGGCCCGGCGACAAAAGAAACGACCGGGACATCAAAACAGGATATCACGATTGCCTATAAGATTCGGACGAAGACAAACGAAGAACTCCGCCAAAATTTCTTTACGAAGTATGTCCCGCGGATTCAATCGCTTGGACTGGTCATTCCGGATCCAACGCTCCGTTTTGACGAAGAGTCGGGGCAATGGATTTATGCCCAGCCCGATTGGTCGGAGTTCAAGAAAATCATTCAAGGCGGGGGACCGCGTTCGAAGGAGCGTCTCGCCTTACGCCGGACGTCTTATCAAAATAACGCGTGGGTCCGTGAAGCGTTGGCCGAGACGATGGCATGAAGGGGGGAAACGACATGACGGAAACATTTTATCAGGAGTTCGAAGTGTTTAGTAAACGGACGCCGAACGCCGCGTTCACGCATCAATTCAGCTTGCTTGCACCAAACAAGGAAATGGCTTTACTGATGGCGCAAGAAAACTTCATGCGCCGCGAACCGGTCGTCGACATTTGGGTCGTCAAACGGACGGACGTCCGCGGCCTGACTCCGGACGAAAAGCAGATGTTGACGCGACTCGATAACAAGGATTACCGGACGACGAAAGGGTACGGCTACTTGAAGAAAAAGTGGCGCCATTATGAACAGCAGATGCTCGACGAAAAAGAAATCATGTCTTGGCAGGGAGGCGACTCGAAATGACGGAGCAAGAACGGACAGCGCTCGCAGCGTTACTGTATCAGTTAGCGGATGACGATTTTCTTTATGCGTTCCGCGGCTCGGAATGGCTTGGTCTGGCACCGCATATCGAAGAAGATGTCGCGTCCTCATCCATTGCCCAGGATTCGATGGGACACGCGGCGATGTATTACCAGTTGCTCGAAGAGTTAGGGGAAGGGAAGGCGGACGCATTGGCACACGTCCGGCTGGCGCATGAACGGAAAAATTCGATTCTCGTCGAACGGGTCAACGGTCCCGGATACTACATGGAGACACCGGAATATGACTGGGCGTATGCGGTCGTCCGGAACTACTGTTACACGCTGGCGAAAAAAATTCGCATCGATGCTTTAAAAAACAGCAGCTATGCCCCACTCGCCGCAGCCGCCGTCAAAATCAATATGGAATTGTACTATCACTTGCTCCACTGGCAAACGTGGTTCACGCAACTGTATCAAGCGACTCCGACGGCACGTCAAAAGATGGATGCGGCACTCGAACAAGTGCTGGCGGACTTCGGCGACATGTTTGACTACGGGGCGCATGGGGATGTCATCGAAGAGATGCGATTGATTGAAGGACAGGGGATCTTACTTGATCGCTGGTATCAGACATTGACGCCGACGCTCGTCGAGTTGAATGTCACGTTACCGGAGATGCGGATGTCAGTCAATGGCCGCAACGGTGAACATTCGGCTGACTTGAACGATGCCTTGTCGACGCTCGGAGAAGTCTACTTGATTGACCAGTCCGCCGTATGGTGAGGAGGGATGCGTCATGACGACGCTTGCGTTACAACAAGAAATCCAGGCCGCGCTCGATACCGTCAAGGATCCGGAAATCGATGCCGTCAGCATTCTTGATCTCGGTATGTTCGACAAGATGGAGTTGACGGAATCTGCGACGGGTTACGCGCTTCGGGTGACGTTACTTCCGACATTCTTAGGATGTCCGGCACTCGACATCATCAAAAAAAATACGATTGCGGCACTCGAGCAAATTACGGCGTTACAAACAATCGACGTCGTCTTCATCTTTGACCCGCCGTGGACGTCGGACCGCATCACTGAGCGGGGCATCGAGGGACTGAAGTCATTCGGGATTGCACCACCACGCGTCGTCGACGGATCTTGGGAAATTGATTGTCCGTACTGTGGTTCGACGTTCGTATCGATTGAAAACCTCTTTGGTCCGACGGCATGTCGCAGCATTCTGTACTGTAAAACGTGTAAAAATCCATTCGAGGCGATGAAACCCGTCTCTACTCTCATGTGAAGGAAGGTAATTGATATGGTAAAACTAATCGCGCTTTATAAACACCCGGAGAACAAGGAACAGTTTGACGAGCACTACTTCAATGTTCATGGTCCGATCACGGCTAAAATTCCCGGCTTACAAGAGATGACCGTGACGAAAATCGTCGGTTCACCGATGGGTGGCGAAGGAAAATATTATTTGATGTGTGAAATGGTCTACGAAAGTCACGAGTCGATGCAGGCCGGTATGCGTTCACTTGAAGGGAAAGCATCCGGGAAGGACTTGATGAGCTTCGCTGGGGATCTCGTCACATTGATGATTGGTGAAGAAGTCCATGCCGATGCAACAGTACGTTAAGACGGCGATTGATGGAGCGGTCGGACGCATCACTCTCAATCGGCCGGAGCGGTACAACGCCCTCAACCGGGCGATGATTCGTGAAATCGTTGAAGCGATGGAGCAGTTCGACCGCGACGAAATGATTGGTGCCATCGTATTGAGTGGCGCCGGAAAATCATTTTCTGCCGGGGCAGATATCGATGAGATGGTAGAGGCAACACCGATTTCGATGGAACTCCTGGACCCTTTCGCCGATTGGGATCGCATCAGCCGGTTGAAGAAACCGCTGCTCGCTGCCGTTCACGGATATGTCCTTGGTGGCGGGTTTGAACTGGCACTTGCCTGCGATTTAATTTATGCAACAGATACGACACGGTTCGGTTTCCCGGAAGTCAATCTTGGTGTCATGCCGGGAGCAGGCGGAACACAGCGACTGACGAAACGGATCGGCCGGACACGTGCCCTCGAATGGTTATGGACGGGGGAGCAGATGACAGCAGATCAAGCGGAGCGTTTTGGGCTCGTCAACCGCCTCGTCGAAGCCGACCGACTCGAAGCGACGGTATTGACCGTTGCCCACCGGATTGCGGCGCAACCGAAGATGTCGGTCCGCCTGATTAAGGATGCCGTCGATAAAGCCGGCGACTTGTCGATTCAGGACGGAATGGAACACGAGCGGAGAAATTTCTACTTGTTATTTGCGACAGACGATCAAACGGAAGGCATGCAAGCCTTTCTCGAAAAACGTCAACCTACATTCAAAGGAAACTAAAAAGGGAGTGGATGTCATGTCAACGGTACACGAAAAAACAATCGAAATGAAACGGTCGGTCTACCACCTCGTCATCAATGGGGAGCAAGTCGAAGGCACGACAGGCGAGACGTTTAAGACCTATAACCCGGCGACCGGCGAAGTCCTGGCAGAAGTGGCGAAAGCGTCCAAAGAAGATGCTGACCGTGCCGTCAAAGCAGCACGTGAGGCGTTTGACCATGGCAAATGGAAGATGTGGCCAGTTGGTCGTCGTGCGCAAATCCTGAACAAAATCGCCAGCATCATGCGGTCGCGCTTCAATGAAATCGTGGAACTCGAGATTCTCGATACCGGGAAATCGTTAGCGGCTGCGCAAGGACAAGTCACGCAGGCAATCGAAGACTTCGAATTTTATGCCGGGGCGATCGTCGGTCACCGCGGTGTCGTCAATAACGTGCCGGGACAATTCCATAACTACACAGAAAAAGAAGCAGTCGGTGTCTGTGCCCAAATCATTCCATGGAACTATCCGTTGATGATGGCTGCCTGGAAAGTCGCACCAGCGATCGCGGTCGGTTGTTCCGTCGTCGTCAAACCGGCAACGCTGACGCCGCTGACTGCCATCATTCTCGGAGAAATTTGTCTGGAAGCCGGTGTCCCGGCAGGCGTCGTCAACGTCATTCCGGGATCAGGACGCGAAATCGGGAACCATCTCGTCGAGCATCCGCACGTCGATAAAGTAGCCTTTACCGGTTCGACACCGGTCGGGAAAGACATCATGGGCCGGGCATCCGAGACACTGAAGCGTGTCACGCTCGAGCTCGGCGGCAAGTCACCGAACATCGTCTTTGAAGATGCGGATATCACGGCTGCTGTCGACGGCTCGTTGTTCGGCATCTTCTATAACAGCGGTCAATCGTGTGAGGCACGGTCACGTCTTTACGTCCATGAAGACATTTACGAAGCGTTCATGGAACAATTCGTCGCGAAGACAAAGCAGCTTGTCCTCGGGAATCCGTTCGATAAAGGGACACACGTCGGGGCAATCATCGATCAACAACAACTCGATGTCATCGACGGGTACGTCCAATCGGCAAAAGCAGACGGGGCAACGATCCTTGCGGGCGGTCAAGTCGAACAGGTCGAAGGATTCGAAAAAGGCTTCTGGTATGCACCGACGATCATCACGGACGTCACGCACGAGATGAAAGCGGTCAATGAAGAAATCTTCGGACCGGTCGTCGTCGTCATGCCATTCAAAGATGAAAAAGAAGCGGTTCGTCTCGCGAACGATACGGAATTTGGTCTCGGTTCAGCGGTCTGGACGAAGGACGGGGCGCGGGCGACACGAGTCGCGAACCAAATCAAAGCCGGGATTGTCATGGTTAACTGTCCGTTCTCAGCCTTCCCGGGTACGCCGTTCGGTGGCTACAAACAATCCGGTTTCGGTCGTGAACTCTGTATCGAAACGCTTGATTTATATACGGAAACGAAAAGTATCTTATCGTATTACGGAAGCCGTCCGCTTAATCCGTTCGGACTGTAAACACCAACGTGCGGACGCGAGTCCGCACATTTTTTTATAAGGAGGAATTCAGATGATTAATCAGATTGTCGTTGTTGGATCAGGCGTCATGGGGCGCGGAATCGCCTACGTCGCAGCCGCAAAAGGATTCGAAGTCACACTCGTCGACATCGAAACGGCCTTACTCACTTCTGCCAAACAGGAGTTGGAACGGATTGCCGAAAAAGGAATCATCCGCGGGAAGATGTCGGCGGATGAAGTCGAACAACTGTTTTTACACCTTCGTTTTTCAACAGACTTAACAGCGGCCGCAGCACACGCCGATCTCGTGATTGAAGCCGTTCCGGAACGGTTCGAGATTAAACAATCTGTCTTCCGGACGATTGAAGCCGCAGCCCGGCCGGCATGTTTTTTCGCGACGAACACGTCGACGATGAGCCCGACGGAAATCGCCTCGTTCACGATGCGACCGGACCGTGTCATGGCGATGCATTTCTTTAATCCGGTTCATCTGATGCCGCTTGTCGAACTCGTCCGTGGACTTGAGACGTCGGATGACACCGTGACGGCGCTGACGGACGTCGCCGAACGGATGGGGAAAGAAACGGTCGTCATTCAGGAGTTCCCGGGGTTCGTCACGTCACGGATCAGTGCGCTCGTCGGTAACGAAGCCTTCTACATGCTACAAGAAGGACTTGGGACGCCGGAAGAAATCGATAAGGCGATCAAGCTTGGGTTGAATTATCCGATGGGACCGTTCGAACTGGGAGACTTAGTCGGGCTCGATACGCGCCTGCATAATTTACGTTACTTACATGAGAAGCTCGGAGAAAAATACCGTCCGGCTCCATTGCTCGAGCAATACGTCAAAGCGGGACGACTCGGTCGTAAGACGGGACGCGGAGTATATGACTATGCGAAAAGCGGGGTGAAGGCACCATGAGGCGTGTCGCGATCATCGACGCCGTCCGGACACCGATCGGACGGTACAATGGGGCGTTAAAAGACGTCCGGCCGGATGACTTAGGAGCGGTCGTCATCGAAGCCTTACTCGCCCGTAATACACAAGTTGCCCCTGAAACAATCGAAGAAGTCATTTTCGGCAACGCGAACCAAGCGGGGGAAGACAATCGGAATGTCGCCCGGATGTCGGGCTTACTTGCCGGTTTACCGGTCAGCGTCGCCGGAACGACGATGAATCGGCTATGCGGTTCCGGACTTGATGCTGTCATCGCAGCCGCACGGGCGATTGCCTTAGGAGAAGGCGACGTCTATATCGCCGGCGGGACGGAAAGTATGACGCGTGCTCCATTCGTGATGGGGAAACCGGATGCGGCGTTCCCGCGTGGCAATCAAACGTTATACGATACGACAATCGGCTGGCGGTTCGTCAATGAACGGCTGGCCGAAACATACGGAACCGACTCGATGCCGGAAACGGCGGAGAATGTCGCGTCGCGTTACGGAATCAGCAGGGACGCCCAGGACGACTTCGCGTATACAAGCCAGTTCCGGGCAAAACAGGCGATCGATAGTCAACGTTTTGCGGACGAAATCGTTCCTGTTCGTTACGCAAACAAACGGGGAGCGATGCTTGAGGTCAGTCAAGATGAACACCCGCGCCCAGAGACGACGCGCGAGAAGCTCGGCACATTGCGCCCGTTGTTTCCAAACGGAACGGTCACGGCGGGGAATGCGTCAGGTGTCAATGATGGTGCATCAGCCTTGCTGTTGATGAGTGAGGAACACGCACGCGAGCTTGGACTGACGCCGCTCGGGTTTTACCGGGCAAGTGCGACGGCAGGTGTCGAACCTGCCATCATGGGGATTGGTCCGATTGACGCAACGAAAAAAGCGTTACGGCGCGCAGGACTGACGATCGAGCAACTCGACCTGGTTGAACTGAATGAAGCATTTGCGGCACAAAGTCTAGCCTGTATTGCCGAACTTGGTCTTGATGCAGACAAGGTCAATGTCAACGGAGGGGCGATCGCTTTCGGTCATCCACTCGGTGCAAGTGGTGCCCGGATTTTGACGACCTTGTTGCATGAAATGAAGCGGACGAACCGGACATACGGGCTGGCGACGATGTGTGTCGGGGTCGGACAAGGAATCGCCTTGATAGTCGAACGGGAGGGACTGACATGATTCATTTTGAACGAAGTGGACAACTTGCGCTGATTCGGATTGATCGTCCGGAACGGATGAATTGTTTTGATTATCCGACGCTGGTCGAGCTACAGGAACTTGTGGATGCCGTCAAAACGGACGAATCGGTCCGGGTCGTCGTATTTACCGGGACAGGGAAAGCATTTAGTGCCGGTGCTGACTTAAAAGAGCGGGTGACACTGAATGAAACAGAAGTCCGTCGGAATGTGCTGGCAATCCGTGAAGTCTTTGCGAGCATCGCGGCGTTGCCTCAACCGACGATTGCAGCAGTTAACGGTCACGCGCTTGGCGGGGGATTTGAGTGGATGCTTGCCTGCGATTTCCGGATCATCGTCGACGGCGCGTTGGTCGGTCTGACGGAAACGAGCTTTGGTATCATCCCGGGAGCGGGTGGGACGCAACGCCTTCCGCGTCTGATTGGGGAGACACGGGCGAAAGAACTGATCTTTACGGCGAAGAAAATTGATGCCGAGACGGCAGAACGATACGGGCTCGTCTCGCAAGTCGTCGCGACAAAGGATGCGTTGTTACCGGCTTGCTTTGAACTTGCAGCAGCGATGCTCCGCAATGGGCCGATTGCCATTCGTCAGGCGAAACAAGCGATCGACGGCGGAATGGATGTGTCGCTCGCTGACGGCTTACGACTTGAAACGGAAGCCTATGAGGCAGTCATACCGACCGAGGACCGGCTTGAAGCACTCCGCGCCTTTGCTGAGAAGCGAACACCGCAGTTTCAAGGGAGATGAGGATGGTCGCCACCTGAAATAACACGTATACTAACGGTACACAAAAAAACGTTATATCAAAGAGAGAGTGAATGACATGAGTGCGAATACCCAATCGATGATTTTTACGATTTATGGCGATTACATCCGGCACTACGGGAATCAGGTTTGGGTGGGAAGTCTGATTCGGTTGTTGAAGGAGTTCGGACATAACGAACAAGCCGTTCGCGTTGCCGTTTCACGAATGGTCAAGCAAGGATGGTTGATTTCTGAAAAACAAGGGACAAAAAGTTTTTATTCGCTGACGGACCGTGGGGTCGAACGGATGGAAGAGGCGGCGCGGCGGATTTACAAGTCGACGCCACACGTCTGGGATGGGAAATGGCGGACATTGATGTATACGATTCCGGAGGAAAAACGTCAGATTCGGGATGAGTTGCGGAAGGAACTGACGTGGAGTGGTTTCGGTAACTTATCAAACGGGGTCTGGATTTCTCCGAACCCGCTTGAAAAAGAAGCGACACGTCTGATCGAGGCGTATCAGATTACCGAATACGTTGATTTTTTTGTCGGTGAATACCACGGACCGCAACAAGATCAATCGCTCGTCGAACGTGCTTTTCCGCTCGACGAGTTGCAAGCGCGGTACGAAGCATTCATCGTTGAGTACAGCCGGCGTTACATCGTCCACCAAAGCCAAATCCAACTCGGAGAGATGGATGAGGAACAGTGTTTTGTCGAACGGACGAAGCTCGTCCATGAATACCGGAAGTTTTTGTTTACGGATCCTGGTCTCCCGCAAGAATTACTTCCGGATGCCTGGAACGGACACCATGCGGCAGTATTGTTCGAACAATACTATCGCCTGCTTGCGGCACCGGCCAGCCGATTTTTTGAGTCGATTTTCAAAGAGACACACGACGTGACACAAAAAAGTGCTGACTACGATGCGTCGGAGCATCCATTGTTTGCGGAGCGGTCGTAAGCGCAAGTAACCTTGTGCTTACGACCGTAGCGTCAATTGAGAAATGAATCTATTACAGGTGAACTCCGGTCTTCTGGAAGTTCACTTTTCGCATGTGGAAAACAGTTATTGTCCGAGCTGTTCCCGGAAGGCGTAACCTTTATCGACATAGGAGTCGATTGATTCCTGAATCATCTCGAGATCAGCTGGTGTCAACTGCCGCACGACTTTACCGGGGGAGCCGACGATCAAGGAGCGGGGCGGGAACTTCTTGCCCGGGGGAATCAACGTATTGGCGCCGATGATACATTCTTCACCGATTTCGGCGTGATCAAGGACCGTCGCCCCCATGCCGACGATCGATCTGCGACCGATGCGACAGCCATGGAGAATCGCATTATGTCCGACCGTCACCTCGTCTTCGACGATGACAGGTGCCCCTTCGTATAAATGAATCGTCGCGTTGTCCTGGATGCTGCAACGCTTCCCGATTGTAATCGGTCCTTCATCCCCGCGTAATACGGCGTTGAACCAAACCGTTGACTCTTCACCGATCGTTACGTCACCGATTAAGAAGGCACCCGGCGCCACGAAGACGGTCTCCGCAAGTCTAGGTGTCGTATCACGATATGGAATATTCATAAAAACCCCTCTTTTCCGATTAATGAATTTCAATTCAGTCTTACTTAGTATATCATTCTTAAACAGCAGATTGGAGGAAGACGATGTCCCGATTATGTGAGTTACTGCAAATCCGCGTTCCCATCATCCAAGGTGGAATGGGAAATGTCAGTCATGCCGCCTTAACAGCAGCTGTCTCGAATGCCGGTGGTTTAGGAACACTCGGTTGCGGCACACGTTCGCCGGAAGAAATGCGCCGTTTGATTGAGCAGACCCGTCAATTAACAACGCATCCGATTGCCCTGAACATTGCGATTGGTGTCACGGCACATACGGAAGCCCTGATTG
The DNA here is from genome assembly GCF_018618705.1 of Exiguobacterium sp. H66. NCBI lineage: Bacteria > Bacillati > Bacillota > Bacilli > Caryophanales > Exiguobacterium > Exiguobacterium sp. H66. The sequence goes on from NZ_JACSMQ010000007.1 coordinate 126,469, forward strand.
AATTAGCGATAGCGGAACAGATTCCGGTCGTGTCCTTATCAGCCGGAAACCCGGCACCCTATACTGAACGTTTACGGACTGCCGGAATTACGACGATTGCGGTCGTCGCGTCAGTCAAACACGCATTAAAGGCAGAAATGGTCGGGGTCGATTTGCTTGTTGCAGAAGGTGTGGAAGCGGCAGGTATCAATTCACCGCTCGAGCTGACGACGCTGACACTGGTTCCGCAAATCGTGGATCAGGTCAGACTTCCCGTCATCGCGGCTGGTGGAATTGGAGACGGTCGTGGCCTTGCAGCCGCTTGGATGCTTGGTGCATCCGGTGTTCAACTCGGTACGCGGCTGATTGCGACGCAAGAAGCAGCCGTTCATGCGAACTACAAGAACCATCTCGTAGAAGCAACGGATCTTGAGACACGAATCATCGGTCGTTCCGTCGGTCGTGTCCGTCGTGTGTTAAATGGACCGTACGTTGCTGCACTACAAGGTGTTTCATCGCTTGATGAGTTTAACGCGAAGACGACAGAAGCGTATCACGTGACGGGTGCGGTCGATGGTGACGAGGTCAACGGGTATGTCAACGCCGGTCTCGTGTCTGGTCTCGTTACAGATATTCCGACCGTATCTGAATTATTCGAGCGGATGCAACAGGAAGCGTATACGCAAATTGAACGGGTGCGGGCGGATTATATGTAATCGAGAAGTGAGGCGGATTGTTCCTGAGAAGACGAACAATCCGTCTTCGGACTGTAGACAACGTGCGATCGGGAGATTAAGCGTCGTTATTCGTTGCTTTCCCCGTAGGAGTCAACGAAACGTGACGCTTTTTAGGTAATACCGCTTTAAAGACGAGGCGAGATGGGGGAGCGCGAACGGGTTGCATCTCGATATCGCATGTTTACGCTTCTTAATCGTTTGTCTACACGCTGAAGACGGGCAATGCGTCTTTTTTTATACAATTTTTTAAAATGGGACATTTGTCCTTTTCAGACGAGGTGAAAATAGTGTCTACTCATAACAGAAGAAACAAAAGGAGGTGCCTTAAAGTGCAGGGAGTTATATTCGCATTAATGAGTGGACTATTCATTGCGTTGCAGGGGATTTTTAATGCCCGTTTAGGAGATGCCATTGGTCCGTGGTTTTCGGTGACGATCGTTCATTTCGTCGGATTGATGGGGTGCTTAGCGATTTATAGTGTGGTTCGTGACCGGAAAATCGGCGGTTTTCGACAGCTTCCGCTCCTCTATGCCAGTGGCGGATTGCTTGGCGTACTCGTCGTCGTGACCGAACTGACGTCGATTCAGTTACTCGGCATGACGTGGGCGATGTGTTTGTTGCTCGTCGCACAAATTTTATGTGCATTCGTGATTGATTTGAACGGCTGGTTTGGTGTCATCAAAAAAAGGAGTAACCGGGGACAGTGGATCGGGATCAGTTTGATGCTTGCCGGAGTTGCGATTTTTTCACTGTCCTAAAGGGAGGATCTATGCAGACGATTGAGACCTATTTAAAACAGTACGACTTAGCGGATATTTTTACGGAGACCAGTAAATCTTATTTACGCATCGAAACGTTTTCGGAAGGGGACCTGTTATGTGTGACGGGTGAACCGATTGACCGGATGTATTTCATCGTCGAAGGAAAAATTAAAATCTCTGCAGCATCGGCTGAAGGGAAACAACGGATTTTACGCTTCAAAAAGGCGATGACGGTGATTGGTGATGCGGAATATATCAATCAACGGGAAGTCTTGAATACCATCGAGGTGATTACAGACGTCGTGGCACTCAGTATTCCGTATGCCATCTTACGTGAGCACAATACGACGAACACCTTTTTACAATTTTTACTGCGGGTCATTACGACCAAGTGGTACGCCGACTCGAAATCAGCATCATTTCATGTCCTCTATTCGGTCGAAGAACGATTTGCCGGATATCTGTTATCGATTACCTCGGACGTTTCCGACAGTCTGTTTTATCAAGAGATGCGAACGTCGAATCTCCATGACGTCGCCGATTGGCTCGGGACGAGTTACCGTCATTTAAACCGTATCATCTCAACACTTTGTGAAGAAGAAATCTTAGCGAGACGACGCGGGAAAATCATTATTTTAGATGTAGAGCGGATTAAAGAAAAAGCGAACGGAAATAGTTACGAATAAGGAGGGGCTAGTGTGGGACTAGGTATGTTTTGTGCGATTACGGCAGGAATGATGATTAGTTTACAGACGGTATTGAATGCACGGATGAGTCATGCGTTCGGGGCATGGGCGACGACGACCCTCGTCTTTTTTGTCGGGTTCATCGGTTCACTGTTTGCGTTAGTCGTATTTCGGGGTGGCACATTCTCGAACATTCAAACGGTCGAACCGCTTTATTTATTCGGTGGTCTGGTCGGTGTCGGTGTCGTATTTTGTGTGATGCGCGGGATTCAGTTGCTCGGTCCATCGATTGCGATTTCGGTCGTCTTGATTTCGCAACTCAGTTTTGCATTATGTGTCGACTTGTTCGGTTGGTTCGGTTTACCGGAACTTGAGCTTTCGCTCGGACAAGTCGCTGGATTGCTTGTGATGTTAGCCGGTATTTTTGTGTTGAAACGGTATCAAGTCGTAGAAATCGAATCTTCGGATGATTTGTCGAAAAAGGTATCGTAATGGTTGAATGGGGCGTGTGAAGATGCTAAAGCGAAGAGATGGAAAACGTGAGGATTGGAAGCGAATCACCAAGAGAGCGTACGCACAGTCATTAATCGAGACAGAAGAGTTTAAAGGGCATGTAACATTATTGCATGCCATTCAAGTATCGCATCCCTTGAACGTTCATTATGAAAAGGAACATGTCTGTATTTTGGATGATGGTTACATGTGGCTTCAGCAGTTCCCTTCAAATGCACACCATGCTGTCACGACGATGTTCGATGCTGATGGAAATATCGTGCAGTGGTATATCGATATTTGTTTGCAGAGTGGTTTTACTAATGGAAGTCCGTGGTGGGAGGACTTATTTTTAGACATCGTTCTGCTACCGTCTGGTGATATGTACATAATGGATACTGATGAACTGGAAGATGCTTTATCTCAAGGTGTCATTGATAAAAAACAGTATGAGTTAGCATGGGGGGAAGTTGAAACCCTCAAAGCCAAAATTAGTACGGGCGATTTTGAATTGATCAAGTTAGCGCGTCACCATAAGGATACATTAATGAATGTGATGAATAACTAGAGTCGACAGAAATCAAAACCTTTTAGGCTACCTTATCAAAAAGACAATTGAAAACTTTTGACTACATAAGCATGCAGACAAAGGAACGTGGGGGGAAGCTTCTTCCTTTTTCGTTGCTTTCCTCGGGCGAGGCGCAAGCCGTTGCTCCTTGATCCTCACGGACAACGAGCAGGGTCTTGCCAGCCTCTTGGCAGCGCGTGTTCACGCGCTTTTTCCCGTAGGAGTCAACGAAAAACGAAGCTTTCAGGGTGTACCGCAGAGAAAATCATAGAGTAGTGTTAGAGCGCAATCCGTCTCGCATCGCTTGAGAACCGCGAAAAGCAATCGGTCGCGACCCTGCAGCTTTGCTGTAGCGGCGCGGAAGATTGCCGCTTTGAAGACGAGGCGAGACAGGGGAGCGCGAACGGATTGCCTCTTGTTATAGCATATTCACTCTTCATAAGAGTGTATCTACAAACGAAAAGCCCGCACGAAGCGGGCTTTTTTTAGTTTAGACAGATACTTCTTCTTTCCAAGCCACATCGATGAATTCATCGCGACCGGATGCTTTCCGGTCTTTTTTGTAGTGCTCCGGATTCTTTTTGTGGAAGTTTTGATGATAGTCTTCTGCTGGGTAGAAGGCTTGTGCCGCTTCGATTCGTGTGACGATCGGTTGCTTAAAGCGATTGCTCGCAGCAAGCGCGTCACGTGAAGCAATCGCAGCAAGGCGCTGTTCTTCCGTATGATAAAAGATGGCAGGTGCGTATTGTGTCCCACGGTCCTGGAACTGTCCGCCGGCGTCAGTCGGATCCGTTTGCGGCCAGTAAAGTTCGAGTAACCGCTCGTATGAGAATAACGCCGGATCAAATGTAATCTCGACGACCTCCGAATGACCGGTCGTGCCTGTTTTTATTTGTTCGTATGTCGGATTTTCGATTTGTCCTCCTGTATAACCGGAAACAATTCCGTGAATACCGGGCAGTTCTTCGAATGGTGTCACCATGCACCAGAAACAGCCTCCTGCGAATGTTGCTTTTTCCATCTATATCTCGTCCTTTCCGCTGGCGGTAGTCGCCCTATAATCATTCGTGCTCTGACAGCGAGAAAACGAAAACGACTCCTTTGCTTGGTTGCAAAAGGAGTCGTCGCTTTTTATCAACCAAAGCTTGCGCTTTGCTGGTCGTAGCACCTTGCCACTGAAGGCAGGTTGCTGGGACGTCATCGATCCAGATCTCTCAGTCCACTCTTGATAAGTGTTATATGAAGTTGATTAAATTCGTTATCATTGATGTGATAATAGCATCTCTAAAACGACAAAGTCAATCCTTAAGATTCTAAAGCATGAAGGACGGTTGCACCTAAGGCTTTTGCGCCGATGAGCAATGCCTGTTCATCGATTTCATATTTCGGGTGATGTTGCGGATAAATCGTACTCCCATCCGTTTTGGCGGACCCCGTAAAGAAGTAGCTTCCTGGGATACGCTCTAAATAATAGGCGAAATCATCGGCTGCCATCATCGGTTTGAGTTCTTTGACAGATGCCTCACCTAAGAAAGCCGTCGCTTCTTTAACGAGATTTGTTTCTACCGGATGATTCCAAAGGGAAGGATAACCCGTCGTAAAGTCGATGGAATAGCTCGCACCGATTCCGGCACACGTCGTCCGGGCAACCAAATCGACCTGCTGTCGTAACTGGTGACGCAGCGCTTCGTCAAATGTTCGAATTTCTCCGACAATCCGTGCCTCACCAGTAACGATGTTCGGAGCCGTTCCGGCGTGGAATGAACCGATTGCGATGATGGCAGGTGAAAACGGATCAACGCGCCGACTGACGAGGTGTTGGAGATTACAGACGAGTTGTGCCCCGGCGACGAGTGCATCTTGTGTTTTATGAGGGGCTTGCGCATGACCACCCTGTCCGTGGACGACGATTTCGAATTCATCGATGGCGCACAGCGTATGTCCTGCGTGATAGCCAATTGTTCCGACAGGTAAGTCATTTTCGAGATGCGTACCGAAAATTGCATCGACCCCGTCAAGACAGCCGTCTTCAATCATTTGAATGGCACCACCCGGGAAGACTTCTTCCCCGTGTTGATGAATGAATACGATTGTTCCGTGAAGGTCTTCTTGCAGTGCTGTAAAGGCCGAGGCAAGACCGAGTGCAATCGCCGTATGTCCGTCATGTCCACACGCATGCATGACACCCGGATGAATCGAACGGAAGGCGAGATCCGTTTCCTCCTGCAGTGGCAGGGCATCGAAATCGGCCCGAATGGCGATGGTCTTTCCAGGATGTTTTCCTTTGAGGGTCGCGACGATCCCGCTACCACCGACGTTCCTGCGGTAAGGGAGACCAAGCTCATCATAAAATGAGGCGATGGCGTTTGGTGTCCGCACTTCTTGAAAAGAGAGTTCCGGGTGACGGTGCAGATCACGACGTCTTTCAATGATTTGTTGTTCGAGTTGATCGAGTTGAGTGAAGAGTTGCTGTTGCATCATAATCATCCTTTCAGGTTTTTGAGGTATGACTTTCTATAAAACGGGTACAGATAGGAGTAATGAATGATGAGGAGGAAAACAAGTCATGGGAGAAATTATTGTCAACGCGGTCATCACAGTCAAAGCAGGTTTAGCCGATCAAGTCTTTCCGATTTTAAGTACGGTCTACAAAGCTTCACAAAACGAGCCGGGGTGCTTGCGTTATAGCTTACATCAATCGATTGAAGATGAACATCAGTTCATGCTGTATGAAGTCTATCAAGATGAAGAAGCGTTAGAAGCGCATATTGCGTCAGACCACTATAAAGCGTATCGCGAGCAAATCGAATTGTACTTAATCGATCGCCAAGTTACGAAATATGCGGAAATGACATTTTAATGTTAGCTAAAAGAAGCGGACCTCCCGGGTTAGGGAAGGTCCGTTTTTTTAATCATTACATTGATTTGAAACCGAGGAAGTGCTCACGCCAGTGCGGCTCGTAAATTGAACTGATTTGCAGTTGTGATCCTCCGGCATGAATGAAGTGTTTACTATCTAACATGATCCCGATATGCGAGGGGCCATCCGTATACGTGTTTTCGAAGAAGACGATATCCGAGCGTTTTCCGGAACTGATACTTGTGCGTTGATTTGTAAAGAACGCTCCGTACCAGTAACCGCGGACATTCGTCCGTCCGCCGTATTTTCCGGCTTGGTTCGTCGCATAATGAATCAATCCGGAACAATCGAATCCACCATTCGCCACGTTTTGTGATCCCCATGTGTACGGAGTACCGATATGAGCAACAGCAGCTTGAATCAACTTTTCGCCACGTGAATTATTTTTCTTGTCAACTTTTGTTTCGCTCGTCACTGTAAGGGCCGTCACCGGGATGTAGACGGGCGTCCAGCCGGACTGAATGACATAGAAATTACCGACGCGGTAACGCGGATACACACGCTTGCCTTTTTCGACCAACCCGGCACTTTTTGGACTGGCAGGTGTGTCATAAAATGAAGTCGTTGCTTTGACCGTATAGACTTTTGAACGATTGATGGCTTGCTCGTTATACCGCATATCCGGTTTGCTCGTTCCGATATAAGGATTGAGGACGTAACCCGTTTGACCATTCGGTAGACGAACTTGCCAAAAGTCATCATCAATCGATTTTAACCCGATCAATTTCGTTCCTTTGCTTAAGTGACTCGCCGGACGACTGTAGGCGACGTCAGCAGAAAAGAGTGGTGTTTGGTTGAAATGGACGTAAAAGACGGTCCCGACTTTGGCTTTAGACGTCGGTTTATTTAAACCGAGCCGACTTGAGTCAACGAATCCGAAGCGTGATCCGATTTTGACGCGTGTGTAGTAACCGCTTTTTCCATAGGTCGTGATTAATGCTCCTTTTTTCAGTGTCCCAATGTTTCCGCTAAGACTGGCTTTTGGATGGACGACCAACTTGTCTTCGGTCACGTAACGTGTCCCTGTCGTCGCATACAGATCTGCTTTCGTTGCTGCGAGCGAACTCGTCAAGACGTATGCATATTCACCGCGGAAGATGATTCGGCTATAGGCGCCGCTCGTCCCGTAAATCGTCAAGAGCGTGTTCTTTTGATGATGCTTAAGAACCGTACTTGAACTGCTTGGGGATTGCTGGATCGGTGTTGTTTTTTGGATGTACAGGCGATCTGTTTTGGCATAGACTTTTGATTTCGCGAGCGAGCTCGTCAAGACGTATGCATATTCACCGCGGAAGATGATCCGGCTGTAGGCACCGCTCGTCCCGTAAATCGTCAAGAGTGTATTTTGTTTATGATGCTTCAAGACGCTGCTCGAACTGTTTGGCTCTACCTGAATCGGTGTTGTTTTTTGGATGTACAGGCGATCCGTTTTGGCATAGACTTTTGATTTCGCGAGCGAGCTCGTCAAGACGTACGCATACTCGCCACGGAAAATGATTCGGCTGTAGGCACCGCTCGTGCCGTAAATCGTCAAAAGTGTATTTTGTTTATGATGCTTCAAGACGCTGCTCGAACTGTTTGGCTCTACCTGAATCGGTGTCGTTTTTTGGATGTACAGGCGATCCGTTTTGGCATAGACTTTTGATTTCGCGAGCGAACTCGTTAAGACGTACGCGTATTCGCCACGGAAGATGATCCGGCTGTAGGCACCACTCGTCCCGTAAATCGTCAAAAGTGTATTTTGTTTATGGTGCTTCAAGATGGTGCTCGAACTGTTTGGCTCTACCTGAATCGGTGTCGTATCTTGGACGTAAAGCCGATCGGTCTTTGCGTAGACAACGGAATCGCCGAGGTGCGCCGTCAATACGTATCCGTAGGTATCATTGATTCGGACGCGGGAATAAAGACCAGATGTCCCGTAAAGATCGACCGATTGATTCGGTGCTAGCGTCCCGATGACCGAACTTGTTGCTGCTTTGTCGTAAATGGATGTCGTTTGTTGGGCGTACTTTTTCCCGGTCAGCGGATACGATTCAACTTCCTTTGAACCGAGTTGTTTTGTAAGCACGAAGCCGTAAACACCATTGAACTGGACACGGGTGAATGTGCCGGACGTCCCGTATGTTTTGACGGTAGCATTTAAAGAATAGCTCCCAAGTTGTTTACTTGTCGTATCGGCATCTGTATAAATCACAGTTTGTTGTTGGGCGAATTGAGTGCCCGTCGTTTCATAAACAGGTGTCTTACTTAAGAATTTACTTGAAACGAAGACGTAAACGTCGCCTTGTTTAACCCGCGTGAAGTCACCCGATGTCCCGTACGTATCGATTAACGTATTTTGAGTGATTGATTTTCCTGTCGGCGTATCAATTGAAGCAGTCGTATAGGAAGGCGCGAGTGCTGTTATGTATTGCGAATCGATTTTTTGATAAACCGGTTGCTTTGCAAGTTGCGTTGTCTTGACGAAGCGATAGACGCCATCGATTGAAATGCGTGTAAAGAGACCATCTGTGCCAAAGGTTTCGACGGCGGTCGTTGCTGGTAACGTCTTGACGAGGGTCGTCTCGTCAGCAGTCTCAAAAACAGGAGTTTCGGAAAGTGTGTACTGCGTTCCGGTTGCTTGTTCTGTTTCTGTTTGTTCTGTCACTTCCATTGGTGTCGGATTCGTATCCGCGTGACCTTGTAGTGGGAGAGACCCGAGTAACATGACAGATGCCGTGATACTCGTAAACCAATATTTATAAGATTTCATTCATTGAGCTCCTATCATTAAAATTGTAATTTAGCATGTCTAAAGATAAGTTTAGCACTTTCTTTTTGGAAAAAGAGCTGGATATCAGAAATAGTAAAAATGAACTAAATTATGGGAGCGGTTTCGTAGGACATATTCCGCCGTGAATAAATCAAAAAAGAGACGGACGAATTTCGCTAGAAATTCGACCATCTCTTTTGGTGAAATGAAGTTATTCTGCCTCGTGATCAATCTGCCACTCCCAGTCGAGCATGCTGTAAATCAACGAATCGCGCCAGTGGTCTTCTAAATAAACGGTTTCCCGTAACAAACCTTCGCGCGTCATCCGGACTTTTTGCAAGACACGCTCCGAAGCGACATTTCGCGGATCACATGTTGCCGTGATGCGATGTAAGTTTAATTTTTCGAAGCCGAATTCGAGTAAAAATGTTGCAATCGATGTCGCGTAACCATTGCCCCATTCGTCAGGTGATAAAATATATCCAATTTCTGCGATTTTATGTTCTGTGTCGGTGACGATGAGCTCTCCCGCGCCAATGACATGATCGTCAGGAAAGGTGACGGCGAAGACATAGCGACGACGCGGACTTTCGAGTTCACTTTCAAGTGCATCGTGTAAAAACTGTTTTGTATCACTCTCAGAGTTCGGTCCCCACGACTGATACTGACTGGCAATTGGTTGTGAGGCATAGGAATGGACAGCTTCCAAATCTTCTGGTGTGAAACGTCGAATCCGAAGTTGATCGTTGATTTTGTAGCGCATGATGAGACCCTCCTCTTTCATTGATTCACTTATCTATATTGGCTAACGGTAGTGGATTCTCCTGTTTGACACGTAAAATCAAGCGTGCTAGGGTGGAGACATTGAACGAAATAGCTAGCCTCTAGGGTTCCGTACGGCAACGTAGACTTGGACCGAGGGAGGCACATGAGTACACCTCATGCAACGGAGGGATAAAAGCCCGGGAGTAGAGCGTCTAGACGCCTGCTTCCGGGCTTTTTTTATTTTTTAGGATGAATGTTAGGAGGAAAAGTGATGACGAAATACTGGTTAGGAATTCTAGTGGCTTCCTTTTTTGAAGTTGCTTGGGTAGTCGGTTTGAAACATGCAGATAGCGTACTTGAATGGATGGGAACAATCATCAGCATCATCATCAGCTTTGCTGTCTTGATTAAGGCGAGTAACCATTTGCCGGTTGGAACAGTTTATGCGGTCTTCGTCGGCCTTGGAACAGTCGGGACGGTCATATTGGACATCATTTTATTTGACCAAAGTGCGTCAGTCATGAAGTTAGGATTGATTGGTGTGCTTTTGATGGGTGTCATCGGATTGAAATTAGTCAGTGGGGAGGTGGAAGAATGAGTTGGTTATTTGTCATTATTGCCGGATTGTTTGAAATGCTGGGTGTCGTTTTCATCAATACGTTTAATCAGCATAAAACGTTCAAGAATGGTCTATTGATGTTTGGCGGATTCGGCTTGAGTTTTGTTTTTCTGACACTTGCGATGAACGGATTGCCGATGGGAACAGCTTACGCTGTCTGGACAGGAATCGGGGCAGCCGGTGGAACAGTACTGAGTATGATTTTTTATCAGGAAGCGAAAGACTGGAAGCGGATAGTATGTATCGGTCTGATTCTTAGTGCGACGGTCGGATTAAAGCTGATTGGCGAATAAACATGTCAAATAGATTATTTTTTTATGGAAGAGCCGACTTGTTGGCATATTTTACAGAGAAACAGGAAATACTCCTTATAAGGATACGTTGTACGACAAAACGAACATAAGGGGAGATTCATATGAAAACGAAACAATACATCGGTACGTATTACTCGGAAGAAGAGTTAATCTCGAAAATGGATGAATTGCATATTCAGGGGCACCGTGAAGAAGATTTTTATGTCATCGTCAAGGAAAAATCAGATATCGAACTCGTCCGCAGTCAAATGGACGCGGAAATTGCGGCGACAAAACCATCTTGGATGGATCGGATCCGCGGCAACAAAGGGCGCGATCAAGAAGTCGATCAATTGTTCGACTCACTTGATTTACCTGCAGAAGATGTAGAAGAACGTAAAGTCGAAGTCGAAGGCGGCGGATTCGTACTTCTGATTGAGGTTCAGGATATTCAGTTTGATCCGCATTTGAATACGGACAATACACATGAAGATGTCAAAGTCCGTTACGGCAGTTATGATGAGACGCACACATCGAGCGCTGCAAATTCAAATGCCCAACTCGGTTCAGGGAATACGCTTGATGTCGATCGGGACTCTAAGGAAGAACATGCCGAAGTTGATTTACACCGAGCCGGAACGGATCAGATGCCGCAAGACGAACAAGCCATCAATCGGGCAAAAGTAGAACAGGACCGCAAGCCGGACATTGCGATGCGTCGCGATGACGATTTCAAACGGCTCGACTCTGAGCGTGATGAAGAAAATAAGAAACAGACGCAGTCACACTCGGATGATGTAGCCGAGCAAGATCACGGAAACAATCTCGATCGTTAATCCGCTCTTGAAAAAGTTACTAAAAGGGAGGAGCCGAAAACGGCCCCTCCCTTTTTTAATTATTTTTTATGCATTTCATCCGGATTCGAACCGGTTCGTTGATTTTGATTTAACGCATCAAGTTGTTGCATCTCAGGTGCTGAAAGTTCGAAGTCAAAGACTGCCAGGTTTTCACGAATTCGACTCGGCGTGACCGATTTCGGAATTGCGATAATCCCGTGTTGAATGTGCCAGCGGAGAATGACTTGGGCTGGTGTTTTGTCTTTTGTCGTCGCGATGTCCGTGATGACAGGTTCAGTCAAGGCGTCGCGTCCCTTCATGAGCGGACTCCATGCTTCAACTAAAATGTCGTGTTCCTTACAAAACGTCCGAATTTCTTCCTGACTTAAGAACGGATGTAATTCAATCTGATTGACAGCAGGTACGACGGTTCCTTCTTCTAGAATTCGCTTTAAGTGGGGGATATGGAAGTTCGAAACACCGATGGCTTTCGTTTTTCCTTGCTTGTACAGTTCTTCGAGCGCATGCCATGTGTCCACGTAACGATCTTCGTTCGGCATCGGCCAATGGATAAGATATAAATCGACATAATCGACCCCGAGTTTAGTGAGGCTTGTTTCGAAGGCTGCGAGCGTTTCTGCATATCCTTGATCCGCATTCCAAACTTTCGTCGTCAGAAAAATTTCTTCGCGCGGAATTCCAGAGTCACGTAATGCGCGTCCGACACCTGCTTCATTTTCATAAATCATCGCCGTATCGATTGAACGATAGCCGGCACGTAACGCTTCCAGTACTGCTTGATACACTTCTTCTTCGGGTACTTTAAAAACACCGTAACCGAGTTGAGGCATACTTAGACCGTTGTTGAGTGTGACGTGTTGCATGAGTGGAAGTCCTCCTTCATGTAATCGTTTTATCTTCATAAGTGTACGCTTATTCAGTATGAAAATCGAATGAAATGAGGGGTTGTAAGAAAGGAACAGTCTGCGTATACTGAGCAATAACAAATAATGGAATGAGGGGATTTAGATGATTCGTCAAGCAGTTTTGCAATACATACATGAAAAAGAAGCCGTATCTCAGCTTGACACGTTGCTCGGGAAGCGGAGTGGCGTGCTACTACACGGAGCAAAAGCCTTACAAGCGGCGAATCCTTACTTGCCAGCATTACCGAAAGTTCTGTTTCAAGGGCATTGTACGGATTTTCAAGTCGCGGAATTAGTCAAGGCATGTGCGACATATGACGTCATCGTTGCGTTAGGGGGCGGATCATTGATTGATACGGCAAAGAAAGTTGCTGTTCAATTGAACCGACCTTTGATTGTCATTCCGACGATCGTCTCGAATTGTGCGCCGTGGACGCCACTTAGCGTCATGTACGACACGCAAGGTCAATATCTTCGTTTTGATACGTTGCCGGTTGTCATCGAGGCACTTTTACTCGACCATCGGATTCTGTCGGCGAGCCCCTATGATTATTTTGTCGCGGGTCTCGTAGACACACTTGCAAAATGGTATGAGGCACGTGCTTTAAGTGGGATCACAGTGGAGAATCCAATCATTGAAATGGCTTTACGGGTTGCGGAGCAGTGCAAAGACCTCATCTTAAAAACACCAATCAGCGAGGAGATTTTTCGGGCGTATCCGTCCAGCATCGAACACTTGGTGGAAACCGTCATTCCGTTAGCGGGTAGTGTCGGCGGGTTTGGTGATGATGCGACGCGTGGGGCAATTGGTCATGGTGTCCATAATGCGATGTCTCCTTTTGCATCAACACATTCAATTTTACACGGAAGTAAGGTCGGATATGGTCTCTTGGTCCAGGAGCAGTTGTTGGGTGAAAGTGAAGCATACAACGAGTTGCGGACGTATTTACAAAAAAACGGACAACCGATAACGAGTCTTGATTTAGGACTGACATCGGTAGAACTTAGTCAGTTGGCAGCACGAATCGGACAAGAACCATTATGTCAGTTGATTGAGACGGATTTATCGCCAGCACGTTTACTGGGCGTGCTTAAGCAAAATGATGTCGAGATCATCACAACTTCATGAAAAAACAGCCCCTGCTTAAAAAATGGGGGCTGTTTTTCTTGTTATTGTGCCTTTGCGAATTGTGCGTAAGGTGCAGGGCGACCAAGCAGATATCCTTGTCCGAAATCAAAACCAAGTTGCCGGCAAAGCTCGAGTTCTTCTTGGCGTTCGATGCCCTCTGCTAAAATCTTGATTCCCATTTCTTTCGTAAGATGGCGAGCTTTTCGTAAGAAGGCTTCATTTTCTGCGACCGTATCACAGTTCGAGATGAAAGACCGATCGATTTTGATATAGTCCGGTTGCAGTAACGTCAACATATCGAGTGTCGAGAAGCCGGCGCCGACATCATCAAGCGCAACTTGTATTCCTTGTTTTTTATATTGTTCGAAGACATGTTTCAAGTGATGAACGTCTTCAATTTTTTCCGTTTCGACGACTTCAAACACAAGACGACTCGGGTCGACATTATATCGTTCGACGATTTCGAACGTATGACGAAGGCAGTATTCTGGGTTATAAATCGTCGAGGGAAGGAAGTTGATGAACGTCTTCTCTGTTCCGCCAATATGATGTGTCGCGCGAATCGCTTCTTCGCGTGCGCGTTGGTCAAGTCGTGAGTGGAGTCCCATCTTTGAAGCAGTCGAAAAAAGAATGCCTGGTGACATCGGGACATTGTGATCAGCGGCGCGAAGGAGTGCCTCATTCGCGAACAGCGTGTTGTCCTGAATATCGTAAATCGGTTGCAGGTGACTCGTCATGTCACCTGTTTGGATAAAATCGATGGCTTGTCGATGACGTAATTGCTCGAGTAAAACAGAAGCGAGAAGCGTTGGGGTTGAAAAGCGCGATCCATCTTTTCGACATGAGACGGGAACATCATTAATCTGTAATGTTGATTCAAGAAGCTCCTCCAACTGGTTAAACGATGTATACGAATAAACTTGAGGGATGCTCGACTGGATATGTAAGGAGCCGGCCTCGATAAAACGGATCGTTGTCGTACATTCGGCGCAAGGATGCCACATAAAATGATTTCCACCTTTCCTGTAGAGAGATACATCTAAAAAGATGTATTTGTTAAATTGGTTAAATACTTTACCCAAAGATAATTGAAATGTAACCTCAATTCAAACATTTAATACGCTATTGACCAAACTAAAAAAAGATAGAGGATTCGAACAAAATCGAATCCTCTATCTTCTTTATCGGGTGATTGAACCGAAAAGTAAAACGATCATGCGGTCATGAACAAAACCCAGCCCGTCGCGTGTAATAAAAGAGCAAGTGGGACAAGTAACTGGAATTTCGGTTTGCGTGTTTTATGACGTACGAGTTGCATCGCGAGTAATGAACCGAGCGCACCTCCGAGAAAGGCAATCCAAAGCAATGTAGCTTCCGGCGTCCGTTGCGCGTGTTGTTTCGCGCGACGTTTATCGGACCACATCGAGAAGAAGCCGACGACGGTCATCACGCCGTAAAAAATAAGAACCATGTATAATCCGTTCATTATTTGCGCCTACCTTTCTGCGCCGCCGCCGCCGGAACTACCGCCGCCACCACGACTTCCACCGCCACCACCGCCACCGCCGCGCATAACGGCTGACAGAATGTTGATGATTGCGAAGAAGAACATGCCACCTGTAAATTTCATATCTAAGAACAATAACAGGACAAGGCCTGCACCGATGACGATTTTGACCCAAAGACTCAATCCGTCTTCAGCATTCGCTTTAGGCGGATCTTGTGATTCGAGTGACTGTTCCTTCGAGACGACACTGATGACGGCTTTATAGGTTTCTGAAGCTGCTTTTCCGTAATCGCCTTCGTCACGATAAGGAACGGCATATTGGTCGAGGATCCGGCCTGCCGTGATATCGGTCAGGACACCCTCAAGCTTGTAACCGACTTCAATCCGGAAATTCCGGCTTTTTTCGTTTGGTGCCACGATCACCATGACACCGTTGTCTTTTCCTTCTTGTCCAATCCCCTGGGCACGGAAGGTTTCATTCGCATACGTGCTCAAGTCCTGTCCTTTTAAGTCGGGGACAGTTTTTAAAACGACTTGTGCGGTCGTGTATTGTTCGAGTTCCTGACCAAGACGAGCGAGTTCCGCTTCTTCCGACGCGGTCAGCAACTTTGCATCATCTTGGATGAAGAAAGCGGCTCCCGTGCGTTCTGATACGGCTTCGGCAGTCGGAGTCAGAAGGAAGAAAACGAGGAACGCACTCAAAAGGAGGCGCGTTCTTCGCCAAATCATTTCGAATCACTGTTGAAATCGACCGTTGGGTTTTCGCGGTCGCTTTCTGAAATTTCATAGTATGGTTTTTTATCAAAACCAAACGCCGAAGCATAAAGCGAAGTTGGGAAACTGCGACGTTTCTTATTGTAGAGTGTGACTGCATCGTTGTAATCTTTCCGTGCGATACCGAGACGGTTTTCTGTCCCTTCAAGCGTATCCATCAATGATTGAAATCGTTCACTTGATTTGAGGTCCGGATACGTCGTTTGTAAGGCGATTAATCCACGGAGAGAAGACGTGACTTGCTGGTCGGCTTCAATCCGTTGTTCTGTCGAAGCAGCGCGGGCAAGGCCGGCTTGTGCTTCTGCGATATCGCCGTAAACTTTTTCTTCTTGACCAGCGACACCTTTAACAGTCTCGACAAGGTTCGGGATGAGATCCGCCCGTCGTTTAATTTGGTTATCGACTTGTGACCATTTGTTCGAAACGTCTTCTTCGACGTTTACGAGACTGTTGTATTGTCCGATTGCTAAAAATGCAATGATGACAACAACAGCAATTCCGATGATGAGAGGTAATTTAGAACCCCCACGATTTCTACGTGCCATAATTCGTTCACTCCTTTTTCTGTATCTCATCTACTATATACCCTAAACGGTTTCAATAAGTTTCAAAAAAACAAAAAACTATCAGCAAAAAACTGATAGTTTTTTTGTTTCTTACATGTAAACGACGATTGCAAGAATCCCAGCTAAGACAAGGCGATAGATCGCAAACGGGACAAGTTTGATTTTATTGATCAGTTTCAAGAAGAAACGAATCGATAGTAGCGCAAACGCGAACGATGCAACAAAACCGACAATGTAAAAGCCAAGATCGCCTACATTGATGTAATCCCAGTTCTTAACGAGCGAGAGAAAACTGGCTCCGAACATGATCGGTACGGCCATGATGAACGTAAAGTCGGCTGCTGTCCGGTGATTCATCCCGAGGAAGACCCCGCCGGAAATCGTTGAACCGGAACGCGAAAATCCTGGCCAAAGCGAAATACATTGGAACAATCCGACGAGTGCCGCTTGGCGGTAAGTAATTTGGTCGAGTGTCGTCGTTTTCGGTTCTTTTGGACCGAGTTTATCCGCTGCAATCATCAAGATGGCACCGACAGCGAGACCGATGATGACGGTATCGATCGAAAAGAGGTTTTCATCGATGAAGTCTTCGAACAATAAACCGAGCACGGCAGCAGGAAGCAGTCCGATTAAGACGTGACGCAGTTTTAATTTGTGTGTGCCCGTCGCATCATGCTCGCCTTCGATTTTATAGAGTCCGATTAAGCTGAACAACCGTTTCCAAAAGACGACGATGACGGCAAGGATTGATCCGAGCTGAATGACGATCTTAAAGGTGTTCGCGGAGTATTTTCCGAGAAAGTCCGTTGTTTGGAGCCACATGTCATCGACGATGATCATATGACCAGTTGAAGAGACCGGGGCGAATTCCGTCATCCCTTCGACGAAACCGAGTAAGAGTGCTTTAAGTAATTCTAAGATATGCATGTTATTCTCCTTCTATATTTTACTATCTAAAAACATATCATGTTTCATTCTTCTGAGATAGAACTAATCTGAATATCGGGCGCAAGACCGATAACGAAAACACCTTGTCGAATGAATAAAAAAAGAGTAGGATGGACTTATAATCAAACGAACATTTGAATGAGGTGGAGGAATGGAAACGAAAACTGAGCGATTACGAATTTCAGGAATTGATTGTGCCAATTGTGCGGCGAAGGTCGAGCGTGGTGTTTCGACTGTCGAAGGAATCGAAGCGGCAAATCTTGATTTTACGGGACAAAAGCTTTATATCACTTATCAAGGAGAGGCACCGGATGACGCAACATACGATGCGGTCGTCAAACGGGTACAAGAATTAGAGCCGAACGTCGAAGTTTCTCGTGACGTTCCATCTGACGAAAGTCATGTTCATGACCACGGTCCATTTTTAACGAAAATGAAAAAGATTCAATACAGCATCGGTGGGGTTGCCTTCATCAGTGCCTTCTTTTTACCGAGCTCAATTGAACTTATCTCATTTGCGCTGGCTTACTTCTTAATCGGTTGGGATGTGTTACGAAACGCGATCCGAAATATTCGTCAGGGACAAGTATTTGATGAAAATTTCTTGATGGTCATCGCGACGGTTGGTGCTTTTCTAATTGGCGAGTACCCGGAAGCGGTCGCCGTTATGCTGTTTTATCAAGTCGGTGAGTTTTTCCAACACCGGGCAGTCGATCAATCCCGCAAATCGATTGCTGAATTAATGGATATTCGTCCTGAGACGGCAACACTTGAAAATGGACAAACGATTAGTCCGTTACAAGTGAAAGTCGGACAACGGATTTTAGTCCGACCGGGCGAAAAGATTCCGCTCGACGGAACAATCCTTGAAGGAGAAGCATTCATTGATACCGTCGCCTTGACGGGAGAATCAGTACCACGACGTGTCCGCACGAACGATACGATTCTTGCAGGAACGATCAATACAGATGGGAGACTGTTGATTCAAGTCGACCGTCTCTACAGTGAGTCAACGGTCGCAAAAATTCTTGATCTCGTTGAAAATGCTTCGCGCCACAAGGCGCCGACGGAAAAATTCATCACCCGATTTGCTCGTGTCTACACACCGGCAGTCGTCGGGATTGCGACATTGCTTGCTGTCTTGCCTCCATTGTTTGTCACGGGTGCGACATGGGAGGACTGGATTTACCGGGCACTTGTTTTTCTTGTCATCAGTTGTCCCTGTGCGCTCGTCATTTCAATCCCCCTCGGTTTCTTCAGTGGAATTGGTGCCGCTTCAAAACGTGGGATTCTCGTGAAGGGTGGAAATCATCTCGAGGCATTACAACAGCTGGATACGGTCGTTTTTGATAAAACAGGGACCTTGACAGAAGGGGTCTTTGAAGTGACGGAACTCCGCCCGGTTGCCTGTTCAGACGAAGAATTATTGAAAGTGGCAACGCTTGTTGAACAGCATTCGAATCATCCGATTGCAAAGTCCATCCAACGGACATATGCAAGTTATGGTGAAGTGACGGAATCCGTTCAAGAGTATCGCGAAGTCGCAGGATCAGGTGTTGTCGGTCGCTTCGGAACGGATACGATTCGTGCCGGGAATGCCCGTTGGTTCAACGAACTTGGTTATGAGACGCTTGATCAAACGGCAGACGGGACGTACGTTCATGTCGCACGCAATGATACGTACCTGGGCTACATCCGAATTGCTGATCACATTAAAGACAGCACGGTTGAAGCACTTGCTCGCCTCAAGGCACTCGGTGTGAAGAAAACGATTATGTTAACAGGGGACCGCCTGGCAACGGCAGAAGTGATTGGCCGTCAAATCGGGATTGACGAAGTTACAGCAGAACTATTACCTGATCAAAAAGTCGAACAACTCGAACTGATTTTGAAGCAAGCGGATGGAAAAGTGGCCTTTGTTGGCGACGGCATCAATGATGCCCCTGTTTTGACACGAGCCGATGTCGGAATCGCGATGGGCGGACTCGGCAGTGATGTGGCGATTGAAGCCGCAGATATCGTCCTCATGACAGATGAACCAAAGCAGTTGGTCGAAGCAATTGAGATTGCCCGTGCGACACGAAAAATTGTCTATCAAAACATTTTCTTCGCACTTGGCGTGAAAGCCGTGTTTCTCCTGTTTGGTGCATTTGGTTTCGCGACGATGTGGGAAGCTGTGTTTGCGGATGTTGGTGTAACCGTCCTGGCTGTTTTAAATGCGATGCGCATCCTCAAAAAATAATTAAAGGTACACGTTGAAAGGTACGGACTCAAAAGTCATTCCAATATCAATCTGAAAACTCCTTCACCGGCGATGAAGGAGTTTTTTTTGTTCAATCAGTTTGTATTTAGCCTAAGGCGACATCAAGAATCATCATGACGGTAAAGCCGACCATTAAACCCAGTGTCGCTAAATCAGAGCCGTTTTCAGCTTGTGATTCAGGAATCAATTCCTCGACGACAACAAAAATCATCGCGCCGGCTGCAAAGGCGAGTGCGTAAGGCAGTAACGGCTGAATGAAGAAAACGGCAGCCGCCCCGATCATTGCCGCAATCGGTTCAACAATAGCGGACATTTGACCGTAATTGAAAGCGCGACGGCGTGACATGCCTTCACCACGAAGCGGAATTGATAAGGCAGCACCTTCCGGCATATTTTGAATCCCGATTCCGAGTGCGAGCGTCAAAGCACCAGCGACTGTCGCCCCGTCCATATTTAACGCAGCAGCACCAAAAGCGACACCGATTGCTAGACCTTCCGGGATGTTGTGCAAGGTGATGGCTAAAAAGAGCAGAGTTGCCTTTTTAAGACCGGTCGAAGGGCCTTCTGCATTTTCAAGTGGTGCGGATAAGTGTAAATGTGGTGTGACGAAGTCGAGTAAGCGAACGAAGAAGCCACCTGCTAAAAATCCGATTGCAGCCGGAAGCCAGGCGATGCCACCATCCTGTTCCGTAAATTCAATCGCCGGAGCGAGCAGTGACCAAAAGGACGCAGCGATCATGACACCGGCGGCGAAGCCGAGCATCATATTCATGACCTTTTTTTCAATTGTCGTAAAGACGAAAACAAGTGCCGCCCCAAGTGCGGTCAAGCCCCATGTCATCATCCCGGCGAGTAATGCCTGGATCACGACGGGGAGTGAAGTAAACCATTCAAACATACAAACATTCCTTCTTTCAAATCATAATTCAAGAGATAAGTGCATTATTGAAGCCCACTGTCACTCCTACCCGTTTTCAATCCGAACTAGTCGCATCAGGGGAATTTCGATCGGATTTTGACTCCGGACGTACAGAAGTCCTCGTTCGCGCTCGATTCGTTCGATGAATCCGGTCAGTGTGATATAGCTTCCTTCCTTATAATACGTGATTTCAAGTTCTTTTCCTTCCATTAATGCTTCTTCGAGGATGAATTGCCATGATTCTTGAAGTTGTTCATCGATGGGCGGTAGTGTTAAACGATGCGTATCTTTATAATAGTCGCGCAACAGTTGAATGTACTCCGGCATCAAAAACGGAATCCATTTTAAATTGCCACGGTCACGATACCGTGTCATTGCCGTCACCTCCCGGATGACCACCGACGAAGCGGAGGCGGCGCTTGGCGACACTTGTATCAAGAAAAGAAACAGCGAGGCGGATGGTTCCCTTCCCGTAACGGACGTTGACATGATCGATTGCCTTTAACAAGCGTTTGCGTTTCCAAACACGGGTATTGTCTTCGAACAACGACAGTTGCAGTGCACCTTGGTCGGGGACAAGTTGACCGAGCGAGACGGACAAAAAACGAATCGGTTCGTGTTCGAGCCAGTTCGGCTCGAACAGCTGAAGGATATGGCGCAGGATAATCCGTTCGTCTGAAGTCGGATAAGGGAGACGGAGTTGCTTTGAAAATCCTGCCCGGACGATATGTCTCGAGTAACGGACACCTAAGTGAACCGTCCATCCAAGTTGATTGGAAAAGCGGACGCGGGCTGCGACATCGCTTGCGAGCTCACTTAAGACCAGCCGAATCTGGTCGTATTCGTAATAATCACGCATCAGTGTCACGCCATGACCAACCGTCTTCTGTCGGGATGATGCCGGACGAAATAAAGCGGTCGGATCAATCGTCGTCGGAGATTGATCGATGCCCCATGCATGATGCCAAAGTTCGGCACCGATGACACCAAAACGTTCGTGTAGTGTTTCTAATGGTGCGGCCGCCAAATCGCCGATCGTCTCGATGCCTAATTGATTCAGATGGTGCTCCATTTGATGACCGATCCCCCACATCTTACGAACGGGAAAGTCATGTAAGAGACGGGGGACATCAGCATAACCACAACGCGCAATGCCCTGTTTTTTCCCGAGTAAATCAAGGGCAAGTTTCGCGATGACGTTATTAGGACCAATCCCGATTCGGACGTGAATGCCGGTTTGTTCCAGGATAGCTGACTGTAATTGGTTAGCAGCTTCAAAATCCGTACCGAAGAGGTGCTCCGTTCCCGTCATGTCGATGAAACTTTCGTCAATCGAGTAGACGCGAATCACTTCCGGTGGTCCGAATTGATGGAGCACATCGAGGACACGAATCGACGTTTTCATGTAGCATAACATGCGTGGTTCGACGAGGTGAATCTGCTTTCGTTCCTTATACGGGAGTTGTTCAATCTGGTAGAGACGACTTGCCGTTTTGATACCAAGCGTCTTCAAAGCAGGGCTCGCCGCTAAAATGACGGAGCCGCTCCGTTTTAAATCGGAAACGACGGCTAATTTTGTTGTTAATGGTGGTAGATTTCGGTAATGGCACTCGCAACTGGCATAAAAAGAGACACTATCCACGCAAAAAATACGTTGGTTTGGAAAGTCCGCATCAGAAGACACGAAAATCACTCCTTTTAGAACGTTTGTTCTTATTTTATTTATGTTGATTCTAGCACGGTCTCAAAGTGTCTCAAATCAAAAATTGAAAAAGAGTGTACATGTCATCACTTTTTAGAGCGCGGCATGACTTTAGAGATCATCCTCTTGGGTCATATTTAGGTAACAGGTTTGGTACACTAAGGACTGAGAAGAAGAAGGGTTGGGAGAGAATGAAGAAAAAACCGATGATCCATCTACCGGATGTCCCGAATAATTTAGCAGTCGAAACATTTGCAGAAATCGAAATCGATGATCCGTACTTGTATCAAATGCTGTATGAAAAAGAAACGTTACCCATCGAGCTGACGGAGCGGATCGATGCCAATCAAGTCTGTTTTCGGAATGTCTCATTTGCGGGTCTCGTGTTTGATCGCGCGTCATTTGAAAATGTCCGGTTTGAGCAGTGCGATTTGACGGGTTGTCAGTTCCGTGACAGTCGTTTTCATCGCGTTCTGTTTCAGGACTGCCGCCTGACGGGGGTTCAATTAGAAGAAACGACGCTTGATCATGTCACGGTAAAAGCATGCCAGGCGAATTACTTACAAGTGATTCGGACATCGCTCCGACAAGTAACGTTCGAGCAGACGGCGATGCGGGAGACACAATTCTTCGAAGGGAAACTCATCGATTTACGTTTTGAGGATGTTGAATTGATGGAAAGCCAGTGGGTTGAAACTCCGTTAAAAGGACTCGATTTGCGACAAGCGGACGTCTCGGGGATTACGATTGATCCACGCTTTTTGACAGGGGCGATCGTGACGGAAGGACAAGCAATCGCCTTCGCTCGTTTGCTGGGTCTTGTCATTCCGCAAGAATGAACATGAAAAAACCGGACGCTGTTCCTCTTCCTTTTAGGGAAACGGAAAACGTCCGGTTTTTTTGTATTCATACGACTCTCGAAGGAGAGACTTAAAAGGAGAGCGTCTCGCCGTCGTCCGGAATCAAAAAGTGAGCGGAGAGATGATTTGCTGCTAAAAAGTCAGCAATCATATCGCGGCGGAGCAGGCAGTGGTTGACGGCCTCGAGATGCGAGACGATGATCGTCGCTTCAGCCGCTGCCGCATGGACCGCTAATAAATCACGTTCCGACATCGTGATCGGTTCACCGGTCTGGAACTGGGCGGCACCACTATTGACGACGATGACATCCGGTGCATAGGTATCAATCGCAGAATCGACGTCGTCACACCAAATCGTATCACCGGCGATATAGAGCGTCGGCTCATCGGGATGTGTAAAGACGAGACCGGATACGTGTCCCATCCGTTGTCCGATTTCGCCGACGCCGTGTTGACCGTTCGTGCGGAAAACTTTGACATCGCGGAGTGTCACACCCTGGTCGAACGGCTGAACGTCGGTGAAACCGGCCTCTTTAATGACAGAGGCGTCCGTCGCGTTTTGGGCATAGAGCGGAACCGTCTTCGGTAACAATTGTTTGGCAGCCTCATCGAAATGATCGGCGTGAAGATGTGTCACGAAGACGGCATCCGGGTCGAGTAAGGTCGAGACATCGACCGGTAAGTCGACAAGGGGGTTGCGGTGGGTGTTCGGTGTATGGTCGAACGGAGGAAGCGAACCCTTTTCACCGAGAAAAGGATCAATTAAAAAAACTTGGTTGGCATAGGTCAAGACGAGTGTCGCATTTCGAATTTGCTGGATGTTCACAGGCAATCTTCCTTTCTTGTACGAATCTTCCTCGTCTCATATTCCCGACTTGTCGAACCTTTAATCCAAAACATCATTGGTCCGGTTTAGGGAGAATTTTTTCCATGGCCAGGACATCGACATAATACCCGTTTAACATTCCTTGTTCTTTAAAGGTACCGACGATTCGGAATCCGGCTTTGATGTAGAGTTTTTGTCCGATCCGGTTGAAGGGGAACGTAAAAAGAATCAGCTTATGCATGCCGTGAATGATTGCATGTTCTTCGATGATGTCGAGTAGTCGTTTTCCGATTCCTTGTCCGCGGTGGGTCCGTGTGATGTAGACGGACAGTTCGCCGACGGACTGATAGACGGGACGCGGATTGTAGGCATCGAGCGAAATGAAGCCAAGAATCTTTGATCCTTCATAGGCAACGTAACCGGCATGTCGCTCGGAGCGTTCACTGAACCATTGCTGCATGAAGGCGAGATCTTTCGTATCCGTCTCGAGCGTCGCGATGCGGTCTTCAATTCCTTCATTATAAATGGCGAGCACGTCCGGTAAGTCGGCTTCTTGAACGAGACGAATCATCATACACGTCAGCTCCTTTTTGTGTCCTTTTCTTCATTATATCGGAGATGGACGAAACAAACGGCATGTTTCTAGAATAGGAAATGCTCCCGGACACGCGCTTTCCTCAAACATGTTTGTCAGACGACGTTTCAGTACAAAAAAAGCCCAGGTCCTCTATCGCTAGAAGACTTGGGCCGGACCGGACTGAATTAGTTTGCTGAAGACAGGGCATCCCGCTCGTAAATCGGCACCCAGCCGTCCGTCGTGACGAAGATTCGGATTGCTACCACTTTCCGGTCTTCCTGGAGCGTGAAGTAGTGGCGCGTGTTGACGGGAACGGAAATCAAATCACCGGGATTGAGCTCGATGTTGTAATAGCCGACCTCCTCGTCTTTAATCGCAAACACGCCATGGCCGCTGACGATGAAGCGGACCTCGTCATCGGTATGATGGTGTTCTTTTTGGAAGTTGACGAGTAATTCATCGAGATTCGGTGTCGTATCCGACAGTGCGATGATGTCAGCCGTCTGGTAACCGCGACGTTCCGAAACATCTTTAATCTCGTCCGCGAATGTCGTTAAAATCGTCTGTTTGTCGTCATCCGTTAATGTAAAGTTCTCGACGAGGTCGCCCGGTAACTTCGAGACGTCCCATTGTTCATATAAGACGCCGCGTGAAGCAAGGAATGAAGAGACCTCATTTTGATCCGTATACCGTTCGTTTGTCTGTTGGAAAAGTACTGTTGCCATTGTAAATTCCTCCTTTTAATGAATCGCCTGTCGGCACGTTTGTAGTTTTAAGGTGTAACTGAACAAAAACTCGAATGCTTCCAACTGTTTTTTCGCTTCAAAGGCAGTCGGTGCCCAGACGGTGATGCCGTGATTGCGAATCAGGACGACGCCGCTCTCGGCATGTACATGTGCTGCAAAGGCAGCGGCAAGCGTCGGAATGTCGGCATGGTTCGGGATAATCGGCACACGAACTTCCGCATCTTCTTCCCAACGGCCGAGTGCCTTGATGATTTCCTGACCGGCAAACCGAATCTCGCCTTGATCGCCGTACAGTTCCGAAATGACATTATTGTCAATCGTATGGACGTGAAGGGAACACCCGGCAGTCGTTCGGTTGAAGACCTCGACGTGGAGCAATGTTTCGGCAGAGGGACGACCCGTCTGTTCGCCGATCAGTTGACCGGACGCGTCGACATGGACGAAGTCGTCCGGTGTATCCTGCCGTTTGTCCTTCCCGCTTGCCGTCACGAGAAATTCAGTCGGTTGATCGGCTGTCCGGATGGCGAGATTGCCGCTTGTGCCGGGGAACCAGTCGCGTGCTGCAAGTTCCTGTTTGACGGCACGTAATTCTTCATATCGTTTTAAGAAGGTCATGTGTACACCACCTTTGTCTGCAGATGATTCAATATGTCATGAAAGTTTTCAAACGGCGTATACGGGATGCTGTGCTGTTCACATAGCGTGATCAGATAATCCCGTGCATAAACGTGATCCGCCTGCTTAGCCAGTTCAAAATCTGTTACGGAGTCGCCGATCGCGATGATTGTGTCACCGTTCTGCTTCAGCTTCCGGGCGATCGAGGTTTTGCAACAGCCGCATTGATTTGTACAGGCTGCGTCGCAGGCATGCGGCCATTCGATTTGAACCGTCTCCTGTCTGAAGTCACTGCCGTTGCAATAAATCGCTTCGTCCGTCAGTACATCCGCAAGAATCGGCTGGACAAAAAAGTCGATCCCGCCGCTGACGATGGAAAAATCAATCTCGTTTGATTTGGCAAAGGCGAGCAAGGTGTCGAAGCCGGGACGAATGACCGCCCGTTTCATCAAGAAATCAATGTAGTCCTGTTTTTGACTGGACGGAAGCAGCTGAAACATCTGTCCGATGCCGGACTGAATCGAGAGCGACCGGTCGAGCACACCTTGTTTTAACGGTTCAAATTTTTCCGGCGGAGCGAACTCCTGCATCAAGGCGATGATATTATCGTGCTCCGTTACCGTTCCATCAAAGTCACATAAAATCCGGATCGTCATTTCGTGATCCCCCAAGCATCGAGGGCGACACGTAATTCCTCGTGCCGGCGGGCGGCACTTGTCAGTGATTCGCCGGCCAGTGCTGCGTCCAGTGCCTGGCGGAAAGCGATGACTCCGGCCGCAGCACCTTGCGGATGACCGTGGACACCGCCCCCGGCATTGATGACGGAATCGACGCCGAAATCACGAACAAGCTGGGCGACGAGACCCGGGTGGATTCCGGCGGACGGGACCGGGAGAATTGCTTTGGTCTCACCGATTCGGGTCGCTTCGACGGCAATCCCGCGGGCCAGGTCTTTGGCGAGGGCGACATTCCCATATGGCGACGGGAACAGTGTCAAGTCGGCACCGGCAATCCGCGGCAACGTTCCGAGCAGGACCGGGGCAGCAATCCCGTACTCGGGACTGGCGATCAAGGCACCGCTCAACGCCGGATGATTAAAGATCGGGACCGGGATTTCCGGATCGGCTGCCAGTTCCCGCAAGACATCAAGCCCGTATGTAAACGTGTTGAGCAGGAGGGCTGTCGCTCCGGCTTCGACCAGTCGTTTCGCCTGCTCTTTCAAGCGGAAGACCGGACCACTCAACGTAATCGCATAAAGGGCCCGTTTACCGGTCTGTTCATAGTGTGCATCGAGGACTTCCCGTCCGATCCGCGCCCGGTCGAGTGCCGGTGTCAGCGGATTGTCGTATAAAATTTCGTCATCCTTGACGAGATCAATCCCGCCGGCGAGCTGGGCTTCCAGTTGTTCCCGTAAAAAAACGAGGTCCCGTCCGATGACGCCTTTGAAGATGCTCATCAACAGGGGGCGGTCATGGACTTGGATCAACTGGCGGACGCCCTCGATGCCAAATTTAGCACCGGGGAAATCCGGTGTGAACGAAGCGGGAAGCTGAAGATCCGTCAGTTTGATTTGACCGTCGAGTGACAGCTTGCCGAAGACGGTCGTCAAAATCGCCGAAAAGTCCCGTGAGACGTTGTGTTCCGGATAACGGATCGTGACATATCCTTTCCCGTCGTGTTCTTCCGTATGGACGACTTGTCCTTTAAAGGATTCAAGCTGTTGTTGTTCCAAGTGATTCAAATCGGTCCATGAGCCGACCGTCAGACCGAGGGCGATTTGCTCTGCCCGTTTTGGTAACTGATCGGTCACGCCGAGGTGGTAAGTTGCGGTAATGTACGCCATGATCGTCGTCTCTCCCTTGTTAAAAAATACAAAAATGGCCCCTCGTCAATGACAAGAGACCATGAAAAATTGCGCGTGGACTCTTATCTGTCAGCGTGTTAGCTGCAAGAATTAGCACCGTGCCAACTGGTCGGTTGCTGCGACATCATAGGGCTCGTCCCTCCGTCTGCTCTTGATAAGAATTGGATGAAATTGTGAAATCTAATTGCAATTTTTACATGAGATGGACGTGATGTCAAATAATTTTTTGAAAATTTATTTTTTTTGAAATCAACTTCTATAGATGGCGGTCTTTTAAATGGTTTTTCACTAAAAATTGGAATTGACAGATGATTTAAGACGGGCGTAATATTCGAATCAACATCGAACACCACAACCACATATGACTCTTATCGTGAGTTGGCAGAGGGAATTGGCCCGAAGACGCCGCAGCAACCGACCATCCGGCACGGTGCTACATCCAACAGACATTCGTCTGAGAGATAAGAGGACGGATGATACCCCGCGCCTCTTTTCTATGACGAAAAGCGGCGTTTTTTTGTGTAGAAATGAAGGGGGAAGCAAGATGGCATATCAAGCATTTACAGAACAGGACGCCATTAAACGTGTCCGGGAACTCGGACTCATCGGACAGGAAGAAGCGACGGCAGAAGAAATCGGCGACGGGAACTTGAACTTAGTCTTTCGGATTCAGGCAGGGAAAGAACGTTTGATCTTGAAGCAGGCATTACCTTATGCAAAAGTCGTCGGGGAAAGCTGGCCCTTGTCACTCGAGCGGGCCTGGATCGAACAGTTGGCACTGAAGGAATTCGCAAAATACGCGACGCCATTCGTTCCACGGGTCTTTCATGCCAGTCATGAAGAAGCGTATACAGTGATGGAGGACTTGTCGCACCTGCAAATCGTTCGGATGGGATTGCTCGCAGGCGAAACGTATCCGCTCCTTGCAGAGCATGTCGGTTCATACTTGGCACGGACGTTATTTTTCACGTCAGATTTTGCGCTCGGTCCAGTCGGAAAAAAACAGGTCGCACGTGACTATTACAACCCGGATTTATGCGACATCACGGAAAAGTTAATCTTTACGGATCCGTTTTACGACGCGGAAACAAACAACATCGAGAGCGGCTTGGAAACAGACGTACAGCAGCTCTGGCAGGACGAAAAACTGAAGAGGGAAGTGGCGAAGCTCGAAACGTTGTTCATCACGAAAGGGGAAGCCTTATTACACGGGGATTTACATACAGGAAGCATTTTTGCTTCCGCGGGCGAAACGAAAATCATCGATCCGGAGTTCGCTTTTTACGGACCGTTCGGGTTTGATGTCGGTCAGTTCATTGCCCACCTCTGCTTTGCGGCGTATCCGAACTATGCTGAGTTGCGGGAGACGCGGGTGAAGGATATCGATACGTTCTGGCTGACGTTTGCTTCGACGTTCACGGCACTTTGGGAACGGGAAGCCGTCGAACCTTTCCGGACGGTACCCGGGCTTGTCGATGATGTCCTCAGTACAATTCTCCAAGACGCGCTTGGTTTCGCCGGTTGTGAACTGATCCGGCGGACGATTGGTTTGGCACCGGTCGCTGATTTGGAACAAATTCCGGATGCGGCGACGCGCCTTGAACGGAAACGTCATGCCCTACGCCTCGGGACGGCATTGATTAAACGGCGCGGCGAATGTAAGACGTTTACGGACCTCCGGAATTTCGACGTGACGGAGGAATTGAGCCGATGAGCGAGTTTATCCGTAGTGTCATCTATGAGCGGGCGTGCTTAAAAATCCTTGACCAGACCCGTCTTCCGCAAGAAGAACGGTACGAAGTCATTCATGATTTGGCGCAAGCGGTCGAGGCGATTAAACAACTTCGTGTCCGGGGGGCGCCGGCAATCAGTCTGTTTGGTGGTTTCGTCCTCGTGCAGGAAGCGTTTCGGACGACGGGATCGCTTGACGAGGTCAAACAAAAACTGTTGACGGTATCGGCGGAATTACTGGCGACCCGGCCGACCGCCGTCAATTTGCGGAACGTACTTGATGCGCTGAATCAGCTTATCCTTTCGAGCACAACACTCGAGGAACTGCCGAAACGTCTGGAACAAAAAGCAATCGCCCTTTATGAAGCCGATGCCAAGACGTCACGGCAAATCGGTGTGCATGCGTTGGAGCTGTTTCAAGCGGGAGACCGGGTGTTGACGATTTGTAACGCCGGATCGATTGCGACAGCGGCGTACGGGACGGCACTGGCCCCGTTTTATCTTGCGAAAGAACAAGGCATCCCGTTATCCGTCTATGCGTCGGAAACCCGACCTTTGTTGCAGGGGGCACGTTTGACGACATGGGAGCTGCAACGGGCAGGGATTGACGTCACCTTGATCACGGACAATATGGTCGCACATACGATCAAGGAAAAGCAGATCACCGCCATCATCGTCGGCGCGGACCGGATTACCCGGAATGGGGATACAGCCAATAAAATCGGGACGTTCCAGCTGGCGTTATTCGCACGTGCCTTCGGGATTCCGTTTTATGTCGCCGCACCGCTGTCGACGTTTGATGTGACGAGTTTATCGGGAGACGAGATTGAGATTGAAGAACGCGATGCCCGTGAAGTGACACAGTTTGCCGGACAGATGACAGCGCCAGCGGGTGTAGCGGTCTTTAATCCGGCGTTTGACGTGACACCGCACGAGCTCATTACGGCGATCATCACGGAACTCGGCGTCATTGAACGGCCGAGCGTGGAAACGATCGAACAGGCAATCGGACAACAGGTCATCTAAACAGACAGGGGAGATCGAGATGAAAAAATTAGCATTCTTGCTCGCACCGGCAGTCTTGCTGGCTGCTTGCGCCAATAGTGAAGCGACACCGGCGAAAAAAATCAGCGGTGTGCCGGAAAGTGTCCAAGGCGACATCAAGATTGCCGTCATCCGCAATCTGGCGTCCGATGATCATACGAAACAATTTTTGGACGGTGCCCGGTCGGAAGGGGAGGCACTTGGGTTTAAGGTCAACACGTTCATTTCCGAAGGCAATGACGTCAAGTTCAAGGAACTGGTGGCGCAAGCCGTTCAGCAGGATTATGACGGACTGATCATCTCGCACGGAAAAGAAGATTATGCCTACGACATGATTAAACCGGCGATCGACAAAGGGATTCAGGTCGTGACGTTTGATACGGTGACGAAGAAAAAGGACCAGACGTTAACAGGCATCACGGAGACGTTCCAAGATGATCACAAACTGGCAGAACTTTCACTCGATGAAGTGACGAAAGTGAAAGACGATAAGCCGGTCCGGGTCATCAAGTTGTGGTTCGGTCCGGGATTCGCACCGCTGGACCGCCGTCAGGAAATCTATAAGACGTATGAAGCGGACGGCAAAATCAAGACACTTGAAACGGTCGGACCGACGAATTTCCAGGATGTCCAGGGCGATATCGCGACGAAGATGAACGCGATTCTCGCCAAATATCCGAAAGGAAGCATCGATGCCGTCTGGGGAGCCTGGGACGAAGTCGCGAAAGGCGCCTATAAATCCTTAAAAGACAACAAACGTCAGGAAATCCCGTTGATTTCAATCGATGTCTCGAATCAGGACATCAACCTGATGCGTGAGAAGGGGAGCAACTGGGTGTCGACGAGTGCCGTCGATCCCCACTTGATCGGACAGACGGACATGCGTCTGCTCGCGAAAAAACTCGCCGGTGAAAAAACACCGGACAGCTTTGATCTGGACGCTAAATTAGTCGAGCAAAAGGCGCTCAAAGCCGATACGACGATGTACAATCTCGATACGATCATCAAGGGCTGGAGCACATCCGAAAAATTCAATGAACCGTGGATGGAAAAACTGCGGAAAGCGAATGCTGCGAAATGACGCAGCTGGACGCGACGAACCGGCTCGAGATGCGTGGGATTTCAATTGAATTCCCCGGTGTCAAAGCGCTTGATGCTGTTGACTTTTCCGTCCGCCGCGGGGAAATTCATGCGCTCGTCGGAGCGAACGGCGCCGGTAAGTCGACGCTGATGAAAGTATTGGCGGGAGCGCATGCGGCGTATGACGGGACGATTTCGTTTGAAGGTGTGCCGTTGACGATCGATTCGCCGCGTGCCGCGAAACGGGCGGGAATTGAAATCGTCTACCAAGAAGTCGATACGGCATTGATTTCGTACTTGACGGTCGCGGAAAACATTTGTCTCGATTTGTTGACGAACGGACAGCTCAAAGGGGTCATCCGGCAACGCCGTTTTGAACAGATTGCCTTGGAGGCGCTCGGGAAACTCCAGGCTTCGATTGATGTCGGGCAACGGGTCAGCGAACTGCGCCTTGCCGACAAACAGTTGGTCTTGATTGCCCGGGCACTCGTTCAAGACAGCCGTTTTTTAATCCTGGATGAACCGACGGCGCCGCTCAGTCAACGGGAGACGGAACATTTGTTTCGCATCATCAAGGAACTCGCGACACGCGAACAATTGGGCGTGATTTTCATCTCACACCGCCTTCAGGAATTATTTGAAATCTGTGAGTCGATTTCCGTCATGCGTGACGGAAAACTTGTCGCCCGCCAAGCATTAGCCGGGCGAACGAAAGAGACAATCGTTGAACAGATGCTCGGAAGACGTTTGCAACAGACGGACCGGCAAACCCGAACCGTCGGGCAAGCGTTGCTCGAGCTCGATCAAGTGACGGTCCCGGGGGAGCTGGATCAGCTGTCATTGACAGTTCATGCAGGCGAAGTGATTGGGATTGCCGGACTTGTCGGAGCGGGAAAAACCGAGCTCTGTAAGACGATTTTCGGAGCGACTCCGACTGTGGGGGGACAGATTCGGATAGCCGGCGAACCGGCAACCATCCGGTCGCCGCACGAGGCAGTCAGACACGGGATTGGTCTGGTCCCGGAAGAACGCCGGAAAGAAGGCATCCTTGTCACGGATCCGATTTATCAAAACATGACCGCGGCAAGTCTCAAACAATTCGTAAATCGGTTCGGTTGGGTCAAGACGGGAACGGAACGGACTGCCGCCAACGCTATCATCAAACGATTGGCGATCAAATCAACGGATGAAACGCAACGCGTGGAAGGCTTATCCGGCGGGAACCAGCAGAAGGTCGCGATCGGCAAATGGCTCCTCGCCGATGCTGCGGTCCTGCTGCTCGATGAACCGACAAAAGGTGTCGACGTCGGGGCGAAACGGGAAATCTTCGACGTGATCGATCAACTGGCCGGACAGCAAAAAGCGATTCTGTATGCGTCCAGTGAATTCGATGAATTGCTGGCGGTGACGGACCGGATTTATGTCATGTATGACGGGAAAATCGTGTTCGAGACGAATACGTCGGAGACGACGGAAGACCAATTACTGCTGTATGCGACAGGGGGGATGACTTGATGAACGAGGTACTTCACGAACCAACGACGGAACCAAAACCAAACACGAAGCGGCACGCATCCGGTAAACGGCTGTTACGCTTTTTGAATGACTGGGGGATCGTCCTCGCAATCCTTGCACTCATCGTCTTTTTTGCCGTGACGGCACCAAGCTTTTTACAGGGCGCGAACCTGATTAATATTTTGCGCAGTATCTCGATTGTGACGATCATCGCGATTGGGTTGACCGTCTCGCTGACCGTCAACGGCTTTGATTTATCGGTCGGTTCGACCGCGACCTTTGCGAGCTCGCTCGTCGTCTCATTTTTTGTCTGGTACAGCCTTCCGCTTGGTCTGTCGATCGGCTTGGCGATTTTGATTGCCTTGAGCGTCGCGCTGGTCAACGTGTTATTGATCGTCAAATTCAAGATTCCCGACTTGTTTGCGACGCTTGCGACGATGTTCATCTTTGAAGGGGTGGCGATGACGTATACCGGCGGCGGATCAATCAGTGCCGGGATGCCCCGTCTCGACGGAACACCGACAGTCGGGATGATTCCGGAGGCCTTTCTAAAAATCAGTCAGGCACCGTGGATCATCCTAATCATGCTCGCCATCGTAGCAGTGACGCATCTGTTTTTGAACCATACACGACACGGTCGCTTCTTATACATCATCGGCGGAAACCCGGAGGCGGCACACTTGACGGGAATCCCGGTGCATCGTTACCGGGCACTGGCCTACGTGATTGCTGGACTACTTGCGGCAGTCGGAGGAATCCTGCTTGCGTCGCAGGTTGGATCGTCACAGATTAATGCCGGATCCGGCTATTTGATGCCGGCAGTCGCGGCTGCCTTCATCGGTTCATCGTTTGCCGGACAAGGGAAACCGAACGCACTCGGGACATTAGTCGGAGCCTGCTTAGTCGGGATTCTTGAGAATGGGCTCGTTATGTTATCTGTTCCGTATTACTCATTAAATATTATTAAGGGGCTTGTCCTTGCACTTGCTTTAGCAACGACGTATTACCGGTTTCGAAAAAAATAATTAAAAAACAAGGTTTAACTTCGAATAGATTCGGTAATATTCAATATATGAAAGGATGGTGATGCACATGAATGATTATCAATGTAGAGGGAACGATCGCATGTCGCTTCGAGTAGAAGAGGATCACCGGACTTGACGAACGGAATAAGTTTATAGACACGGATTGTACCCGTGTTTTACGTGCACTCTGCACGAATCAAGAACGGTTTACGGCATGTAATCGTTCCTGAAACACAAAGGGGGAGTCGCTCTGCGGCGCCCCCTTTTTTGTGCGTATTGAGAGACTCATATGCCTTTCCAAAGGGACTACGGGTATGAGAAGATAGAAAGAGTCAGAAAATTCAACTACTAAAGAGCAAGGGGCCTGACAATGCGAACATACACAAGGGAGATTCAAGCAATCATCGACAACGTAGAAAAAGTAATCGTCGGTAAGGAAGATGTTATTACACAATCGTTAGCAGCGCTACTTGCCGGAGGACATGTCTTACTTGAGGATGTACCGGGTGTCGGGAAAACGATGCTCGTGCGCGCATTCAGTCGCTCAATCGGCCTGACTTTTAAGCGTGTTCAATTCACACCCGATTTACTCCCCTCGGATTTAACGGGTGTTTCGATGTATAACCAAAAAACAAGTCAATTTGAGTATCGTCCGGGTCCATTGATGGGCAATATCGTTCTCGCGGATGAAATCAACCGAACCTCTCCGAAAACACAATCGGCGTTACTGGAAGGGATGGCGGAAGCAAATGTAACGGTGGACGGAGAAATCCATACGCTTCCGAATCCCTTCTTTGTCATGGCGACGCAAAATCCGATTGAGCATGAAGGGACATATCCATTGCCGGAAGCACAACTCGATCGCTTTTTAGTCAAAGTCAAGATGGGCTATCCGGATTTTCAGCAAGAGATGAAGTTGCTGAATCGATTCGAACGCGATGAACCAATCGACACGCTCGAATCGGTCATCGGGCGCGACGAATTGTTACGGATGAAGGAAGAAGTCAAGGAAGTCCACGTTTCACAACCGGTTAAAAAATATATCGTTCAGCTCGTCCAGGCCACGCGTGAGCATGCTTCGCTTTACCTTGGAGCCAGTCCGCGTTCATCGATTGCTTTAATGAAAGTTGCACAAGCCTGGGCTTATATGGAAGGGCGGAAATTCGTATTACCCGATGACGTAAAACACCTGTTGACACCCGTCTTATCACACCGGTTGATTTTGACGGCAGATGCTCGCTACCACGGACAGTCGGCTGAACGGGTATTGGAACAGGTGAAAAAAGAAGTTGCGGTGCCGATTCAACACGACGTGGAGTCTTTATGAAACGGTGGCAAATCGGCTGGCGTTATGCCGTCCTGCTCCTGATGGTCACGGCATTGTGGATTTACGCCCGTGTGGATGGTGGAAATGTAGCCTCGTTACTGTTCTACGTCATGGCAGGTTTGACTGTCTACTGGACGATTTTTTTAATCTGGCCCGTGACGAAAGCCGTCGCGACGCGAGAAGTTTCGAATAAGATGTTGATTGCCGGGACGGACATTCCTGTCGTTTTACAAGTTAGACGAAAATACCCCTTTCTTGTCGGGACCGTCGAAGTAACAGAGGAAGTACCGGAAGCGTTGAGTGCGGAGCGTTTAGACATTCGGCGCTCGTTACGTGCCCATTACCGGAAGACGGAACAGATTGAATATGTCATTCCATCGATTCGTCGTGGACTGTATCAGATTCCTGGTTGTGTGATTGAAATTACGGATCCGTTCGGTGTATTCATGCGAAAAAAACTCTACCCGGTCGAAACATATCTCGCGATAGAACCGGCACGGCTCGCGACGCAGTTGCCACATGAAGACGATCGGGGGGACGGCGGAATTTCGCCCGTTTCGCTCGATTTGCGCCAGTCATCCTTTACCGTCGTTGGAGTCCGGGAATATGTCAGTGGCGACCGGATGAACCAGATTGATTGGAAGGCAACGGCGAAACGCCAAGGTTTGATGACGAAGACATTTGAACGGGAACAAGAGCGGGAAACGACAATTGTTTTTGATGAAGGAACGGTGAGTGATGCGCAGTTCGAACGGAGCATTTCGATGCTTGCCGATGCGACCGATCAACTCAACAAACGGCGCTTGAATTACCGGATCCATCTCGTCGGTCATGCTGTCCAGTCCCTGTCCCTACCGCTTGAAGGGGCGAAGCTGACACATTATTTGATGACGGCTCAACCGAGTCGGACCCGTTCGTTCATTGAGTCGTGGGAGTATTCCTCAAAAGCATTACGTCTGAGTGGAAACGTCCTCTTCATCACGCCGGACCTTGAATCGAATAACGAGATGTGGATGTCTAAAATCAGACAGGAAGCGACCGTGCATGTCTATACGCCGGAAAGGAGGGGGAGCCGATGAGTCGACGACTGATTTGGAACTTACTCGCGGCGTTACTACTTGCGAGCTTCATGCCCCCGCTACTGGAACTGACGACGTTTGACAGCATCGTTCCTTTCTTGCCGCTTCTTTTGACACCACTCCTGCTATCGCACGTCCGAAGACGGTGGTTTTTAAGTGGCAGTCTACTTGCTTTGATGGTGTCTTTTTACTTCATCTTGACACCGGGAGAGGCCCCGTGGCGACTATTAGGTGAAATTACGGATGATGTATCACGTGTCATCAATGGGGAGTTGCCGGGACGACCGGCCTTCGCCTTATCGATCGGTCTAATTAGCTTTTTAATCGGCTACCTTGGTCGCCGAACCTTCCCGAATCGGGGATTTGTTGTTGGGTTGACCGTCGGTGTGATCGGTTTCATCGCCTATTGTGACACATGGACGGATTACTCGGGTGACCAGTTCATCTTGTATCCGATCCTCCTGGCATTACTTTTGTTGTATGCGACAGAAATCAATGAACGACCGACTGCCTCTTACGTTCGGCCGATTAGTGCCTTGTTGATTATCGGTGTAACGATCGTTGCGGCACTGCAAAGTCCGGTCATCACAGCGACGTGGCAAAACAGTTGGTATGACTGGACGTCACGTTTTGAAGGAGAAGGTACATCGACGAATGCGATTCAAAAAGTCGGATACGGCTCGAACGATGAACAGCTCGGTGGTCCATTCCAAATGGACGACCGGGAAGTTTTTCAAGTCGAGAGTGAAGGGAATCGTTACTGGCGGGTCGAGACGAAGGACGTCTACACCGGTAAAGGTTGGATTTTATCGGAGTCAAGTCCGGAGATTAACGGGCGTGGTTTCTTCTCTCACTTTGGCGATGACGTCGAGACACGTGAAGAGAGTGCGACGTTCAAGTTGGCTCGTGAGTTGCCGTTTGTCCCTTACAATGGAGATAATGTGCGCTTGACGGCAGCTGATCAACGACAAAATCTTTTAATCAACCCGGAAAATCAAAA
Organism: Exiguobacterium sp. H66; assembly: GCF_018618705.1. Taxonomy (NCBI): domain Bacteria; kingdom Bacillati; phylum Bacillota; class Bacilli; order Caryophanales; genus Exiguobacterium; species Exiguobacterium sp. H66. The sequence goes on from NZ_JACSMQ010000007.1 coordinate 163,900, forward strand.
AATTTCGTATCTTGACGATGCAACGCGCCAACAAAATTATCAGATTCAGTACGCGTATCCACTGTTTACTGAAAAACTACTCCAAACGGATGAACCGGTAAACCTTTCAGAAATGGAACAAGATCGTTACCTGCAACTGCCGGGAACGTTACCGGACCGGGTTCGTGATTTAGCGGCTGAGATCGTTGCTGATGAAGAAACACCGTGGGAGCGCGCGAAAGCGATTGAAAATTACTTCGAGCAAGAAAACTTTGAGTACAATACGGAAGATGTTGCTGTCCCGGCAGAAGATCAAGACTATGTCGATCAATTCTTGTTCGAGACGAAGCTCGGTTATTGTGATAACTTTTCGACTTCAGCAACTGTGTTACTACGGGCGGCTGGATTACCGGCACGCTGGGTCAAAGGATTTACAGGTGGCGAATCCGATGTCATCGGTTCTGCTGTCACGAGTTATACGGTCCGAAACAAAAATGCCCACTCCTGGGTCGAAGTCTACATCGAAGGACCGGGTTGGGTACCGCTCGAGCCGACTGTAAGTTTTGACGGTACAGGGCAATATACGATCAATCAAGAGACTGATAACGAAACGGAACAATCAAATCCGCAACGGGATACAGAGACAGATACGGAAACGGCAACACCGAACCGTCCGCAGGAAAATCTTCTCGATGACGCCCAAGCGACGACAGCGAATCAGGCGGAAAAACGTTCGATTCCCGTCTGGCCGATCATTGGTACGTTGCTCGGTCTTGTGTTCCTCTATCTGTTTAGAAAACCAATCATACGAACGGCCGCAATTCTCTTCTTCCGTAGCCAAATCAAACGACCGGAAGGATTCAAACGGATGTATCGCTTCTTGCTCCGGCGTCTCGATAAACAAGGGTTCCATTATAAGGATGGACGGACACTCGCGGAACTTGCACATGAAGTCGATGGGTATTACGAAACGTATGCGATGCGCCCGTTGACGGATGCCTATGAACGGATGATTTATGGTGGTGAAACGTTGTCGCTCGAAAAGAAACGTGAATATTTCGAAAATATGATTCGTCGCGTAGAGGGTTGATATTTTTGAATTGATACAGTTACAATGAGAACAACGTAAATCATACATGCATCTCCTTTGTATATACTCGCGGATATGGCGCGAGAGTCTCTACCGGGTCACCTTAAACGACCTGACTATGAAGGAGCAGACCCTTCGTATACATTTTTTTGTGAAGCGGCCTGCTCTTTTTCCATTTATTCATGGGGGAAGAGTGGGCTTTTTTCATAGGGGTACGCATGAAACTTGAAAGGCGGGAATAGATTTGGAAGCACATTTGGACCAAGAAATGATCCTCGTCCTCGATTTTGGAGGTCAGTACAACCAATTGATCACACGACGCATCCGTGATCTCGGAGTTTACAGTGAACTGCATTCGCACAAGATTACGGCAGCAGAAATCAAAGACATCGCACCAGCGGGTATCATCTTCTCCGGTGGACCACGCAGTGTCTACGCAGAAGACGCGTACCGCTGTGATCCGGAAATCTTCGAACTCGGAATTCCGATCTTTGGTATTTGCTACGGCATGCAATTGATGTCGCAACACTTCGGTGGGACAGTCGAGCGTGCCGGACACCGGGAGTACGGAAAAGCGACATTGACGCTGAACGATCCGTCAGCGATGTATGCAAACTTACCACTCGAGCAGACGGTCTGGATGAGCCATAGTGATCTCGTCACAACGGTTCCGAACGGTTTCGTCGTCGATGGGACAAACGTTTCCTGCCCGATCGCTTCAATCAAAAACGAAGAGTTAAAAATGTATGGTGTTCAGTATCATCCGGAAGTCAACCACACGATGTTCGGCAAAGAATTGTTGAAAAACTTCCTGTTCGAAGTCTGTCAGTGTACAGGCGACTGGTCGATGGAAAACTTCATCGAAATCGAAATCGCGAAGATTAAAGAAGAAGTCGGCGACAAAAAAGTTCTTTGTGCCCTTTCAGGCGGTGTCGACTCGTCTGTCGTCGCAGCACTGATTCATGCGGCAATCGGTGACCAATTGACATGTATGTTCGTCGACCACGGTCTCTTACGTAAAGGGGAAGCGGAAAGTGTCATGAAGACATTTGCCGATCACTTCCACATGAACGTCATCAAAATCGACGCGCAAGACCGTTTCCTGAACAAATTAAAAGGGATTTCGGATCCGGAGCAAAAACGTAAAATCATCGGTAACGAATTCGTGTACGTCTTCGACGAAGAAGCGTCGAAATTGACGGATATGGACTTCCTTGCCCAAGGAACGCTCTATACGGATATCATCGAAAGCGGAACGGATACGGCACAAACGATCAAATCGCACCACAATGTCGGTGGATTGCCGGAAGACATGCAGTTCAAATTGATCGAACCGATCAATACGTTGTTCAAGGACGAAGTCCGTGCACTCGGTAAAGAACTTGGTTTGTCTGACGAAATCGTCTGGCGTCAACCGTTCCCAGGACCAGGTCTCGGAATTCGTGTCCTCGGTGAAATCACAGACGAGAAACTTGAAATCGTCCGTGAATCAGATTTCATCCTCCGCGACGAAATCAAAAAAGCCGGTCTCGAACGTGAGATCTGGCAGTACTTCACGGTCTTGCCACCACTTCGTTCAGTTGGTGTCATGGGTGACGAGCGGACATACGACTATGCAGTCGGTATCCGTGCTGTTACGTCGATCGACGGCATGACATCGGACTGGGCACGCATCCCATGGGACGTGCTCGAGAAGATTTCGGTCCGGATCGTCAACGAAGTCCAGAACGTTAACCGCGTCCTGTACGATGTGACGTCGAAACCACCTTCAACGATTGAGTGGGAGTGAAAATGGAATTTGAAATTAGTAAGTGGCTATAAACCATTATATATCAATGGTTTTGAAGCTATAAGCTGATTTTTATTCCTATCACCTACGACTATTGACTTCTAAAAATACTCTCTTTTATTTGTGTTGTTTCGCAAATGGAAGAGAGTATTTATTTTTTTATATTTTTATCAAAATTATAAAAATATATCCAAATAACAATAGAAAAAAATTATTTTTTTAAATATAATAAATTAGAAAATAAATACTTAATTGAAAATGGAGGATAACATGAAAAATTCTTTAGTGTTTACTATCTCTATGCTATTGCTAGCATGTGTGGTTTTTTTAGGAATTGGTTTTCAGAAGCTTACAGTTTATGAAAATCCATATTCAGATGATGAATACGGTCTTGCAGATGAAGAGGATGCTGTTAACGCGTACGTAGGAGGAGATGCATACAACTACATGATCAATGCTTCGCAAGCGACTGCTTATTTTGTGTTAGGTGGTTTTTCGTTATTATCGGCAATCGCTTTATTTATATTGAATTCGGTTCAGATGATTACAAGAAAAAATGCGGTTGAAAAAATAAATGATTCTACTATTGATGATGTTTGAAAGTTCATAAAAGTGATTAAGTTCTGTTAGGAATGTGTATAAAAAACAAAAAATATACATACATATAGCTAACTATTGTAACGCTTTCAAAACCGAACGTTCGGATAAAATACGACCTTAAATTTCGTTTTTATGGTTGACCGTGCATTTTGAGCATGCTACGATGTGTCTGTTCTTATTTTAAATCATCTACTAAAAAACAAAAAATAATGCCGTATAATTCTGGGGATATGGCCCGGAAGTCTCTACAGGAACACCTTAAAGGTTCCTACTACGGCGTGCACTGATTCTAGTGTGCGCTTAAAGAAACGGCTTTTACCGCTTAGGTAACTGCCGTTTTTTTCGTTTCTTGAGACGGCTTATTTGGAAAGAAGGCAACCATGAGCACACAGATGAAACCGCAACAACCTAAACAAAAGGAGAACGCGATCGCGCGATTCTTCGACTTCGACGGACTCGGTACGAACATGCGGACAGAGTTTATCGCCGGTATGACAACATTCTTCGCGATGGCGTACATCTTATTCGTTAACCCGAATACGTTAGCAGACGCCGGGATGAATCCTGGTGCTGTCTTCGGTGCAACGGCACTTGTCGCCGTTATCGGTTCAGTCACGATGGGCTTACTCGCGAATTATCCGATTGCTCTCGCACCCGGTATGGGATTGAACGCGTTCTTCGCCTACAGTGTCGTCATCGGCATGGGGATCCCGTGGGAAACGGCATTATCCGGTGTTTTAGTATCGGGTCTTGTCTTCATGGTACTCACGGCATCAGGGATTCGTGAAACAATCATCAATGCGATTCCAGAACCACTTAAAATGGCAGTTGCTGCCGGAATCGGTTTATTCATCGCCTTCATCGGTTTGAAAACAGGTGGAATCGTCGTCGCAAACGAAGCGACGCTCGTCTCACTCGGTAACTTGGGTCAAGGGACAACATTGCTTGCTGTGTTCGGTTTAGTCGTTTCAGCGATCTTAATGACACGCGGAATTAAAGGCGCCATCTTCTTCGGAATGATTTTGACGGCAATCGCGGGAATGATTTTTGGATTGATTCCTGTTCCGTCAAGCCTTGGGGAAATCGTTTCAGCTCCGCCGAGTATCGCACCGACATTCGGACAAGCGTTCCTTCACTTCAATGAAATCTTTACTGTCCAGATGGCAGTCGTCATCTTAACGTTCTTCTTCGTTGATTTCTTCGATACAGCGGGAACACTCGTTGCCGTCGCGAACCAAGCAGGATTAATTAAGGAAAATAAGGTTCCGCGTGCAGGACGCGCCTTGATTGCTGACTCAACAGCAACAGTCGCGGGTTCAATCCTTGGAACATCAACAACGGTTTCATACATTGAATCAAGTGCAGGTGTCGCAGCAGGCGGTCGCTCAGGAATGACGGCAATCGTAACCGGCTTATTCTTCGGACTTGCCTTATTCTTCTCACCACTTCTCGCCGTCATCACGGCGCCGGTCACAGCACCGGCACTCATCATCGTTGGTGTGTTAATGGCATCCTCACTTCTCCAGATTGATTGGAAAAAGTTCGAGTATGCAGTTCCAGCCTTCTTGACAGTCATCATGATGCCACTTACGTATTCGATCGCAACGGGAATCGCATTCGGGTTCTTATTCTATCCAATCACGATGATCGCGAAAGGTCGTGCGAAAGAAGTGCACCCGATCATGTACGCTATGTCACTCGGATTCCTAGCATACTTCATCTGGTTACACTAATTTTTCTTATTAAGCTGACGTCTTTCTTCTATATAGAAGAAAGGCGTTTTTTTAATGGAGAGTAGGGAATCAACAAACAGGAGGTGATGAACGTGTTGGGAAAACTAACAGGTCCGATATTCGAACGACTCGCTGTTGATAAACGTCTTATTCGTGTGGCCCGAGCAGTTGGCTTACCTTTAGGGGGAACATTATTCGTGGGAGGGCAAACAATCGATGAGACGTTCCGAACAGTCCGAACATTGAATGCGCAGGGGCGGGCAGTCACGATTGATTGTTTAGGAGAGTTTATTCACAGTGTGCAGGATGCAAAGGCGATTGCTGATGAATGCATTGATGTTTTGTACCGATTAGAGAAAGAACAAGTGGATGGACAAATTTCATTAAAGTTAACATCCGTCGGCGTGCGGTTAGATCCGGAACTCGCCCTCATGCAGATGGAACGTATCCTTGAAGTCGCACTTCAGCTGAATCGCCGGGTGACGATCAACATGGAAGAGTACGAAATGACTGAGTCGATTTTGAAAATTTTCCGTGTGCTTCAGTTCTCTTACCCGAACCTTGGCGTGGCACTCCAAGCAAATCTGCACCGTAGTCGTTTTGACTTAGATCAACTCCAACCGATGACCCGGATCGTAAAAGGGGCATATACGGGGGCGAAGGAACATTACATCGAGGATAAAGCGATGGTAGATGCCAACTATCTTCTCTTAGTAAAACAGAATTTGATGAAAGGACGTTATACGCAAATCGCGACACATGATGACGATATGATCGAGGAACTACTCGACTTTATTCGACAATCGGGCATTTCAGATGAGTGTTTTGAATTTCAAATGCTTCAAGGGATGCGACCGCAACGTCAGAAAGAGTTGGTCGATTCAGGATATCGTGTTGTCGTGTATGTACCGCACGGAGTAGACTGGTATACGTACTTGATGAGACGTCTGGCTGAACGACCTGCAAATATCGGGTTTACTTTATTGAGTATGTTAAGACTCTGATGCTGTATGTAAAACGCAAAACAAGCTTTTGTAAAGTTTTTTTAAAATAATGCTTGTGTTTGTCGAATTTTGTTGTTATATTAATAAATGTTCCAGCGAGACGCCTTTTATAAACGGTTTGTTGGGGCTGAAAAATCTTTTCAAAAACACGGTTGACATAATCAGAACAACCTGTTAATCTATTGAAGTCGCTAACACGACACGACGAACTTTGAAAACTGAACGATGAGGCAAAAAACGTATCTTCGGATACAAACAATGAATGAAGCGCAAGCTTCGTCAACGTGACTTTTAGTCACAAAAACGAGCAAG
>NZ_JACSMQ010000008.1:0-148732 GCF_018618705.1 Exiguobacterium sp. H66
CGGATGACCAGGAAGGCATCAACGCTTCGAAAGCCGAGACAGAAGAATTCGTCCAGGATCTCTCGACATTCCTCGACGCTGCGACAGAAGGCGAACTTCCGAAGGAAGCAGCTGAAGAAGTCCTTCGTGCTCACGAAGCGGACGTCTATAAAACATTCCAAGAGTATGCAGCAGGCGACTACGAAGGATCGTACAACACGTTCCGTGAAGGATACAGCCGCATGTATGACATCTCGAAAGCACTCTCAGTCGCCATCACAACACAGATGCCTGAGAAATTCGATAACTCGAAAGCTGATACGAAAGCCGCTGACCTCCGGTCAACACTCAATAGCCTCGCTGCTGAACACGTCGCTCTTGCGAACCTCAGCATGACGGCAGGCGTCGATCAAGCGAAAGACTACGATGCTGCAAACTGGGCGGAAGACATGCACACAGCTGACTTCAAAGCCGCGATCAAATCGATCTACGGTCAAGCCGGTGCGGATCAGTTCGAGCAAGTCTGGACGAAAAACCACATCGAAGCACAAGCGAACCTTGTCACAGCAGCCATCAACGATGATAAAAAAATGATGGGTGACGCACAAGACATGCTCAAAATGTTCACGAACGACTTCGGTGCGTTCCTCGGAGCAGCAACGGAAGAAAACCTTCCGACGAAAGCAGCAACTGAAGCCGTCGCTGGTCATGAAACATATGTCCAAGACACGTTCATGCAGTACACGGAAGGCGACTACAAAGGATCAGTCGATACGTTCCGCGAGTCATATGCTTACATGTACGGTGTCGGTGAAAACCTCGGTAACGCGATCGTCATGCAATCTCCAGAGAAATTCATGGACGGTACACCAGGTTCAATGCCGAACACAGGTAACGGCGGCATGAGCGACACAAGCAACAACGCAACAACAGGTGCACTTGCACTCTTCGGTCTTGCACTCGGTGCAGCTGGAATCGTCGTGGCACGCAAACGTCAAAACGCGTAAGTTCACTTAATCAACTTTATTCAAACGAAAGACACGTTCCGCCTCGGCGAACGTGTCTTTCAGCGTTTAGACAAACGCTTATGAAGAGTGAACATGCGATATCGAGATGCAATTCGTTCGCGCTGCCCTGTCTCGCCTCGTATTCAAAGCGATTCGAGATGGATTGCGCTCTAAACCGTCTGCATGCCCGGATTTCCATCACGGCATTACCTAAAAAGCGTCACATTTCATTGACTCCTACGGGTAAAAGTGCGTTTTCAACGCACTTTTAGAGGCAGGCACCCTGCTCGTTGCCCGTAAGGACTAAGGAGCAACGGCTTGCGCCTCGCCCGAGGAAAGCAATGAAAAAAGACGCTTGATCTCCCGATAGCACGTTGTCTATCGTGTTTTAAGTTATCAGGAGAGTGCTCCCCCGTGTTCTTGTTCACTCAGCGATTGCTTCTTCTTTCTCGAGGCGGTGTCGCCGTCTCGCATGTACGATGGAGGCACCCGCAATGATTAACATGACGGCAAGGATAATAAAAATCATACTCGGATTCGTCATAATCCATTCCCAAAGCTCCGACCATGTCACGGCTTGACCAATCCGAACGATGACAAATGTCCAAAGACCCGTATATAAACCGGCGGCTAAAAACGTCATCCCGAGGTATCGTGGAAGTGGGTATGCAAGCAATCCTGCAACATAATGGATGGGATGACGTACCCCTGGTAAAAAGAACGAGAGCCCGATCGCCCACAAACCACGACGATCTAAAATCTCTTCTGCCCGTGTCAAAAACTTTACTTTCATGAATTTCTTGACGAGTGGAATTTCACGGAAGAAACGGGCGAGTAAATAAAACCATGCGAAGGAAATGAAAAAAATCGGCCACGCAGCGAGCCATATGAGGACCGGATGTACCCCTTCTTTGATTCGTAACGCTGTATATCCCATCATCAAAACATCATCCGATAGCGGAGTAAACATGATTCCTCCGGCCAGGCGGACGAGTGCCATGATATCCATTAGTTCATCACTTCCTTTTTTCTCTATACAGAGAGTATGCCTGATTTTGACGTTTTTGAGTAATCTTTGTTCACAAAGTATTTTGAACGGAAAACTATTTTCTTTTTTAATTTTTCACAAGTTGATGCAGGCATGCACTGTAAAGTGGCTGTACTAAAGCGTTGAAGCGTTTATTGCATAAAATCATGCAACCGATTTCTATATTTCGAATAATCAGAATGATTAAAACGTTGTAGTAATGCCATTTTAGATGTGCGAAAATAGCTTCAATTCAGTTAGACAATTTCATTATTAAGAAAGGATGATTGGTTTGAAGTTTAAAATTGGTCTGCTCGGTCGTATTGTCATCGCCATCGCATTTGGAATTATAGTGGGTAGCCTCGTCACCGAACGCTTCGATTGGATCGTCCGTTCTTTCGTCACATTCAATGGGATTTTTGGTCAGTTCTTATCATTCGCTATACCCTTAATCATCCTTGGTTTCATCATTCCGGGTATCGGTGAACTTGGAAAAGGCGCTGGAAAGCTTGTCGGAATCACAGCTCTCATCGCTTATCTCTCGACAGTCGTCGCCGGTTTACTCGCATATGGTACAGCAGTCAACTTGTTCCCGCGCATGCTCAGTGGTTCATTCGCAAACATGGAGAACCCGGAAGAAGCACTCTTAAAAGGCTTCATGGAAGTTGAAATTCCCCCTGTCTTCGGCGTCATGACCGCTCTTGTCATGGCCTTCGTCTTCGGAATCGGAATCGCAGCAACTAGAAGCGAACGTCTGCTTGAACTCTCGATTGATTTCCGTAGTATCATCGAACTGATTATCGGCAAAGTCATCATTCCATTACTCCCGTTCCACATCGCAGGAATTTTCATGAACATGACATATGCCGGTCAAGTCGCAGAAATTCTTTCTGTGTTCGCACTCGTTTTCGTCGTCATCCTCGTTCTTCACTTCGTGATGATCACATTACAATATACGATTGCCGGTATCGCCAATAAACAGAATCCGTTCCGTCTTTTGAAAACAATGATGCCTGCCTACTTCACAGCCATCGGAACACAATCTTCCGCAGCGACAATTCCTGTCACGCTACGGCAGACAAAAGCAAATGACACCGATGAAGAAGTCGCAAACTTCGTTGTTCCGCTTTGTGCGACCATCCACCTTGCGGGTTCGACGATCACGTTGACGTCAATCGTCATCGCGATTCTTTACTTGAACAACATGCCGGTCACGTTCGGTGCGATCTTCCCATTCATTCTCGCCCTCGGTGTGACGATGATTGCAGCACCAGGCGTTCCCGGTGGTGCCGTCATGGCTGCAACCGGCTTGTTCGTCTCCATGCTCGGCTTTGACCAGACCATGGTCAGCCTCGCGATTGCACTCTATATCGCACAAGACAGCTTCGGTACAGCAGCAAACGTCACAGGGGACGGTGCAATCGCGAAAATGGTCCATGCCATCAAACGCCATACATCAATCCTTGATGACAAAAAAGAACGAGATATCGCTTAATCCCAAAAACGGCTTCGTTCTCCGCGAAGTCGTTTTTTTGTTGTGCTCGATTCGTTTGAAAAAGAAGGGAATCCGCTTACGATAAGAGAAGTGTAATAAAGAACCTGAACGTATATCTGTTTGAAAAAGAAGGGAATCCGCTTACGATAAGAGAAGTGTAATAAAGAACCTGAACGTATATCTGCTTGTATGATAGAGGAGGAATTTTCATGTTACATCGCCGGAAGACCTATACGATTCGCCCGGAACGACTACAGGAATTTACCGAGTTCTTTCACACCTATCTCTTTCCCCTACAAATCAGTCACGGTGCCCGTCTCGTCGGTCGCTGGGTGACGGAATCGGAAGATGAAGTCATCGCCATTTGGGAATATCGCGATCGCGAGCACTATGAGCAAGTCGACCGTGATGTCCGCAACAGCGCCTTACGCCGGGAAGCGATGAAGAAGCGCGCCCGCCTCGGGAAAAACCTCTACATCAAATCGACGGAAGATTTCATGACGGCGACAGGTGTCTACACACCACCCCGTGCAATCGTCAGCGTCACCGCCTACATCACGAACGATGCTGGTGAAGTCTTGCTTGTCCGCAACCTCCATCGTGGCGACACGTATGAGCTACCGGGCGGACAAGTCGAAAACAATGAATCGATTCTCGATGCCGTCAAACGTGAAGTCAAAGAAGAAACGGGTGTTGACGTCACGATCGACGGCATTACCGGCATCTATCAAAATATATCAAGTCACATCATCTGCGTCGCCTTCCGCGGGACGTACGTCAGCGGTGAATTGCAAGCACAAGAAGGCGAGACGACGGACGTCGGCTTCTTCCCTGTCACGCGTGAGAACGTCGACACCTATATCAAACGTGAGCATTTCCAAATCCGCGCACTCGATGCGATGAATCCCGTTTACCTGCCGCATGCCCTCTATACCGTCCGACCGTATGAACTCGTCAGTCGTTACGATGGCAATGCCCCGTCTGCTTTATCCGGACAAAATTAACTGACAAAAATGGACCCTCTCCACTGAGAAGGTCCATTTTTCATTATTTCGTAACCAGTCGTGCCGTAATGCCGGCATCATCCGTGACGTACACCGCGTCTTCCGTCCGCTCTACTTGGTAGAGCGAAGCATCAATCGCAGCAACCGCTTTTTCTAATACGGATGCACTTGGATAAACGAGCGTCCAATAATCCAGTCCGACGGCGTCGCCCGGTGCCTTTGGCGCGTCCGCTCCTGCCCAGAGGTTCATCCCGATGTGGTGATGATAACCACCCGCTGCAACAAATAAGGCTTTCATCCGTGACGCATCGGTCGCCACTTCAAAACCAAGCGTGTCGACATAAAAGGCGCGCCCAGCTTCGAGTGATTTGACATGGAAATGAACATGACCCATGACCGTATCTGCCGGCATTCCGTACCAGTCTTCTTCTCCTGCCTCAACGAGCATGCTTTGCCAATCGACAGGATTCGTCGCCATCTTTATTTCACCATTCGCTTCATAAGTCCACGTCTCCTGTGGACGATCGGCATAGATCTCAATCCCGTTCCCGTCCGGATCGGATAAATAAAACGCTTCACTGACGAGATGGTCGCCTTGACCAAGATCAACGTCATTTGCAATCAAGTTGCGGATGACGAAACCCAGTTCTTTTCGACTTGGCAATAAAATCGCGAAATGATACAGTCCCGCGACTGAATTGGGTGCGAGACGTCGTGCATCTTTCTGTTCCTCCAGCACGACGAGTGGTGTCATTTTTGCACCGAGCGTCGCCGTGTTCCCTGTCTGTTCGAGTACCGTTAGTCCGAGTAGATCACGGTAAAATGAAAGCGATTGGTCTAAATCCGTAATCCGTAAGCTGACCGGTCCGAGCGTAATCTCTGAATGAATTGTCATTGTCTGTTTCCTCCTAAAGTAAGTTCATACCTTCATTATCAAGCAGGACAAATTAAAAAGGAAGTAGACACAAAAAAGTGGTATAGTATCTAAAAAGATACTAAGAAGGAGGAACATTGATGCAAGAGACACCCGTTTGTCGCGTCAATACCGCGCTTGAGATTATAACAGGAAAGTGGAAGCCGTCAATTTTACTGGTCTTGATGGCCCACGGCACGTTACGCTTTAGTGAATTGAAACGGAATCTGCCGAACATTACGCAAAAAATGTTAACCGCACAACTCCGAGAACTTGAGATGAACGACATCGTACACCGTGAGATTTACCAGGTCGTACCACCACGCGTCGAGTATTCGTTAACAGAATATGGTCGGACACTTATGCCGATTCTCAAGGCAATGAATCAATGGGGAAAAGAGCATGCTGTCCATATGGAACAAAAAGAACAGGAACAACATACAGCTTCTTTACGCTAAGGGTTTGAAACAGCTGATGATTTAAAGGGATGGCTTTCGAGTCAGGCCCTTTTTGTGTTGTTGATTTTTCTCTGCTCACTCACTTTAGGAAATCAGCAAAAATGATAATGGAATAATCTCCCTTATTTCACGTATACTGTAGGAATAGACTGCTTGAAGGAGTGACTTACTTATGCACCAGCTATATGCCATCGAACAACTTACAGATCGGCTCAAACAGGATCCGACCGTTGAAGCGATTTTTTTGAAAGGCTCATTCGATCGCGGCGAGGAAGATTTTCATTCCGACCTCGACCTCTACTGCCTCGTCGCAGAAGGGACTGTTTCAGAGTTCCTGCCTCGTCGTCTGGCGCACCTTGAAGCGTACCGGCCCGTCATTTGGCACGATGACATTTTCATCGTCGCCCCACACAAATGATTGCGGTCTACGATGACTTGTTACATGTCGACCTATTTACCGTCACGACGGCTTCGTTAAATCACAAAGATGCCATCCGCGTCCTGTATGATCCAAAAAATCAGTTAGCACCGTTTATCGAAGAAACGTCTCTGACCCTGTCGCAGCAGGAATTCGAAGACGAGGCCATCGATGCCGTCTGGTTCTACTTCCAGTATCAAAAAGCCGCCGCGCGCGGCAACGGCTTATGGGCGGTCGAAATGTTACGCAGTGCGTTGACGAAGTTCGCAAAAGTCCTGTTGCACCACCATCTGCCGGAGCGGGCGCAGCTCGGACTAAAGACGATTCCAGATTACTTACCGGACGACCAGCGTGTCCCGTTCGAGGCCGTTTATGACGTCCTCGTCCCGGCGACGCATCAAGAAGCAGGACGTCGCTATGTTGCGTTACTCGAGCAGGAACGCTCTTTTTTGCAGACGACATTACAGAATCAACCGGAGACACTCGTGTTACTCGACCGTCTCCTCCGCTCAGCGTCTGTTTCCCGTTGAACAAGTCGTCGCTTTTGTCGAATATTACTTAACCTACAAACAAAACTCCCTTCGGATATTGAAGGGAGTTTTGTTTGCTGTTCCGGTTATCCTAACGTAAGATGACGTTTAGAAAACGCCCTGACTCAAAGTTCGAGTCAAGACGTTCCCACGTCATTTCACTTTAATGACGATTTTACCTTTCGCATGCCCTTCTTCTCCGTAATCATGGGCTTGTTTCGTATCCTCAAGATCAAAGATCCGGTCGACGACGGGTTTCAGTTCACCTTTTTCGACGGCTTCCGCAATTTTTTTCATCCGTTCGCCTGTCGGCTGCATGAAGACATATTCGACGCGTGCCTTCGCCTGTTTTGCTTCCTCTTCGTTCGGAGGTGTTGAAATCGAGACGAGCATTCCATTTTCTTTAAGCATGTTGTACAGTTTGCCCTGTCCGTCTCCCCCCATCGTATCGAAAACGAAATCAAGGTCACGCACGGTTTCTGCCGGATCTTGTTGTTTATAATCGATGACTTCGTCGGCACCGAGTTCACTGACCCAATCGACGTTCGGGGTGCTCGTTGATGTGACGACATACAAGCCGTGTGCTTTCGCGAGCTGGATTGCGACCGTTCCGACGCCACCTGAACCGGCACCGATGAAAATCCGGTCACCCGGTTTCGCATCCATCACTTCGAACATGACTTGCCATGCCGTATGCGCAACGAGTGGCAATGATGCGGCCTCCTCGAAGCTCAGCGAGGCTGGCTTTTTGACGACGAGATGGGCATCGACCGCGACATACTCGGCATATGTGCCTTGACGGGCAATATCCGGGCGGCTGAAGACTTCATCTCCGACCTTCAAATCGGTCACGTTTGCTCCGACTTCTTTGATGACACCCGATACATCCCAGCCGATGACGAGCGGCATGTCGTAACTGAGCATCTCTTTTAAGTACCCTTCACGCAGTTTCCAGTCAACCGGATTGACACTCGCTGCATGAACTTCAATCAATACGTCATCTGCACCAATCGTCGGTTGCTCAATCTCTCCTACTTTGAACTCATCCGATCCACCATATTGTTCGATATACGCTGCTTTCATCTCATCGTCCTCCTTTAATTTGTTCATTCACCTTTACTATGTTCCCATTCTGCTTGTTCCACAAACGAAAAAGCACACCGCGTGTCGGGCGGTGTGCTTACTCGTTAACCTTCTTTTGTCGTTTCGCGGAGCGTCGATGCCGTCGCGTTCAACGCATGAATCGCGTGCTGTAAGTCACGAATCTGTTCGACTTGCGACCGGGTCAGACCTGATAATTGATCACTGCTCGTCAATAACAAATCCATGAAGGCATCCAGCTGTTCTGTCGCCTGCGTGATATCCGTCAAACTACTCGTAATCGTTGCGAATTGCTGACGGGCGCCACTAATCGCTTGGACCGAATCGGACGAGTCTGCCGCAATCGTCTGCAAGGCTTGCTGACTCCGCTGCATCCGTTCCTCTTGCTCACGGAGTAACGTCGTGCTCGCATTGATCGCACTTCCCGTATTCGTCACGTCACGTTCAACCCGTTCGATGATTTGATTGATTTCTTTTGATGCCTCTGCCGTTTGTGACGACAGGTTGCGAATTTCCTGTGCGACGACGGTGAACCCTTTCCCGAATTCCCCTGCCCGTGCAGCTTCGATTGAAGCATTTAAACTCAGCAAATTCGTCTGCGTCGCGATTGCGTTGATGCTCGACGTGATCGTCACGATTTCTTGGAATCGTCCTGCGAGCTGACCGAATGACGTGACGGACTCGCCCATGCTGACCGTCAATTGTTGGAGTGACTCGCCCGCTTCACTGATTGTCTCTTGACTGTTCTCTGCCGTGAGTTTTGAAGAAGAACTCCGCTCGAGAGCACGATCGACGGCTAATGTGACGTCAGCAATCGATTGGACGTTACTCTCATTCATTTGCCGAATTTGACGGACGGATGTCGCATTTTTCGCTGAGTTCGCGGCAAGCATCTTCATCGCGTCATCGATTTTTTCGAATGAGGCTTTCGCCGTATCGACTGTTTCACTCATCTCTTCCGTGAACGTCGTCACGTCTGTCGCTGTTGCTGCGGATTGGGCAAGCGTCGTCCGCGAAACTTCTGCATACGTTTCCGCTTTTTCCTGTTGACGCTGAACTTCCGTCATGACATTGCGACCGAATACGGCAACAAAGACGGCTGCTGCAAAAATCATCAAGTAAATGACAAGCGCAACGATCAAGTCGAACAGATTCGTAAATTCAACCGTTCCGATGCTTGTAAACATGACGAGTTCGAGCAGACCGAGTACTCCCGCCATCACGACAATCCGGGGAATCAAGTAGACAATCGACATGACGAGATACAGATAGGCAATCGTCCAAATGCTCTGCGTCGGCAAAGTGACGAGGACGAGCGCCAGGACCAAATAGGTCAATGTGATTTGAATGTACTTCCCACTCGGCTGCTGCCCGAAAAACTGATTCCCGGCCAGTAATGCTATCGTCAAGATGATGCCACCGATCAAAAATTGATAAAAAGCTCGCATCGAGACATAATCCATCTGGGCAAAAATGAAAATCAACGGATGGGCGACTGTAATTAACGTTGGGATGAGGCGGGACAATATTTTAGTACTGAGCTGTTCGAGCGGTGACACCATCTGCAAAACTCCTTCTCTCATTCGTATACTCATCTATCGGTTTCAATGCGTGAGAGTTTTAGTGATTTGCCTATTTTACCCACTTGACGCCTTGATTCTGAACAGCGTATGTTGAAAATATGCTATAGGTAGAGGATGGGTGACAATGCTGTATGTTTTAGTCGGCTTCGCCGGTGTACTCGGTGCCTCGGCACGGTACGGTCTTAGTCTAGCAATCGGTCAACTGGCGACAGGGACGTTTCCCGTCGCAACGGTCTGTATTAATCTTCTCGGCTGTTTCGTTTTAGGATATGCCACACATTTTTTATTCCGTACAAATTTACTTCATCAATATGCGATGACGGCGCTCGGAACAGGCTTCATCGGCTCGTTCACGACATTCTCGACGTTTAGCGTCGAAGCGGTCACGTTACTGCGGACCGGTCTATATGGCTTCGCCGCACTTTATGTCCTCCTTAGTCTATTCGGCGGATTATTTTGTTCGTACCTCGGTTACGCGCTCGGGACGCGCCGTCTCCGGCAGTTCGCGGCAAGGAGGGACAACACATGACGCTGCTCGCACTCGGAATCGGTGCTTTTTTCGGTGCCATCAGTCGTTTTGCACTCAGCCAATGGGCGAAGACGTTTTGGACACGCGACTTCCCGCTTGCGACATTCATCGGTAATGTCAGCGGTTCTTTTTTACTCGGTCTCGTCATCGGTCTTCATCTCGATTCGACGTGGACGTTGTTTCTCGGGACGGGATTTCTCGGTTCGTTTACGACCTTTTCGACCTTTAAGCTCGAGACGCTCCAACTGCTCCAACATGAAAATAGACGGACACTCGCTCTTTACCTCGGGACAAGTTATGTCCTTGGCATCAGTGCAGCTTTTCTTGGTATCGTCTGTGCACTCGCAATAAACTAAAAAGCAGGTCTGCCTCGTCCGCTGAGCGGAGAAGGACAGACCTGCTTTATTTTTTTCATTTAATCATTCAACCAGAAAAGGCCGACTGTTTCTGCTCCGGCATGTGTTCCAATCGCTGGACCGAACGTCCCTTCAAGAATCGTCAATTCCGGAAACTTCGCTGCGACACTGCTCCGCAGATCGGCTGCCATGTCTGGCGCAAGCGTCGTCGCGACATAAATCCGGTTCTTATAGAATGTCTTCTGACGCATCGCATTTTCAATTTGTTTAATCATTTCGATGTATGCTTTTTTAAGTGAACGTGCCTTTTTAAACGGAACGATTTTCCCCGCTTCGTCCGTCGTGATGATCGGCTTGATGTTGAGTAAGTTCGCGAGGAATAAATCTCCTGACGAAACCCGCCCACCGCGGCGCATCGTCTCCATGTTCCCGACGATCATATAAAAATGCGTCCGTTTCGATAAGTTCGTCAAAGCTGCTGTAATCTCTTCGACGGTCTTTCCTTGTGCTTCGAGCTCCATCCCGTAACGAATGAACTCTTGTTGGTTTTCAAACGCAGTATGCGAATCGATGATATGGACTGGGAAACTTGCCGCTTCTGCAGCTGATGCAGAACTTTGGACCGTACTTGATAATCCATTCGTACAGTGCACAGCAATCGCACAATCATATCCTTCTTCTTTTAGGCGTTCATACGTACCGACGAACTCGCCGAAGATTGGTTGTGATGTCTTTGCGACCAACTTCTTGTCCGCATCAAGTGCGCGGAACAAACGCTCGACAGTGATCGTGTCTTCGTTGTAGGCAGTATCCCCGAGCAAGATTTGAATCGGTACGACATTGACGCCGATTGCGTCTGCCTCTTCCTTTTTGAAATAGGCCATACTATCGGTCACCCATGCTATTTTAGTCATTTTCTTATGCCTCCGTTAGATTCTTCTCGCTTTATCCTACCACATACGAACTTAATATTCGCGAGAAACATCACTGTATTCGGCTAAATTGAAAGGTCGTCCGCTTTTGATACCGATCGCCCGCGCGTAAGACGACGGATGGGAAATCAGGTTGATTGATGGCGTCCGGCAGTCCTTGTGTCTCAAAACAGATGCCAAGGTAAGGCGTCGCGCGACGACCGGCAATCGTAAAGTCTCCCCCTAAATGGTTGCCCGTATAGACAACGACACCCGGTTGTTCTGTCACGACACGTAACGCCCGACCACTGACCGGTTCTTCGAGGACGATTTCGCCTCCCTCTTTCAGAAGGAAGGGATGATCGACTCCGCTTCCGACCTGACGGAGCGCTTCGTCAGGAGCATGCGTCACTTCGTATAACGGCCGCGCTGTCCGAAAATCAAAAACGGTTTCATGAACGGATAAAATTTCACCCGTCGGTAACGCGTCTTGATTGAGCGGGACATAGAATGGCGCATCCATCCGCAAGCGGTGTTGCTCCACTGTCGTCTTCGCGTCTCCTGTTAAATTGAAATACGTATGGTTCGTCGGACTAAACGGTGTTGAAGCCGTCGTCGTCGCATCATACGTCAACGTCAATGCATCCTCATCCGTCCACTCGACCGTCAATCGCACATCAAGCTGTCCCGGATATCCATTCTCTCCATCCGGACTGACGAGTGACAAGTGAAGCAAATCGCCTTCAATCTCATAATCAAAAAAGCGATTCGACCAGTTGACACTCCCTCCATGTAAATGATGATCTCCTTCGTTTTGTTCGAGTAGGTAGTTCATCCCTTCGAGCGCGAATGCCCCATTGGCGATTCGTCCCCCGACACGACCAATCGTCGCACCTAAATGATGGGGATCATCTAAATATTGGTCGAGCTCGTCAAATGCGAGAACGACATTCTCAATCTTCCCCTGCTTATCAGGTACACGAATCGCCGTGATTTTACCGCCGAGGTTCAACAGGTCGACACTGTGTCCCAATCGATTCATCAATGTAAAAGCGATGATCGGTCGTTCGCCGGATCGTCCGACTTCTTTTTTTGTAATCATCCGCTTCTTCCTCCTATATCTTATCGTTGCCTGCTTTCATTTTTACCCACCTTCTCCTAAAAAAAAACAATCCTCTTGTTGAAACGCTTCCCCGCCTAAAAAACCGGACTCGACACCTGTCGAATCCGATTTTCACTTCAAGACGATTCCTGCTGATGCAGTCATATTGAGTTCTGAGTCAACCTTCCTCAACTACTGGTAGCGGCAAGGTTAGCACGACACGCGTTCCTTGGTTGAGACGAGAGTGAATCGTACACGTCGCGGCTTTTCCATACTTGATATCGAGCGTCCGTCGTAGTAAAAACAACGTGCTCGTCTCCGTCAAAGCATCTTCTTCGAGCCGTCGTTTCACATCTGGTCCGATTCCGACGCCGTTATCGCTGACTTCTAAGACAAGATCGTTCTCCTGACGAAAAGCACGTACGTTAATTTGTGAACGACGACCGACTTTCGAAAATGCATGCCGTAACGCATTGTCGACTAACTTCGTTAACAGGAATGGCATGATGAGCGTCTCCTCAATCGCCGTCTCGACATCTAAATCAATCGTGATATCCGCATGGGTTAACTGATTTTGACGTCGCCTTGTCCCTTCGAGAGCGAGATAGGCTTTTAAGGTCGTGATTTCGTCACGAAGTGGATGATCTTCGACCCAGCGTGCTGCCGTCAATAGTTGGAGCAAAGAGCCTAGCTGTTGTTTGACCGGCGTCCCCGGATCAGCCGTCTGATGGATTTCGTCCACGATTCCCCGTAAATAATTCGGATGGAGGAACGGTTTCATTTTAGGGAGCGAGCGTTTTTCGAGTTGCTCTTCTCGATACGTCACGAGCTCACGCGCAAACAGCTGAACGAGTTGTTCCGTCGTCTGTTCAATCGTGTCATCAAACAAATGACTCGGAAAATAACATACGATACCGGCCTTGTCTCCATCCATCTGTAAGGGATGAAACGATAGAATTTGGTTTGTCGTCCGGTCTTCGACTTGTAACGGAACCGCTTCTTCAATCCAACGTTGTACATTCGGTTGAAATCTGCCGCCGTACACAGGTGTTTCCCCCGCTTCAATATCGACGAGCACTTCTGCAGGTCCAAGTAAGACGACACGGTCAATTTTAGTTTCTTCCAAAATAGTCGTGCCAATCTGACAGGCGACGTCTGCAGTCATGCCTTCTTTTCGAAGTGGACGGATGACAGCCAACAATCGAGAGGAACGGGCACTTTCGCGAACAAACAATTCCTTTTCGAATCGGAGTTGCGTCCGTAAGATGACGATGAAGACGATAATCCCGATCGTGTTTGCAAACAGCATCGGGAAGACCGCCTGACTCGCAATCACGATGAGTTCCGACGGATCATCTGCGAGCAAGATGGCCAATCCTAAATCAAGGATAACCATACTCATGACGAGAGCGATCGGTTGTAATAATGTATATTTATCTTTCAAGCGCCAGCGACGACTGTAGAGACCACTGAGAGTACCGGCAACGACGGCGATGAACCATCCTGTCTCTGCTCCCATCGAACCGAGCAAAAAACGATGAAACCCAACAAGGAGACCCGTCAGTCCACCGACGAAGGGACCACCGAGCAGTCCACTCGTGACGATAATCGTTAGACGCGTATCAATCAATAATTGATCATCGGTCACTGCAAGTCCAAGCAACGGATCAATCGTTTGATTCGAGGAGACGGCAACTCCGGCATAGTTCATCAAAATACCCGAGACGACGAATATGCTGAGCAAGGCGAGTCGACGCGAGCGACTCGTCGATGTTTTAAAGACGTGCCGTGACGTTCGCCACTGCGACAATAAAAATGCTAGCAACGCCAGCATACCAAGCCGGCTGAGTAAAAACGGGATTAAGTCTAACACAAGGTTCCTCCCTCTAGTGAACGACACGATGAATTCTCTTTTTAGTAGTATTCAAGCCGACACGACGATTTCCCTACTTCCCGATCCGTTATTCACACACTGATATGATTTCTGAAAAATTGATTCCCGCAGCAACAAAAAAATCCCCTTGGTGATTTCAAGAGGATTTTAGTGTATAGACAAAACAAAATTGGAAAATAAAAGCGTCTTCCTTTTTCGTTGCTTTCCTCGGGCGAGGCGCAAGCCGTTGCTCCTTGGTCCTAGCGGACAACGAGCAGGGTCTTGCCTGCCTCTGACAGTGCGTGTTCAACGCACTTTTCCCGTAGGAGTCAACGAAACGTGGCGCTTTTCAGGGAATACCGTAAGGGGAATCCAGGCATGCAGATGGTTTGGGGCGCAATCCGTCTCGAATCGCTTTTAAAGCGAAAAGCAATCGGTCGCGACCCTGCAGCTTTGCTGTAGCGGCGCGGAAGATTGCCGCTTTGAAGACGAGGCGAGACAGGAAAGCGCGAACGGGTTAATTCCCGATATAGGATATTCACTCTTCATAAGAGTTTGTATATAGTCTAAAATCCCCTTGATTGGCTCAAGAGGATTTTGCATGTTGTTCTTATTCTGCTTTTTCGAGCGGGTGCAACCACAGTTTGATTTGATTGATTTGATAGTTCTCCATTTCCATCACTTCGACAGAGAACGTCTCTGTATCGATATGTTCGCCTGGCTGCAGATCGATGTTGTGCATCTGAATCCAGCCACCGATCGTATCGACATCTTCATCGTTCGTAAACCGCAGACCGAAACGTTCTTCCAAATCTTCTAGTAAGACCGTTCCTGCGACGAGATATTCGTTGTTCGGCAACTCTTGAATTTCTTCGACTTCATCCGTATCAAATTCGTCACGGATTTCACCGAC
Source organism: Exiguobacterium sp. H66 (assembly GCF_018618705.1). NCBI lineage: Bacteria > Bacillati > Bacillota > Bacilli > Caryophanales > Exiguobacterium > Exiguobacterium sp. H66. The sequence continues at coordinate 15,200 of NZ_JACSMQ010000008.1, forward strand.
GATTTCCTCAAGTAAATCTTCCATCGAGACGATTCCCGCCGTACCGCCATATTCGTCTACGACGAGGACGATATGTGAACGGGTTTCTTTCATTTTTCGTAACGTATCCTGAAGCGACGTCGATTCTGAGACGACCGGTAAATCCTTCAAGTAATGTGTGACCGGATATTCATGTCCGTTCGCGAAATCTGTCAAGACTTCTTTGACGTTGATATAGCCAAGAATACGGTCTTTATCATTTTCTTCCGTTACCGGGTAACGGGTAAACGGATTGTCCATGAAAATTTCCATCAGCTCCGCTTTTGAGAGACGCTCTGAGATCGTCGCCATCCGCATCCGCGGGACCATCAAATCTTTGACGACGTGCTCGTCAAAAGCAAAAACATTTTGCATCAAGGCAAGTTCCGTTTGGTTGATTTCACCACTTTGGAAGCTCTGTGCCATGATGATTTTCAACTCATCTTCTGAGTGGGCTTGTTCGTGTCCAGCAGGTTTCACACCGAAAAGTCCAAGGAACAGACGTGCCGATCCATTGAGTAACCAAATGAACGGGTACATGATTTTTCCGAAAATAAACAAGGGACGTGCGAAAATCAAAGTCATTTTTTCCGCATACTGGATGGCAAGCGTTTTTGGCGCAAGCTCCCCGATGACGACGTGTAAAAATGTCACGGAAATGAAGGCGATTCCGAACGATAAGAGTGTCGAGACGGCAGCCGAGACGCCGAATTCGTCAAAGACAGGATGGAGAATCTTTTCGACGGTCGGCTCTCCGAGCGCCCCGAGTCCAAGTGCTGTCACCGTGATCCCAAGCTGACAGGCAGACAAGTAATAATCGAGATCACCGGCGATTTTTTTAGCAAGAATCGCACTCTTATTGCCTTCTTGAATCATTTGGTCGAGACGCGACATCCGAACCTTAACGACCGCAAACTCTGACCCGACGAAAAACGCTGTTAACACAATCAACAACACCACTAAAAATAAATTGATGAAAAGTATAGTATCCAAAATCCCCTAAAAAGGGGTCACCTCCAGTTATTAGTTTTACAGCTGGGCGATCAACGATGCAATCAAGGTGAGGCGACGCGATAACTCAAGACGAATCTCTTGTTTTTCGAACTCTGTCGATTCGAGCAGACGTCGCTCTAACCCTTTGACCGTATCTTGAAGCTGCTGTACTTCTTGATAAATGACATCTCCCGTTTTTTCTTCCCGTTCCGTAAATGAAGCAAGAATCTCTTGTAAGGAAAGCCGCTGTGTCTTTAAATATTCAATCTTTTGGACTTGATGGACGACATCTTCCGGATACAACCGGTAACCTGCCGCCGTTCGTTCTGACGTTAAGAGACCGAGCGACGTGTAATAGTCAATCGTCCGTTTTGATAAGCCGGTGGTCTCCGCGACCTGACCGATTTTAAGTAGCGCCTTCCCAAAGATTCTCACCCCCTTTCACAGCAATTTGTATTTTTATCATAGCATGTCAAAACCGTACAGTACAACGTTGTGCTTGCTTTGAAACATGTATTCACAAAAAAAGACCACTCGCCGGTCTTCCGTGACGAAGACGCGCAAGTGGTCATTACTCATACCGTAGCGATTGATTCTTTCATCGGTGTCCCGACGATTGAACGTTCGAGCAATTCGACGACGTCGTATGTTGCGACGGATTCATCGACTTCTTTTGCTTTCGTTCCATCGCTGAGCATCGTCAGACAGTATGGACAAGCAGAACCGATGACAGATGGTTGCACCGTCAACAGCTGTTCCGTCCGAGCGACGTTGACACGGGCTCCGACTTTTTCTTCTTGCCACATCATCCCGCCGCCTGCACCACAGCACATCCCTTTTTCCCGGTTCCGCTCCGTCTCGACGAGCGTGATTCCTGGAATTTTTTCAAGAATGTAACGGGGAGCGTCGTAGATGTCGTTGTACCGTCCGAGGTAACACGAGTCATGATAGACGACACGTTCTTTGACTTCATGCATCGGCGTGATCCGTTTGTCGTCAATCAAGCGCGCCAGTAACTCCGTATGGTGATAGACTTCGACGTCCGGACTGAGTCCGAAGTCCGGATATTCGTTTTTGAACGTGTTGTAGGCGTGCGGATCAATTGTGACGATTTTTTTGACACCATATTTTTCGAACGATTTGATGTTCGCTTCCGCAAGTTCCTGGAACAAGACTTCGTTTCCGATCCGGCGTGGTGTGTCACCCGAGTTCTTCTCATCATTTCCGAGAATCGCGAACGAGATGTCCGCTTCGTTCAGAATGCGGGCGAATGCCATCGCGATTTTTTGACTGCGGCTGTCATACGAGCCCATCGCACCGACCCAGAAGAGGTACTCGAATTCTTCGCCGGCCTTTTTCTTTTCTTTCGCCGTTGGAACAACGAGTTCTTTGCGCGTTTTGCGCCAGTTTTCGCGTTCTTTCCGGTTCATGCCCCATGGATTCCCTTGACGTTCGATGTTCGCCATCGTCCGTTGCATCTCCGGATCCATTTTCCCTTCCATCATGACGAGATGGCGACGTAAGTCGATGATCTTGTCGACATGTTCATTCATGACCGGGCATTGATCTTCACAGTTACGGCATGTCGTACACGCCCAGATTTCTTCTTCCGTGATGACATTGCCAATCAACGAATCGGGTACGATGTCCATTTGACCGGCTGCAGCAAGGGACGCAATCTGATTCCCTTGTGATCCGTCAAAGGCAAAGGCAGGTGCCCACGGTGATTTTTGTGTGATCGCTGCCGTCTTCATGTTGAGGTGATCCCGCAGCTTGACGATTAAGTCCATCGGCGACAGCATCTTCCCTGTTCCGCTCGCTGGACACATATTCGTACAGCGTCCACATTCGACGCAGGCATACAGATCGACCAATTGTTTTTGGTTGAAGTCTTCAATTTTATTGACCCCGAAACTAAATTCGGCATCATCATCTTCCGCTTCTTCCATGACAGACAAGTCGATCGGTGCAAGGCGGCCGACTTTTGACGTCCGACCGAGCCAGACATTGGCCGTACCGGCGATTAAGTGGGCATGTTTGCCTTGCGGGATGTAGACCATGAAGCTGAGTAAGAACAGTAAATGGGCCCACCAGAAGAAGACGAACAGTCCGAATGCGACCTGTTCCGGTACCCAGCTGAACAAGAAGGCGATGGCAGACGCAACCGGTTCACCGAGTGTCGAATGATTTTCATAGACGAGGAAAAATCCGTTGCCGAATAAAACTGCGACCATCAATCCACCGATAAAGATTAAGGCGAGTCCTGCCATGAAGTTTCGTTTTAAGCGCACCAGTTTCTCGACATAGCGACGGTAGAATCCCCAAACGACCGCAACCAAGATGACGAGCATGACGATTTCCTGGAAGAACGTAAAGATTGGATAAAGTGGACCGAGTGGAATGTGTGGAAAACGTTGTCCGACTGCGAGTCCCTTCCAGATGAAATCAATCGCTCCGAACTGGACGAGTAAGAAGCCGTAGAACATCATGACGTGAATCGTCCCACTCTTTTTATCCTTAAGTAATTTCTTTTGTCCAAAGACGTTCACGAGTACCGAATTGAACCGTTCTTTATTCGTTATATCCCATTCCGCCTTTTTCCCCCGACGAATCGCTTCGTAACGGCTCTTGACGAGCGTCACGAATAGATAACCTGCATACCCGACGATGAGCAGGAAGGCAATCCAGTTAATCAGTAAAAATGTCCCCATGAAACAAGCCCCTTTCCCCCTAAAGCAGTTGTATTGAGATGAGTATAGCACATAATGAATGACTATTCATTCATTATTTTGATATTTTTGGTTACGTTTACATTGACTTTTCTATTAAAATCTCAGTTCAAATAGGAGGTTTTTGGTTATGAAAGGGATTTTGCAACATCCGAGTGGTTTAGTAAAAGAAGTAAAAGCCGGTTTCTCATGGACGAAGTTCTTTTTTGGGTTTTTCCCGGAGTTTTTCCGCGGTGATTTTAACTAAATTTAGCGAGAATTCTCCCACCTCTAAGCGTCTCAGGGCGAAGCCCAGCGTGTGGGAGATGAATCGCCCGTCTTGGCAAGACTTCAATCGTTTGATACAATCAGTATAACTAATCAAAAGGACTGATATATCAATGAAAATGGACACAAATAAACATTCAGTCTTTCTTCTGAATTATCATCTTGTTCTCGTCGTGAAATACAGATGCAAAGTGATCGATGACGCCATCTCGGAGTTCGCGAGACAGACGTTCGAACGAATCGGCGCGTCGTATCATATCACGCTGAACGAGTGGAATCATGACGGCGATCATATCCATGTGCTGTTCAAAGCACACCCGAACACGGAGATGTCAAAGTTTCTGAACGCCTACAAGAGCGCAAGCAGCCGACTGATCAAACGAGACTTTCCGCACGTCAAGAAACGATTATGGAAAGACATGTTTTGGTCTCGAAGTTACTGTCTGGTGACGACCGGTGGTGCGACAAGCGACGTCATCAGACATTATATCGAAAAACAAGGAAAGGAGTGATTGCTTTGCTGAAGGCGTACAAGTTTCGACTCTATCCGACGAAACCCCAACAAGAATATTTCGTGAAGACGTTCGGTTGTGTCCGTTTCGTCTACAATAAGATGCTCGAAGAACGTATCCGATTGTATGAAGATTCGAAGCTCAATCCTGACACGAAGCAGAAGCTCCCAACCCCAGCGAAGTACAAGTCCGAATTCCCTTTCCTCAAAGAAGTCGACAGTCTTTCTCTTGCGAACGCTCAGATGGACTTAAACAAGGCGTATACCAACTTTTTTCGAGATCGGTCTGTCGGGTTTCCGAAATTCAAATCGAAGCACAATGACCGGGCCTCTTACACGACAAACAATCTGAAGGGGAGCATCCGCATCGAAGATCGTAAGGTGAAACTTCCTAAAATCGGTTTTGTGAAGTTGAAACAACATCGTCCGTTTGATGGTGTGATCAAGTCCGCGACGGTCTCGATGACGAAGACCCGGAAATTCTTCATCTCCATCCTTGTCAATCAAGCCGAAGAGCAATGGGTTCTAGCCAAGAATAAAGTAGGAATCGACCTTGGTTTGGAGCACTTCGCCATCATGACAAACGATGAGCGTGTTTCTGAGAAAGTTGACAATCTTCGTTTTCTTCGAAAGTCCGAAGAGAAGATAAAGAAGGCGCAACGCGCCTTGTCCTGCAAGAAAATCGGGAGTCAGAACCGAGAGAAGGCGAGGATGATCCTCGCGAAGAAGCATGAAAAGATTGCAAATCAACGTAAAGATTTTCTTCATAAGCTGTCGAAACGAATCGTTGACGAAAACCAAGTCATCGTCGTTGAGACACTAAAGTCGAAGAACATGATGAAGAACCATAAAATCGCCAAATCGATTGCAGATGTCAGTTGGTATGAGTTCGTCCGACAGTTAGAATACAAATGCAAATTCTATGGACGAACACTTATCAAAGTGGATCAATGGTACGCCTCTACTCAAATCTGTTCTTCTTGTGGAGTAAAAGGCGAGAAGAAAACGATCGATGTACGCGAATGGACGTGTACTTGCGGCGCTCATCATGACAGAGATATTAATGCGAGTATCAACTTGTTGATGTTGGCAGACTGAAAACCCTTCAGGGTGGGAACCACCCGATGAGCTTGGTAAATAACCGTAGCTAGTAAAAGTACGATCTTCCCAAGAAGCTCCCACTTCAATTTGCGAAGCAAATAAGTGGTGAGTAGTTCACATGGGGCTTGATTCAACTTGTTCTCGGTTTCATCGCAGCATTTGCGACAGCCGGCATCCTGAGTATCGTAATCAATATCGCGTTTGCTTTCCTATACAACAAGCTTTACATCAACGATTTAATCGAAAAAGGCTATCGCCCGATTGATCAGTCGTTCCAACAATCGTTATGCCAACGCGGCATCCACGCTAAACTCTTATCCGAAACAGAACGGACAGAAGCTGTATTTTGATCTTTCTTTTTAACACATACAAAAAACCGACAGCTTCTCACTTTCCAAGGAAGGTCAGAATCCGTCGGTTTTTTTGTATAAAGTTAATTATTCGCCCGTTGGCAACAAAACGATTTTCCCAAGCTTCCCCGCTTCCTTGAAATACGTCTGCGCTGCCCCCGCTTCCTCGAGCGGGAACGTCCGGTCGATGACCGGTTCGAGTTTCCCGGCGGCAATCGCTTCAAGCATCCGTCCGTATTCTGCGCGCGTTCCGAGAACAGAACCATACAGCGTCAAGTGCTTCAAGTAAACCGTCCGGAAGTCGAGCTGTGTCTGCTGACCCCCGGCTGAACCGGAGATACAGAACTTCCCGCCATTTTTTAAGACGGCGAGTGAGGTCGCGAATAACGCGTCTCCGACGACATCGAGGACGGCATCAATGGGTCCACCGTTCGCCGCTACAATATCATCTGCCAGCTGCTCTGATTTATACGAGAGGACATGTGTCGCCCCAAACTGTTTTAACTGGTCGCTTAGTGCAAGATCTCCGACAAGGGCGATGACGTTTGCCTGAAAGACACGTGCGGCAATTTGAACGTTCAGTGAACCGACACCACCATTCGCCCCGGTCACGAGTACCGTTTGTCCCGGTTCCAGTTGGAGCTGCTCGACCATGTGCCACGCCGTCAAACCACTGACGGAGAAGACGGCACTTTTCGTGTAGTCGTCAAGCGGCATATCGTAACAGAGTTCAGCCGGCCAGACGACGTAATCCGCGTAACCCCCGTCGTATTCCGAGCCGATAAACGACATATCCTGCGCGATATGCTCCGTTCCGTCCGGTCCGCTTGAGGTAAAGGGAAACAGGACGACGTCCCGCCCGATTTGTGTTTCTTCTACTCCCGTCCCGACTTTCACGATCCGTCCGCTAATATCAGAACCCGGGACGCGTGGAAACTGAACGCCTTCCGGTTTCCAACCCGATTTTGCGTCCGTCCCGTAGGCCCCTTCACGCATCCAAATTTCTGTATTGTTGATCGCGCACGCTTTGACTTGTACGAGTACTTCTCCTGGACCGGGCTCAGGAATCGGACGCTCGACGACGGCGAGCTGGTCCACGTCCCCGTATCCTCTGACTTCGACTGCTTTCATGATCATCTCTCCCTTTCAAACTCACTCTGATTTATCGTTTGACGCATCCTCTTCATCGACATGTTTCAAGAACAGTCGTTCACCGAAGAAGACGACGGCGATGACGATCAGTGACACGACGACGACGAGCCAATCACTTGAGGCTTTGACGTAGACGAAGGCACCAAGGACAATCGCGTCAAGGATGATTGCACTGATGACGATGAATGGATTAACGCTCAACTCTTTCCGAAGATGTTTCAGCACACCGACATGAATGATGATATCCATGACGAGATATAAAATCGCGCCCATCGAGGCGATGCGTGTCAAGTCGAACAGCACCGTTAAGACCATCGCAATGACGATCGTATAAACTAACGTATGCTTTTGCACCGACCCCGGCATCCCGAAGTGTCGGTGCGGAATCAACGTCATGTCCGTCAACATCGCGAGCATCCGTGAGACAGCAAAGACACTGGCAATGATTCCGGAAATCGTCGCGAGGAGCGCGATTGACACCGTGAACCAGACACCGGCGTCACCAAGTGCCGGACGTGCCGCTTCTGCCAGAACATAATCCTTCGCATCGATAATTTCTTGGAGCGATAGACTGCTTGACACCGAGAAGGCGAGCAAGAGGTAGACGACCAGACTGATTAAAATCGACACGATGATTGCGATGCCGACGTTACGTTTCGGATTGACGATTTCAGACCCGCTGTTCGTAATCGTCGTAAACCCTTTAAACGATAAAATCGTTAAGGCGACTGCCGCAATATAGCCGGTGATTGTGACATCGGGTGCACTCCCCGTCGTCTCCGGGACGAATGAAAAGCCGCCGATGGATAACGCAATAATCGCAAAGACAACGAGTGCCGCGACCTTCAAGACCGAGGCGACGAGTGAAAAAGATTGAATGAAGGCATTTCCTGCGATATTGACTAAAAAGGCGAAGACCAACAAACCGACACCAAGTAAGGGAACGAGGTAGTCGGCTTGATCCCCCGGGAATAATTGCAGTAAGTATGTCCCGAACGTCCGGGCGACCAAGCTTTGGTTGATGACCATCGACAAGGCCATTAGTAAGGCGGCACCCGCCGTAATCGTTCCTTTCCCGTACGCTTTGACGAGGAACATTCCGATTCCGCCGGCAGACGGAAAGGCATTGCTCAGTTTGATGTAGGAATAGGCACTGAATGCCGTCACAATCCCACCGATGATGAAGATGAACGGAAACCATGTCCCGGAAAGTTCTGCGACTTGCCCAAGCAAGGCAAAGATTCCGGCACTAATCATGACGCCTGTTCCGAGTCCGATGGCTCCTGTTAACTTGATGCTGTCTTTCTTGTATTCTGCCACTCGCTTCACTCCTCTCTATTGCAGTCATTACCCTGAAAATTCTTAGGTTTAAACAGCGATCGAGAAATAGCGTGTCTGCAAACAATTTTTTGAACACAAATAGAGAGGGGGCATCAAAACCCACCTCTCTATTTCGTCATCACCTTTAGCGTGGTCAAAAGCAATTCCGTCTAACCCGCCGTTATTCGAGACCTAACGCTTGCGGCAACTTGACTGCTTTTGTATAAGCGGTCTGGTAATCTTTTTTTGCGACAGCTTGTTCGACCTGACGGAGCGCCGGGTGGTTTTCTTCCGCGAACGCACCGAGAATTGCGAGGTAGCGCTCGTAGACCGTTTCGTCCTCTTTTCGGGCATGGAGTAACGCCGTATACAGCATGACTGTATCTTCTCCGTAAAGAACCGGCAATTCTTCATTGATCAACAACAATGAATCGATTGCATCCGTCTCGACTTTCGGGTTGTATTCCGTCATGACCTGTTCTGCGAGTGTCTCGAGCTGATCGCGCCACGCATTGTATTTGTCCTCATCATTTTCTAACCACTCGAACCATTCCTCATCGAGCATCTGTTCCATTTCTTTTACCGTTTGTTCAAACGCCATCTGTCTCACTCCGTTTCCATGTTAGTTCAATCGTATACGTTCCGACCGCCTGATGATTCATCATCAAGTCGTAGGTGAAGCGCATCTGTTGGTCGCGCATTTCAATCGTGTGGGTCTCCGTCTGCATCAACATCTGACCAAACTGACTTTCATATCCACTCTTTGTTTGTTGTCCTAAAATGAACACATGGTGCATTGAAACAGGACCTTTACGGTTCAACGCAACTTGATCATGCGACCATTTGATCGTTGTATCAATCGGTTGCTCGTCTTCTTGTACGAATTTTACCGCAAAACCGTCCTTCGTCTCGAACAGCATACCTTCTGCTTCGAGATCGACGGATTCACGCATCGCGTCATCTTGAATCGTCGTCACTTGCCGCAGCAGGACGGGATAACGTTTTGGTTTCACTTTTTATCACCTCATTGTCTAGCGTACACGATTTTTTCCTCATGCGCACGGTCGCAAACTGACAATCTACACAAAATAGCCTGACTCAAAAAGGATTCATCCTTTTCCAAATGTATCTTAGATATGTCTCAGAGCGTCAGGACCGAGATGAGGAGACATAGAAAATGCCAATGAACCCGTATCATAAACGAGATCATTGGCATTCGCTGCGTACAGGTCGGAACGTTCATCCCCGTTCCTTAACGTACCCGGTACAGACGTGCTTCGAATGGACGAAGCGCTAGTTCTGTTCCTTCGTGATAAGCCGTCACGTAGTTACCGAGAACGAGATTATCCGAATGGAGGATGATGTCCGTGTCGATGTCCGCTGCTTCACCTTTTAAGTTCGTGACGATTAAGAATTGTTCGTCACCGAGTGTCCGGGTGTAGGCGTAGACTTTTTCGTCGTCCGGTAAAATCAAATCATATTCTCCATAAATCAATGTTTCTTCTGCTTTACGAATTTGAATCATCCGTTTGTAGAAGTTAAGAATCGAATCTTCATCTGCTTGTTGCGACGCGACATTGATGTCAGCGTAGTTTGGATTGACACCGAACCATGGTGACTGCGTAGAGAAACCGCCGTTTTGCTCATTCGTCCACTGCATCGGTGTCCGTGAGTTGTCACGCGATGAGTTCCAGATGACTTCCATGATTTCTTCATGCGTCTTACCGGAGCCCAGTTGCATGTCGTACATGTTTTTCGTCGCGACGTCATCATAATCCGTAATGTCCGGGAATTGAACGTTCGTCATCCCGATTTCCTGCCCTTGGTAGATGAATGGTGTGCCTTGCATGAAGAAGTACATCATCGCAAGCGACTTCGCACTTTCCTTCCAGTACTGTTCTTCATCTCCCCAAAGTGAAACGGAACGGACCTTATCGTGATTTTCAAGATAGAGTGCATTCCAGCCCGTTTCTTCAAGACCTTTTTGCCACTTTGTCAAAACTTGCTTCAGTTTGACGACGTCGACACCTTTTTCTGCATCTGACCGCCATAAGTCCATATGCTCGAACTGAAAGACCATGTTCATTTTTCCGTTCTCTTCGCCGACCCAAAGATCTGCTTCTTCCGGTGTAACACCATTTGCTTCACCGACTGTCATGATGTCGTACTTCGAAAACGTTTCGTTTTTGAGTTCTTCCAAGTACTCATGAATCCCATCGACGTTCATATGCATCTCAAACGATGGCACGTGTGGCATACCGAGTGGGTTTGGTAAATCGGCAAATGATTGATCTTTATTGATGTGGCTGATGGCATCGATTCGGAACCCGTCGATTCCTTTATCGAGCCACCAATTAATCATCGTATAGATCGCTTGACGCATGTCTTTGTTTTGCCAGTTCAAATCCGGTTGGCGACGCGAAAAGACGTGTAGGAAATATTGTTCTGTCTTTTCATCATATTCCCACGCGGATCCGCCGAAGATGCTTTCCCAGTTGTTCGGCTCCCCACCATTGACGGCATCTTTCCAGATGTACCAGTCGCGTTTCTCATTCTCTTTTGAAGAACGCGATTCGAGGAACCAAGGATGCTCATCTGATGTGTGGTTGACGACAAGATCGAGTAAAACTTTAATATCACGTTTGTGCGCTTCTTCCATTAAGAGGTTGAAGTCTGCCATCGTCCCGAACTCATCCATGATATCTTCGTAATCACTAATGTCATAACCATTGTCGTCATTTGGCGATTTAAACATCGGACAAATCCAAAGAACGTCGACACCTAAATCTTTCAAATAATCAAGTTTTGCGATGATACCCGGAATATCGCCGATTCCATCGTTGTTTGCGTCATAAAAGCTTCGTGGGTAGATTTGGTAAGCGACAGCTTCTTTCCACCAAGCTCGTGTTAAGGTTTTTTGGGCCGTTTCTGGGCGCGGTATCATTTGTGTCATCGTATATAAATCCTCTCATCGGTCTGTCTTAGTCCATTGATTTTTTCATCATAATTGCTCATTTGTTATAAGGGTAATCGATTCATTTCTTTTAGCGCAATCGATTGCGCAAATACTCTACCTTCATCTTATCAAATACACATGCAATGTCAACGTTACCGGTCTGTTTCCGGCACTTCAAAGTGATGACGTTTGTTAACAATATTTCAGTCATACATACATTACAGTTACTGAATTATCCTACACTCTTTATCGGTCGATTTCTAGCCTTTTGCATGAAGTTCTGTCGAAAGATGAATCTTTTTTTCCTCGTTCGGGTATATTCTTAACAATGCAAATAAAAAAGGGGGATTTTGTAAGATGGACGGACAATTTTTGATTGATGGAAAGTGGCTTGATCATGATCGTGAACGGACGGACGTCAAAAATCCCGCAACCGGGGAAGTCGTCGGGAGTGTCCCGAACGGAACGAAATCGGATGTCAATGACGCCGTCGAAGCGGCACGCGAGGCGTTTCCGGCTTGGTCGAAACGAAGTGTCTATGAACGGGCTGAACTGCTTGAGAAGCTTTACGCGAAGATGATTGAGAAAAAAGATGAACTCGCCCGCTTGATGACACTTGAAATGGGGAAACCGCTCGCAGAATCTGAAGGTGAGGTCCAGTATGCGGCAAACTTCGTCAAGTGGTTCGCTGAAGAAGGAAAACGTGCGTATGGACGCATTATCCCCTCGCACGATACGAACAAACGGCTTCATGTCATCACACAACCGGTCGGTGTCGTCGCTGCCATCACGCCGTGGAACTTCCCGGCTGCGATGATTACACGGAAAATGGCACCGGCACTCGTTGCAGGCTGTACGTTTATCCTGAAGCCACCTACTGCGACACCACTGACTGCCCTGCGCCTGCTTGAACTTTGTCAGGAAGTCGGGATACCGGATGGCGTCGTCAATGCCGTCACAGGAAGCGGTAAAGAGCTTGGGGAATCGCTCGCAACGCATCCGCATATCGACAAAATCACATTCACCGGTTCAACAGAAGTGGGGCGGACATTGATGGCCCAAGGTGCTGAGACGATCAAAGCGATGTCACTCGAACTCGGCGGACACGCTCCGATTCTTGTTTTTGACGACTGTGACCTTGATCTCGCCGTCGCGGAAACGATCAAGTCGAAATTCCGTAATGGTGGACAAACGTGCGTCTGCGGGAACCGGATCTACGTCTCCGATTCAATCTATGATACGTTCGTCGAAAAGCTGGGCGAAGCGACAGCGAAGCTCAAGACCGGGAACGGACTCGACGAAACAACGAACATCGGTCCGATGATCAATCAAGCCGGTTATGACAAAGTTAAAAAACACGTCGACAATGCGACGTCAGCCGGTGCCCGTGTCGTCACAGGTGGGACTGGAACGACAGATGAAGAAAAAGATGTCTACTATTATGAAGCAACGGTCCTCGCCGATGTCACACCGCAAATGTTAATCATGAATGAAGAAACATTCGGTCCCGTCGCTCCCGTTCAACGTGTCAGCTCTGACGAAGAAGCCATCCGTTATGCAAACCAAACGCCGTTCGGTCTTGCATCTTACGTCTTTACGAATAACTATGCCCGCGCGATGCGGACGATTGAACAATTGAACTACGGCATCGTCGGTTGGAATGATGGTGTTCCCTCTGCCGCACAAGCACCATTCGGTGGTATGAAGCAGTCAGGAATCGGACGCGAAGGTGGATCGGAAGGTCTCGAAGCGTACCTTGAAACCAAATATGTTTCGATTGGAGGAATGGACGCATGAATGCGGCAGAACGGTTCGTCGCCTGCCTCGAAGCAGAAGGGGTCACGCACATCTTTGGCGTCCCGGGAGAAGAAAACATTACGTTGCTCGACGCCATCAGTGAATCGGATATTACGTTCATCACGACACGCCATGAAACAAATGCTGCTTTCATGGCAGCGATGTTCGGTCGCTTAAGCGGTCGTGCCGGTGTTTGCTTATCGACGCTCGGACCGGGTGCGACGAACATGATGACGGGCATCGCAAGTGCAACGATGGACCACTCGCCTGTTGTCGCGATTACGGGACAAGGAGCGACATGGCGCCAGCACAAGGCATCCCATCAAATGTTCGATTTAGTCGAGATGTACCGACCGATCACGAAGTCGAGTACATCGGTCGTCTCAGGAGAAGTCATCCCGGAAATCGTGCGTCAAGCGTTCGCCCAGTCTTGTTGTGATAAGCCGGGTGCGACACATATTTCTTTTCCGGAAGATATCGCAAAGGCAGATGTCGATGCCAAGACACCACTTTTACGCGACAGTGAACCGGATACGTTACACCCGACATCTGTCAAAGACAGCGCGGTCTTAAAACAAATCGAACAAGCGGAGCGGCCCGTCGTGATTGCCGGATTTGGAATCAACCGGAGCGAAGCGACCGCTGTGTTCCGGACGTTCGTTGAAAAGCTTGGAGCACCTGTTGTCGAGACGATGATGGGTAAAGGGGTCATCTCCTCGCAACATGCGCTCGCCGCCCATACAATCGGTTTACCGAATACCGACTACAATCAACGGATTCTCGACCAAAGCGATCTCATCATCGCCATCGGTTACGATATTACCGAGTTGCCGCCTTCGAAGTGGAATCCGGACCGGACACCTGTCATCCACATCGACACAAACCGGCATGAGATTGACCAGTATTATCCTGTCGTTGCGAACTTGGTTGGTCCGCTGTCTGATTCGTTACGTCTGTTAGCAGAAGCGATTCCGACGCGGGCCTGGGAAGGTTGGCAGGCGGACCGTGATAAGTTGCGACAAGAAATTCAAGCAACGTATTCGATGGCATTGCCCCTCCACCCTCAAAGTATCGTTCGTGCCCTCGAGACGGCGACGGGTGAAGACGGCATGTTGTTCTCAGACGTCGGGGCCCATAAAGTTTGGCTCGGTCGTCATTTCCAAACGACACGCCCTAATCAATTATTCATCTCCAACGGCTTTTCTTCGATGGGCTATGGTCTGTCGAGCGCGATTGCTGCAAAACTGCTGCACCCGGAGCGTCGGGTACTCTGTGCTTCTGGTGATGGTGCATTCTTAATGAATGGTCAAGACCTCGAGACAGCAGTTCGTTTGAAACTCCCCATCACTGTCGTCATTTGGCGTGATGGCACATACGGCTTGATTGAATGGAAACAACAGCAGGCTTATGGCCGGGCACCGTTTACAGAATTCGATAACCCTGATCTCGTCGAACTCGCGACGGCTTTCGGTGCACTCGGACTTCGAGTCGGAGAACACGGCAGTCTCTCGAACTGTCTCGAACAGGCTCAAAACAGTGACGGACCTGTTTTGATTGACTGTCCGGTCGATTACAGGGAAAATCTAAAGTTAAGCGAACGTCTACGGACGTATGGAGGATGATACTATGCCACAACTTAGAAAACTGCAATCGATTTCTGACTTTGATCAATTCGTTTCCGAACACGACTCGTTCGTGATTTGTAAACACAGTACGACCTGCCCAATCAGTGCCGCCGGTTTTTCTGAATACACGAAATTTGCTGACGCGACGTCAGTACCGACTGCCTACTTGCTCGTCCAAGAAGCACGGACGCTGTCGAATCACATCGCCGAACATTACAATGTTCGTCATGAATCACCACAAGTCATCTTCATCGAAAAAGGACGTGCGACTTGGTCCGCAGCTCATTATGACATTACAAATGATGCCCTCAACACACATGTCGGCTGAGACCTTTCATCACTACTGACGGTTTACAAAAAACATCCTACTCTTTTTTAGAGTCGGGTGTTTTTTTACTTTCAACAAGCTTCAGAGCTATTCGTTCTTCATTAAAAATAAAATTACCTTTCTTAGTTATTAATGTTTGTATTTATCTTGAAATCAGATTAAGATATACAACAGATATAACGACCGTATAGAAATGTGTACCGTCAGTTCATTAAGGAGGAAAATCATGCAACACAAAAAAACTGCTTCTAATCGCCCCCCCTACGGTATCCTTTCCGTATTGATGATTGGAGCCTTCATCGCTTTTTTAAATAACACGTTACTTAACATCGCCCTTCCTTCGATCATGAAGGATCTCAACATCGAAACATCGACCGTCCAGTGGCTGTCGACTGGTTTCATGCTCGTCAACGGGATTTTAATTCCGACATCTGCTTTTCTGATTCAAAAATTTTCTGTTCGTCGTCTATTCATCCTCGCGATGACATTATTCTCACTCGGTACAATCCTTGCCGGGTTCGCAAGTGAATTCCCCGTCCTGTTGGCAGGACGAATGATTCAGGCTTCTGGTTCAGCAATCATGATGCCGCTCTTGATGAACGTCATGCTCGTCAGTTTCCCGATTGAAAAACGCGGGACGGCGATGGGCTTCTTCGGGCTCATTATGATGGGTGCACCCGCAATCGGACCGACTTTGTCAGGCTGGATCATCGAACACTATGATTGGCGGATGTTATTCCACTTCATCACACCGATCGCTTTAGTCGTTCTCGTTGCCGGAATCGTCTTACTCCGTGACGTCAAAGAACGGTCGGATGCTAAACTCGACTTCATGTCAGTTGTTTTATCCTCATTCGGTTTCGGTGGACTCCTGTACGGGTTTAGTTCTGCCGGTTCTAAAGGGTGGGACAGCCCACACGTCACAATCGCGCTGACAATCGGTGTGATTGCGCTCGTTTCTTTCATCCTGCGTCAGTTACGGATGGAGCGTCCGATGTTGAACTTCAAAATTTATCAGTATCCGATGTTCGCTCTCTCATCTGCCATTTCAATCGTCGTCACGGTGGCGATGTTCTCCGGGATGCTGCTCTTACCGATCTACGTCCAAAATATCCGTGGCATTTCTCCACTCGATGCAGGGTTGATGTTACTACCGGGAGCCATTCTCATGGCAGTCATGTCACCGATCAACGGGAAGTTGTTCGATAAGATTGGCGGACGCCCACTCGCAATCACTGGTCTCTTCATCACTGTCGTCACGAGTTACTTCTTCAGTCAACTGAAGATGGACACGACGTATACACACTTAATCATCTTGTATTCACTCCGGATGTTCGGGATGTCGATGGTCATGATGCCCGTCTCGACAAACGGCTTAAACCAGTTACCGACGCGCTACTATCCGCACGGAACGGCAATGAACAATACGTTGCAGCAAGTATCCGGCGCCATCGGAACGGCATTACTCGTTACGATCATGTCGACGCATGCGAAGACACGTGGGACGGAACTTGCCGAAGAGGCCGCTAAAAACATGACAAGTCAACCGACAGCAGAGGCTGCCGCTGCGTTGAAACAACAAATCATGATGCAGGCGACACTGGACGGCATCAATTACGCCTTCCTCATTTCGACGTTCATTGCGGGTGTTGCGTTCATCCTTTCGTTCTTCATCAAACGAGCGACGCAAGCGGAAGACATTATCAGTGGTCGTTCGCGCAACGAACAAATCATCAAACCTCAAGTGTCTAATCAATAAGGCCCGACTGAATACGCCAGTCCATTCGGGTGGCGTATTCAGCGTGTAGATGAACACTTATGAAGCGTGAACATGCGACATCGAGACGGAGTGCGCTCTAAGCCGTCTGCATGCCTGGCTTTCCCTTATGGTATTACCTAAAAAGCGTCACGTTTCGTTGACTCCTGCGGGAAAAGTGCGTTTTTAACGCGACTGCCAGAGGCAGGCAAGACCCTGCTCATTGTCCGTGAGGACTAAGGAGCAACGGCTTGCGCCTCGCCCGAGGAAAGCAACGAAAAAAGACGCTTTCTCTCCCGATTGCACGTTGTCTACAGTCTAAATACGCCATCCCATTCGGGTGGCGTATTTTTTTAATCCTGCAAACCAACATACTGGTACCCCCTACCCCTATATGATATAGTGTAGACATCAACCACCAACAGAAAGAGGTGTTCCTATGCAACACGATCATCCACTCGTCCCCCGCTCTTCTGAAGAGCAGGACGCATTGACTAAACGTTTGAAGCGTATCGAAGGGCAAGTCCGTGGTATCGCCAACATGGTCGCCGAAGATCGGTATTGTATCGATATTTTGACACAGACGGCATCGATTCAAGCCGCTCTTCGTCAAGTCGAACTGCAAGTCATCGAGCGTCATGTCAAGATGTGTATGCATGATGCAGCTACCGGACAGAAAGACACAGATCTTTATGTCGACGAACTGATGTCCGTCATCGCCCGACTCAAAAAGTAAGGAGGTATACGTATGTCAAAAACAATCGAATTGAACATCGAAGGCATGACATGCGCCGCCTGTTCAGCACGAATCGAAAAAGTCCTGAACCGGATGGACGGTGTCGATGCGACGGTCAACTTACCACTCGAGACGGCGCGGATTGCAGTCCCCGACGAACTCGATGAACAAGCAATCATTGATAAAATCAAGAAGGTCGGTTACGGCGCGACCATTAAGTCGGCCCCTCATGAAACAGTGCAAGATCGGCGGATGCTCTATCGTTTTTTCATCGCCGCCTTGTTGTCGTTACCGCTCTTACTCAGTATGGTGTCGCACATTCCAAATAGTCCGGTCCATCTGACGTTCCTGATGAATCCGTGGCTCCAGTTCGCACTGGCTACACCCGTTCAATTCATTATCGGGGCGCCGTTCTATGTCGGTGCCTATAAGAGTCTCCGGAGCGGTAGTGCCAACATGGATGTCCTCGTCGCACTCGGGACGTCAGCCGCTTACTTTTATTCGGTCGCAGAAATGCTCATCCATCCGGCAATGCCGAACCTTTATTTTGAAACAAGTGCCATCTTAATTACGCTCGTCCTTCTCGGTAAAGTACTCGAAGATCGGGCAAAACAACAAACAACCGGTGCAATCAAAAGTCTCTTGTCCCTGCAGGCAACGGATGCCGTCGTCCTCGACAATGGCACGGAACGAACTGTCGCGATTGATCAGATTCAACCAGGCATGCAGATCGTCGTCAAACCGGGACAGAAAATTCCGATGGACGGGATGATTTTATCCGGTGATGCCTATCTCGATGAATCGATGCTGACCGGTGAACCGCTTCCTGCGCATAAAGGTGCCGATGATACCGTCATTGGCGGAACCTTGAATACGAATGGGAATTTGTTGATTGAAGCAACGAAAGTCGGTCAGGAGACGATGCTTGCGAACATCATCCGCGTCGTTGAACAAGCGCAGACAGAAAAAGCGCCAATCCAACGACAAGCCGACCGGATTTCAGGCATCTTCGTGCCAATCGTCGTCGCCATCGCCCTCATCACACTGGGTGCCTGGTGGTTGACGACCGGATCATTCGCTGAAGCAATTCGTCCTGCAATCGCTGTTCTCGTCATCGCTTGTCCCTGTGCATTAGGACTCGCGACCCCGACATCGATCATGGTCGGAACGGGTAAAGGTGCTGAGCATGGTGTGCTTTTTAAAGGCGGTGCCCAGCTTGAATCGTTACAACATGTCGATGCCGTCGTTTTCGATAAAACAGGTACACTAACCGTCGGACGCCCTGTCGTCGTCGAGACGTTCGGGAACGAACAAGCACTCGACTTCGCAGCAGCCATCGAAAAAAAATCAGAGCATCCGCTCGCTCATGCCATCACGGAAGAACGTGATGTCGTGTTCGATATCGAACAGTTTCAAGTCGATGCCGGTCGTGGTGTCAGCGGGATGATTCTCGGTCGCAACATCCTGGTTGGTTCTGAACGAATGATGCGGGATCAACAGTTCGATGTCCCGGACTGGTCTTCTGCCGGCGCGACATTCGTCTATGTCGCCGTCGACGGGCACGTTGAAGCCGGTTATGCGATTCGCGATGAACTGAAGCCGACGACGAAACACGTCATCACTCAAATTCAACAGACAAAAGCAGTCTATCTCTTGACGGGTGACCGAAAAGACGTTGCCCTCAATCTAGCGACGGAACTCGGTATTCCAACAGACCATGTGTTTGCAGATGTCTTACCCATCGAAAAAGCCGATCACATCAAAGCCCTTCAAGATGCGGGGCACCGCGTCGCCATGGTTGGTGACGGAATTAACGATGCGCCAGCGCTTGCGACGGCTGACGTCGGAATCGCTCTTGGTAGCGGGACGGATGTCGCCTTAGAAGCAGCTGACGTCACACTGCTTGGACACGATTTACAACAAGTCGCGACGGCGATTCGGTTGAGTGAACAGACGATGAAGAACATTCGCCAAAATCTCTTTTTCGCACTCGCCTATAATACGATCGGAATCCCCGTTGCTTTTCTCGGACTGCTCGCTCCGTGGCTCGCCGGAGCAGCGATGGCATTTAGCTCTGTTTCCGTCGTCACGAATGCGTTACGCTTAAAACGTACCCCACTCACTAAAGGAGGAACTCACTCATGAAAGAAACGACTTTAAACGTCATCGGTATGACATGTAACCACTGTAAAGCAAGTGTCGAATCGGCACTGAACGAACTGGAAGGCGTCACAACGGCGACTGTTTCGCTCCCTGACAATTCAGTCACTGTCGTCCATGAGGATGTCACACAAGAACGTCTCGTCGAAGCCATCGAAGAAATCGGCTATGACGTCGCGCCCGCTTAATTTTCTCAAGTCAAACTGTTGCTAACGCACAGTTTGGCTTTTTTAATTGCGGAAAAAGGGGAATCGACTAACAAGGAGGGGTTCGTATGGTACCGAAAATCGAATTCGTACAACACTTCGACGACAATAAAGGAAAACGATTTAAAATCGAACTTTGGAATCTCGGAACCTTCACATTTAGTGCCGAATCAGCCAAAGGCCCCGTCACGCGGTTTAGTTCGATTGATATCCAGTTCATTCAATCGTGCGTTAGCCGGATGCGGGCACTCAATGATGCAAAACAAGCCTTTCAAGAAGATCAACCGGTCTAACTTTCTTTCACTTTCTCTTTAAAAATACATGATGTACGATCGAACACGCTTCCGCTCATGATCCCGGATCATGAGCTTTTTTCGTTTAAGGTCAATATTTTTTAACTTCTAGAGAGTTTCCTTCTAAAAAAGATACTGTTTTTTCCTTTAGCAACCGATAAAGAATAAGACTATTACATTCTTAATTTGAAGAAAATCGGAGGCTTACTGTGCGCAACCCATTTAAAACTAAATCATCAAGCTCAACCTATCAGGCAAAAATCGGATTTCCCGATAAAAAATTCATTACAAAAACAAGTGATCCCACTTTAGCAGGACGCCTTGAATATATGGGCTACACTGAAGAACAATTGCAAACGTTAAAAGCGATGGCTCCTGTCGTCAATTCTGTATTAGACGAAGTCCTCGAACAAGTACTTGATCATCTCCTTCTCCACCCGGAAATGGTGCAGATTGCTGAAAATGCTTCGACACGTCAACGCCTGAAAAAAGTATTTGCCGACTATTTCGGTAGCCTCTTGACCGGAAACATGGACGAGAAGTTCCTTGCGATGCGAAAACGAATGGGTAAAACGCATAACCGGAATTTCGTCCCTGTTACGTGGTTCATCGCTTCTTACGCAGCATTCAACACCTTACTGATTCCTAAAGTCGTCGAGCATTTCCAGGAAGATCCGGAGCAACTTGCAACATCAATCCTCGCGTTGACTCATGCGATGAACTTGGATGCGCAAATCGTTACAAGTCAGTATGTCGACGCACGACTGGAAGAAGTAGGTGCAGCCAATGAAGCACGCACACGACTTCTGCAAGACGTCGTTCGTGTCAGCCAGGAGGTCGCGAGTACGGTCGAACAAACAGAAGGGGCCATTCTTGAAACGAGTCAACGGGCGACACAAATCTTATCCGAGACGGATCAGACCGAGAAAACAAGTCGCAATCTCGTTGGCTTGACATCAGAAAATGAAGCACAGATGGACAAAATGGAACAACAATTCGTCCAATCGACGGGTCAAGTCAATACATCATTAACAAGCATCCAACAGTTAAAAACGACATCTGACGAAATCGTCAAGATGACACAAGGTATCGAAGACATCGCGAACCAAACGAATCTCTTAGCTTTAAACGCCTCAATCGAAGCAGCACGTGCCGGTGAGCATGGAAAAGGATTCTCTGTCGTCGCAATCGAAGTCCGTAACCTCGCTGAAAATGCGAAACACTTAAGTAGCAGCATCAACACGTTGATTCAAAAGAACAATGGAAATATCACAGAGCTCGTTTCACAGATGGAAGACATCACACGTTCGAACTCCGCTTCACGGACTGAGCTCCAACAGGTGAAGATCGGCATTCACACAGTGAAAAAAGAGATGGAGAACTACTTGGAGATGTTCGGGCGCAATAAGAATGACTTAGGCCAAATCGTTCAGACGATTCAAGGAATCAGCCAAACGACACAAGGTCTCTCGGCTTTGACAACGAATCTTGTCGCAGCATCGGAGTCGAACGCGTAAGTTTTTCTGATTTGTTCAGGTTGAGCTTCATCTAAAAAAAGACCAATCCATGACGGATTGGTCTTTTTTTGATTCCGTATTGCTTGTTACTCTTCCACTTGATCGGCTGTTACGACTAACCGTTCATCGTACCCTTTTGATTTCGTGAACGTTCCGATACACGAAATCAACGTCAGGCGTTTTGCGACCGTTGCTCCAAAAATCGAACCAACGGGTGCTTCATCTACAGGATAGGAGGTTACGTTTGTCACCACGTAAGATATCGTCTGCCCTGTTTTTGATCGTAACTCGATTCGTTGTCCTTGTTTCATCTTTGCTAAGTCGTAAAATACAGCGGGACCTTCCGTATCATCTAAATGACCTGCGAGGATGACATTTCCGGTTTGGTTCGCCTCCGCGCCGTATCGGTACCAACCCACTTGATTGGTTTTTTTCGGAACATCCATCCGCCCTTGCTTGTCTTTCCCCACGATTTCGACCTTCGCTTTCACGTCAATCGCATCAATCGATAGCGTCGTCGGGATAAAACTAGCCGTTTCACGACTTTTTTGTACAGGTTCAGGTGTTGCTTGCTCGATTGCAGGTGTCGCTTGCTCGACTGGCTTCGAAGGAGGAACAGATTCTTCTGTTCCTCCACATCCAGCGAGAATGAGAAAGATCAGAAAGAAACTGTTACGCGTTTTGTTTACGACGAATGACATAACTTGTTCCAACTAGGGCCGCTCCTGCAAGTGCTACAAGTGCCCAAGTCGTTGCCATTGAAGATGTGTCTGCTGATCCACCAAGTCCTGTGTCTGGCATCGCAGCCATTTCACCACCATCTGGAATCAAGAGCACATCAAACGCTGGTTCTCCTTCAAGAAGACCGATTGCAAGCGCTGTATAGTTTTTACCGCTATCTAATTTAACACCGTCGAGTGCTTTGACAACATCCATCGCGCCCGCTGGTCGTACTTCAAGATCATACGTGCCGGCATCGAGTGTTCCATAGTCTGAGACTTTCGAGAATTCAAGGTCACTGAAGAGTGCGTCTCCACCTTTAGGAGCAACATCAACAGCTGGTGCGTCCGGTGCAAAGTGCGCGACACGAACCATTGATTTTCCGTCTTCGCCTTGACCATTGTCTTCCATGACAGCGAGTTCAATATCTGCTAATTTACCGATTGCCGCGACTGAGTAAAATTTTCCGGCTTCAATGTTGAGTGTTTGAGAAAGTACAGGATCTTCTGTTGTTCCTGCAGCGAAGACTTCAACTTTATGTTCTCCTGCCGGAAGAGTGAGATAATCTGTGACAGCTTTGAATTCCGCTCCTGAGACAGCTGTTTCGCCATCGACGGCAATATCAACTGCCGGAGCATCTGGTGAAGCGTGAATTACACGCACCATTGCGTCATCTGCTGCACCTACCGGTAGCACGAATAGTGCAAACAAAAATGCAGCGGTAACGAACGATATGAATTTCTTCATCATTTTTTCCACCTCTCGTGTCATAATGTATTTCGCTTCTCAAGCCAACCTTTCATTCCAGAAAAAAATATTTCATTCGCGGTGACATCTTGAATTTAAACTAATATGCAGTACTTTGTAAATATTCCGATGTGCTGAGAGTAACAGTTGTACGCTGTCCTGTTTCGGAGTCTCCAGCATCTCACTATCGTATTCCATTCACCCCACCTTCTTTAACCGAAACTGACAGACTGTACAAATGAAGAAATGTACTGTCCATCCTATGTCTTTTTAGACGCATCATGTTTTTCAGCACCACATGAATCGGTTTATCGATCATATAATTCAAGCGGCAATCTTTCGGGATGTTGTAAAAAAACAGGCAGGCGTCTATATAATTACACTACCCTTTGCTAAGCATTTGTAACGTCCGAATGTAGATTCGAGACGGATTGCGCTCTAAACCATCTACATGCCCGGCTTTCCGTCACGATCTTACCTAAAAAGCGTCACGTTTCGTTGACTCCTACGGGAAAAAGTGCGTTTTTAACGCACTTGCAGAGGCAGGCAAGACCCTGCTCATTGTCCGCTAGGATCCAAGGAGCAACGGCTTGCGCCTCGTCCGAGGAAAGCAACGAAAAAAGACGCTTTATCTCCCAATAGCACATTGTCTACAGTCTGAAAAAAGTAGCGTACAAGGACAACCCCTTGTACGCTACTTTTTTACATATCCCGCAATCATTTCAGACAAATTTACTTAATGAAACCAATCATCATTTCACGTAAGACTTTCGCAGCGGCAATCGCTGTCATGTCAGACTGATCATATGCCGGGCAGACTTCAACGAGATCGGCTCCGATGACATCGACGTCAGCGCGTGAAATCATGTGGACGACTTCAAGTAACTCTTTTGTTGTCACGCCGCCGATTTCCTGTGTACCTGTTCCTGGTGCAGCAGACGGATCGAGGACGTCGATATCAATCGTCACGTAAACTTTTCTACCGGCAAGCTTCGGCAAAACAGCCTTTAACGGTTCAACGATTTCATACTTGAACAAATTGTAACCGGACGTCTTCGCCCACTCGAATTCTTCTTTCATCCCTGAACGGATACCGAATGAATAGCAGTTTTCCGGTCCAATCAAGTTGGCGATTTTTTTGAGTGGTGTCGAATGCGAGAGCGGTTCACCTTCATACTCGTCACGTAAATCCGTATGTGCATCAAAATGTAAGACGACGAAATCATCGTAGTGTTTATCAAAGGCTTTAACGACCGGCCACGTGACGAGGTGTTCGCCCCCCATACCGAGCGGGAACTTACCTGCCGTCAGTAACGAATCGACGTACGCTTCAATCATGTCGAGTGACTTTTGGGCATTGCCGAACGGCAACGGAATGTCACCCGCGTCAAACAATTTCGCATCGGCGATATCGCCGTCTAAATAGGGACTATATTCTTCGAGACCAAGTGATACTTCACGGATTCGCGCCGGACCAAAACGTGATCCCGGGCGGAAACTGACCGTCCAGTCCATCGGCATGCCGTATAACACACCTTTTGCATCTTCGTGAGTCGACTGACTCGCGATAAAGACTTTACCTGAATATGCTTCATCAAAACGCATTTCTATTCCTCCAGTCATAGAAAGGAGTGTCCCTGAAAACGGAACACTCCTACTTTGAAATTAAATCGTTAAATCTTTGACGAACTTCGGCAACGCGAATGCTGCCGTGTGAAGTTCCGGTGTATAGTACTTCGTTTCGATTTCATGGAAACGCTCTGGTGCGACAGCGAGTGGATCATGTTTTTTCGATCCAATCGTAAATGTCCACAGACCGCTCGGATACGTCGGAACGTTCGCAATGTAGAGTTTTGTGATCGGGAAGATTTCTTTGACGTCACGTTGTACATCACGGATCAAATCTGGTGTAAACCATGGGTTGTCCGATTGTGCGACGAAAATACCGTCTTCTTTTAATGCTTTCGAGATTCCAGAGTAGAATCCTTTTGTAAACAGGTTGACAGCAGGACCGACCGGCTCTGTCGAATCAACCATGATGACATCGTATTCGTTGACTGCTTCTGCGATATGCATGAATCCGTCACCCACGATGACTTCGACGCGTGCGTCGTCTAAACCACCTGCGATGTTCGGAAGGTATTTCTTCGAGTACTCGATGACCTTGCCATCAATTTCGACGAGAACTGCTTTTTCGACCGATGGGTGTTTTAAGACTTCACGGATGACTCCGCCGTCTCCCCCACCTACGACGAGAACCGATTTCGGGTTCGGGTGTGTGAACAATGGGACGTGTGCGACCATTTCGTGATACACAAACTCATCTCTGTCCGTTGTCATGACCATCCCGTCAAGTAACAACATTGTACCGAACTCGTCCGTCTCAACCATCTCTAGGCGTTGAAACTCCGTTTGTTCGCTCTCATAAACGTGGTTGACACGGAATGTGATACCGTAATCTTCCGTTTGGTGTTCCGTGAACCATAACTTTAATTTTTGTTCCATTTGCGATAGAACCCCTTTCTTTCTCAAGACAAAAGTTGTTCGTATGCGAGTGGCGTTTACGGCGCTTCTTAATCATACAAATGCGAGTATACCGAATTTTGAAAGAAACTTCTATATAATTCGAAAAAAACTATCTTAGTGTTTACTCGACGAAAGTGACGATTTCATCCAAGTCACGGCGTTGTTTCGCACGTTTCGGTTCATCCGCCCGGTAACCGAACGCTACCATGACAGGAACCGTAAATACAGTCCGGTCGAGTAAATCATGGTCGACTAAGATTTTTTCAATCGCCTCTTGATCAAATCCTTCAATCGGACATGAATCGATTCCGATTTGTGCTGCCGTCGACATCATGTTTCCGAGCGCGATATAGGCCTGTTTCGCCGACCAGTCTTCCATCGCTTTTTCATTATTCCCGATTTTAAAGTCTTCTTCGAGGAAAAGACCATACCGCGTCGTCCGCCCTTGTTTTGCCTCGTCCGACAAACCGAGTGCGTTCATCATGTGTGTGACATGCGGACCATCTGGTTGCATTTGCGCACCTGTCCGTGCAAGGAAAATGACATAATGGCTCGCTGTCGGCAATTGTCCTTGGGCACCCCACGAGACGGTACGAAGTTCTTCACGCAATGCTTCATTTTGGATGACGAGCATGTTCCAAGGCTCATAACCAAATGAACTTGGGGAGAGACGCGCGGTTTCTAAAATAAATGCGAAGTCTGCTGGTGTGATCTTTTTTGAAGGATCAAATGCTTTCGTCGCATGACGTGATTGAAAGGCGGCTAAAATCTCTTGTTTGGTTTGTTCGTGACTCATCGTTTCATTCCTCCAGTGACTGTGGTTGATTATTTCACAACGATAGCAAATCTGAAATCACCCGTCTGCTATTCTGCTTGATATTAAATGTTACAAATCAATCTTTTCGGGAAATACTAGAGAAACAAAAGAAAAATTAGATTTTTTCATTTTTTTCAAAAATCGCTACGCAAAGCCAGTTCAAACGACTTTACCACCCTTTTTTTCTAGAAATCCCCATCTTTCATTACCCACAGCATTTGCCATCCTTACTATAAGTTTGTTACGGTAGTAACTTGCGTGATAAGGTTTTGTTTTTGAAGTTACGGGTATTACTAATCGTTGTATAGCAATTTTTCAGTATTTACAACACGAAACAAAACAGACATGTAAAATTCGAAAGAAGGTGTTGACCACGATGGAAAATAATCGAAAAAGCAAGATCACGAACGTCTTTATTGTATCCGTCATTTTCTGTGTGCTCTTTACCATATGGGGAATCTTACCTGAATCACTCATTGGTGCCGCAAATCTTGGCAACGTAACAGCAGTCGCACAAAACTTTGTTACAAATGGCTTCGGCTGGCTCTACTTATTCGGTATGAGCGTCTTTTTATTAGTTGCAATCTTCCTCGTCTTCTCGCGTTTCGGTTCTATCCGACTCGGAAAAGACTCTGATCGCCCTGAATATAACCTGATTTCTTGGTTCGCGATGCTCTTTAGCGCCGGTATGGGGATTGGACTTGTCTTCTGGGGTGTTTCAGAGCCATTGACACACTTCCATACACCACCGGTTGCGACGAGTGACCCGACTGAAGCAGCACGTCTTGCGATGCGCTATTCATTCTTCCACTGGGGACTTCACCCATGGGCACTTTATGCAATCGTCGCTTTAGCAATCGCTTACTCGACATTCCGTAAAGGACGTCCTGCAACAATCGGCGATACTGTCGCTTCGCTTATGAAACCGAAATATGAAGCTGCAGGTAAAGGGACAGTTGAAGTTCTCGCGATCGTCGCAACAGCATTCGGTGTTGCCACTTCACTTGGACTTGGCGCCCAGCAAATCTCGGGCGGTTTACATTTCCTCGTTGGAGGTATTCCAAACTCGTTCATGACCCAGCTCCTGATCATCCTTGTTGTTTCAGTCCTTTATATGATTAGTGCTGCTTCTGGTCTCGATAAAGGAATTGTTCGCCTCAGCCACGCGAACCTTGTTCTCGCGGCGCTCTTGATGGTCGGCGTCTTGTTCCTCGGACCATTCAGTTTCATCATGGATTTATTCGTTCAAACAACAGGTGCCTATTTACAAAACCTGCCGATCATGAGTTTCCGTGCCTCAGCCTTCAATCCGGACGAACGTTCATGGATTAACGGCTGGACGATCTTCTACTGGGCATGGTGGATTTCTTGGTCACCATTCGTCGGTACGTTCATCGCACGTGTTTCAAAAGGACGGACGATTCGTGAATTCGTTCTCGGTATCTTGCTCGTCCCAACAATTTTCGGACTGCTCTGGTTCTCTGTCTTCGGTGGATCGGCAATCTGGAACGAACTTTTCAACAGCGTAAACTTAATTGATACAGTTAACGATAAAGGTGTCGAAACAGGTATGTTCGCCTTGTTCGAGACATTTGGTACACTTGGTACGATTCTTAGTATCGTAGCTGTCTTCTTGATTACGACATTCTTCATTACGTCAGCTGACTCAGCAACGTACGTACTCGGAATGCTCTCTTCAGGCGGTAGCTTGATGCCAAGCCTTCGAATCAAATTGACATGGGGTGTCATCCAGTCTTCAATCGCAGCTGTTTTACTTTATGCCGGTGGGCTGAGTGCTCTCCAAGCTGCCGCGATTTTAGCCGCCTTCCCGTTCATCTTCGTTGTCGGGATGATGGTCATTGCCTTGTTCATTGATTTGTATAACGAACCTGAAGAAAAGAAAGCATCTGATGATTTAAAGAAAGAAGCATAATCATGTCAGGCACCTCTTCCGCAATGCGGACTGAGGTGCCTTTTTGGTATGCTTAGTGAAGAGAGGAGTGAGGTCTTGCGCGTCAGAAAACGCTGGTTCGTTTCATTAGGGGTTTTTGTCTTAGGCGGTTGGTTTTTATATCAAGAAAATAATGTGATTGAAACGACCGCAATCACGATTGAAACAGAACGACTGCCAAAAGCATTCGATGGCTATACAGTCGTCCAAATCGCTGACTTACATGGGAAATCCTTCGATCCAAAACAAACGAAGCTACTCAAAAAAATTACTCAAGCACAGCCTGACCTCATCGTGATGACCGGGGATTTAATCGACTCTCGCCGAAACGGAGAAGCCGCTGCGCTGACTTTGATGAAACAATTGACTGCGGACTATCCTGTCTATTTCGTCACGGGAAACCATGAAGTTCGTCGCAACTTGACCCTTTTACCGAAACTCGAAGCGATTGGTGTACAAATTTTACGGAATACGGCAGTCCCGCTCGAATATAACGGTGCAAACATTGCTCTACTCGGCATCGACGACCCAACGACGACACGCTGGAGCGAAGGTCTCCAAGAGTCTGACGGAACTCGGAAAAGCCTCGCCTCCGCACAAGAAGCTGTCGATCGATCGACGTTTCAACTCTTACTCGCCCATCGTCCGGAATATGTACCGCTCTATGCGGAGCGGCAAATCGATCTCGTTCTGTCCGGTCATGCTCACGGCGGTCAAATCCGACTTCCCTTCACAGATGGCTTGTATGCACCTGGACAAGGATTTTTCCCGAAACGGACGGCCGGTCAATATACAGTGGATACGACACAACTCATCGTCAGTCGCGGTCTTGGCAACAGTCTCTTCCCGTTTCGGTTGTTCAATCGTCCGGAAATCGTTGTCATCACTTTAAAATCATGATAAAAAATCGCCGTCTCCTAGGAGGCGGCGATTTTTTAGTTATGCGAGTGCATCATGTAACTCAGGCTCTGCGTTCGCCCACATTTCCGGTTTATGTGTCATCAGGAATTCACGAAGCAGTCCTTTTGACGTATCGTCCATCTGATCGACGACGATGCGTCCCTTGAGTGACTTGTCCATCTTATTGACGTGATCAGCTAAGATTTTAAACCCGCGCCGTGCTTCGACGTCGACTAATAAATCGCATGCTGCGACGCCTCCATAATAAAACCCTTCTGGCTTACGTCCTACCGTGACCCAAACGATCCAGTACAGTTTCCCATTCGGTGCGTCCGCTCGATCCGTCGTGAACTTAATTCGCTTCTCAATCGCTGCTTTCGCATGCATGGCACCCATATCGATGTATGCTTCGCCGTCCTCTGGCGAGATGATGACCGGTGACATACTGTTCAAACTGAGTGTCCCGACGCCAAATCCACCATGTCCGTCTGTTGAATTATCTGAAATGATATTGAAGTTAATCTTCTTTTCCATCTTTACTCGACCCCTTTTACAGCTGTTGCCTCTATCATACCGCATTCAACTGCTGACGCAAGTCCTGCTTAGCGTTTCACTTGTTCCAGCTGTTCTTTCGTCACACGCCGAATCGTCGGCAGACGGAGACATTCAAGTGAGGTCAATTCTTCATGCACAGGTGGATTTGATTCTTCCAAGCGTGTCAATGCCCGGTCGTAAAGTGTCTGTGCCGCACGACCAAACAAAATCACGCGTTCAAGCGACGAGCAACGAGACCGAATCGCCCGCAGTTGTTTAGCAAGCTCCCGGACACGCTCCTCGACTTCTGTTTCAATCTCAGGCGGTAACTTCCGATTTTGGAACAAGGGCTTAAAGCGGTCATCCTCTTCAAGTAACGTCACCATTCCATACCGTTTCGCTTCCGGCGTACCAACGAGTGCCGCTAATTCTTTATCCGTCACAAGTCGACCAAACGGAATGCTTTCATCAAAAATGACTTCTGCGACTTCCAAACCCTTCGTCCCCGATAGTGGATACGTCGTGTCCTCTGGTAATGCCCGGTCGAAAATAAGCAATGTATGAATCTTTTTTCGTATAACAGATTCCATTTCCATTGGTGTCACCTCTTCATCCTAAGTTTTCCTCTCGACTACTTCTCTTTTACATGCCCCCACTCCTGTCTTATACCCGTCTTTTCGTGTTTCGATGTCGCTGTTTGACGGCTCCCCTGCTCCATACGGTATACTGAGGGCGTATTGCCATTATGTTTTTAGGAGGAACGATTTATGCCTTACGTTACCGTTAAAATGCTTTCAGGACGGACTGTCGAACAAAAACGTGCACTGATCGAAAAAGTAACAGAAGCTGTCTCAGAAACAGTCAATGCTCCAAAAGAAAACATTACCGTCTTCATCGAAGAAATGGAAAAGACGGACTATGGACAAGCAGGCGTCATGTTTGCCGATAAATAAGGAACTAAAAAAGGATGGACGATGCGTGTTGCTCGACCATCCTTCTTTCTTATACCTATAACACCATGAACGAGAGAGGATGAATTATGATGGCAACGCTTAGCCTTTTAGGGGCAACGGGACGGACAGGGCGCCCCTTGCTCGATTTATTGTTACAAGCCGGTCACAATGTCCGCGCGCTCGTCCGCTCGACCGATCACATGTTACCGGAGCACCCGCAATTGACGATCATTCAAGGAGATGCAACGGAAGTAACAGATTTAGAGAACGTCATTCAAGGTTCATCTGCCGTCTTCAGTTGTCTTGGTACGGATCAGCAACATGTTCTTTCAACAGCGATTCCCCATCTCGTCACGAAAATGAAGGAACAACAGATCGAACGGATCATCTTCATCGGGACGGCTGGCATTCTCGATGCCTCAGAAGAACCCGGGAAGTACCGCTTCCAGTCAAGCGAATCGCGCAGACGCTCGACGACTGCTGCTGAAGATCATTTGAAAGCTTATTTGACATTAAAGGATGCTGACGTTGACTTCACTGTCATCTGTCCGACTCAATTGACGGAAGACGATGAAATCAATGATCTCTTAATTGAAGCACCCCGCTTCACACAGGAGACAGGACCGATTCCTCGCCGCAACGTCGCCCGTTTTGCTTTTGAAGCCTATAACGAACACCTCTTCAGTCGTAAGCGCGTGGGGATTGCTTCCCATCAATGATTTCAAAAATCAACATGACGATGAATCCAGTGCGCCGTCAGGCATGCTGGATTCATCGTCATGTTTTAGTTTGCTTACTTTCAATCAAACACTTGTCGTAGTTCAATTTCCCCTTCACCGTGCCCTTGCGGATCCGGCATCCGTAGTGCCCAGTCGATTGCTTCTTTTCGTGACGCGACATCGATCAAAATAAATCCAGCAATCAATTCCTCTGTTTGCATGAATGGTCCTTCCGTAACGATCGGTCGATCTCCAGGTCCACGATAAGAAAAGCGCATCCCGTTCGAGCTCGGATGGAGTCCTTTCGCCATCACATGTACCCCTGCATCGCGTAACGCTTGATTGTACTCGGACATCGCTTCCATAAGCTCAGGACTTGGACGCTCACCCACTTCTGCACGCTTTGATCCTTTAACGATCAACATAAATAGCACGTTCAGCATCTCCCTTTCTCGAAAGTCGCTAAAATGATGTATTAACCAATTCCACCATCCCCTTCTCCGCAAACCAAGATGCATCTAACCAAATCAATTCTTGTGGCGGATGCTTCCGACATCCTCGCTTTCCAGGTAAGCCTGGGGAGAGCAACAAAAATAGATGACGCTTGTCTGGCCCACAATTTCTTTTTCCACAATCTAAAATACCCGCCGACAACGATGTCAGCGGGTAGAAAAACTCTTATGAAGCGTGAACATGCGATATCGAGACGGATTGCACTCTAAACCGTCTTCCCTGATTTCCTACATGGTATTACCTAAAAAGCGTCACGGTTCGTTGACTCCTACGGGAAAAAGTGCGTTTTCAACGCATTTTCAGAGGCAGGCAAGACCCTGCTCATTGTCCGTGAGGATCAAGGAGCAACGGCTTGCGCCTCGTCCGAGGAAAGCAACGAATAAAGACGCTTGCAGTTCCCAATATCGACTTTTTCCACAATCTAAAATACCCGCCGACAACGATGTCAGCGGGTATTTTAAGTTCTCATTAGATGATGACACTGACGACGATTGCTGTCAGAACACTGACAAGCGTCGCACCGTACAATAATTTAAGACCGAAGCTCGCAGCGACACTGCCTTGGCGATCGTCGAGTCCTTTAACTGCACCCGCGATGATCCCGATTGACGAGAAGTTCGCGAATGAAATCAAGAAGACCGATACGATTCCGAGAGTACGCTCTGAGAATTCTTTCGTGTACTCAGGAAGACTGAGCATCGCGACGAATTCGTTTGTGATCAATTTCGTTGCCATGATGCTACCAGCACTGACGGCTTCTGCCCATGGAACACCCATGA
Source organism: Exiguobacterium sp. H66 (assembly GCF_018618705.1). Lineage (NCBI taxonomy): Bacteria > Bacillati > Bacillota > Bacilli > Caryophanales > Exiguobacterium > Exiguobacterium sp. H66. The sequence continues at coordinate 48,174 of NZ_JACSMQ010000008.1, forward strand.
TGAAAGCGAATGGTGCAAAGATGTAGCCGAGAATTTCTTGGAACGAGATACCAAGAACCATCAAGAAGATGTCGTTGACCATCCCAATCAATGCGTTGTATCCGATTAACATCGCACCGACGATGATCGCGACTTTAAATCCATCCAAGATGTATTCGCCGAGCATCTCGAAAAACGTTTGTTTCTCTTCGACGATTTCCAAGATATCTTCGTTTGGATCGACCGTATACGGGTTGATGATTGAAACAATCATGAATCCACCAAACAGGTTCAAGACGATGGCCGTAACGACATACTTTGGTTCCACCATTGTCATGTAAGCACCGACGATTGACATTGAAACGGTCGACATCGCCGACGCACACAATGTATAGAGACGGTTTGCCGGTAATTTACCGATTTGTTTTTTGACTGTGATGAAGACTTCAGATTGACCAATCGCTGCCGAGGCGACGGCGTTGTATGATTCAAGTTGTCCCATGCCGTTAATCTTCGATAAGACGAACCCGATTCCACGCATTAAGAGTGGAAGAATCTTCGTGAACTGCAAAATCCCGATCAACGCTGAGATGAAGACGATTGGTAAGAGGACATTGATGAAGAACGGTTGCGCCCCTTCATTCGCAAGTCCACCAAAGACAAAGTTAATTCCGATTGCTGCATAACCAAGTAACTTTTCAAAGACACTCGCTACACCGCGGATGATAATATAACCGAACGACGTGTTCAATAAGATGAATCCGAGAACGAGCTGAAGCACTAGCATGACTGCAAGCGGTTTCAATTTGATACTTTTACGATTGCTGCTGACGAGTAGAGCTAGTCCAAAAACGACGACCAGTCCGAGTAACGCGATTAAATATTTCATGAAGTACCCCTCAATCTATTAGTTGTTTATCAGTTGTACATAAGTACGATGTCTGACGTTTAATCTCTGTCCCAAGTACTAGAATAATCAACATTCGTCAGAACTGCAATAGGTAAAGTTCATTTAGTAACCGCTTTCGTTATTTTCATAAACTTTCAAGACAAATTTTTCCAGGCGTTTCCGAACATTGTCCTGACTGAGGTTTCGCTTTCCATATGCCTCCCACCCCGGATAAACAGTAATTGTTTCAGGTCCAAAATCGAAAACAGCATTTAAGTCCCATCTCCAATCGTAAGTAAGCCCGCTAATCGCCTGATAAAATTTTAAAAACCGGTCCGCAACTTCGACGGACTCGAGTAAAGCAAGGTTCAGTCGGCAATGCGCCACGTCTGCTTCAATCGGTCCAACACATGCATTCACCCAATCAACTACGTTATACTTTTCCCCTGAATCGTATAACACATTAACCGGATGGAAATCACGATGGATGAACCGAATCTGTTTACTAGAAGCTGGTGCTGTTGCGCTCGCCCAGTTCCAAGCAGTCGTTTCGGTTGCCCAGGTCGGAACGACACGTGCTTTACCATAGGGCTTATACACATACGCGGTTTCCGGGACTGGCAAACGATGAATTGCGATTAACGTCCGTGCCAGTCGCTCCACATACAGATCGTCAAGTGGCGTAAGTTGCACCACCCCTTGGACATACGTCATCTGAAGCCAAGGTGGAATCTCGCCGATCCACGCTTCTTGATACTTGAGGACGTTTGGGGCGAGTGGACCTGCCGCCCCTAAAGCAAAGACCTCGTGCGCGACGAGGTCCTGTTCTTGTTGCAGCCAGTTTTGGTTGGTATGGATCCGGATAACACTGTCGCCCGCCCGTACGACGAGCGACGAGGTCGCCCCGGGTAAAACTTCCGTCTCAATTCCGGATAACCCGACCTGTTCTAAAATCTGCTCAATGACTCGTTTCATTTGAGTATCCTCCGAGCAACAGTTGATCAATCTGCATCTTTTCATTAGCGAACTCACGTAAGTCATACAAGATTTCTTGCGGATAAAACAACTTTTCATCCGTCTGTCTTGAATTCGCGATCGCTTCGACGAGTGGGGAGACTTGTGAGATTTCTTTTTTCTGCCCGTCTTTCATTTGGAGCATGATCGGCTGTTTACTAATTTCTCCGTTCTCTCCATATAAATCATACGGAAGGCGACTTAATTTATCTTCTAACAAGTAATATGCCGGATCGAGTCCGATTTTATTGAACAGTTCTGCTAGTTTTTCATGGATTGCTTCCCGCTTTTCTGGTGGATAGTCGACATACTTAAATAATTTTCGATTGACGAACCGACGTGACAAGTCACTAAGAATCGCATCGTGTTCTTCCATCCATTGTTGGAAATAGAAATAAACAATCGTTTCATCAAGCGCAAGGTAATTCTTCAACGCCATCGTTTGGTCAAATAACGGAATCAAATGAACCGGATGGATGTCAAACACATAACCCGAGGTGTACAGTTCCTTCGCCCGCTCGAGAATCGCTTTTAATAAGTAATCGCTCGATCGTGTGACCGGGTGCAGATAGACTTGCCAGTACATCTGATACCGGCGCATGATGTAGTCTTCAATCGAGTGCATGCCTGATTGTTTGACGACCATCTGATTGTGTGCCGGACGTAAGACACGCAACATGCGTTCTAAATCAAACTTCCCGTAACTGACACCAGCGAAATGGGCGTCGCGCAATAAGTAATCCATCCGGTCGACGTCGAGTTGCGAACTGATCATCGTCACGAGCAACTGGTTCGGATGCGTCTTATTGATGACGGAGGCGACTTCTTCCGCAAAGCCTTCGCCGACTTGATCGAGGACTCGTTTGATTTCCGTATCCCCGAGAATGATCCGTTCCGTCCACTCCTCGTGATCGACACCAAAGACATTTTCGAAGGCATGGGAAAAGGGGCCGTGTCCGACATCATGAAGCAAGGCTGCGGCGAGCGTCAGCTCACGGTATTGATCATCCCAGTCAGCCCGACCGTTAAAGACATCAATCAGTTGGCGTGTAATCTCATACACACCAAGCGAATGATGAAACCGCGTATGCTCCGCTCCGTGAAACGTCAAAAAGGATGTTCCGAGTTGTTTGACCCTACGAAGCCGTTGAAACTCCTTTGTTCCAATCAGTTGCCAAATCAATTGGTCGCTGACATAAATATAACGATGAACCGGATCTTTAAAGACCTTAGTTTCTCTTAATTGACCTAGTGACTGATACATGTCATTCTCCCCTTCATCTGGTCGTTCTCTTCGTTGTTTTCAATTTAGGGGCAGTCTGTTCCTGTCAGACCATCCGCTTCTTACATAAAGTTTACACTGGCTATGCTATAATGATGTCGCAAATCTACAAAAAAAGGAACGAGCCAATGGGAATCGAACTCTTAAAACAAGAACAATATCGTATTTTTGATCAAACGTCACTCGGAACGACATTTCATGCCACCCAATCGTTCGCGATGGACGACACGCTTTGTGCCTCCGTCGCAACAGAAGGTGCGGCACTTCGTTCTTGGGTGCATCATGAAACGGTCGTCCTCGGAATTCAAGATGCCCGTCTGCCTCACTTAACAGAAGGAATCGATGTCTTGCATGCGCACGGCTTTCACCCCGTCGTCCGAAATTCGGGCGGACTCGCGGTCGTCCTCGATGCAGGTGTCTTGAACATTTCGCTTGTCCTACCAGAACGGGGCGGCATTGATATCGACAGCGGCTACGAAGCGATGCTCGCCCTTGTGCAGCACATGTTCAGAGACGAAACCGAGAAAATCGTCGCTGGCGAAGTCGTCGGCTCATATTGCCCCGGCTCTTACGACCTTTCGATATTCGGTAAAAAGTTCGCCGGGATTTCGCAACGACGTGTCCGCGGTGGTGTCGCCGTTCAGATTTATTTATGTGTCAACGGAAGCGGGAGCAAGCGCGCAGCACTCGTGCGCGACTTTTATGAAGCCGCCCTGCAAGGAGAAGAAACAAAATTCACGTATCCCGTCATCATTCCGGACACGATGGCTTCTCTTGAGGAGTTACTTCAACTTCCGCTTACGGTCGAAGACTGTTTACTCCGTGCTTACCGTGCTTTGATGGCACTCGGCACAAATTTAGTCCCGTCCGTCCTCGATGAAGTCGAAAATGAACGATTCGGTGTAAACCTGGGCCGGATGCTCGAACGAAACGAAAAAGCCCTAGGTAAGTAAAGGAGAGAACGCAATGGTACGATTCATTACCGATAGTGGTGCCGATGCACCGCAAGAATTATTAGATGCCCATGACATCACAATCATGCCGTTCGGTGTATTGATTGGAGACGACACGTATTTTGACGGCGAAACGATTTCGCCGGAAGAGCTCTATGCTAAAATGCGTGACGGTGCTGCGCCAAAAACTTTCCAAGTCGAGGTCACGCGGATCGCGGAAGTCTTCAAAGCGCACTTCGAACAAGGGGAACCGTTCCTCTATCTCGCTTTTTCAAGTGATCTATCCGGCACCTATCAAACGGCAACGATGCTCGCAGAAGAACTCGCCGAACAATATCCCGATGTTCCGTACGCCGTCATTGATACGAAAACAGCATCGACCGGTCAAGGTCTCTTCGTCCTTGATGTCGCGGCCTTCGCGAAAACACATACGTTTGACGAAACAAAAGCCTATGCAGAACAAAAAGTGAATTCGATCCGTCACTTGTTTACGGTCGAATCGCTCGAGTACTTGATGCGTGGTGGTCGTGTGTCACGTGCGAGTGCCTTCATCGGTGGATTATTATCGATTCTGCCGCTCTTGACGGTTGAAGACGGTAAGTTGATCCCGAAAGAAAAGATTCGTGGTCAGAAAAAGGTCATGAACCGGATCGTCGAATGGATGGAAGAAGCGCGTCCGATGATTGACGGACACCGCATCATCATCGGTCACGGTGACTCGATTGAACGGGCCGAGATGCTCAAACAATTGATTGAAGCCCAGTTCTCTCCAAGTGAAGTCTTGATTACGATTGCCGGAGCGGCCATCGGTTCGCACACCGGACCGGGACTGCTTGTCATCGGCTATGATTTGCCGGCCTGACAGCCGCTTGATTTTATCCACACTAAAAAATCCGAATGATTCCCCTCTTCTTTATCAGAAAAGGTTGGATCATCCGGATTTTTTTGTTTTTAAAACCTGTCATTTCACGGTTTCATCGTCTCGATGCATACGGTGTCCGCTCTGTTCTCGGTTCAAAAAGTCCGAGCAACAAAAAGCGGAACAATACATACACAAACAAAAGCAATGTCACCAGTTCAAAGAACAAATAGCCGACATCTTGCAAGGACAGTCCTGTCCGGATTCCGTTCCACAAGTAGGCCAGATCTATTGTCAACAGACCGATTAGACCGGCAGCGAGCGCTTCCGCCCGTGTCAGCGGATGGTGAAGCGAATAGGAAACCCGCTTGACGTTGAAGATGTTCTGGATTCCGTCCTCTGATGTATAGCCTTTATACAGCGCGAACGCCGAACCGATTGCTACGAGGAAAAGTGCCGAAAGCGGGGCAACCAGATTTACGATAACCAGCAGAAACAGCATCGGCAAGACAACGTTCGGTTTCATTCAGACTTCGTTCCCGACGCGACCGGTTCCCCTTGATTCAAGTTGACCGTCAACGGTTTGGCTGTCCCTTTTCCAGAAAAGTTCTCAATCAATTCTTTGACATCGATTCCGGAAGAAGCCTTCAACGTCTCTTGGAGTGACGCCATCAAGTCCGTCGCATAACCCGTCACACGGTTCGCACCGCCACCTTCACCGTTCCCTGTATCGACGACCGTGATCTTGTCGATGTTACCGAGTGGTGCCGCGATTTCTTTCGCATACTCCGGCATCATGCGAATGACCATGTCGAGAATCGCCGCTTGTCCGAATTGTTCGAAGGCTTGGGCAATCTTCTCTTTTGCTTCTGCTTCCGCAAGACCTTTCAGGCGGATGATGTCCGCCTCGGTTTCCCCTTGTGCCCGCTCGGCGTCGGCTTTTGCGAGACCATCAAGGCGAATCCGTTCCGCATCGGCCTTCGCTGACGCTTCAATCCGGTATTTCGTCGCATCGGCTTCTGCATATTGTTTCGCCCGGTCCGCTTGTGCTGCCTGTTCGATCGAGTACCGATCGGCATCGGCACGTTTTTTAACTTCTGCGTCGTACTGTTTCTCGCGACGGAGAATTTCACGTTCTTCGAGTTCGATTTGTTTTTGCCGTTCGATGATTTTGATTTGCATTTGTTGCTCTGTGACTTCTTGTTGCGCGCGTGCATTTTCTAAGTCGTAGGCTTGGTCGGCTTTCGCCTTCGCGATGTCTTGTTCGCGACGATAGTCTGCCATCTTCAATTGATTTTCTTTTTCTGCTTCCGCGATTTCAGTCGCGCGCTCGAGCTCTGCTTTTTTCGCATCTTTTGAAGCTTCTGCCCGTTTGATCCGCGTTTCTTTTTCAGCATCCGCTGTCGCGATATCAGCGTCACGGCGCACTTGCGCGATGCGTGGTTTCCCGAGTGATTCGAGATAACCGTTTTTATCGCGAACATCTTTAATCGTGAACGAGACGATGATCAGTCCCATCTTCGCGAGATCTTGTGAAGCGACACGCTGGACTTCTTGCGAAAATTTATCGCGGTTCTTATAGATTTCTTCGACCGTCATCGATCCAAGAATCGACCGTAAGTGACCTTCGAGGACTTCCCGTGCCTCACTTTCACGGTCTTCCTTTGATTTCCCGAGGAATTGCTCGGCTGCCGTCGCGATTTCCGAAATCGAGCTGCCGATTTTAATGATTGCCGTTCCGTCCGCCATGACCGGAACACCTTGTTCCGTGTAGACTTCAGGCGTTGTTACTTCGAGCTTGCTCGACAGTAAACTGAGCGGTGTCGCCTGTTGGAAGACAGGCAAGATGAATGCCCCGCCACCGCGAATGATTTTAACGCGGTTACCGGATTCATCCGTATTGACACTTGGACTATTTCCGAGATAACTTCCCGACACGATTAACGCTTCTTCTGGCCCAACTGTCCGATACTTCGTGATAAATAGAGCAACAAGCGCTAAAATGAGCGCGCCGGCGATAATCGCCACAATAATAACTGGATTCACGTAAACATCTCCTCTTTCCATTGGTTCGGGTAGGTCATGACGTGCGCCACCCCTTGTTTGATTTCAATGATGATGACTTTCGTTCCTTGATCGAGTGGCGGTCCTTCAAATAAAACGGCTGATTTTGAAATCCGTCCGGATACGTCATCGACTAAAATTTCTCCATATCCGTCACTCGGAATCGATAAAATGACCGTTGCACTTCTTCCTTCTAGCATCTGCTCGGAAAAACCCAGCGACTGCTCGGCTTCGGCAAGCGGTACAAAAATGAACAAGTGCACTAAGGTCGTCAAAATAAGACTGATGAATCCACTGAGCAATAAGATCATCAATGAGCTCATGGCTGTTAAATGCTCAAGTCCGAACCCGAAAGCCGACGTTAAAATGACGAATGATAAAATCAACGTCGGATGAAAAATTTGATCGACGCCCGGAACCAGGTCCGAGAACACGACCGATAACAAAACGCCACATCCTGCTGCTGCCAGTGCATAGAGATACAACGTACTAACGTCCATCTTCTGTCACCTCGATAAAAGCACTCGAGCCATAAAGCTGATGATAAATTCGTTTGTATTCATGCCGATTTTCTTCATACAGCAGGTGTGCCAGCTCACGCTCACGCGGACTGGTGTCTTCTTGCAAACGCCGTGCATACTTTTTCTGTGCCGCGTAATGACGCGCTAGCAAACTTTCGAGTGCTCCTTGACTTGGCGTGGCCGCGACAGGTTGACGTCGTTTTCTCATCTTCGTGCTCCTTTCCTGTTTAATCCGTTCAGTTTTATGTACGCTAGTTTTTGGAAATGGTTTCAAAAACCAATTTCCTTTTTCCATTTTTCATGCGGATAAACAAAAAAACCGAAGAGCAATGCTCCTCGGTTTTAATCCGTTTACTTTTTCCGTTTAACAATCAAAACATAGTAGATGACGAGTGCTGCACAATCAAGTGTCATGATGATCAACCCCATCGGTAAAGCCGAGTCCTCGCCCATGATTCCGACGAGTGGTGAAACGAGTGAACCGACGAGCATCGGCAAGAGACCGAGCAAAGCAGATGCGCTCCCTGCCGTCTTCCCGTAGTTTTGCATCGCAAGTGTAAAACCAAGCGTTGAAATCAGACCGACGCTCGACACAACGAAGAAAAGTGGAATCATGACAAAAATCAAGGCATCGGATAAGGTCAATCCGAGGAACAATAAGATGCTTGCCGCCGCAACAATCATTAAGGCAATCCGCATCAATTTCTCACTATCGATGCGACCGGCCAGTCGTCCTGCGATTTGAGCCGCGATGATGATTCCAATCCCGTTCAAGCCGAACAGGAAACTAAACTGTTGCGGACTCGCACCGTAAATATTTTGTAAAACGAACGGCGAACCGGAGATATAGGCGAACATCGCACCCATGACGAACGCTTGTGCAAAGGCGTAACCGATGAACACGCGGTCCGTCAATAAACGACCGAACGTCCGAACCGTCGTCGCGAGATTCCCTTCAACCCGGTGATGCACCGGCAGTGTTTCCGGTAACCGGAAAGCAACGGCAAGCAGCATCATCGTACTTAAGATGGCCAGTAAATAAAACACCACATGCCAATCACCGAACCGTAAAATTTGTCCACCGATGACTGGTGCTAAAATCGGAGCCGTCCCGTTAACGAGAGATAAAGCAGCAAAGAACTTCGTCAATTCCGGTCCTTCAAACAAATCACGAACGATCGCGCGCGAAATGACGATGCCGGAAGCCCCAGCCGCCCCTTGCACAAAACGAAGTGCAATCAACACTTCGATCGTCGGAGCAAACGCACATGCAAGCGAGGCGAGGAGATAGGCGACGAGTGCGAGCATCAACGGACGTTTCCGTCCGCGGACATCGCTAAGCGGTCCGACAATCAATTGACCGAGCGCCATGCCAAGCATACATGCCGTCAAACTCAATTGAATCATCGACGCACTCGCCCCGAATGAACGGGACATGTCGGGGAAAGCAGGTAAATACATGTCGATCGAGAGCGGACCGAGTGCTGCAAGTGACCCTAAAATTAAAATCAAGGTAAGTCGTTTCGTTTTCACGAGTGAAACATCTGCCATCCGATTTCCTCCTTAAGTCGTTACGTAATCCAAGTCGTGCAAGACATAGGCGAGGAAAAAGACGACAGATGGATTTTCGTAAGCCGTCTGGACTTTCTTCAGTTGCGCCCTGTAGCCTGTCTCATATTCCACTCCGTTCAACTTGCGTTCCATATTCATTTTAATCAACGCATCGAGCTTATCGACGACATCTACCATCTGTCCTTCATACGTATCATCTTTCGCTTCGACGAGAAAACGATAAAATTCTGTTCGCATCACGTCAGGTAATAATCCAATCAACGCCTCCCCTTCTGCCCGTTCATAGGCCTCAAAGGCAGCTGCCGTGACCGGCGTCGCATGTTTGACCGGTCCGAGGACGTCCCCTGTCGTCCCTTCGACTAAATCGTGACAGAGCAAACGCGAAACGACTTCAGCCGTATCGATCGTAACCCCGTACTTTTTCGACTCGATCAGACCGTTGAACAAGCCGAGGGAAGCCGCCCGAAACGCATGTGTCGCGTCATTGTCATCAATCGTATTGAAGCGCCCTTTCCAGCGTCGAATCGTATCCATCATCAATGCATTGTCAATGAAATGTGCCATCTCGTCTTCGGCAAAGACGGATGTCGTCAAGCGACGGATGGCATGTAACGGGTGTTCGAGTAAATAGTTTTTCAGTTCAAGCGTTTTTGCTTCAAAGAACGGTGACGCCGTCATCCGTGCTTCTCTTCTCGCAAACAACATCGCGTCGAACGTATCGATCGCTTTAACGATTTGCCCTTCAATCGTGTCATCTTCGGCATGGACGAGATAGTCCGTAAATTCTGTTTGAAGCGATTTCGACAATAAGGCGACGAGTTTCTCACTCGCCTGTTGCTCCATCGCCTGAATGTGATCATGAAGTGTCGGCTCTTTTTTCGTCCGGTGTTTGATTGGACCGGTGATCACTTCGTTCATATCGTGAAACAGTGCCTTTCCTAATAAGCGGAGGCGATCGATTTCAACCGGTTGCTGCTCTTGTTCGATATAGCTCGCCATTAAACTAAATAGAGCGACGCGAAAACTATGACTTGCGGCGTTGTCTTGAAAACGCGGAGCATACTCATCCCAACGTGGTACGTTCTGCATCCGTGTCAGCATCCGAATAAAGTTACCGTTTTGCATGAAATCTCCCCCAAAATCAAAAAGGACAGAGGAGTTGTGACCCTGTCCAATTTTTGTATTAGTTTTCTTCTTTGACACCACTTCTAAACCAGCCGATGACAAGAATCAGTCCGAGAACGACCCAGAAAATCGTCTGCCAGAGCGTGCTTTCCGGAAACTCGTGCGGTAAGACATGAATGGTCGGGTGTGCAAGCGTCATGATGACGAGCTTAACCCCGACCCAAGCGACGAGCCAAAACGCTGCTTCTTCAATCCCTGGTCGTTTTTGGAGTAAAACAACGAACCAGCTTGCGAAGTATCGCATGATGACAAGTCCGATGATCCCACTGAAGAAGACGACCCAAAATTGTCCCGTGTTCAGTCCACCAATCATCCCGCCGACCATCGGTAATGTCGTCGCCATGGCAACGGCCGCGAGTGTCGAATCGACGGCAAACGCTAAATCAGATAATTCGACCTTGACGACCGTCCACCAAAAATTCGGCGATTCTTTTTTGGATGCCATCGCATCCGGTATTTGATGTTTGTTTGATCGTGCCTCGACGATTCCTTTAAAGGCGACATAAAAGAGGTACGCTGCACCAAGTGCCTGTAACTCCCAAACAGTCGCTAAGTACGACGCAAAGAAAATCGCGATAAAACGAAGGACGAGTGCCCCGATTAGTCCGTAAAACAACGCTTTTTTTCGTTGATCGTCCGGTAAAGGACGAACGAGTACCGCCATGACCATCGCATTATCAGCCGACAGCAATCCTTGTAAGATGATCAGGACGAGCCCGACCGTCGCATACTGCGTAATTAATCCAATATCCATAAAAACGAATCCCCTTTTTGTTCACTAGGTTCATTATAATCTTTGTACCTGTAAAAGAAAAAGACGGAAGCTTGAACCTTGTGTTTCTATGTTCCCCCTTTTTTCAGAGTTCACACTAAAAAAGGCCCTCCAGTCGGAGAGCCTTTCGCTTAAAGATGTTGATCCACTTTTTTCTCAGCATCTGGATTTGGTTTTGTTTTCGGTGAAGAGAACCAACCCCAAACTGCGAGACCGACCATGACCGTCCAGAAGAACGCTTGCCATGGCGTACTGTGAGCAAAGCCTTCCGGTAACTTCATCGCTTCGAAGATTGTTCCTTCAATCGATGCGTGATATTTCGGATGCTCAAGGGCAAGAACGGCGAGCTTGACTCCGACCCAAGCGACGATTGCGAATGCCGCTGTTTCAAGTCCAGGACGTTCTGCGAGTAGTCTGACGAAGACGCGCGCTGCGAAACGCATCAAGACGACACCCATCAAACCACCTGTCAGGATGACGACGAAATGTCCGGCATTCAATCCACCAATTTCATTTGTCCCCCAGTCAGGTAATGCGACGGCGAGTGCGACCGCCGCAAGAATCGAATCGACGGCGAATGCAAGATCGGCGAATTCAATTTTAGCGACTGTTTTCCAAAACTCCGCTTTTGAGACGGGCTCATCCGATTTCGGTTCTTGATCGAGCTCACTGTCTGCCCCATGGTTTTCACCGAGCCGTCGTGCCTTGACCGTTTTATAAATATGCCGTAACCCCATGATAAGCAGGTATGCCGCACCAAGTGCTTGAATCTGCCATATATCAACGAGGAACGAAATCGCGAACAATGCCGCGAAGCGGAGGACGAACGCTCCTGCCAAACCATAAAATAAAGCCTTTTTCTGTTGTTCGCCTGGTAAGTGTTTTACCATGACGGCGAGGACGAGCGCATTATCTGCTGAAAGTAGTCCTTCGAGTGCGATTAAAACGACGACTACCCAGGCATATTGTAGTACTAACTGCCAATCCATCTACTTCATTCCTTCCTATCTTATAAGTTTCACAAAGGCATTAACTAAAAAAAGATTTACGCGTTCATATGAACATATACTATCCGATTCAGTACAGACTTGCAAGTGTCCCTTATGATGAGTTTAGCAAACTGTTGATTCTGAGCCTTGCTAGTTTCGTTTTGCTAGCAGTTCATGATAAAATTCATATCAACAGTTCAACATAGTGCAAACACATTTGCGGAATCATCAGAGTTGCTCGTCTCTAGCATTCCTGTCATGTTATTACTATTGATAAAATACAAAAGGACAAAGGGGCCAATTGAAATGTCTACCTACCCGATTACACTACCAACAAAAGAAGAGCGTCATAAGCTTTTCGGTTCTGTTCCCCCTGTTAAAGGAACAAAACCTACTGAAAAAGATAAAATGGTTGATCTTCAAAATACACCAAAGAATTTCTTGTTTGCACTTGATGCAGTCGGTATTTCAAACGTCAAACATCCTGTCGTCATCCAAGATGGTGACAAAACGCAGGCCACTGTCGCGACGTTCGAGCTTTCGACATCACTCGTTCAAGACCGTAAAGGCATCAACATGAGTCGCTTAACGGAGCAACTCGATCAGTACCATCAAGAAGGATGGGTCGTCACGAACGAATCACTGATTCAGTTCGCGCGCGATTTAGCCGAGCGGATGGAGCAGTCTGAAGGTCAATTAACGATTCGCTACCCATGGTTCTTCACGCGTAAAGCACCGGTAACTGGACTCAGCGGTCTGATGAATGCCGAAGTCTGGCAAACGGTCAGTGTCGATACGGAAACGAATGAAGCAACGTTGACGGTCGGGTTAACGATCAATGTCACGACACTCTGCCCATGTTCAAAAGAAATCAGTGAGTACAGTGCCCATAACCAACGTGGTTACGTCACGATGGAAGCATCGCTTCGTGACGAGGCAGATGACTTTGACTGGAAACAAGAATTACTGGATGCGGCTGAATCAAATGCATCAGCACCACTTCACCCGGTCCTCAAACGTCCGGATGAAAAACGTGTTACGGAGATGGCTTACGAAAACCCACGCTTCGTCGAAGATATGGTCCGCTTAATCGCGGCTGATCTCTACGAAATGGATGCGATCGCAACGTTCTTCGTCGAATGCCGAAACGAAGAAACGATTCACCAACATGATGCCATCGCTCGAATCACGTTCGATAAAGACGCACAATAAGTCCTATACCACCCTCGCCCTAGATGACCTCTCGTTGTCTAGGGCGTTTTTTTCGTTGTTCTTGTTTTCGGTAGCGTTTACACTAAAAACGAATGGAGGGGTTTCATGCTCGAATTGATACCGTTTTTACTGGAACGCCTGGGCATCATGATCATTTTGGCATTCATCCTCGCCCAGTGGGGTCCGACACGTCGTTTATTAAAACAACCGGAAGCCGGCTGGCAATTCAGTGTACTCGTCTTATTTTTTGCGACATATGGCATTTTAAGTAACTATACCGGCGTCAAAGTGAACTTAGCCGAATTTTCATCCCATACATGGCTCGAAGAAGTCGAAGGAACGTCTGCGATTGCAAATACACGTACGATGATTGTCGTCATCAGTGGTCTACTTGCGGGACCAGTCGGCGGAACGATCACCGGGATTCTCGTTGGTCTCCACCGCTATTCGCTCGGTGGTTTCACGGCGTTCGCCTGTGCTCTCTCAACCGCTATCGCAGGTGGTATCAGTGGAATGTTACGTCCCTACTGGCGCGATCGTCTCGGGAGTCAGGCGCTACTGCCCATTTGTCTAGCTGGATTTTTGATGGTGCTCGAAATGTCACTCATTTTGTTATTATCTAAACCGTTTGAAGCTGCTTTTGAACTGGTACAATTCATCTTCCTCCCGATGACATTAATCAATGTGTTAGGTGTTTGGTTGTTTTTGTCAATCATTCGTCTCGCGGCACGGGAAGAAGAATCTGTTCGGGCACGGGAAGCAGAACGGTCGCTCCATATCGCTGATTTGACGTTACCGCAGTTGACTCGTGGATTGAATAGTAAGACTGCTGAAGCGGTCGCAACCGTTTTACTCGAACAGACTCTGGCCAATGCTGTCTCTTTAACAGATCGCTCCGTCATTTTAGCGCACGTCGGTGTCGGAAGTGACCATCATCGTGCCGGTGCCCATTGGACGACGCGTCCGACGGAACATGTCTTGACGGATGGTGCATTACGTCTAGTCACTGATCGAAATGAGATTGGGTGTCCGAAGCACGATTGTCCTCTCCATGCCGGAATCATTGCCCCGTTGACGATTGGAGCTGCGACGGTCGGAACGTTAAAAGTCTACTACCCGCACCCGGAGTCACTCGATGCCGTCGAAGTCGAATTAATTGAGGGATTGGCAAAGCTATTTTCGACCCAACTGGCACTTGGAAATGCTGAACGGCAGGCAGGATTACTCAAAGATGCCGAAATCCGTGCCCTTGAAGCACAAGTACATCCACATTTCCTCTTTAACGCAATCAATACAATCTATGCACTTTGCCGGACGGACGTCGAGCGGGCACGGGTGCTTTTACTCGAACTGTCGACATTCTTTCGGAGCAATTTACAAGGTGCACGGTCTGCAAAAATCCCGCTACAAAAAGAGCTGGAACATATCGAAGCCTATATCTCACTTGAAGCAGCGCGGTTTCCGAACCGCCCCTTTGTCGATATTGATTTAGCTGAAGGGACAGAACACCTTCTCGTTCCCCCTTTCATCCTCCAGCCCTTGATTGAGAATGCCTTTTTACATGCCTTCCTTCCAAATCAGACCGGTTACGTCGGTGTGACGGCGTCGATTATAGGGGAACAACTGCTACTTGAAATCGTTGATAACGGTCAAGGAATTGAGAAGGAGCGGCTCGCACTGCTCGGACGTGAAGTCGTTCCGTCGACCGGTACAGGAACTGCGCTATTCAATACAGCTGAACGAATCCGTAGCCTATACGGTCAACAAGGTACATTTTTGATTGAGAGTCCCTTAGAGGACGGAACAAAAATCACGATGCATCTGCCCATCGAAACCGGAAAGGAGTTGCCTTATGCGTACGATTCTAATTGAGGATGAGCCGCTTGCACGTGACGAATTACGCTACCACGTCACGCGCGCCGGTCTCGAAGTCATTGCAGAAAGTGCGAGTATACTAGAAGCCGAACAACTCATCCGAACACTGCAACCAGATATCGTCTTCCTCGACATCGAACTCGCGGACGGGAGTGGCCTTGACCTCGCTAAACGACTTCAGTCGATGCCGCGTCCCCCGGCGATTCTCTTCGTAACGGCTTACGATGTACATGCGCTTGAAGCATTTGAGCTCAATGCCTATGACTACATTTTAAAACCTTACGACCCCGTCCGGATTACAAGAGCGCTTGAAAAGGTCATTCGACAACCGCTAAAAAAGTCACCCCGAATCGAACGACTCGCCGTCGAGTCTGGTGAACAATTAAAGTTGTTATCTCCAGATGCCATCGATTACATCGTCGCAGAGGGTGGAAAAACGAACATCGTCACGCGCCAACAAACCTATCAATCGAATGACACGTTACAAGAACTCGAGCGAAAATTAGTTGAACATCGATTCCTTCGTGTCCACCGGTCCTACCTCGTCAACCTCTCCTCAATTGATGCCATCGAGCCTTGGTTCAACGGTGCTTACAACATTAAAATTCATACGATTGATGTTCCTGTCAGTCGGACCTATGTCAAAGTTTTAAAGGCGGCACTCGGAATTTGAGTGCTTCCTTTTTTCAGTTTATCGCCGATTTCCGACACTTCATCCTAAAATAACGACCGTTCATCTCGTAAAATAAAGAAAGCGCTTTCATATAAGTTACACTTCTTCCATACCACTATGGAGAAGGAGGAACTACACGTGAGCGCTACCCCAATTGTGATTGCTGTCATTTGTATTTTATTGATTGCGTATCGTCTCTACGGCACATTCATGGCCGCAAAAGTTCTAAAAATCAAGGATGACCGGGAAACACCGGCCCATAAGTTAGCGGACGGGAAAGATTATGTCCCGACAAATAAGTGGGTTTCGTTTGGTCACCACTTCGCGGCCATCGCTGCTGCCGGTCCACTCGTCGGACCTGTTCTCGCAGCACAATTCGGATACTTGCCGGGTCTGCTCTGGCTATTGATTGGAGCTGTCATCGGAGGAGCCGTGCACGACATGGTCGTCTTGTTCGCTTCGATGCGTCAAGATGGTCAATCGTTATCGGAAGTCGCCAAAAAAGAACTCGGTCCAGTCGCTGGTTTTTGCGCCGGACTGGCCATGCTCTTCATTATCACAATTACGATGGCCGGACTGTCGATGGTCGTCTTACACGCCCTTGAACATAATCCGTGGGGCACATTCGCCGTCTTCTCGACAATTCCGATTGCGATGGCTGTCGGGATTTACTTACGAAAAGGCGGCAACCTCGCCTTTGCTTCCATCGTCGGATTCTTGTTAATTCTTGCTGCAATCGGCTTTGGTCCACAATTGACTGATACGTTCATCGGCACGTGGTTCGACTTATCTTCTCGCCAGCTGGCGATTGCTCTGCCGATTTACGCGTTCTTCGCGGCAGCACTTCCGGTTTGGTTGTTGCTCGCGCCTCGTGATTACCTGTCGAGCTTCATGAAAATCGGTGTCTTTTTCGCATTGATCGTCGGTGTCTTCATCATCAACCCGGATATTCGTTTCCCTGCCTTTACGAAGTTCGTCAATGGCGGTGGTCCCATCATCGCCGGACCAGTCTGGCCGTTCATCTCGATTACGATTGCTTGCGGCGCGATTTCCGGTTTCCATGCCTTCGTCGGATCCGGGACGACCCCAAAGATGATCAACCGCTGGAGCGATATCAAACCGGTGGCCTTCGGAGCGATGCTCGTCGAATGTCTGGTTGCTGTCATGGCATTGATTGCTGCGACATCACTCGAAGTCGGTGATTATTTTGCGATTAACTCGACACCCGAAGTGTTTGCGACACTTGGTATGAGTACCGTCTACCTCGATGAATTGTCACGTGAAATCGGACTCGATCTTGCTGGTCGAACAGGTGGTGCCGTATCGCTTGCAGTCGGGATGACCTTCATCTTCCGGGCGATTCCCTGGTTCAAGGAAATCGCGAGCTACTTCTTCCAGTTCGTCATTTTATTCGAAGCCGTCTTCATCTTGACAGCGATTGACGCCGGAACACGCGTCGCCCGATACTTGATTCAAGATTTCTTCGGAGAATTTTACAAACCCCTCAAACGGATTGACTGGATTCCAGGTGCCATCTTCGCGAGCGCACTCGGGACGTTCTTCTGGGGTTACCTCTTATTCTCTGGTGACATCGGCTCCATCTGGGCACTGTTCGGTGTCTCGAACCAATTGATGGCATCAATCGGACTAATCATTGGAACGACAATCATTTTGAAGATTGCCGATAAAAAAGTGTATGCCTTAACGACGTTCATCCCACTCGTCTACTTGCTTGTGACCGTGACATTCGCTGATATCTGGATGGTCGCAAATGTCTACGCGAATCCTGCATCAGCTGGCTTCAGCATCCTCAATACGATTCTTTCCGTCACGATGGGCATCTTAGCTGTCGTCATTACAATCTCGGCCGTTCGGAAGTGGATTGAATTGCTGAACTCACCGCGTTGGGAGAACGCGAAGAAATCTGCTTAACTGAATACGAAATCAATAACGAGAGGATGGTCCCCTAGCGGGTCCACCCTCTCGTTTATTGTTATTCGCTTCGTACTGTCAAGTCCGTCGCCCGAACGGTTCCCCATGGCGAAACATCGGCTTTGACTTCTAATTTTTCTGCATCCTCATACCCTTTCCCTGTACCTTGTTCGACATAATATTGAGTCAGCTGAGAAATCGTCACGTATTCATCGTAATACTCACCAGCAACCGAACCGAAAAAGCGGTCATTCGAGATTTTATCAATTCTTGCATATCCATCTTCCCCCGTTATAAACGTAACGTAGACAAGTCCTTGTTTGACAGAAGCATCCGGTTTTAAATCTGGATACTGCAACATGACGTACTCCCCGTAAATCGGATCAAATGGATCAAACGGCTCTGCCCGGAAGCGGTAACTCTCTCCGAACCACGAAATCGCATAAAAACTGAGCACGACAAGCAAAACAATCAGTGTCTGAATAAACGCAAACCCGTACTTTTTCATGCCGACTGACCTCCTTCACGACGTCGTTGCATCCACCAGAGCACACCGGCAATCAAGAACACGAGTAAGGCCCCGCCTAGGAAAAAGAGTGACATATTCAGACGATTCCAAGCATAAATGAAGTAAACCGTCAGTTGAACGGCAATGAAATAAACGAACGGAATCAGTAAACGATGACCGGTTCGTTCTCGCTCAATCAAATAAACGAATGCCATCACTTCAACTACAATCGCCATCAAGATCGCTTGTTCCTCGAACCATAAGAGTCCGACCAAACCGAGTGGGACGATGAAAAGGAGCGGACGGTAACGTACATAAATCAAACTTCCGACCGCCGCTGCGGCAAGTACAAGTAAAATCGTTTCGACGAGCGAAATCGGAGCAGTTGTCGTTTCTGCGCGGACAGATAGATAGACCAGTGAGTTAATGGCTGCCGTGACTAAATAGAGCGCGTAGAGGAGCGGGCGCTTTTGCTCTTCCCGAACAAGTAACAGTAATGGAACGAGGAAAAATAAAGTCCAAATCGGCCAAAGAATACCTTCGTAGGAAACGAGGAAAAACAATTCCAACCCTGCGAAGTAGAGGAGCAACCAGCTAAAAATCAGTGATGGAAACGTTTGACTGAAATAGAACCAGGCTACGGATATCAGAATCAAACAAACAAATGATGTCCAGTCGAGAAACGTAGCGTACTCGCTCCCGAAGCTGCCGATTCCCGTAAAAATATTCAATCCCGCCAAAAAAGCGACGACAGCGTAGGCAGCGTGACGCCAAACGAAAAAATGACCGAGTGCCATAAGAAAGATTACCCAGGCAATGAATGAGCTTTCAAGCGACATATGAAAACTTTGGACCGTGACAATCAATGCACCAAGGAACGCGAGAATCCCGAGTATCCGGAACGCCACCGGATTCCAAATCGTCCGGCGTTCGGAAATATCAGCTAGCACATAACAACTGATCATGATGACAAGAACGAGTCCGATTTTGACCAATGCCGGAATGACTTGCCAATTGGCCGCTAAAAAACTGAGTAAGGCCAAGCCGACAAACGTCAAGCCGACAATCAACAGTAAGGGCGTCCGCTTTTTGACTTGGTGTTTGTGTTCGTACGCTTCAATCCGATCGACGGTTTCTGCATCAAGCAATCCTGCTTCCTGCCATTCTTTCAACTTTGTCAATCGCGCCATCTTTCCACCTCCTAGGACTCAACACTACACTTATATTTTTCCCGTTTTCCTATCGCTTCAAGCAAATTCACAATAAAAAAAGCGACTACGTCCAGCTCAGTTTCGCTGACGTAGTCGCCTTCTTCTGGTTTAAACGCGGAATTGCGTCACCATTTCTTGTAGTTCTTCTGCCATATCCGACAATGCTTTCGCGGATTGCGAAATTTCTTCCATCGAACCGAGCTGTTCTTCCGTCGTCGTCGCAACATGTTCGGATGCTGTCGAATTCTCATCCGCAATATGAGCGATTTCCGTTGCCGAAGCCGACACTTCTTGGACGTTCGCCGCGATTTCTTCGACCGTCGCTGTGACATCTTCGATTCGTGGCGTCATCTCTTGTGTCCGTAACATAATTTTCTTGAAACGTTCCGCTGAATCTTCTGTCGTCTCAAGTCCGGCTTTCGTATGATGCGATACTTCTTTCATCAAGGAAACCGACCGTTCTGTTTCCTGCTTGATGTTTGTAATCAGGCCCGAAATTTGTTTTGTCGACTCTTGTGACTGTTCGGCTAGCTTCCGAACTTCACTCGCGACGACCGCAAATCCTTTGCCATTTTCGCCGGCCCGTGCTGCTTCGATTGCTGCATTCAAGGCAAGCAAGTTCGTTTGGGCTGCAATCCCGTTGATGACATCGACAATCTTTCCGATTTCGTTTGAGCGATGAGCCAAGGATTGAATGACTTCACCGAAGTTTTCGACCGATGCATCAATCGCTTTCATCTGTGTCACATTTTTCCCGACCGCAATCGTTCCGTCTTCTGCTTCGAGTGCTGTTGCCCGTGATAGCTCGGAGACGTTCGTCGAACTCTCTGCGATTCGCATGACACCTGACGTAATCGCTTGGAGTGATACAGCGTTTCCTTCGAGTTGACGTTTCGAGTGGTCAGCACCTGCTGCCATCTGTTGGACGGAACCTGCGATTTGCTCGGAAGCTGCTGTCGTTTGCGCTGCGTTCGCCATCAATTCTTCTGAAGACGCCGCAACTTGCCCAATCGATTGATCGAGGTTCGTCACGATCGACCGGAGTGATGTGACCATGACATTAAAACTTTGGGCCACCTGACCGATTTCGTCATTGGATTCGACGATGACTTGCTCCGTCAAATCACCTTCTTTAATCCGATCGGCACTTTCCGTCAAACGACTTAACGGACGGAGGATCGAACGGAGAATAAAGTAGAGTAAGACAGCTGCTAACAAGAACGTTCCAGCGATGACGGCAAGCGTCGTCCAAAGAATGCCCGATGTTTCATTTGTAATTTCTTTATCGTACAGTGTTCCGGCGACTTTCCATCCCGTCAAACTGTTCGTCATATAGTCCATTTTCTTTCCTTGATTCTCAAACTCATAAGAAAACTGACCATTTTTCCCGGCATAAAGGGACGTGACCCAGTCTCCTGATGCCTTTTCTCCAGCCTTCTTTGTCGGATGTGTGACGAAATTCTTATTGGAATCGAGAATCGTGACATAACCTTCTTGACCGATTTTAATTTTTTTAGCGATTTCAGAAATTCGATCGACATCCACATCGACAGCAATGACACCACGTCCATCACCACCCGTTTGTGAAAGGGTGACCATCATCTTCCCTGAAGCTGCGTCGACGTATGGATCAGTAATGACGACTTTCCCACCGGCTTCTTCCGCTGCCTGATACCACGGCCGTTCCCGTGGATCGTAGTCATCCGGTAAGGATTGTTCTGGGTAAATTACCATCTCCCCTGCTGTCGTCGCGTAATAAAGATTTGCCGCTTGCGGGTGTGTATCGAGATATTCTGTCATCTTTTCTTTCAATGCTAAATTCTGTTTCCCTTTTTGATAGAGCATTCCATCAATCCGGTCTGCAAAGAAAGCAACATCGCGCCGCATCGGATCGACGATATTCATGATTTCATCGTTCATCCGGTCAACACCGGCATGCGCAGATTGCAGGATTTGATCTGTGATTTTCTGTTTCGCTTGATTGTATGCAACAAAACCAATCAATAACGATGGAATCAATAATAAGAGCAAAGATGTGATAATTAGTTTCTGCTTGATGCTAATCGTTCGTTTTTTTGTCTGTTCCATACACGACTCCTCTTCCCGATATGTAAACTCGTTGTTCTAATCTATATATCGGTCAGAACGTGTCATTTTTCACAACTAAATAAAAAAGAAGGTAATCCATTTTCATGGATAACCTTCTCAGCGTGCAGACAAACTCTTATGAAGCGTGAACATGCGATAACGAGACGAATCGCGGCGCTCTAAACCGCCTGCATGCCCAGCTTTCCGTCACAGTATTCCCTAAAAAGTGTCACGTTTCGTTGACTCCTGCGGGGAAAAGTGCATGTTTAGCGCACTTTTCAGAGGCAGGCAAGACCCTGCTCGTTGTCCGCTAGGATCAAGGAGCAGCGGCTTGCGCCTCGCCAGAGAAAATCAACGAAAAAAGACACTGTATCTCCCGATAGCACGTTGTCCACAGCCTGAGAAGGTAATCCATTTTCATGGATTACCTTCTCGAACTACCTATAAAGTGATGCGGAATAACTTCGCGAACAGAACGTTTGAGAAAAGAACACTATCGCTTTACGCTTCTTGATCGCCCTTCCAGTTCATCATCCCGCCTTCGACGTTGACGATGTCATAGCCATACTGTTCGAGGAAACGTCCGACGTTTTCACTGCGTCCACCTGCTTTACAGATCAGGTAGTACGTTTCACCTTCTTGCAGCTCCGTATAGCGTTCACCGATTTCAGACATCGGTAAAAAACGGACGTTCGGGATATGACCCGCGTCGTATTCATCCTGCTCGCGCACGTCCACGACGTGAAGTGCTTCACCGGCTTCAAGCTTTTCTTGTAACTCATCGACATGGATTGTTTTCATCGTAAGTTCCTCCTCTTGTTTCATCTTTGTTCAGTGTAGCAAAACTGACGTCGAAACAGAACAAAAGAGACCGGCCGAAGCCGGTCTCCCTGATTCATTCCCCTGATGCCCGGTCGAACGAGCGTCGTGTCTGCTTATGCATCCCCCGCGCATAGTAGACCGCAATCAAAATCACATACCAAAGTGGTCCGACGATGAGCGCAATGCGCGTACTGGCATCAAACGCCATCAAGACGATGACGCCAGCCAGTGCGAGCAAGGCGATGTAGTTCGCGACCGGGAAAAATGGAACGCCGAATTCTGCCGTACCATAGACTTTCCGAGCCCGCATTTGCGAAATCAAAATCATCGCCCATGTCCAGACGGCTCCGAACGTCGCGATACTCGTCACGATCGCAAAAACGTTTTCCGGTAAGAAGTAGTTTAAGGCGACGCCGACGAGCAGCGCGATTCCTGAAAGAATCGTTGCGATTGCCGGAACACCGTTTTTGGAAATCTTTGCGAATCGTTTTGGTGCTTCTTCGTTCTGTGCCAGGTTCATCATCATCCGTGCCGTCGAGAAAATCCCCGAGTTACATGACGATAAAGCTGCTGTCAGTACAACGAAGTTGATGATTCCGGCAGCTGCCGGAATACCCAGTTGCTGAAACAATAAGACGAACGGACTACTGTTGTTTTGTCCGACTTGATCCCATGGATAAATCGACAAGATGACGAACAGCGCACCAATGTAGAAAATCAAGATGCGTAAAAAGACGTTGTTGACCGCCTTCCGAATCGTTTTCTTCGGATTTTTAGCTTCCCCAGCTGTGACCCCAATCACTTCAATGCCTAAAAACGCAAACATGACCATTTGCATCGCCAGCAGGACGCCCCCGAATCCGTTTGGCAGGAATCCACCATGCGACCAAAGATTAGAAATCCCGACCGGTGTGCCTCCGTTGCCAAGTCCGACGACAATCGTCAATGTCCCAAGAATAATCATCGCGACAATCGCGACGATCTTAATCAAGGCGAACCAAAATTCGAATTCGCCATAAAATTTGACGGCAATGAAATTAATGCTCGTCATAAGTAGTAATGCTGCAAGCGCCCAAATCCAGCGTTCCGACTGCGGGAACCATTCCTGCATATAAATTCCGACTGCTGTGATTTCTGCCATGCATGTAAAAATCCACAGAAGCCAATAATTCCACCCGGTCAAAAATCCAGCGAGTGGACTGACATATTTCCGGGCGTATTCAGCAAAGCTTCCCGCCACCGGTTCACGTACCGCGAGCTCCCCAAGTGCCCGCATGATGATGAAGATGATGATACCGCCGATTAAATAACCAATCAGAATCCCTGGTCCTGCCAACTGAATGGCTTTTGCCGAGCCTAGGAAAAGTCCAACACCGATTGCCGCCCCCAGCGACATCAACGTAATATGACGCTCTTCCAGTCCCCGATTTAGCTCTGTCTGTTGCTTCATTTGTACGACGTCCTTCCTGTCTCTCTATCGTTCTTAGCAGTTCCCCAAACTGCTACGTTGTCAGTATAAAGAAGAGGTGTCTGATTTGTAAACGTTTTCAAGTGAGATTTACCACTTTCTTCCCATACTCGAAATATTCTGATTTGTGTAACGTCGTCTCATACAAAAAAGAGACCTCCATCCGAAGATGCAGGTCTGCTCGTAACACAATCGTTCTACTATTTACTCAGCTTTTGCGAATTGTTCGTCTTCTGTACGCTGCTTGCGATCAGCCAAACGGAACAAACCATTGAGAAGCAATGCCGTCAACGAACCGGCGACAATCGGGCTATCCGTCAAGACGCGGATTTGTTCCGGTAAACCGGATACGATCGCTGGGTTCATACTGATGCCGAGTCCGACGCCAAGCGATAAGGCGACTGTCAAGACGTGGTCGTTTTTTGCGAAGTCGACGCGAGACAGAATTCGAATTCCGCTTGCTGCGACCGTCCCAAACATGATGAGCATTGCCCCACCAAGGACTGGTTTCGGAATCAGTGTCGTAAAGGTGGCGACTTTCGGCAAGAAACCGAGGATGATTAAAAACAACCCGGCAAAGATGATGACTTTTCTTGTTTTAACGCCCGTTAGTTGAACAAGCCCTACATTTTGACTGTAGGTCGTGTATGGAAAACTGTTGAAAATCCCGCCGATGATTGTCGCAGCACCCTCTGCCCGGTAACCGCGTGCTAAGTCTTGCTTCGAGAGTTTTTTATCCGTGATTTCACCAAGCGTCAAGAAGACGCCTGTCGATTCAACCATTGAGACGAGACCAACGAGCGTCATCGTCAAAATCGCCGTGATATTAAACGTCGGTGCACCAAAGTAAAACGGTGTAATCATTTGGAACCACGAGGCGTCAGAGACTGGACTAAAATCAATCATCCCCATGCCGAACGCGACAAGTGTTCCGATGAGTACCGCAATCAAGACAGCCGCTGCCTTCGAAAAAACGGTGCCGTAACGATTCAAAATCAAGATTAAAGTAATCGTTAATCCGGCGAGACCGAGGTATCGGAAGTCACCAAAATCTTGAACGCCTTGTCCACCACCGATATCATTGATGGCTGCCGGAATGAGTGATATTCCGATGATCGTCACGACGGATCCGAGCACGACCGGTGGAAATAAAATCGCAATCCGGCTAAAGAGTCCGGAAATCAATAAAATGATGATGCCGCTTGCGATTAATGCGCCGTAAATCGCCGTGATGCCCTGCATGCTACCGATCGCAATCATCGGTCCGACTGCCGTGAACGTACATCCGAGCACGACCGGCAGTCCGACACCGGTATACTTCGTGACGAACACTTGGAGTAACGTCGCGATTCCACACATGAATAGGTCAATCGCGACAAGATACGCGAGGCCTTCTCCGGATAGTCCGATTGCACTGCCGACGATCAACGGAACGATGGCTGCTCCTGTATACATGGCGAGGACATGTTGGAGTCCGAGCCCTGCCGCTTTAAAATTCGATAAGGATTTCATACGTTCACCGAGCGGACGAACGTCGCTTTCCCGTTCTCTAATTTTTCAATTCGCGCGAGCGATTCAACACGGAATCCTGCATCAAGTAACTTCTCTCGCCCCGGTTGGAATGATTTTTCGATCACGATTCCGATACCGACGACTTCTGCTCCTGCCTGCTCGACTAATTTAGCAAGACCGAACGCCGCTTCCCCGTTCGCTAAAAAGTCATCGATGATCAGCACACGTTCACCTTGCTGTAAGTACTTTTCAGCGACTGTGATCGTACTCGTCTGCTGTTTCGTAAACGAGTAGACTTCTGCTGAAATCGTTCCTTCGTTTAACGTCAGCGACTTCGTTTTTCGTGCATAGACCATCGGTACACCGAGACGAAGCGCCGTCATCATCGCCGGTGCGATTCCACCTGCTTCAATCGTTAAAATCCGCGTAATGCCTGCGTCTTGAAACTGATTCATGAATTCATAAGCAATTTCCCACATCAATGTCGGATCGACTTGATGGTTAAGGAATGCATCGACTTTCAAGACTTGATCGGACAGGACGATTCCTTCTTTGTTAATCATTTCTTCTAAACGTTTCATAGCTGAGTTCTCCTTTATTGACGAAAAAAAACGTACAGCGCTACCCCCGGGGGCAGCCACTGTACGCCAAAAAAGAGAGCAGTAACTCACCACCCGTAGTCGGATCGTTACGGCGATCCGGTAGAGACTCGTGGGCCAATTCCCACTATTATACGAGCGTTGCTATACGTTTATGATTCGTGCATGATGTGTTTCATTTTACGATGTTCTCTGAAAAAGTAAAGACTTTTCCGTTTTATGCGTTTGCTTCAACTGCTTGAGCTGCCGTGATGATCGCAAGTTTGTAGACATCTTCTTCGTTACATCCACGTGAAAGATCGTTGACCGGTTTGTTGAGACCTTGGAGAATCGGTCCGATCGCTTCGAATCCACCAAGACGTTGTGCGATTTTGTAGCCGATGTTTCCTGACTCAAGGCTTGGGAAGATGAAGACGTTGGCTTGACCTGCAACATCTGATTCTGGTGCTTTTGATTTTGCGACGCTCGGGACGAACGCTGCATCAAACTGTAACTCTCCATCGATTGCAAGTTCAGGCGCACGTTCTTTTGCGAGACGTGTTGCTTCGACGACGCGTTCTGTTTCAGGTGATTTTGCTGAACCTTTTGTCGAGAAGCTGAGCAATGCCACTTTCGGCTCGATGCCGAATGTTTTTGCTGTTTTAGCTGATGCAATCGCATTTTCTGCTAAGTCGTTTGCGTCAGGTGCGATATTGATTGCGCAGTCAGCGAAGACATACTGCTCATCATCACGAACCATGATGAAGACACCCGATGTTTTCTTATAGCCTTCTTGCATTTTGATGATTTGAAGTGCCGGGCGGACTGTATCGCCAGTCGCGTGCATCGCACCCGAGACGAGACCTTCTGCTTTACCTGTATGCACGAGCATCGTTCCGAATGTGTTGACGTCCTTTAAGATGACTTCACGTGCTTGTTCTTCTGTCGCTTTTCCTTTACGGCGCTCGACGAATGAAGCAACAAGTTCTTCCATCGCATCGTACGAAGCCGGGTCGATTGTTTCAAGATCCGTTACGTCGATTCCGTTCGCCGACGCCGTCTCTTCAATCTTCACGCGTGGTCCGATAACGACTGGTGTGACGAGACCATCTTTTTTCAGGCGGACAGCAGCACCAAGAACACGTGCGTCGATTCCTTCTGGGAAAACGATTGATGGTTGGTGTGCTTTTACTTTTGTCTCAAGCATTTCGAATAATTGCATGATTTTCTCTCCTTTTATGTCAATCAAGTGTCGGTTTCTATTCCTTATACATTCCATCGTTCATTATACACAGTTCTGTTTCGTTATTAAAACAATTTGCAAAAAACTTCTTTTACCCATTACACGGAGCGGAATTTCATCACTATTACAGTTATTTCTAGGAATAGTACAGAAGGCGCTTAACGCGTTTCATCACACCCTTTTACTTCATACCCCGATTCGTGTTACTTCATGTCTCTACCCCTAATGAGAGACGGTTGTTTTGTTGCGATGAACTGTCCGATCTATGATAAGATTAGCAATGGAGAATGTACTTTTCATTATAGATTTCAGGAGGTTTTTTCATGGAACATCAAACATCAGAACCAACTGCTACACAGCAAGCCGCCGAAACACTCGACGGTTGGTATACATTACATGATTTCCGCCGGATTGACTGGTCGCGCTTAAAACAAGTCGAAACAACTGTCCGGACGAAAATGATCAACGAGTTCCAAACGTTCTTAGCTGAGCTCGGACAAGTCGAAGAACAAAAAGAAGGCAGTCATGCCCTCTATACGATCATCGGTCAAAAAGCAGATCTCGTTTTGATGGTCCTTCGTCCGACAATGGAAGACATCCAAGCCGTCGAAGTGAAGATGCAAAAACTCGACTTATATGACTATCTCATCCCGACGTATTCATATGTCTCCGTCGTCGAACTCGGCACATACCGTGGATCTGGCGAAGGGAACCCGTATGAGAACCCGTATGTACGCGACCGTCTCTATCCAATCTTGCCAAAATCGAAGCACATCTGTTTCTATCCGATGAGTAAATCTCGTCG
Organism: Exiguobacterium sp. H66; assembly: GCF_018618705.1. Classification (NCBI taxonomy): domain Bacteria; kingdom Bacillati; phylum Bacillota; class Bacilli; order Caryophanales; genus Exiguobacterium; species Exiguobacterium sp. H66. Next base: position 76,180 of record NZ_JACSMQ010000008.1, read on the forward strand.
CGATGGCGATAACTGGTACACGCTTTCGATGGAGAAACGGAAAGAGCTCATGTACCGTCATGGTATGATCGGACGGAGCTACGCTGGGAAGATTCAACAGATTATCGGTGGATCAACTGGCTTTGACGATTGGGAATGGGGCGTCACCTTGTTCGCGAATGATATCCTCCAGTTCAAAAAAATCGTCTATGAAATGCGTTTTGACGAAGTGAGTGCAAAATACGGTGAATTCGGTGAGTTCTTCATCGGCAACCGTCTTGAGTCAAGCGAGCTCGAAACACATTTCGCGCTTTAATATGCTAAAAGACGTTTCATAGAAAAACCCTATGGGAATATACTCTTTGCGGCCATAAAAGATGTACGTTTTATACGTTAAGGAGGAATGATCATGGGGAATGCTATGAACCGGTCAACGCGATCGCGTGAGTTGCAATTCGCTGTGCTTTCAAAAGAGCTAAAGCCAGTCGCACAACGTGTACTGGATCGCTATGAGCAAGCATTATCGAAGCTAAATAAAACACAACCAATAAAGCATTGAGGCAGTTGCTTCAATCGTAATCGGTCAAGAGGCAGTGATGTCTCTTGACCGATTTTTTTATTTCGATGGCGTAATCGTCGTAAAAAGACAAAAAAAAGAGAGGGGATATACATCCACTCCCAGTGTGTAGACAAACTTTGAACATGCGATATCGGGAGGCAATTCGTTCGTGCTTCCCTGTCTTGCTTCGTCTTCAAAGCGATTCGAGACGGACTGCGCTCTAAACTGTCTGCATGCCTGGATTTCCCTCAAGGTATTCCTATAAAAAGCGTCACGTTTCGTTGACTCCTACGGGAAAAAGTGCGTGTTCAACGCATTTTCAGAGGCAGGCAAGACCCTGCTCGTTGTCCGCTAGGATCAAGGAGCAACGGCTTGCGTCTCGCCCGAGGAAAGCAACGAAAAAAGACGCTTTTAACTCCCGCTATCACGTTGTCTACATTCTAAGAGAGTGGATATAAAATCCACTCCCATATTTTCGTTTAAAGACCAACTTTCAAGTCAGTCGATGGATCATAATCCCTTATACGCACCAATCGCGACAAAAATCCATGCTGCGATGAACAGAACGCCGCCAATCGGTGTGATTGCACCGAGTTTTGTAATCCCTGTCAGCGCCATGACATATAAGCTGCCGGAGAAGAAGACGATTCCGGCGAGCATCAACCAACCTGCAAGCGAAAATTGTGAAATCGAAACTTTCAGTAACATGCCACCGAGTGCCAAAATCCCAAGTGAGTGCACCATCTGATAGAGGACACCCGTCTGCCAGTTCGCAAGCATCCGCTCAGATAACATATCTTTTAGCGCATGCGCTCCGAACGCACCGAGTGCGACCGCTACCATCATCGATAAAGAACCAATCATAATCAATACTTTCATGTCATTCTCCCCCTAAACGTCGTGCCGGTAAATTCCATTCATAATAATAAGATAGCATACGTAAAATCGTAATGAGTCCCAGTAATGTGAACAAATGCAGAGGATTCGTCAGTTGGAACCGATCGATGACGAGCGCGGCCATGACGGCCCACATCGCATAGATTTCCTTATGCAGGACAAGCGGTTTGCGTCCGGCAAGTAAATCCCGGATGACACCACCGCCGACACCCGTTAAAACAGCTGCTGAAATCGTTGCTGAAAGAGGTAAGCCTTTTGCAGATGCCATGAGTGCACCCTGGATCGCAAATGCGGATAAACCGAGTGCATCGGCGAGTACGCCCCACCGTGACCAATGTGGTAAAAATAATTGTGGTAAAACAAAGATTAATAATGCGACTAAAATCGCGATCAAGAACAATCCGCCTTGCGACCAAAGTGCCGAGACGGGTACACCAATCAACAAGTTCCGGATTGCACCGCCTCCGAACGCCGTAATCAATGCCAATAACCAAACCCCAAACAAATCATATTTTTCTTCCATCGCGACGATCGCGCCACTCATCGCAAATGCGACCGTTCCGATGATATTTAATAAGTCCCAGGACATGCACACATTTCACCTTTCCACATTGAAATTCCATTACTTACTATACTCTCTTTTTGCGTCGCGTCCACCTTATTTTTACGATTCTTTTTTCAGCCGTTTGTAAGTGACGTTTTTAGGTAAAGTAACCTATACTGAAACAAACTGTACAGGAAGCTAGGTGACCGTATGAAACGTTGGGCGCTCTACCGGATTTTCGTCATCGTGACGATGTTCGCTCGTTATATTTGGACTATCTATCGATTCACCCGGAAAAACCGACCAGGAACGAATACTGAAGAATTCGAGCGCATCATGATCACGATTGCGCGTGATTATAAGAAGAAAGCACTGCGTCTCGAAGGACTCCTGATTAAACTCGGGCAGTTTTTATCGATTCGTGCCGACTTATTCCCACCAACCGTTTTAATGGAGTTAACTGAACTCGTCGATAAGGTCCCATCGAGCAAACTCGGGGAATCTCGAAAAATCATCGAGGAAGACTGGGGCATGCCGATCGAAGACGTCGTCGATAATATCAGTCCTCGCCCCATCGCATCTGCTTCGATCGGAGAAGTATATAGTGCGACACTCAAATCGAACGGGCGAAAAGTCGCAATCAAAGTCCAGCGTCCTAACATCGAACGAATCATTAAAACGGATTTCCGCGCGATGCGTCTCGTCATCGCGATGCTTCGGCGGACGTCACTCAATAAATCGACTGACCTCCAAAGTCTTTATCGCCAAATGGTCTTCGTCATCGGAGATGAACTGAATTATCGGACCGAATTAAAAAATGGTCTCTACTTTAAAAAGATGTATGAAACGAACCCTGTCATCTACATTCCAGACTATTATGAAGAACACTGTACGAATCGCGTCTTGATGATGGAGTGGATTGACGGTACACGGATCACGGACCTCGAGTTTTTAGCAGAACATCAAATCGATCGTGACGAACTCGCGCGTAACCTCTTCCTGAATGCGGGCGAACAGTTGCTGTTCGGTGGGAAGTTCCATGCCGATCCCCACCCCGGCAACGTCCTCGTCCAGGCAGACGGAAAAATCGTCCTGCTCGACTTCGGGATGATCGGTGCGACGACCCCGGACGATATGCGGGCGATTCAAGGAATCTTACAGTCGTTCGTCACACTCGATTACGATGCAATCGTCGACGGTTTGGAAGACTTACGTTTCTTATTACCGAACGCCAACAAACAAAATATCCGCCAGGCGATTGAAAAAGCCGTCAACTTTTACCTTGAAAGCGATATGGAGAACGTCGATACGAAATTAATTGAAAAAGTACTGTCTGATATTGAATTACTCGTTCGGAATGAACCGATTCAATTACCGGCCGAGTTTGCCTTTTTCGGTCGTGCCGCTTCGACGATCCTTGGTATCCTGCAAATCCTCTCACCAAAAATAAACTTGCTTGAACTCGCGAAACCGATGGTCCGCCGTTGGCTGGACGAAGAAGGGAAAAACCAGAATCGTTACTTACAGATTGCAGGGTCTTACGGCGCACGACTTCTCGCCTTTCCTCGCCTAGTCAATGATGCCCTCAGTGAACCAACACGCTGGCGGTTATTCGAACAGCAAAAATTCTCACGCGTCGCGAACATGGAATCGCTTAAAATTCGTCAGTGGACCAGTTCGCTCGTCGGAATCGTCAGCTTACCTGTCAGTTATGGTGGCTATTTTTTAAGCCAGTATGACTTGATGGGAATTTCTTTAACGATTGCTGTCGTCGCCCTCTGGAACGCTCGACGAATCGGACGACACATCGTCCGCATCGCTGATGAACCCTTTAAATAATAATTTTCACGTCCCATTCGTGGGGCGTTTTTTATTTTAAGATAATATTCGTTACCCATTAGAGGTTTTTCGTCGGGATTCCCGGGGTACATCTTCAAGTAGATAGAACAAATGGAAGAGGTGAATCACTTGATTGATATTTTAATTGCCATCGTTCCTGCATTGATGTGGGGGACGTTGCCTCTCGTCGTTTCAAAAATCGGCGGTTCAACAGAACAACAAATTATCGGGACAACACTCGGTGCGTTAGCATTCGCCCTCGTGACGTTCTTATTCATCAGTCCAGAACTGTCAATGACAGCCTGGATTGCCGGTCTTTTCTCCGGTGCTTTTTGGGCACTTGGTCAAATGAACCAATTTGCTGCTTTTAAACAAATGGGTGTTTCGAAAACGATGCCGATTTCGACCGGGATGCAACTCGTCGGAACATCATTGTTTGGCGTCCTCGCTTTTGGTGAATGGTCAAATACATCCGCACTTATTCTTGGAATTAGCGCTTTAGTACTGATTGTCGCCGGTGCTGCTTTTACATCGTATAAAGAAGATAAGAGCAAGAAGGATGAAAACATCGGAAAAGGATTGCTTCTACTCGTCATCTCGACGATTGGTTATGTCGGCTATGTCGTCATCGCCCGTTGGTTCAACATCAATGGTTGGGAAGCCGTTTTACCACAAGCAATCGGGATGGTCGTCAGCGCCATTTTACTTTCATTACGCAAAGGGAATTTGTTTGCGAAACAGACGTTCACAAATGGCCTTGCCGGTATCATGTGGGCTGTCGGTAACATCGCCCTGCTCTTCGCAACGGCACGTGTCGGCGTCGCAACAAGCTTTTCGTTATCGCAAACCGGTGTCGTCATCTCGACAATCGGTGGCGTCCTGTTCTTGAAAGAAGCAAAAACGAAAAAAGAAATGACGTTCGTTATCATCGGCTGTATCCTCGTCGTAGCGGGCGGTATCATGATCGGATTTACGAAACAATAACTTTTAAAGGAGTCGATTTTCATGTATAACAGTTTAACTGGAAAAGTAGCTATCGTCACAGGCGGTTCAATGGGGATTGGTGAAGCCGTCGTCCGTCGTTACGCGGAAGAAGGCACAAAGGTCGTCATCAACTATCGGAGCCATCCGGAAGAAGCAGATCAGATTGCAGAAGAAATCAAGCAAGCCGGTGGAGAAGCCATTACGATTCAAGCAGATGTATCAAAAGAGGACGATATGATTCGTCTTGTTAAAGAAACAGTTGACCACTTTGGTCGACTCGATATCTTCGTCAACAATGCCGGTGTCGAAATGCCATCACCATCGCACGAAATGTCCCTCGAAGACTGGCAAAAAGTCATCGATGTCAACTTAACCGGTTCATTCCTCGGAGCACGTGAAGCCTTGAAATACTTTGTCGAGAACGACATTAAGGGAAACATCATTAATATGTCGAGCGTTCACGAAATCATTCCATGGCCAACATTTGTTCACTATGCGGCAAGTAAAGGTGGCGTCAAACTGATGACGCAGACGCTCGCAATGGAATATGCACCAAAAGGAATTCGAATCAATGCGATTGGGCCGGGAGCGATCAACACACCAATCAATGCAGAGAAATTTGAAGACCCGGAACAACGTAAAGAAGTCGAAAGCATGATTCCAATGGGCAACATTGGTAAACCGGAAGAAATCTCCGCTGTCGCTGCATGGCTTGCTTCTGACGAATCCAGTTACGTGACCGGCATCACACTATTTGCAGACGGCGGTATGTCACTTTATCCATCATTCCAAGCAGGACGCGGTTAATTCCGCTTTCCTGCTTTTTTAAAAGGAGAGGATCACACTATGGCCAACTTTTTCTCACTAATGAGGCGTGGTAATAAATCTGCTTTAGCTGCCGCTATCGTCAATACGATTATTGCCATTATTAAATTCATCGCTTATATCTTAACCGGTAACATCGCCATGTTCGCAGAAATGATGCATACGATCGGTGATGCTGCCAATCAAATGTTCGTTTATGTCGGATCTGCGTTAAGTAAAAAAGCACCAACAAAACGATTCCCGAATGGATTCGGCCGACTCGTCAATCTCGTCCTGCTCGCAGCAATTATCGTCGTCGCCATTTTAGCGTATGAGACGATCCGTGAGGGCGTGTTGCATATTCTACATGCTCCAGGAGAAGAAACAAGCGGACTGTGGATCATTTTAACAGCGCTCGGAATCGGCGTTTTCCTTGAAATGGGTGTCTTTTATAAAGCCATGATTGAAATCGCTCATGAAACCGGTCTGAAATCGCGTGGATTCACGCTCGTTCGCGAAAGTTTTTCGAAGCTTGGACAAGCAAAACCAGCGACGCGCCTCGTCTTTATGGAAGACTTAGTTGCGACACTGGGTGGTCTCATCGCCATTATCGCTGTTCTCATTTCGCACTATACATCGTTTTATCAAGCAGAAGGGATTGCTTCTGTTTTAATCGGATTGATGATGTTTTACGTCGTCTATAACGTCTTCATCCAAAATGCAGCCGGTGCGCTCGGTGAAAGTGATGAAGTCTTGACGGCAAAAATCGCAGAGATTTTACTCCGTGATAAAGATGTCCGTGATATCGAAAAACTTGAAGTCATCAAAGAGGGCGATCATTTCCACGTTGATCTTGAAATCGAAGTCGACCGTGGCATGACAATCGCGCAAGCCGATGACATCAAAGACCGTCTCGAACTGCAAATCCGGATTTTAAAAGGCGTGACCGACGTCACGATTGCCTTTGATGAGGATGATCAAATTCCGCATTATAAACCCTCCCCGCCTTCAGAATAAAAGGGAGTAACCACAAACAGCAGGCACCTGTTAGGGTGTCTCAGACTGTGGACAACGTGCTATCGGGAGATACGCGTCTTTACTCGTTGCTTCCCTCGGGCGAGGCGGACATGCAGACCGTTTAAAAAACGCCGATGATTCCATGAAAAATGGGATCATCGGCGTTTCGTGCGTACAGGACGGAACCGTCCGTCATAAAGTTTGAGTTTGAAGCGCCTTTAACATCGGCCCCTTCAGGCAATAAAGGACAAACTCTCATGGGGCGTGCATCATTAATTCGCAGCGCGTCGAAAGCCCGCTTGTTTCGCTTCCTGTTCGCTACAGAACATTTCCTCTGGCTTGACGTCCTCGTACGAACGACCGCCTTTGACATGATAAATCTTGTTCCCTTGCCGGTTGATATTTCCTTTGATGTCTTCACACTGACCTTTTGCCGAAGAAGTCGATTCCTTCGTCAAGACCGTTTCGTCAAATCCACGATTCGTCGCATAGCCTTCCGTTTCCCAAATGCCTTTTTTCGCTGCTTTTGCTTCTAGTTCAATGTCTTCGAACGTTTTGACATACCGCGTATCCGGTTCGTACACATAGGCGACACGCGCAAGCCCTTGACGTAACAGCTCTTGATTAACCATCTTGCCATCAATCCAGACGTACGCTAGGAGACGACCGTAACGATCCGCCTTTGAGTGATCTCGCTCGATGACGATCTCGCTCCCTTTCGGTAAGAGGTCTTTCGTAAAGCTTGAAGCTTCCGGTCCGAACGGTTGAACCGGTTTTTCCGGGTTTACCGTTTCTGGCGTATCGATTAACAAAAAACGGACGTCTTCAATCTTCCCATCCGGTAACCGGACTTTAATTGTATCCTCGTCGACGACCCGCTCGACGGTCACTTGTGTGGCTTTTGTATCATCCGGTTGTGCGATACCGAACTTCGTTTCTGTTTCCGGATCTGCCTCTAAGGCACACCCTGTACTGAATACGAGTCCGACTAGCATCAATGCCTTCATCCAAAACTTCATCATGCTCCTCCTTTTTGTTAGTGAGCCCGTCCATTCAAAAACGCCGACCTTGCTTGCGTCGGCGCTTCGCTACATGTATTAGTTGATGGAACACTCCGTCGTACAGCTCATCGGAATGACGCGATTTTTCGCGACTTGGTCATAGAGCGGTGCTCCGATTCGTAAAACAATCGCTAACGAGACCACTGGAGAGGCAGGTAAAAGGACTGGCAAGGTTTTCGTCAACAGACGAATTCCTTCAATTCCCGGGTACCGGACCCCTCGCTCGGTTTCGACATGCATCCGTTCGAGCAATCGCGGTTGTTGTTCCACCGGCATCCGTCGCGCATCGGAAAACGTCAACTGCTGAAAACAATCAATCCGTTCAAGCAGCCGTTTCGATTTTTGACAGAGTGGACAGAGACCATCGTAGTAGACGATTAACTGTTTCATTCTGCAGACAAGACTTTTTCGACATCCGTCCGGTTCGAATACAGTGTGTAGAAGGCTTCAGCGACATTCGCCGGATCGAGCGCCGTCCCCCGCTTCACTTCTCCTGCAATCGTGACCGTCCCGACGTAAACGTTATTTTCTTTTAGCGTGTCATGCAGCATGTGTGTCAATTGACGGACACCCGCTTTTCCAATCGATAATCCGGGTAATGATTTAATCGCATGAATTCCAGCCCCGCCACCTGTGATTAAGATGGCGCCGTCTTTTCGTTCCACCATGTCCGGTGCGACGAGCTGCGCAGCATCGAGTGCCCCGAGGACGTCGATTTCAAATTCTTTCGTGATTTGTTCTGCTGAGACGTCGAGAACCGATGACTGATGCAGAATCGATGCATTGTAGACAAGGACGTCGACTTGTCCGTATTGTTCCTTCGTCCATTCGACAAGTGATGCGATATCCGTTCGGCGTGATGCGTCACACTCGACACCGACTGCTTCGACCCCATGCTCTTTCAATTCCGTGACGACAGCAGCAAGTGTGTCTTGCGTTCGCGCTGCACAAACGATTTGGAAGCCTTCTTTCCCGAATCGTTTACTGATTTCGACACCATTTCCTGGACCTGCTCCAATGATGATTGCTGTTTTCATACTGTTTCCCCCTCTGGCTTGTCTGTCTTTTCTATTCCCAAAAAGTTACGTATCTAGTCAAAAATCGAGCAATGACGGACCTTTTTGTTCATCTTCTTGTGCAACGCCCATGAAGCGTGCGAGCATCGGATCGACGTCCGGTTTTGCTGCCGGAGCTGTCTGTGAACGCAAGACGTTTGCTGCCGGTATGCCCGGTTGCTCAAGCAACAGCTCACAGTATGCTTTCATTGTCGCCAGTTGCTCGACTTGCGCCGTACCGCTCGTCTGCTCGATTTTTGCCATCGTCTGCCGCATTTTTTCAATGACATGTTGTTCTGTAATCATCTTCTTCACCTCACTTGTGCTAAATTGAAGGGACTAACCGAAAAGGAAGTGTCCTTATGATTCGTACTGCTTTAGTTGGATTTGGTCTTGCCGGAGAACACCTGCATGCCCCCTATATTACATCGCCTGATTATCAGCTCATTGCTGTTCAGTCGAGTCGTCCGGATGCAGTTGCAAAAAGCTACCCAAACGTGCCTGTATATCCATCGCTCGAAACATTACTCGCCGAGGAAACGATCGATCTCGTCGTCATCGCGACACCGAATTCTGAGCATTATCCTCTCGCACGCCTTGCGTTAGAGGCAGACTGCCATGTTCTCGTCGAAAAACCGTTTACCGTGACGCTCGCTGAAGCAGAACGATTAACTGAACTGTCTCGTCAACAAAATCGCTTACTGACAGTCTATCATAATCGTCGCTACAAAAAAGACTTCGAAACGCTACTGGAACTCGTCCGGACCGATCAGCTCGGCGACGTTCAGACGTTCGAAGCCCATTATGACCGCTACCGTCCGACCGTCCGTGAACGCTGGCGGGAACAGGACGTGCCCGGTGCCGGTCTCTTGTACGATTTAGGATCGCATTTAATCGATCAGGCTCTGACTTTATTCGGAGAACGACCGGATCGTGTCTTTTGTGACCAAACGATTCAGCGGATCGACGGTCCGGTTGACGATTATACGCACCTCATTCTCGCCTTCGGAACACGGCGTGCGATTCTTCACATCGGTTCGCTCGTTCCGATGTCTGGACGTTCTTTGAGCGTGCACGGAACGAAAGCAAGTTATTTCGTTGACATGGTCGATACGGAGAATGCGACCTATACATTCGGCCTTCCGGAACAACCACCTGAAGAACGCCCTTTCTTAAAACCGGCTTCTACGTATTACACGGATCTTGCACGGGCAATCCGAAACGAAATTCCGCTCGTCGTGACGACAGAACAAGCGTTATTTGTCATGAAAATCATTGATTATGCTCAAAAGAGTGCAAAAGAGGGTACATGGATATCAGTAGAGTAATTCAATCCAATTCATAACGAACAGGGGGAACTATTCATGTTTTCAAGTACAGAACGCACGGCATGGTTAGAAGAGATGGGACAAGAACTGCTCGATGTATTAGTCATCGGGGGCGGAATCACGGGCGCCGGGATTTTGCTCGACGCACAAAGCCGCGGTATGCGTACCGGTTTAATCGAAATGCAAGACTTTGCTGAAGGCACATCAAGTCGCTCAACGAAACTCGTTCACGGGGGACTGCGTTACCTCAAACAATTCGAAATCAAGCTCGTCGCAGAAGTCGGAAAAGAGCGGGAAATCGTCTATGAGAATGCGCCCCACGTCACGACACCGGAATGGATGATGTTACCGCTCGTCGAAGGGGGAACATTCGGAAGTTTTTCAACTTCTATCGGTTTACGTGTCTACGACCAACTCGCTGGTGTACGACGCAATGAACGCAGAACGATGTTATCAAAAGAAGAAACACTCGGTTATGAACCACTCCTGCGCTCAGAACACCTCGTCGGTGGCGGGCGCTACGTGGAATACAAAACGGATGATGCTCGCTTGACGATGGAGGTCCTAAAATCCGCTATCAGTTATGGAGGGCGTCCCGTCAACTATACGAAAGCAGAATCACTCGTCTATCATAACGGGAAAGCTGTCGGCGTCGAAGTCCGTGACCTCTTAACAGACCGGACGTATACGATTCGGGCGAAAAAAATCATCAATGCGACGGGTCCATGGGTTGATGAATTACGTGAACAAGATGGTTCAAAATCTGGTAAGTCGCTCCACCTGACAAAAGGGATTCACCTTGTCATCGATCAAGCTGATTTCCCGCTCCGTCAAGCCGTTTATTTTGATGTCTCAGACGGACGGATGATTTTCGCAATCCCACGCGAAGGGAAAACCTACGTCGGAACAACCGACACGAACTATAAAGGTGACATTCTCGAGCCTGGTGTCACGGAAGAAGACCGCGACTATATCTTAAAAGCGACAAATGATATGTTCAATATCGAGCTTCGTCCGGAGCACGTCGAGTCGACTTGGTCTGGTCTCCGTCCATTGATTCATGAAGATGGCAAAGATCCGAGTGAACTGTCTCGTAAGGATGAAATCTTCGTCTCGAAATCCGGCTTGATGTCGATTGCTGGTGGTAAACTAACCGGTTACCGGAAAATGGCGGAACGCATCATCAATATGGTCGCCGAACAATTCAAAAAAGAAGAAGACCGGATCTATCTTGAATCACGGACGCGTCATATCTTACTTGGCGGCGGACATAAAGATGGTAGTAAAGGATTCGCCCGCTACTTGAAAGAGCAACAACCGAAAGGAGAAGCCCTCGGTCTCTCGCCAGACGAGACGACATGGCTCATCCAACGCTACGGAACGAACGTCGAACGGGTATATGAACTCATTCGTTCACGTGGCAGTGAAGCGGAACGTTACCAGTTACCACTTCACTGGTTCGGTGCGCTGCTTTACGGACTCGAAGCCGAGCTCGTCATGCAACCCGGTGATTTCTTGAATCGCCGTGCGTCCGCCGTATTCTTCGATTATCCAAATGCCGAGAAATATGCGGACGGCGTACTCGCTCTCATGCGTAGCGAACTCGGTTGGTCGGCTGAAGAAGAAGCAAAAGCCAATGAAAGCATCAAACGTGAGTTTGACGCTGTTCGTGTAAAAAGTTCAGTTCCTTCTTAAATTAAGAAATTAGCCTAAAAAAGGCAGGAGACGCCGAAGTTCAATTCGGTGTTTCCTGCCTTTTTCTGATTCCCAAAAGACCATTTTCTTATCGATTCGTCATCCAGTTCAAAAACACGTGGAAGTCTAGCTTCGTTCTTTCCGCATAGGCGTTTGACCAGCGTTGAATTTGCTGAAGGAAAACTTGCTCTGACTGTCCGATTGCTTCGATAATCGCGATATCCGCATGATGAGTGAGAACCGTCGCCTTAATTCCTGCATCCATATCGGCTCGCGCATGGATTTTCGCCGTAATCCGACCTTGAAGAGCTAATACATTTTCAAGATCATCCTGGCTTTTAATATGCTTTGCTTTTAATTTCTTTTTGTACGGAGAGCGCTCTCGAATGTAATACTCCTTTTGGTGCATCGTCACGTATCCAAGGTGAGGATCTTCATGCGCTTGCATCGCTTTTTGAGACGCGATGACCCGTAATCCTTGATGGACGGTCTCGACATCTTCGCGGTAAACAGGAACGAATAAGGACGGCACAGCCGTTTGTGCTTGTTTCATCTCAAGGATGACGTCCGGCTCTTCCTTCCCTTCCCCATTGATCAAAATGTAATAGCGTTCCAGACCAATCGAGGCGGTTCCGCTATCCAGTTTGTGGACGATGTCCTTGATCGTATAAAACGCGTCGTCTCTTCGATCGTTCTCATCGACTGATGCAATGTAATCCGGCCAGATTGCTTCGATTGCTGCGTACGTCTCTTTTTCGACACGCTTCATATCCGGTAGATCAAGAAACTTCCGGTGTCCATCAATCACAGTAGTTCGTTCACCAAGCAAGTCTGCTTTCTTCTTTTCAGCTTTTTTAATTAATTTTCGAATCGGTCCTTTCGTATTCTTGACCGTAAAACAGATGTCACTCGGATTTTTACCATTCGCGTATTCATGAAGGTCGTGTAAGTAGTTTTCAATGTAGGCCTTAATCGCCGGTTCCGGATCATAAGCGACCTCGTCTGCAAATAGACGGACCGAAACGGCCATCCGGATGACATCGTAAAGATAGGATCCGAGATACCCTTCATCAAAGTCATTAACGTCGTAAATGATTTCACCCTTCGCATTTCCATGAACACCGAAGTTCTCAAAGTGGAGATCGCCTTGAATCCATGTCGGTGTCTCAACCGGTGTGTCGAACCCTAATGGAATACGGGTCAAATCATAGTAAAACAGATGGGAACTGCCGCGGAAAAACAGAAACGGACTTTGGCTCATCTTGTCATACTTTTTCCGTCGAGCCGTTTCATCGAGTCCTCGCACTTTATCATCATAAAAATCCAATACTTTGGCAATCGTCATCTGTCGAATGTCATCATAAACTGCTGTAAACAAAACATGACCTCCTTTCGATTCTAAAAAAGGCAGCCAAAACGAATTCGTTTTGCTGCCTTACGATTTGACTTACTCGAAGTGTTTTTTATATTCCCCATATCCGGCAGAGTCAAGCTCTTCTACCGGAATAAATCGAAGAGCAGCGGAATTGATGCAGTAACGCAGACCACCGAGCTCTTTTGGACCATCATCAAAGATATGACCGAGGTGACTATCGGCATCAGCTGAACGAACTTCTGTCCGCGTCATGCCGTGCGTCGTATCAAGATTTACTTCCATCTTGTCTTCTGCGATCGGCTTCGCGAAACTCGGCCATCCGCAACTTGAGTTGAACTTGTCTTTTGACGTGAAGAGTGGCGTTCCATCGACGATATCGACATACAACCCCGGACGTTCTTCATCCCAGTATTCATTTCGGAAGGCCGGTTCTGTCCCGCTCTCCTGTGTCACTTTATACTGGATGGGTGTTAAGCGTTGTTTCAATTCCTGTTCCTTACCGTGATCTTTCCAAGCTTCTTTGACGAACTTGGCACGACCCGATCCGACACTATACATTTGATAGCGGAACGGATTTTTTTTGTAGTAGTCCTGATGATATTCTTCCGCCGGCCAAAATGGTGCTGCCGGACGGATGTCGACGGCAACCGGTTTTGAAAAACGACCAGAAGCATCAAGCGCTGCCTTTGATTGTTCCGCCGCTTGCTTTTGCGCTTCATCAACATAAAAAATAGCGGGTTCGTACGATTGACCTCGATCATTAAACTGACCGCCACCGTCCGTTGGATCAATTTGACGCCAAAATACTTCAAGTAATTCTTCATATGTGATGACAGACGGATCATACGTCACCTCGACTGCTTCGAGATGTCCCGTCGTCTCAGAACAAACTTCTTTATAGGTCGGGTTTTCTGTATGACCACCGGTGTAGCCGGAAATCACCTGGTCGACACCATCATACTTATGAAACGGTTTGACCATACACCAGAAACAACCACCTGCAAATATTGCTTTTGCCATCTATCTTCCCCTCCTCTTTCTATCTCTCTAGTCTACTGCTTTTTAAAGCATGCCCCTACTATCTTGCTCACTCAATCTTCTGGATTTGCCTTCAGGCGTCGCATGACAAAATAAATCGCTGCAAAAACTAAAATCAATCCGCCGAGCGAATACCAAATGTTGTTCATACGATAAATCATTTGATAAATCGCTAATGTAATCAATAAAATCGCAATCGGGATAAATGCCCGTTTAAAGTGGTACCAGTAGTTCACGATGCTCGCCTCCGTTTTTCTTTAATCTTAATCGATTTGAGCCGTCAACTGTGAACTTATTCCGCTCGTTTGTACTCTTTCTCGAGATAAGTCGTATACCGCGCATGCCACGACTTCAAGGCAAAGCGCCAGAGGAGGACCGTCCCGACAAGCAAGACAAGCGTGATTGGCCAGAACCAGCCTGAAACGATACCATCCGGATAGGCGAGTCCTATTTTCGAGAAGAGGACATACATCAAGATGATACTCGACACGAGTAAGACCGAGACAGGCATCGCATATTTCCATGGTGTCATCCCCGTCGTACGTACCGGTCGACGACGATTCACCTGCATAACAGGACGATATTTCCCCATGAACCACATGAACAGCACTTCGATCACCAATAAAATACCGTAGCCATGGATAAAGCTGATGCCGTGATCGATTCCGAACAACTGTCTGAGTCCGAAAACAAAGAAGTAATAGGCAATGACATGAAAAACGATGACGATTTTGGCAGCAATCGGTGGAATCGTCCGCACGAGCATTCCCATCATGACGATGACGAGAATCGGAATGTTGAAAAATCCTGTGAATTGACGAATCAACGTCCAAAGACCGTCTGGTGCATACATTAAGAATGGAGCGACGACAAATGAAATCAAGGCAACGATCGTTCCGAAGATTTTACTGACACGGATCAGCTGCCGATCGGTCGCTTCTTTCGCAAAGACCGGGCGATAGATGTCGAGTACGAACAACGTCGCGATACTATTTAAGAGTGAGTTGAATGAACTAAAGACTGCTCCCAGCAAGACGGCCAAGAAAAATCCCATCAATGAGACAGGGAGCAACTCCGTGATTAATTTCGGATAGGCCAAATCTCCACTCGCTAGATTATCTCCATACAAATGGTACGCAATCACACCCGGAATCAACATAAATACCGGGACGAGTAGTTTCAGGAAGCCTGTCATCAAGACACCCTTTTGTCCCTCTTTTAAGTCCTTTGCTCCAAGCACGCGCTGAATCACATATTGATTGAGTGACCAATAGAAGAGATTCGCAAACAAAATCCCTGTAAAAATCGAAAAGAACGGAACGGCGTCGGTTGACGACCCAATCGCATTCAATTTTTCAGGGTGTGTCGTTGCGAGACGCTTCATCCCGTCGACCATGTTTCCGTCCCCAAGTGCAAAAAAACCAAGAATCGGAACGAGGAAACCGATGATGACAAGGCCGACTCCATTTAATGTATCGGAGACGGCGACCGCACGTAGTCCTCCGAAAATTGCATAGAGGGCCCCGATGATCCCGACAACCCAAATGACGAGCCACAGCGACTGCGTATAACTCAATCCAAATAACTCCGGTACGTTAAACAGCTGTAAGACGGCAATCCCGCCGGAGTAAAGCATCGATGGAATCGTCACGCACATGTAGCCAAGTAAGAATAAGAGCACCGTCATCCGCCGGACCGTTTCATCATAGCGCTGACTTAAAAATTCAGGTAACGTCGAAATCCCCATCCCCAAAAACTTAGGCAACAGGTAGATCGCCATGATGATGGCAGCAAACCCTGCCGTGACTTCCCACGCCATGCTCGACATATTCCCCATGAACGACTGACCGTTCAAACCAATCAGTTGTTCTGCCGAAAGGTTGGTCAGAAGCAAGGAACCGGCAATAAAGATTCCGCTTAGTCCACGTCCTGCCAAAAAATATTCGTCAACTCCCTGTTCCTTTCCTCGTGTCATGCGATAGGACACATAAGCAACGAGCGCCATGAAGAACGCGGCCGAACCCAGTGTCAAAATCAATTCATATGTACTCATTTCACACTTCCTCCATCCCGATTGTTTTAGTAGATTTACTGTAAAGAATTTATTCCTTATTCTTACTTTATTGAAACAATATTTTTAGATAAAAATAAAATTATTAAAAAGAAATAATCCAATTACGGATTGACATACTTGCAGGGACATATCATGGAAAGAAACTAAAAAAATCTTTCGGAAAACCACTCGGTTCTTTTATACACAAAAAACCCTCTCGCAAGTGAGAGGGTTTTTGTGTGTAGACAAACTATTAAGAAGCGTAAACATGCGATAACAAGAGACAATCCGTCACGATACTACCTAAAAAGCGTCATATTTCGTTGACTCCTAAGGGAAAAGTGCGTTTTCAACGCGACTTGCCAGAGGCAGGCAAGACCCTGCTCATTGTCCGTTAGGATCAAGGAGCAACGGCTTGCGCCTCGCCCGAGGAAAGCAACGAAAAAAGACGCTTGATCTCCCGATTCCCGATAACACTTTGCTTATAGTCTGACCTCTCGTAAGCGAGAGGGTCCTTTAGCTTATACTATTATTTTTTCGGATGTTTCGGAAACTCCATCTCATCATACCGGACAACCGATGTCCGGTGTTTGACTTTATGTCCGAGCCAGAAGACCAAGAATAACGGAATTCCGATATACGTTGCTGCAATCCCAACCCAGTCGATTTGATCAGCGAGGAACGCGGCATAGTTTTGCCCAACGATAACGAGGAAACATAGGCCAAATGCGAATAGCGGACCAAACGGGAATGCCGGTGCAACGTACGGTAAGTCACGTAACGCATACCCTTGGGCGACGAAACCTTTTCGGAAACGGTAATGACTGATCGCGATCCCGAGCCACGCGATAAATCCTGTCATTCCGGAAGCATTCAGTAACCAAAGATAAACTTGTCCACCGAACATCGACGTCAAGAAACAAAGCGCACCAATCGCCCCTGTCGCGAGTAACGCATTCCGCGGCACACCGTTTTTTGAGACTTTCGCAAATAGTTTCGGTGCATCACCTTGTCGTGCCAGTGTGTAGAGCATCCGGGTTGAAGCATACATCCCGGAGTTCCCGGCAGACAAGACGGACGTCAAGATGACCGCATTCATCAATGCTGCTGCAAACACGAGTCCTGCTTTTTCGAAGACGAGTGTGAACGGACTGACGGCAACATCCGTAATATCATTTGAGACAAGGCTCGGACTTGTGTATGGAATCAACATTCCGATGACGAAGATCGCAAATACATAAAATAATAAAATCCGCCAAAACACCTGTTTAACTGCTTTCGGGACATTTTTTTCCGGATCTTCCGACTCGCCTGCTGCGATTCCGACGAGCTCCGTCCCTTGAAAGCTAAAACCTGCGACAAGAATGATACCGATGACAGCTGGAATCCCTCCGACAAACGGTGCATCACCTAAGCCAAAGTTTTTGAAGCCTGCTGGTGGCTCCGAAGTAAAGATACCAAAAATCATCGCGACTCCTACACCAAGAAACACGATGACCGTGACGACTTTAATCATCGCAAACCAGTACTCGGCTTCACCGAATCCTTTGACCGAAAAATAATTTAATCCAATCATTAAAAGTAAAAACAGCGCGCTAAAATAGACGCCCGGAATGTTCGGGAACCAGTAATGCATGACGATTTGTGCTGCGACGAGCTCGACGGCAATCGTGACGGCCCAGTTGTACCAATAGTTCCATCCTAAGGCGAATCCGAATGAAGGGTCGACGAACTTCGTCCCGTACGTCGAGAACGATCCTGCGACCGGCATATAGGCGGCCATCTCCCCAAGGCTCGTCATCAAGAAGTAGACCATCAATCCGACGATTGTATAAGAAAGTAACGCACCGCCCGGTCCTGCCGCTGCAACAGAGGCACCTGACGCGATGAATAAACCGGTCCCAATCGCTCCGCCAATTGCAATCATCGACATATGCCGGGCTTGAAGCCCTCGTTGTAGCCCTTCTGCTGTGGAATCAAGGGGGTGTTGTTGCTGTTGTAAATTGTTCATGTCTGTCGCTTCTCTCTTTTTATAATTTTTGAGAGGGCGCAAAAAAGCGCCCTCACCTTCCAAGAGGAAGATGAGAACGCAACATATCGATGATGCGTCTCATTCTACCGTCGTGAAAGATAGCTCCCCATAAACCGCAAACGGTTCATGACAGTATTAGACCTGTTTGATCTAATCCCAATCGCTGACTTTCAAAGTAGTCTACGATTTCGGCAATTCTTCCTTTTGAGCTATTTCATCTGCCGCTTGACGACATCCGTAACCCGACTCATAAGAATCGCAACCTCCATCCCACTGGTTGAGTGAGAACTAATTAAGTTGATTTACTAATTCATTACTTCGACATAGTACATAATATGTTTCTTGTTTGTCAATTTATATTTTTGAATCCTACCGTGCTCATAGTAAAATTCCGATATTTTTAGTACACTAAATGGTAGAAGGTAGTACAGAAAGGATGTTGCTCAGATGGGACAAGAACAACATGACCAATTGACATATCGATTAGAAGAACAAATGCGCGTGATTCTCCGGACGTTGCGCCGTGAGTTGAATCAACTGTTTGAAGGTACTGCCACGCGAAGTGAATTCTTCATCTTACGCAGCTTATCTGAAAACGGCCCCCAGCGTCCGACATTACTCGCGGAACAGTTCGAACTCGCGACAAGTCAGGTCACCGCTTTGACAGATAAACTTTATAAGACCGGTTTTGTGACACGGACACGCTCGACGGAAGATCGTCGTTCAATCGTCCTCGCCTTGACTGACGAGGGAGAGGCCGCTTTTCGGAATCTCGAAGTCGTCCGTCGCACATATCTTCAGGAGCGATTCGGCACTTTATCTGAAGAAGAACTGAACGTGATGATTCATGTATTTGATAAAATCCTTGCGACAATGGATGAAGAAGTCGTCTCATCCAATTAATAAATTAAAAATCAAGAGAAAAACAGAGGTTTTGTTCTGTTTTTCTTTTTTTATTCTAAACATTCAGACCTCCTATACCGTTAGTAGAACGAGTATACTCAAAGTATATAATTGGAAGTATACTGCAGGAGGAGTTGGGAGGATTTGTTGTCTATTATGAATAACTTCATCATAAATTTTTGTCTCTTATTCACGACAATCACGCTTTTATTTTTACCTTTTCGAAATCAACCAAGAATTACACCAAAATCAAAGCTTGAATCACGCCTTATTTTAGGTTGTGTAGCTGGTGCAATTGCTGTACTCCTCATGTTCAACAGCATTCAAATTGATATTGCCCGGATTGACTTACGCATCATTCCTGTCGCAATTGCCACATTATTTGGCGGATTGCCTAGTGCCCTCATCACGGGAGTCATGATTATCGGAACGCGTTTTTTAATTACACCTGCTGATCAAATCGAAGGAGCGATTCTCGCTTCCGTCATCATGGTTTTATTCATTTTGACAATTGGCATAGCACGCAGATTTTTACGTAATACATTGCTGACCTTTGAATTAATGATCGGAATCGGTATTCTCTATTCGTTACCAGCCATCTATGCACTGACAAACAGTTGGGAAACGTTTTTCAAAGTATCGGTTACGTACATTTTCTTTAACTTATTAGCCGGACTCGTCACCTATCGCTTATTAGCCGAACTGAGACGACATTTTGAAAATATCCAGTACCAGCAAAAACTTGCGATGACCGACGCCTTGACGGGTCTCGCCAATCGCCGACGTCTGGACGACTCCCTATCACTCGTCGGATCGGATGACGACGGATATTCACTTATCCTGATCGATATCGATTTCTTCAAACACGTTAACGATACATATGGTCATGATGTGGGCGACGATGTGTTGCGGCAACTCGGAACGACACTTGCCTCTATTGTACGTCCGGATGATTTAGTCGGTCGGTACGGCGGAGAAGAATTTTTGATCATTTTACCGAACACATCATTGAAGGATGCGAAAAAAATCTCTGAATTAGCGCGGACGACAGTCGCCCGTAACCTGTTCCCGACTGCAAATGTACCTGATTTGAAGATTACGATTTCGTTAGGAATTGCCCATTCGGGTGGATCCCATACATCACTCGAAGCATTGCAACAAGCGGATAAAGCACTCTATGCTTCAAAAGAGCACGGACGTAACCAAAGTACGATTTATACGAAACAGCTGGAATTCCGTCAAGCGTAATCTAACGTTATATCCGACTAGCACCAAAAGCGCCATTCCCTCACATCGGAATGACGCTTTTTAGTTCATTTTTTAGACAGTCCCTGGGCGTGTCTAAGGGAAACCAATACTTTCAACTGTTCCGAAGACGATCATCTGACTGAGCTGATTTGCCATATACTCGGAGGAATACGGACGATCATTTCGTAACCACGACATCAAGAGCCCGAGTTGACCACCAATGACGTAGTTCAGTAATAAATCCCGATCCACCGGAACAGAGACACTTGTCGTCTCCCGGAAAGCAAGACGGTAGTTTTCTTTTAACGTATCCAAGAAACGGGAGATGAACGTCTTGACTGTTCCTTGGAGCAGCATCGTCCGGTAAAAGCGCTCGTTTTGCTCAATGTGGATGAACAAACGTGCAAAGTAACGACTGACGCGTTCGACTGTCGGAGGCTCGGCCGATTGTTTTCCTGTAATCCGAATCGCTTCTGCGAGCAACGTCATGTGCTCCTCAACGATTTGATCCAGCAAATCGTATTTATCTTTATAGTGCGCATAGAAGGTCGAACGATTGACCTCAGCACCATCCGTCAACATTTTGACGGTGATCGTCGAAAAGGAATGGTGTTCAAGTAAATGAAATAGCTCTGTCGTAATACGTTCACGTGAACGTTTAGGACGCGGATCGCACGACTGATTCATTTAAAATTCAGCTCCTTTTTACGTATTGTATCCGTTAACAAAGACTTTTCCAACATTTTGTCGGAAATTGTTGGTTGTTTGTTTGTTATGCACCCATATAATTAACTGTATTAACTACTCCTCCCCAGAGGAGTCTTTTTTATGAGACCGCACTGGGGCGATCAGCTAGTAACAGAAAGGATGCAACTTACTCATGAACATGAAGAAATTATTAATCATCAATATTTTAACGCTCGTCGTTTTAATTGGTGGTGGCGCAATCGGTTATTATTACTACGATCAAGCAACAAGTTACGTCAAAACAGAAAATGCCAAAATCGACGGTAAGATGATTACAATTGCTAGTCCTGGCGCTGGAAAACTCACTGACTGGACGGCAAAAACAGGACAGACACTCGATAACGGGGCGACACTTGGTCACGTCATGATGGCACAAACTGGTCAAAAACCGGTTGATGCGTCAATCGAAATGCCAGCAAAAGCAACCGTCGTTCAGTCGATGGCGACAGAGAACGGTTTTGTTGGTGCCGGTACGCCGCTCGCTTACGGATTTAACTTAAATGAATTATGGGTCACAGCAAACGTCGAAGAAACAGAAATCGATGAAGTCAAAGTCGGTCAAGCCGTCGATGTCTATGTCGATAGTTATCCCGATACAACACTTTCGGGTGAAGTCGAACAAATCGGGATGACAACAGCAGGCACGTTCTCGATGATGCCGTCATCGAATGGAAACGCAAACTATACAAAAGTCGCGCAAGTGATTCCCGTGAAGGTGTCGCTCTCACAAGAAAAATCACTCGACATTCGCCCTGGTATGAATGTGACCGTCCGCATTCATAAGGATTAAGGAGGGACGCTTATGTCTACGACCTTCCTCTTTGGATACATTGTGTTCATGCTTGTCACGTTCCTTGCAGTCAATTTGATTGCACGCCGGGCACGGCAACCGCGGGTAGCTGGCGCAGGAGGTCCGGCGCTTGATGAAACATTGATTGAAGCAGAAGCGGTTGGCGCGATTCCAGCCGCCCCTGCTCCGCAAGCGCAAGCGACGATTTCAACGGAAAACATCAGTATCCCGAAAGTCATCACTGTCCTGTTAATTGGAATGTTCATCGCGATTTTGAATCAGACATTAATCAACGTCGCTCTTCCTGTCTTGATCAACGACTTCAACGTCACGACGTCGACAGCACAGTGGTTGACGACCGGATTCATGCTCGTCAACGGAATCTTGATCCCAATCAGTGCGTTCCTCATGCGAAGCTATACGTTTCGCCGCTTGTTTCTCGTCTCGATGACGTTGTTCTTCTTCGGATCGATCATTTGTTCGATGGCGATGAACTTCCCGGTCATGATGATCGGACGTGTGGTCCAAGCAGCCGGGGCCGGGGTCTTGATGCCGCTCGGTACGAACGTCTTCATGACATTGTTCCCACCCCATAAACGGGGAGCTGCGATGGGCATGCTCGGGATTGCGATGATTCTTGCACCGGCGATCGGACCAACGATCACAGGATATGTCATTCAAAACTACGATTGGCACGTCATGTTCTATGCAATGGCCTTCTTTGGTCTCTTAACACTTTTGCTTGGATTTGCCTGGTTCAAACTCGTCCAACCGTTATCAAAACCAAAGTTCGATGCCCTCGGTGTTGTCTTTAGTACGATCGGGTTTGGTAGTCTCTTATACGGATTCAGTGAAGCCGGAAACGACGGTTGGGACAGCCCTGTCGTCATCAGTACGATCGTCATCGGGTTACTTGGTATTGCCGCCTTCGCTTTGCGTGAGCTTGCGATGGACGACCCGATGCTGAACATCCGTGTCCTAAAAGTACCGGAATTTTCATTCACCCTCTTCATTAACGTCATCGTCACGATGGCCTTGTTCGGCGGGATGTTGCTGCTGCCGATTTACTTGCAGAGCATCCGTGGTTTTTCACCCGTCGACTCAGGTCTCTTATTACTGCCTGGTTCATTGATCATGGGAATCACCGGTCCTTTCGCCGGTCGACTGTTCGACCGGTTCGGCATTCGACCGCTTGCCATCTTCGGTCTGACGTTGATGACGTACGGAACATGGGAATTGACGCAACTTGATTTGAACACGTCTTACTATTCCATCATGGGCATCTATATGCTCCGGTCCTTCGGGATGGCGTTCATCATGATGCCGATTATGACAGCTGGCATGAACGCTCTGCCGATGAAGATGATTCCTCACGGAAACGCGACACAAAATACATTACGCCAAGTCGCTGGATCAATCGGGACGGCCATCCTCGTCACGGTCATGACCCGTCAAACGACAGCTCATCTCGCGGACGATGCCAACCAGTTTACGACACTTGACCCAACGCTCTCGCAACACCTTGGTGAGCTCGGACAACAGCTTGGTAGTCCACAAGCCGCATCCGTTAGCTGGTTGACGCAATTGACGAAACAAGCGACGATCAGTGGAATTACAGATGCCTTTTGGGTGGCGACTGTCTTGTCTGCTCTCGCACTCGTATTGTCATTCTTCCTTCATGGAAAAAAAGAACCGAATTTAGATTAACGCGTCTTATCCAGCCAGTTGACGGCACATCGTCAGCTGGCTTTTTAATCGTTCACCTTTGCACTTCTTCTCTAATATCGCTACACTAGGTTCATTGAGTTCATATCAAAAGGAGATGCTTTATGGTTGCCTTCCTTCAATTTTACGCGTTCATTTTCGCCTGTTGCTTCGCGTGGCAGGTCGGACGACCATCTCTTTCCTGGTCGCAAAAAATCTCGCGTGCGTTTTTAACGAGTATCAACAGTCTCTTCGTCTTTTTCCGTGCTTCGGTCTCGATTTTCTTACTCGTCGGTCCGTTAGTGCTTGTCTCGTACTATGTCTTTCCGAACCTCTTACAGTTCGAAGGTGGTCTCGCAATCGTCATCAGCGTGCTCGTTATTGGTCTAATTGATCGGCTCGTCAGCCTCGTCATCTTACCGCTTATCCGCTCGTTTTTCTTGAAGCGTAAACGCATCATGCCGCAGTTGCTTGAAGCAACTTTTTATACGTTGTCCATGACGGTCTTGCTTTACATTAACTTGACGGCTGTTCCGGGTGTCGAACTCGGACTTGCGATCCCGATTTTCTTTGGTTTCACAATTTATTTTGCACATTATTTAATGGCATTACTGCGATTACGCCAAGTCAAAAAGAAACTCGCTACGACAGCAAGCAAAAAACAATAACCACATGAAACGAACGATGACTTCCATTGAATTCTAGTCACCGTTCGTTTTATTTTTCGGATTACCATTGACAATGATAATCGTTATCATTTATATTTTAAGAGTACTTAGGTCAGGAGATGATAGTGATGAATGCACGACAACTCATTTTAGAACGACGTTCGGTTCGTTCCTACACCGATCAACCTGTTCCATCCGAAATGATTGAAGAAATCTTAGAAGCAGCAATTTATGCACCGAATCATAAGTTACGCGAACCATGGCGTTTTGTTCTCGCGATTGGTGAAGGACAAGTCCGGTATGTCGAACAATTGATGGAGCTCCTTGAAGCACGTGGTCAATTCGATCAAAAAACGGATGAGCAACGCCTATCATTTAAAGAAAAAATAAGTGAAGTCCCGGTGTTCTTGACGGTCCTTTATCACGTTCAAGGAACAGACGATCAACAGACAGAAGATTTACTTGCGACTGCTGCGATGATTCAAAACATCCAACTGCTGGCATCGGAACTTGGTTTAGGAAGCTGCTGGAAAAGCGGGAAACATTGGTTTACAGACGAATATGCGACACTCGTCGGTGCCCATGATGAAGAACGTGTCGCCGGTGTCATCCAACTCGGTTGGCCTGCGATGATTCCACCACTAAAAAAACGGACACCTGCCCGCGAAAAGTTAACGCACTTTTAAGGAGTGCGCATCCTGCGAGCTACCCCTGCTCGCGCCAATCAAGCCCCATTTATACAGTCATAAGCGATTATTTTGCAACTTCCTCCCCAAACGAAGTTGATCAAATAATCGCTTTTTCTTCTGCACGTTTCCCTCATTCCTGTCAGGAAACCAATCAAAAAAACCCGGATGATTCTCACTTTTTTTTAAAAGCAGAATCGTCCGGGTTTCTCTATATACTGTGTGATGTCCTTCAAGATGATCGTATTTACACGATTGTCGTTTTTTCAGGTGACACTGCAGGCGACTGCACATGATCTAACAGATGATCCACGATGCGTTTTGTCGCTTGCCCATCTTGATACGTGAAGAATTGACGGGCGAATTCCTCAATCTTCTCTGATTCGAACTGCCCTTGTTTCACCCAAGCGATGACTTCGTTGAACGAGGAAACAATCGGCCCCGGGACAAACGATTCATACGGGAAGTAAAAATCACGTTCTTCCTTATAGGATGTCAAATCATTCACGAGGAAGATGATTGGTTTTTTGAGTAAAGCGAACTCAAAGATGACGGACGAATAATCCGTGACCAAAATGTCTGAAATCTGCATCAAATCATTGATATCCGGATAATCCGTCATATCAATGATTTGGTCCGAAAATTCAGCCGGGACGACAGGACGATTAAGCACGAACGGATGCATCCGTAACAATAAAATATACTCGCTCCCGAGTTCTTGGCGGAACTGTTCGAAATCGAGTTCCTCATCATAATGTGCCGTCGTCTGACCGTTGCCCCGGAAAGTCGGAGCAAGAAGAATGATTTTCTTCGAACGCCACTCCGGATGGTCAGCATACAGTTTTTGTTCGACATGTGCTTGTCGCGCCGGATTCAAGAGTTGATCCGTTCGTGGGACACCGAGTGGATGAACACGGGCCGCGTCCATCCCGAATGCTTCAGCATACGGTTCGATACAGGCTGTTCCCGAGACATAGACTTTCGAGTAGTTTCGGTGAATTTGAACCATCTTCAAGTAATCATCGTCCGGTGAATAGGATTTATCGAGCACACTGTAACCGAACTTTTTAAAGGCGCCACATGCATGCCACAGTTGAATGACCTCAGTCCCTTGACGCAGTGACGAGACATAGACCGGATAATAGTAGTCATCGATGATGAAATAGCGGGCAGTCGCGAGTTCATACGTCGCCCGCATCATGTGGAAGACGTATTTAATCTGACCGAAAAGACCTTGTGGGAACCGCTTTAACAGGAACACATAGCTGAATCCAAGATCGCGGCTCTCAAGTTCGTCATAAACGGCACGGAAGTTATCAACGAGCTTGTCTGAACGATATGTCGCAAACACGACTTTTTGCTTGTCAATCGGCAAGCGTCTCGCAAGCCAATACGTCATGACCAGTAAATAATGAACCGTCCGCCGCTGAATTAAACGTATTTTTTGTTTCATGAGTGATCCCTTCTGTTGCACCTACTAATTTTTACATGCACCATTCCATGACGGTTTTTCCGAAACGGTTCGTTAAATCGCTTTCGAACGCTTGATGGATGTCCTCGATTTGACGAATTTGGAATACACCTGCGACTAAGTTCGACAAGTATTCTGGAATATCCGGGTACGTTTGATACAGTTCCATCGTCCGAGCGAAGTCCGTTGGTGTACTGCGACTCGAACCATAGACACGTAATCCTTTTTCGAGAATCATCCGTGTATTGACAGAAACAGGCTCCTCAGATACACCGAGCAATGCCATCGTCCCTTCTGGAATGATATAGTCAATCATTTGATTGATTGCATATTGACTGCCGATGCCGCCTACACACTCAAACCCGTGATTGAAGGCAACGCCTTCTGGAATTTGGTCGATATGATACGTCTCATCCGCGAACGAGAAGTAATCGAGCTTCGATTGTGTTTTTCCGAAGACGAGTAATTTCGCTTCCGGATACAGTTTACGTAACAACAGTGCTGTGATGAAACCAAGGTTTCCGTCACCCCAAATTCCGAACGTTTCCCGACGCGCATGTGCGATTTGGTCGAAACGTGTCACGGCGTGTACAGCGACACTGACGAGTTCTGTAAAGGCTGCGACTTCCGGGTTAAGATCTGCCGGTACTTCGACGAGACGATCGGCTTGAATGAAAACATAATCTTGCATGTAGCCATCATAACCGCTTGAACGGAAACGACTTGTCCGCAAGTAGTTTTCGCCGATGATGTCATCCGTCTCAGACGGCGTATTCGGTACCATCGCAACGAGCGTCCCTTTTGCGAATGTTCCTGACGGGTCATGAACGACTTTTCCGATTCCTTCGTGAATCATCGCCATCGGTAATTTTTTCGCGAGTACTTCTGCACTACGGCTTCCTGTAAAGTAACGTTGATCCGCGTGACAGATTGACAAGTAAGTCGGCCGGACGACGACGCGATCAGATTTTAACGACCGCTCATCATACGTCACCTCGATTTGACGAGGTGCAACGAGTTGATAGACTTGGTTAATCATTGGTTAATCCGCTCCTTCAGGATTGCGTTAGCAATACGTAAATCATAAGGTGTCGTGACTTTGATGTTGAAGAGTTCTCCTGTGACGAGTGCGACATCTTCACCTTTGAGCAATAGAATCTTACACGCATCCGTTAAAATGGCACGCTCTTCAGCAGACAAGGCTTCATAATGTGATTTCAGCTTCGTGATTTGGAAGCTTTGTGGTGTTTGCCCTTGATACATCTGGTCACGGACCGGAATGTCTGTGATCGTTTTTCCGTCTGTCGATGCAACGATTGTATCGATGGCTGAAATGACAGTATCACATGCACCATACTCCAGTGCTGTCGAGATATTTTCTTTAATGATCCGGTGTGTCAGGAATGGACGGACCGCATCGTGCGTTACGATAATATCTTCATCTGTGATGCCATTCTTTTCGTCGATCCAGTTGATCGCCGCCATGATGGATTCGTTCCGGTCATTTCCGCCAGCCGTGATGACGATGCGCTCATCTTGTCCGATGTATTTTTCTAAGATATCGCGTGTATAGTTAATCCACGCTGTTGGTGTGACGATGATGACACGGTCAAAATCATCGTTCAGTAAGAATTTTTCGACCGTATGGACGAGAATCGGACGTTCCCCAATTGAAAGAAATTGTTTTGGACGATCGACGTTCCCCATGCGTGTTCCTTTTCCCCCAGCTAAAATTGCTGCATAAATCATCTTGTATCGCAGATGTCTCATCCGTCGCGTGACGGCGCTGTCATGAAACAACCTGCTTCCCTCCCTTATCAAAAATCTTTTTTGGTTTCCACCTACCAGCGATGTGGGTATATCTTCGAATAGAGTCGGATAATCGGATCACACTTGACGAAAAAAACAAAAAAAATATACAAAGCACTATTTTTTTTGCTTTGTCACGATATAATGATTGGTGATTTCTAATACAACTATACTATGTTCCTGGTGATTTTAAAAACCTATTACTTTTGTGTAAATACATTGTAATCATTTACGTGAGGAGAGATTGTTTTGACAGAAGAAACACTGATGCCGACTTTACAAGCGAAAGTCGACTATTTAGAGCTTGCCGGTACGACATTCCGCTTTGAGGCACGCTTGTTTGGATTAACTGAATTCTTGCAAGCAGAACAATTACTTTTCGAAAACCCGACAGCACAAGAAGGACAGGAAACAGAACGAGAAGATGACTACATTCAATCGGAAGCACCAGAAGCACCCATTCCGCTTGAACGTGCCATCGTCTTCCGCAATAAACGGAATAAACGGACGTTCATACTCCGCTTCCCATTTGAAGGGGACTGGACAGAAGAGACCTTTACCGGCTCATTGAACCTCAATCACATCACACCGACGGGACGTCCTTTACCAATGGGCTATTTTGATGCCTTCTTCGCAATCGTCCAGGGCAACTCGATTTTACACGAAGCCCCATTCGGCGACACACGTGCACTGATTCCGGTCATTTACCGTGTCGATACGAAACATAGCAATCTGTTATTGAAACTCGAATATGAACTCGTCGTCCAACATTCTGAGTATAGCAACACCTTAAGCTTCCATTCCCTAAAACGCGGGGAGTCAAAACGTTTCATCCGGATGATTGACCGGTACAACAAATATAAAAAGGATTTCCGCAAACGCGCCTTTAAATTCCGTCGGTTTACGTTTAAAGCCATCTACAACGTCACGAAATGGACGCAGCCGATCGCGGAAGACAAAGTCTTGCTCGCTTCCGACTCACGGAGTGATGTCAGCGGAAACTTCGCCTACATTCTCGACGAAATCGAGCGACGCGATTTGAACCTCGACGTTAAGACATTCTTCAAACCGAATCTTCAATCCCGACGCGACTGGCGTGATAAATTCACATTGCCGTATCACCTGGCGACAGCCAAAACGATTCTCGTCGATGATTTCTATCCGATGATCTATCCACTCAAAATCCGTAAAGGAACGGATCTTGTCCAGGTATGGCATGCTGTCGGAGCATTCAAGACGTTCGGTTACAGCCGTCTCGGTAAACCGGGTGGTCCAAGCGCCAACTCGCTCAGTCACCGGAACTATACGAAAGCAATCGTCAGTTCACATAATGTCGCGCGCCACTACGCTGAAGGATTCGGTCTCCGCGAAGATCAAGTCGTCGCGACCGGTATCCCACGGACGGACATGTTCTTCGACCAAGACTACATCGCTGCTGCGAAAGAACGGATTTATGAAGAATATCCAACATTCAAAACGAAAAAAGTCATCATGTTCGCGCCGACCTTCCGCGGTAATGGTGCGAAAAGTGCTTATTACGACTTCGACCAACTTGATTTAGATGCTTTGTACGAAGCGTTCCACGAAGAGTATGTCTTCGTCTTAAAAATGCACCCATTCGTTCGTCGTCGGATGGAAATTCCAGAACTGTACGCTGATTTCTTCATCGATTTGACGGATCACCGTGAAATCAATGAGTTGTTGTTCGTCTCAGACATTTTGATTACGGATTATTCTTCGACGTGTTTCGAATTTTCACTCTTGAACCGACCAATGTTGTTCTTTGCTTATGACTTAGACGACTACATCTCTAAACGCGATTTCTATTATGACTTTGAAGAATTCGTGCCCGGACCAATCGTCAAAAATTCGGATGAATTGATTGAACGGATTAAAAATGAAGACTTTGAAATGGACAACGTCAAAGCGTTCGCTGAGTACTTCTTCGAGCATCAGGATGGGAAATCAAGTGCCCGGTTCGTCGATCAAATCATTCTTGGAGAGAACAAATGACGGTTGCTCCAAAGCCGATTCCCGTGCCGGCTTACGATCACTGGCTCGGGAATTACAAAGTCTTGTTGATTTTCACCGTCGTCTTCGGTCACTTGATCGAGACGTTCCGTAATCTTGACGGCAATGATTCGGTCCAAATCGCTTACAATGTCATCTACTTGTTGCACATGCCGGCCTTCATCTTCATGAGCGGATACTTCTTCAAACAAGTCCGACCAAAACGAATCATTTCGTTTGTTGTCTTGTATTTCATTTGGCAGTCGATTCATGAAGTCTACCTGGCTTATGCGAACGATAAGACGCTCGAAGGACTGATTGACGGATTACTTCATCCGCTCGTCCCAAGCTGGACATTGTGGTACTTGCTCGGCATCATCATCTGGCAAATCGTCACGCCCGGGTTTCTGATTTTACGGTTCCCGCTCTTAATCAGTGTCGCTGTTGCGCTTTTAATCAATGCAGACCCGGGTGCGATCACAAACTTCCTGTCGCTCCAAAAGGTGATTAGCTTTTATCCGTTCTTCTTGATGGGCTATCTTGTCAAAGAACGCGGATGGTTAGCGAATGACGGTTTCCGCGATCGGTTGACGGGGCCTGCCGGACGACTTGTCGGTCTCGTCGTTTCACTGACGATTGCGATTTTTATGGGTCTCTGGACAAAAAACGGTTTTGATACGGCATGGCTCTTTTACCGGGATACGTACGGTGAATTTGAAGTATCTCTCCTTAAGGGAGCGGCGACGCAACTGTTCCTTTATGCAGTCAGTACGGTCATGATTTTCTCCGTCCTCCTGATTGTCCCAAGACGATCTTTCGGTGAACGGTTTGACGAAATCGGGATTCAGACGTTAGCGATTTACTTACTCCATTCGTTCATCGTCCGTCTCTTCCGGGATTCCTTACCACCGGCTATCGCAGAATCACCGTTCCTGTTAATCGGCTTAGGACTTTTGCTCGCGACAGTTCTTGTCTTTGTCCTGTCGAGTCGCCCGATCGTCCGGATTTTGCGACCGTTGTTATCGCCGAATGTGAATTGGTTGTTCAAGAAAACAAGCTGATGCTTTACCTGATACGTGTAGAAGCAGGTGACTTCATCTAAAACATCCAAAAAGGGATTGTCCATCGATTTTCAGATGGCAATCCCTTCAGACTGTAGACAACGTGCTATCGGGAGGTCAAGCGTCTTTTTTCGTTGCTTTCCTCGGGCGAGGCGCAAGCCGTTGCTCCTTGGTCCTAACGGACAACGAGCAGGGTCTTGCCTGCCTCTGAAAGTGCGTTGAAAACGTACTTTTCCCCCTAGGAGTCAACGAAACGTGACGCTTTTTAGGTAACACCGTGACGGAAAGCCGGACATGCAGACGCTTTAGAGTGCAATCCGTCTCGAGCCGCTTTGAAGACGAGGCGAGACAGGGAAGCGCGAACTGATTGCATCTCGATATCGCATATTCATGCTTCACAAGAGTTTGTTTACACGCTGAAGGGATTGTCCATTGATTTTCAGATGGCAATCCCTTTTTCCGTATCCATTTCAAAATCAATCCGGTCTTTTCAGCACTCTAAATTGACACAGTCTTTCTCTTGAAACTAAGATGATAAGGATGACACAATAATCGCTTACATAAGCGCGCAGAAAGAAGGGGTCCCCTTGCAAGCGGATCAACGTAAAAAATTAACGGTCTTGATGATCAACATGTTCATCGCCGTCGGGAGCTTCGGGATCATCATTCCGATTCTGCCTGCTTATCTTGCCTCCATCGGACAAGGTGGAACGGCTGCCGGGCTGATGATTGCCATCTTTGCCGGCGCCCAGCTCATCATGTCTCCAGTTGCCGGAAAATGGGCCGATCAATACGGCCGTCGCAAGATGATCATCTATGGACTGATTGGTCTGACACTGTCGATGTTCGTCTTTTACTTCTCGAACTCGGTCGCAATTCTTTATCTGTCCCGTGCAATCGGTGGTATCGGTGCTGCCTTACTGATTCCGGCAATCTTTGCTTACGTCGCCGATATCACGACGATGGATCAACGGGCGAAAGGAAACAGTTATGTCTCGGCCGCGATGTCGCTTGGAATCGTCATCGGACCGGGAATCGGTGGGTTCCTCGCCGAATATGACTTAAAGTTGCCGCTACTCGTCTCAGCTCTCGTCTCGGGACTCGCCGTCTTGTTCAGCATCTTGTTGCTCAAAGAAAGTGATGTCCATGATGCAACAGCGATGGCACCGGACGAAGGATCGATGCTCAGTAAAATCGGTGCGTCGTTCCAAAAACCATACTTCGTCCCGCTCGTCATTACACTGGTCATGAGTTTTGGTCTGATGGCGTACGAATCCGTCCTCGGTCTCTTCATTGATAACCAATTCGGTGCTTCACCGAAAGATATCGCCGTCATGGTGACATCGACCGGTATCATCAGTGTCATTGCTCAAATCTTTATCGTCGACAAGATCACACGGAGTCTTGGTGAAGGTAAAGTATTAAATATCTTTTTATTGATTGCGACACTCGGGTTTCTCGTCTCACTCTTCGCCTCGAGTTACGGCGGCTTCTTTGCCGTCACGCTGGTCATCTTCCTCGCGACGTCGATTTTACGACCTGTCTTGAACACGATGATTTCAAAACTCGCCGGGAACGAACAAGGCTTTGCGATGGGGATGAACAATGCCTATATGAGCATCGGAAACGTCCTCGGACCAACACTCGCCGGTCTGCTGTATGACGTCAATATCTTATATCCATTCATGCTGGGACTTGTCTTCCTCGCCGTGACGTTAGTCGGCTCTGTCGTATGGCAACGCCGCCAGTCCCGGTTGATTGAAAAAATCGAACGTACGTCTTAAGTTTCACCCACTAAAAAAGAGTAGGACGACTCCGGATATACAGCGGAGACCGTCCTACTCTTTGTTTATCGTACGATATCTAAAAAGACTGACAGCCTACTTGAATTTTTAATGAGATGCTTCTCGATACTTCGTCGCTCTTTTCCTTTATCCATATGCCTTTTGATGGGCTTTTTTTAACTTCAGGTAGTCTTCATCGGCCCGGATCAAGTCCCACTTCTCTTGAAAGATTTCAGCGGATTTTGCTTTTTCCGGGTCAATGTCCCGTTCGTTCAACTCGCCTTTTTCTTTATCCTTATATTTCCGCCCTCCCGGATAATTCGCATAACGGCGGGCACGCGTGTGTCCCATCTGAATGAACTTCCGTGCCATATCCATCCCGACGAAATCACCCGCCGCTTTATAGGCTAAGTACATTTCATAGATTTTTTCAGAGGACTCCTTTGCAATCTCCGGTGTCTTGAACCGCCAGTGCGGCAGGATTTCACCTTTATACGGTTCGACAAGCAGGACACCTTGCTCCCCCCGTCCGACGCGGTATTTTTCCGGTTCCTTCCGAAAGTCCGTCGTCTCGAAATCGATCTCATAATCAAATGCCACGGTTCCCACATCCCTTTAGTTAATTACAGGACAATTCCCCGCCATGCCTTCACTTAATCTTCTCGATACAATCCATGTGCATACACTTCCGTCAGCGTCCGCGCAATCTCATCGATCGTCGCCGTCGTTTCTGACCGGACGACTTCAAACAAATACATTTCATTTGCGAAAAACCATCCGCGTGCGACGAGTTTCGGATCAAGATCCATCCGGGCAAGCCCTTGCTGCTGGGCATATAAAATGTCTTGGCTGATTTGTTCAATGAACCGTTCCCGAATTTGTTTCC
This sequence comes from Exiguobacterium sp. H66, assembly GCF_018618705.1. Classification (NCBI taxonomy): domain Bacteria; kingdom Bacillati; phylum Bacillota; class Bacilli; order Caryophanales; genus Exiguobacterium; species Exiguobacterium sp. H66. The sequence continues at coordinate 110,207 of NZ_JACSMQ010000008.1, forward strand.
ACTTCGTCCGGACGACGTACGATACGCCAATCGCTTGCTCGACGATCCGAAGCATCGCCCGCTCCTCATCCGCTAATCGAAGAAAGGCCGTCGCCTGTTCCAAAATCTGCTGTTTTGCGTCCGCACGCGAACGCGGCTCAAACACTTGCTCGGCAATTTTGTAAAACCGGTCCATGACGTCTTCCATCAGGACGATCAACAATTCATCCTTCCCTTCAAAATGAACGTATGCCGTTCCGTAACCGACACCTGCTTGTTTGATGATTTGTGAGATGGTTGCCGTTTGAAAGTCTTGCGATAAAAAGACGTCACGTGCTGCTACTAGCAGCTTTTCACGTGTTCGCACCGTCCGTAGATGACGTTTGTCGACTTTCGCCTGTCCTGGTTCCTTCATTCTCACACCACTCCTTTTGATTCGTTATTCGATAATATTGACACAGTGTCAATTTGTTTGCTACGCTTTTGTCAAAATTGATTGAGGATTCAGTTCGAGGAGGAACCGAGATGACACTTACCGCAAACCGTGAAGATGCAGTCCGCATGGATCAGCAAGACCAACTTGCACCGTACCGTAATGAATTTTATCTCCGTGAAGGGTCGATTTATATGGATGGCAACTCGCTTGGTCTCTTATCCAAACGTGCCGAACAGACATTGCTTGAGTCGCTTGCCGATTGGCGCGAACTCGGGATTGACGGCTGGATGCAAGGACGCCATCCTTGGTTCGAATTGTCGGAAAAACTCGCTGCCTTAAACGCCCCCCTCGTCGGCGGGCGGGCAAACGAAGTCATGGTGACCGGCTCGACGACCGTCAACCTGCATCAACTCGTCTCGACGTTCTTTGCGCCGAGCGGACAACGGACGAAAATTTTAGCGGACAGTCTGACGTTCCCGTCAGACATTTATGGACTGCAAAGCCAGCTTCGCTTACGTGGACTCGACCCAGCCGAGCACCTTGTCCAAGTCGAGAGTCGTGACGGACGTTTCCTTGACGAAGAGGATTTAATTGCTGCAATGACAGATGACATCGCCTTGATCGTCCTCCCGACCGTTTTATACCGGAGCGGGCAAGTCCTCGACATGGAGCGCTTGACGAAGGCCGCCCATGACCGGGGAATCCTGATCGGTTTTGACGGCTGTCACTCCGTCGGTGCCGTCCCCCATGCGTTTCACGACTGGGGCGTCGACTTTGCGTACTGGTGCAACTATAAACATTTAAATGGTGGACCGGGAACCGTCGGTGGTCTATTCGTCCATGAGCGGCACTTCGGGACACTCCCCGGTCTAACCGGGTGGTTCGGTTCGCGCAAGGACAAACAATTCGACATGGATCACACATTGACACCGGCAGAAGATGCGGGTGCCTTCCAGATCGGAACACCACATGTCTTAAGTCTTGCGCCGCAAATCGGTGCCCTCGAACTGTTCGCAGAAGTCGGAATCGGTGCCGTCCGGGAAAAATCGCTCGCCTTGACGGATTATATGATGCGCCTGGTCGATGAAGAACTTGCGCCTTACGGCTTCTTCATCGGAAGTCCTCGCGATCACAAGCAGCGGGGTGCACACTTGAGCCTCGAACATCCGGAAGCGGCGCGGATCTGTAAAGCGTTAAAAGCCCATCACATCATTCCCGACTTCCGTGCACCGAACATCGTTCGCCTCGCACCGGTCGCATTGTACAATACGTTTAGCGATGTCTACGACGTCGTTGCGACACTGAAGACCATTATGGAAGAGAAGGAATACGCGCAATTCGCAAATGAACGCGAAGTCGTCGCGTAAGGAGGTCATCATGAAAGAACACCCTACTGAACTACGACGTGACTTAAAAACGCGTCAACTGACGATGATTGCGATGGGGTCTGCCATCGGGACGGGACTATTTCTCGGAAGTGGTCTCGCAATCAGTCTCGCCGGACCGAGCGTGCTGATCAGTTATGCGATCGGCGCCTTCATCGTCTTATTACTGATGGGCTGCCTCGCCGAAATGACGGTCGCCCATCCGACTTCCGGTGCGTTCGGAACGATTGCCGAACGCTATATCAGTCCCTATGCCGGCTTTCTCGTCCGCTATTCGTACTGGGTCGCGAACGTTCTCGCCATCGGGGTCGAGGTCAGTGCGATTGCAATTTATATGAAGTACTGGTTCCCGGACGTTCCCGGGTACTTATGGATTTTATTGTTTGCCGGTGCACTCATTTATATCAATGCTACGACGGTCCATACGTTTGCGACGTTTGAATACTGGTTCTCCGTCATCAAGATCAGTGCCATTCTCATGTTCATCGTTCTTGGTGCGTACTTGATCATCGGTAGTCCGGCACCGGAAATCGGCCCGCAAAACTTCACGAATGATGGCGGATTCATGCCGTTCGGAATTTCCGGTCTGTGGGTCGCCGTCTTTATCTCGCTCTTTAGTTTTATCGGAACAGAATTAATCGCGGTCACGGCGGGTGAAGCAAAGGACCCGGACGTTGCCGTGCCGAAAGCATTAAAAGCGACGGTCTTCCGTCTCTCGACGTTTTATGTTCTGACGATCGCCGTCATGTTGATGATCGTCCCGTGGCAACAGGCCGGTGGGATTGATCAAAGTCCATTCGTCAAAGTGATGGAGCTCCTGTCGATTCCGTATGCAGGCGGCATCATGAACTTCATCATCCTGACAGCTGCCTTGTCAGCGATGAACAGTCAACTGTACGCCTCGACGCGGATGATGTACTCGCTCTCGAAAGCGACCTACGCCCCGCGGATTTTCAGTCGTCTGAACGCAAAAGGTGTTCCGCTGTTCGCACTCGGAATCTCGACACTCGGTATTTTCCTTGCTGCCGTCATCAGCAGCCAATCGAGCGTCTCCTACCCGTTCATGATGGGGATTTCGATGTTCGGTGCGATTTTCACCTGGTTCATGATTTTCATTTCCCACCTCTACTTCCGCAAAGCCTGGGAACGGGACGGAGGGCGGAAACTACCTGTCCGGATGATGGGGTATCCGTATTTGACGGCGCTCGGCGCGATCTTGTTAGTCGCGCTCGTCATCACGACATGGTTCACGGACTTCCAGATTGTCCTGAAGTTCGGAATCCCATGGTTGATTTTCTTGACGATTGCCTACGCGTTTTGGAAACGAAATCATCCACCGCAAGCAGATCAACAGAAACGTTCACAATCACTTTAACGTAAAGGGGATCGATTGGAATGGAACAGACCGGTCACAATGGAATCGAGTCGACGATTCAAACGGATTTCAAGAAAGACATGTCGTACGGGGATTATTTACAGCTTGATCCACTACTCAGCAGCCAACACCGCTTATCGGATCATCATGATGAAATGCTGTTCATCATCATCCACCAGACAAGCGAGCTTTGGATGAAGTTGATTTTGCATGAGATGACGGCTGCGACAAAGGCAATTGCGGACGATCAGCTTGAACGTTCATTCAAGATGCTCGCCCGTGTCTCAAAGATTCAGCAACAATTGATTCAGTCCTGGTCCGTCCTCTCGACGTTGACACCGGCAGAGTACCTCGAGTTCCGGGATTCCCTCGGGCACTCGTCCGGTTTCCAGTCCTATCAAAACCGGCAAATCGAATTTGCACTCGGCTTTAAAAACGCGCAGATGCTGCGTGTTTACGAACATGAAACAGAATTATTCGCCCAGCTGAACACTGATTTAAAAACACCCAGCATCTACGATGAGACCGTCCGCGCGATGGCACGACGCGGTCTCGCGATTGATTCTGCAATCCTTGAACGCGATGTCACACAGGACTGGGAAGCTGACGCAAGTGTCGAAGCAGCCTGGGGGGAAATTTACCGTGACGTCGCACAATACTGGGACCTGTACGAACTCGGTGAGAAGTTACTCGATATCGGCAGCCAACAACAAATGTGGCGCTTTAATCACATGAGTACGGTCGAACGGATCATCGGACAAAAACCGGGTACGGGCGGCTCGTCCGGCGTCAGTTATCTCCGGCGTGTCCTTGACCACCGGTTCTTCCCGGAACTCTGGTCCGTCCGTACAAAATTATGAGGGGGAATTCCTGATGAACCGCTGGATTGATGTTTCACAACCGCTGTCCTCGTCCGTGACGACATGGCCGGGAGATACGAAGTTCGACTATACGATCAGTTGGAGTAAGGCTGACACAGGATCCGTCAACGTCGGTAAGGTCACGATGAGCTTACATACCGGCACACATATCGATGCGCCGTTCCACTTTGACGATGCAGGCAAAAAAGTCATCGAACTCGACCCCGATCTATATATTGGTCATGCACGGGTTATCTACTTACCCGGTCGGACAGAACTCGTCGCAAGTGACCTCGACGGATTCGATTTGACCGATGTCCGCCGTCTCATCATCAAGACGGACGGCTGGGTCGATAAATCGGTTTTCCCTGAGTCGATTCCCGTCCTGACGCCCAGTCTCGCCGAGCGACTCGGTGCTCTTGGCGTCGAGCTGATCGGTCTCGATCTTCCGTCCGTCGATGCGATCGACAGTAAGGAAATGGCTGCCCACCATGCACTTGCGACACATGGTGTGCATATTTTAGAAGGACTTGTCCTCGATAAAATTGCACCTGGGGACTATCACCTGAACGCGGTCCCGCTCCCGCTCGTCGATGGTGACGGCAGTCCGGTCCGTGCGTTATTACGTCCGTATTGAACAGAAAAAAGAACGTTCTCGTTTTTTCGAGGACGTTCTTTTTTGACTGTAATGAAGTAACTTTCGGACAAACGTTTCACTTTTCGTGACTCCTACGGGGAAAAGCGCACGATTTTTGCGCTGTCAGAGGCAGGCAAGACCCTGCTACTTGGTTCGTTAGAACCAGGTAGCAACGGCTTGCGCCTCGCCCGAGGAAAGCACGAGAAGGAAGACACGTTTGTCAGTCACTCACTTCGCCTAGAAACGATAGACAACACCGTTCAACGAATTACCGTCACGGGAAAGAGTGTTTCTTCAATCCGTTTCGTCACATGCGCAACCGTCGAAAGCGACTGATCGACTTGAAAACCGATATCTAACGAATGATTCGCTCCAGGAATCAGCTCGACCGTTAAGTGACTGGCCCGGCACCGTTCGAGTGCCGACGTTTCATAAAAACGGTCCGTATCACCGATGACGAGTAATCCCCGTTGCCGGCTTGCCGCAATTCCTTCCGCGATGAAAGGTACGGTCAAAAGCGGCGTCAGTAAAATGACTGTCGCTTCCGAAAAAACCGGTCGTTGCATTAACGTGACGAGCGGACCCGTTCCAAGGGATTTCGCGATGAACTGGTGCGTCAGATAGGTTTTTTCTTGTAAGACTTTCGCGATGACGGCCTCGATCCGGCGAAGGATTTCGTCGTCCGCTTCCTCGTCCGGCAACGCATAGATGTCGTCCGACATATAGTGAATCTCAATGATATTGACATCATGATTCAGCAACATCATTCGACTATAGTAAAAGTATGGATGGTTGTAGACATAACTTGCACCTGACAACAAAAAACAGACCTGTGATGACTCGGAATAATAATGCGTATATGAAACCAGCTGCTCCCCGACCGCGATTGTTTCGTGACGGATATCCATTGAACTCCCCCTTTTTAATTTTCCTTACTTTACCATCGATACATTATAAGGTCCATTAAAATTCCATTTCCATTCTGTAGGAAAACGGTCACCTGGCACTGACGATTCTTTTGTACACTGAATCCATCACATATCCTCTGGAGGTGCAGAATGGATTCAAAACGAAATGATGGGGTGATTGCTGTCGGTCTCCTGTGCGTCGAAGCCGGTCTTTTTGGTTTCGGTCATGCGATGTCCGTTTCACCTGAAGTCAGTTCCGGTAACGGCAATCCGGCCATTTTATTGGCAATGCTGTTAATCTTCTTATTCGTCACCAGCGTCCGTTCCGTCATCCGTTTCCTGCACCGTCTTCAAGTCCGTCCACCCGGATTGACGATTTTGCTGCTGCTCAGCGGGAGTTCCGTACTGTTCGGTTCAATCTATCAAATCCATCACTACCGGACGTACCGGGCTGACTTGATTGATCACTTGATGCACCGAGAAGGGATGACACATGATTTAGAATACATTCGCTCGATCACATCCGTCTTCGACATCCATATGAATGATCAGATTTTTAATGGCGCGACTTTTTTTATCTTTACTTGTGCCATCCTCCTCGTCAGCAGTTCGTTCCTGCTCCTCCATCACTGGTGGCTCAACGTACCCCGTTAAACCAGACGAAAAAACAGGATCCGCTGGCGCCGTTCGTGGCACAAGTGGATCCTGTTTGTTTAACGTGCGATTTGATCCGGCGTAAAGACGGATTGTTCGACTTGTTTTAATGCGTAGAAGGCACCTTGTCGGTTCATCAACTCATCATATGTTCCGACTTCGATGACTTGTCCCTGTTCCATGACGACGATTTGATCCATCTGTTCAAGACCCGCGAGACGATGGCTGACGAGTAACACGGTTGCGTCTGTCGCACGTGCGAACAGTTGACGTAAAATCATCTGTTCCGTCAAGGCATCGACGGACGATGTCGGTTCATCCAGCAAGTAGAGCGGTGCTTCGCGTAAGAAAATCCGAGCAATCGCGAGGCGTTGTTTTTCGCCTCCCGATAGATTTTCCCCTTTCTCGAGCACCTTGTCAGCCAGACTAAACGTCAAATCAACCTGCCGCAACGCCAATTCCATCGCTTCATCCGTCGCTTCCTCATTTGCGAGCTGCAAGTTTTCACGAATCGTTCCGTAAAAGAAATGATTCTGTTGCAGGACGACATTCGTTTGTCGCCACAAGGCTTCCGGATCGATTTCCGCTCCGCGGACACCAGCAATCGTGATTCCGTCTACCGGATACATCCGGAGCAACAGTTGGAGCAAGGTCGATTTTCCGGAGCCACTCGCGCCGACGATCGCCGTCTTTGAGCCACGAGGGAATGTCACGCTGACGTTACGGAGGACGGGCCGGACTTCACCCGGAAATGAAAACGTGACGTCCGTTGCCGTAAGCGTCGGGGCAGCGTCCAGTTCAAACGGAGGATATGTCGGCATGACTTCGTCCGTTACGACGTCATCGAGCCGCCGTGCAGCATGGCGGCTATCTTCGAAGAAGCCGGGTAAAATCGCCATCGGTGCCGCATTTTCGAATACCGTCAGTGATGTCATGACGAGCAACGCAAGGAACACACCATCGAGTTGACCATCCGCGACGAGGTAAGCGCCCAGTCCGAGGACGAGCCATGAGATGACTAATGTCGCCAGTGTATTGAGCGCCAGGTTCGAGACGGCATGTAGTCCGTTTCGCCGTTCTTCTGCAACATAGCGGGCTGCGACTTCGTTCAGTTCCGTCTCTTTGTTCCCGAGTTGCTGATAGATTTTTAAGTCACGGTAGCCTTGGAACAACTCTGTCACTTCCGTCGAGAGTTCCCCGCGCCGCGCGCGAACGGTCCGTGCGAAACGCTGTTCCCGGTAAGCGAACCAGCCCGGGATGATGAATCCCGTCAAGAGCAGTCCGAACACGAGGACGAGCGCGACGCTGAGTGAGAAGAAGCTGACAAAAAAGATCGTACACAGAAAGACGAGGACGAGAATGATCGGCGGATAGACGACACGTAAAAACGTGTTCTGCAGACTCTCGACATCGCCGACGATCCGCGCGAGCAAGTCACCGCTCCGGTACTTCGCGAAGATGCCCGGCGCAATCGGTTCGAGTCGTTTGTAAAACGTCGTCCGTAAATCACTCAAAATCGTAAACGTTGCCCGGTGCGAGTAATAACGCTCCGCATACCGACTGACGGCACGCGTCAGGCTTGATATTTTTTGTAAGGCAATCAGTACAGCGAGTGTTTGAATCGGTGGCAACAGTGCCGCCTTCGAAATCAGGAAGCCGCTTGCTGCAAACAGACCCACCGCCGTGACGCCGGCAAGAACACCAAAGACAATCGAGAGGACGATATCCCGTTTCTGGTGCAGCATCAATCGAAAAATACCCATCAATTCCTTCATCGTGTTTCCTCCCCTCGTTGGACGGCACGCATCCGTGCGTATTCCGAATCCCGTGCGAGTAACGCCTCATGTGTGCCTTGGTCGACGATCCGGCCAGCCTCTAAAATGACGATGTTGTCCGACTGTTCGATCGTATGCAGACGGTGTGCGACCGTGATGACGGTCGCCGTCCGTCCGAGTTCCTGGATTGCCTGCTGTAACAGGTGTTCCGTCTTAACGTCGAGTCCCGTCGTCGGTTCATCGAACAGGATGACGTTCGGCCGTTTCAAGAAGGCACGGGCGAGTGCGACCCGTTGTTTTTCGCCACCCGATAGACTGCGCCCCCCTTCACCGATTCCGGTGTCGAGCCCGTCCGGTAAACTCGCAATCAGTTCCCCGAGTCCTGCGGCAGCCGCCGCACGCTCGATGTCTGTCCGCGTCGCCTCCCGTAATTCACCAATGGCGATGTTGTCGGCGAGTGTCCCCGCATACAGGTAAGGATGCTGCGAGATATAGCTGAGCTGTCCGAACCAGCTCGTTTCCGTGATTTGTGCGCGTGGCTGACCATTCAGGAGCACTTCGCCGTTCTTTGGATCGGCCAGTCCCGCGAGTAACTGCAGGACGGTCGACTTCCCGGCACCACTTCGTCCGATCAAGGCGACTTTTTGGTACGGTTCGATGCGCAGCGTGACGTCGGTCAGTGCAAACCGCTCGTCCTGATACGTAAAGTCCACGTCTTTCAGTTCAATCCGCGGTGGTGTCGCGGACTTTAATTCAACCGTTCCGAACGTTACGCCCCGGTCGTCTTGCGTCAGTTCAGACGCAATCTGTTTCGCCGCCGCAACACTGCCCCGTCCGGTATGGAACGCTGCCCCCATCTCTTTTAAGGCCAAATAATACTCCGGTGCAAGCACGAGCATCAAGAAGGCTGGAACAAAGGTGATGCTTTGGAAGAGAATCAACCGGAGACTGACCTCAAGGGCAATCATCCCCATGCTGAGCATCGAGATGAACTCCAGCATCAACGACGACAAGAAGGCAAGCTTCAGCACGGTCAAGGTCGCATCGCGGAAGTCGAGACTGCTCCGTTCGATGACGTCCTGCTGTGCTTTCGCGCGACCAAACAACTTTAACGTCGTGATGCCTTGCAGCGTATCGAGGAAGGTTCCGGAGAACGCCGTCATCTTCTCGAGCTGCGTATCGGCACGCTTTTGTGTCATGATTCCGATGACGATGTAGAACAAGGGAATGAATGGTGCCGTGATCATCATGACGAGTCCCGTAATCCAGTCATAACTGAATGCTGCGATCAGCACCATCAAGGGAACGATCGACGTCTGGATGACTTTCGGCAAGTATTGGCTGTAATAGCTGTCCATCTCATCGACTGCGTCAAGCAATACACTGACCTTTTGTCCCGACTGTCCTTGCGACATCACTTCGACGGAACTCGTCGTATATTTCGCGACGAGCGCCTGACGAATGTCTTGTTTGACACGTGCCGCGAGAACCGTCCCGAGCCGCCCGTTCCAATACGTAACAGCGACCCGTAACATCAGCATGAGCAGTAAGACACCGAGTAGCGGAACGATTGCCGCAAAGGCGTCCCCTTGAAGAAAAATGCGGTCGACGATGATGACGATCAAGTACGATTGACCGATGACCGCAATCCCCATCAGGACAGCCGCCAGCATCAATTGCAACATGATCGTACGTGGAATCGAGATGATTCCTTTAAGTGGATTCATATAAAAACGCCCCTTCACAAATTGTGAACGACTTTTAGTGAATATTTTCACATATCGTACATTCAGTATACCGAATTCTTCGTTTAGTTGCCATGAGAATGCCGCTCCAAAGGTGTGACGGTTTTGTGAGAAGCGTTTTACTCGACAAAATTGCTGACGTTCATTATTATAGATAATAATTATCCACGTTATACAGAAAGGACGAATACCATGCAAATGAAGACCGGAGTCGAACAATCCGTCTACGCGATGCTGTTACTGACCTTTTTGCCGGAGAAAGGACTTTTACCCGGTGAGTTCATCAGTCAGCAGCTCGGCGCGTCACCGACGTACTTTCAAAAACTATTACGTAAACTCGTCAGTGCTAACCTCCTTCTGTCTGTCCCGGGGGTCAAAGGCGGTTTCCGACTGAATCAACCTTCCGATCGGATTCGTATCTTTGACGTCTACGAAGCCATCGAAGGAAAACAATCTCTTTATGCTTCAAGTGGTGTCTTTGAGGACTTGATGGGCATCAAAGAACAGAACGTCCGCCTCTTATCGAACTTGATGACGGAAGCGGAAGACGCTTGGCAATCGACCTTAAAGCGTGAAACGATCGGGTCGCTCCGACAGGAAATCGACCGGAACTGTCCCCCTGACCACTTAACGACATTGCAAGCCTTGATTGAACAACAAATGATTCGCAACTAAAAGGAGACTTACGCGTGACTACACTTGACCGCTACTTTGATTTATCAAAATCAGGCGAGAATACGCCCACCTCTAAGCGTCTCAGGGCGAAGCCCAGCGCAGGTGGGAGATGAATCGCCTTCGGGCAAAACGTGTCTTGAGACACGTCAATTGCACGACATTCTTGGTTTAAAAACACTCAAAATCAGGAATAAAATCAATGTCATGTTCTTTGAAAACTGAAGATATAGGGTTGTGACAGGGAGTTCGTCTGTCACGTAAAATCTTCAACGTTCACCTTGCGGATGACCGAAGTAGCGAAAACCAAGCGAAGTAGGCAACCGCGCAAAAGAAACTGACAAGATTAACTCTCAACCGTCGGGACGACGGGGTTAGCCTGATAAAGTTTCGACCGATAGGTCGGATAACTCAGGAATCTTCCACCTCTTAGCGTAGCGTAGGTGGAGGTAGTTCAATTGACGCTTCCCGGACCGATGAACAGGCTTTTAGTGACCTCTCTTCCCTCTTTTCGGACGACATCACGTTCGTCCTGAATGGACAGGAGCAACATGGCATCGACGCCTGGAAAAAATTCGTCCGCCTGGTCTTCACTGCCAACCAGGACATCAAGCACATGTATGAAGCCTGGCTCCCGTCAGCAGATGGCGATACATTCGAGACACGCTGGGCAGTCTGTGGCAAGCGGGCTGACGGAACGGTCTTCACACAAGACGGAACGGATATCGCCCGCCTTGATGCAGACGGAAAAATCGTCTACCTCGCCAATGTGCCGGATGATGCGAAGATGTTTAACAATTACAACGACTAACCCAAAGAGACCGTTCCCCACTCGGAACGGTCTCTTTTTGAAGTCATCCGCTTATAAGTTTGCTGCTTCGAACGTGTCGCCGCCTTCAATCGTTCCGTTATCAAAACCTTTTTGGAACCAGCTTTTCCGTTGTTTCGATGTCCCGTGCGTAAAGCTTTCCGGCACGACGTATCCTTGACCTTTTTTCTGAAGTGTATCGTCACCGACGGCATTTGCAGCACCAAGCGCTTCTTCAAGGTCGCCTTCTTCCAACAAGTTCTCCCCTTGCGCGTGATGTGCCCACACGCCGGCATAATAATCTGCCTGCAGTTCGAACCGGACGAGGTATTTATTGAATTTCTCTTCGCTCATCTTTTGACGGAGCGGCATGATCTCGTCTGACGTCCCGAGTAACGTCTGGACGTGATGACCGACTTCGTGGGCAATGACGTAAGCCATCGCAAAGTCGCCAGGCGCCCCGTACTTAGTTTGTAATTCATCATAAAAACTTAAATCAATGTATAATTTCTGATCACCCGGACAATAAAAAGGACCGACTGATTTTCCGGCTTGTCCACACGCAGAACTGACTTGATCGGTATAAAGGACGAGTGTCGGTTCTTTGTAGGTCATCCCGTCTTGTTTGAATTCCTTCGTCCAGACTCGTTCCGTATCGGCGAGCACGACCGACACAAAGTCGGCAGCTTCTTTTTCTTTCGCTGTTTCTTGATAGCCTGAGTTCGTACCGCTCTCTGAACCGGATAAATCCCCAAGCAAATCAGCCGGATTTCCACCCATCAACGTCACGACGATCAAGATGATGATGCCGAGTCCACCCCCAATTCCGGCGACTCCTTTCCCGCTCATCCCCCGGCGGTCTTCTACGTTTGAGCTTCGTTCTCTTCCCTTCCACTTCATGCGTCTTCCTCCTACTAATTTCGATGTTTTTTATATACCCGTTCCGGCATTTATTCATGCTACGTTCTTTTAGAAAAATAATGGATGTGCAGCTAACTTTTTTTCCAGTCAACAAACACATGCGTGCAACCGATAGTCTTGATACCCCTACAAAAACAGAACTTTGTCTTTGTTTTAGTTTCAACTAGAAATCGGAGGAATTTTATTTTATGAAACGTCATCAACTCATGCTCAGCATCACGTCTCTTATCGTCGTTTTATCTTTAATCGTCCATGGACTCCACCGCTTCACAACGTTTGGAGAAGGCTACTCCCTTTTACAGGGAAAAGGACCAGCCGCGTCGTTCGCTACGTTGACGGTCGTCGCGCTGATTCCTGTCTTTTTTCTCTTCGCAGCTGTTATCCTGTACCGGCTTAATTCCCAAAGCAAACAGGTCGCCATCCTCTTGACACTGACGCTGACATTCGCAAGCATGTCAATCATCGCCGGTGGAGAGGGTCTCGTCGAATATCACTTCTCGATTTTCATGGTCCTGGCATTGATTGCCTATTTCCGGCGAATCGATTTAATTTTAATCAGCACGGTATTATTTGCGATTCAGCACTTTGCCGGATTCTTTTTTGCACCGACGCTACTGTGCGGAGCGACCGGGTATCCGTTTAGTTTGTTGCTGATTCATGCTGTGTTCTTAGTTTTAACGAGCAGTGCCCTGATCATTCAAGTATTCGTTCAAAATCGTGAACGTCACGCGGCGCACGCAAGGGAAACGGAAGCAAACACGTTAATCACGAACGTCAGTCAACAAATCGAAGCACTGGTCGGTCATTTAAAAACGAATACGACACACTTGAAGCAAGCTGCTGCAAACTCAGTTGTCGTCACAGATCAGATTGCTGCTGCCATCGAACCGATCGTCGACTCTGCCGACGGTCAATATCAATCGATGCAACATGGAACGAATCAGTTACAGCAAGTCAATCAAGCAATCGCGACGATTCAAACACAGATGGCGACGACGGCAGACACAGCCGTCCACATGACAGCCACCGCACGTGAAGGAAATGAAGAGATGCAGTCGATGGAACGCCGGGTCGAAGCAATGGTCGAAGCGACGAACCGCTTAAACGATTCCGTCAAGACGATGACAGGACGCTCCGATCAAATCCAGACGATTCTCGCGAGTCTTGAAGCAATTGCCGGGCAAACGAACTTACTTGCACTCAATGCAGCGATTGAAGCTGCGCGCGCCGGTGAAGCGGGACGCGGCTTCGCCGTCGTTGCGACCGAAGTCGGGCATCTCGCCGTCCAGTCACGAAGCTATGCCAATGAAGTGACGGAAGTGTTAGAGGCTCTTGTCGAAGACACAAACCAAATCAAGGCAACGGCCCGAGCGTATGCCGAGACGTTGACGGAAAACCGTCAGATGACGAAACGCGTCGGTCAGACCTTCGCTGATATTACAGGAATGATTCAAGATGTCGAACAGCATATTCGCTCGATTCAAACAGCACGCCAAGGTGTCGGTACGCAAATGCTTGAAATCGGTGAACGCATGGATACGACACGTGTCGCCTCGCTCGAGGTACGGCGCGGGATCGAATCTACAGCTGCAGGACTCGAAGAACAGGCTGGTGTCCAACACGAATTTGAAACGATGACCGATTCACTCAATCAAATGACCGATTCGCTCGAACAACTCGTCGATAAATTAACGAATCATGTTAAATCCTAAAAAGCAGGTCCCTTCGTTAACCGGGACCTGCTTTTTAAAATTAAATGAAACCCTTCTAGGAATCTGCGATCCCTACCTCGAATAACTAATTAAGACTGACTGTATTAAAGAAAAATCCCTGATAGTATACTGCAGAGTCTTGCGGTGAGAAAATGGACTTCAGATGACGTTGTCAGCTCTCACCTCCCTTTAAATAGCGAGGCGGTAGCTTACTCGCCCTTTCAACAGAGACCCTCTTTTTGAATGGACCTACTACACGTATGGGAGGACATGATAATGAAACCACACCTCTTATTTTTGTCTTGGCGTGATATTAAACATCCGAAAGCAGGCAGTGCTGAAGTTTTCATTCACGAAGTATTGAAACGGGTTGCCGAAGATTATCGCCTTACCCACATCTCACCTGGCTTTGATGGTGGTCACGACGTTGAATTTCTTGATGGTGTCACCTATATCCGACGCGGAACAAACGCAACGGTCCTTCTGTATGCTTTTCACTATTACCAGATACATGCATCGACAATTGATCTCGTTGTCGATCAAGTCAATACCCATCACTTTTTCACTCCGCTTTATGTACCACGAGAAAAACGTGCCCTATTCATTTATCGACTAACACGTGAAATTTGGAAGATCAACGTCAACCAACCGTATGCCTGGTTAGGAGAACGGACGGAAACGCCCCGCCTCCGCCTCTACCGGAACGATTTGGCGGTGACTGTCAGCAAATCGACCACTGACGATTTAATCGATGTCGGATTCGCTCCAAAACGAATTACGATTTTACCGGCAGGAATCAATTTCACCCCATGGCCAGAGATAGACTGGAAAAATAAAGAAGAAAAACCGACTTTTCTTTACATTGGTCGTATGTCCGCCTATAAAGGAATCAACGATGCGATTAAAGCGTTCGTCATATTCAAACAGGAGTTTCCGGAAGCCCGTTTTTGGGTGATTGGTGAAAAAGATGAGACCTACATTGAAGAGCAACTAAATCCTCTTCTTCCGGAAGAAATGCGTCAAGATATTACCTATTTCGGCTTCGTCAGTCATGAAGAGAAACTTGAGCGAATGAGCCGGGCGACCGCTTTATTATTTCCATCAAAGCGCGAAGGCTGGGGGTTGGCAGTCAGTGAAGCTGCTGCTGTCGGGACGCCATCCATCGTCTATCATGCTCCCGGTCTTCAAGATGCTGTACAGTATGGATTAGCTGGATATATGACAACGCTCCAGACTCCAGGCGCATTAGCCATTGAAATGCGATCATGCATTCGGGATACAGAACAGTATGATACGATTCGTTACGCCTCTTACCTTTTCGCAAAAACACGTCACTGGGACTATACCGGATCCCGTTTTCGGGAATGGATACAGAAAACGTTGACTCGGTGATTAATGGTTTCTTAAAAGACCATTAGTCTATAAGTAAATTATGTGTTTTCCACTTTTCAACTCAGAACATGTCTCAATTGTCCAAAGAAATAGGAACTATTATTCATTTGCATAAATACAGTTAACCGTTTCATTGAAAGGATGGATTGGCATGTACATTTTATTATTGTCTGGCGGGTCCGGAAAAAGATTATGGCCCCTTTCAAATGACTTAAACTCAAAACAATTTTTACGCATTTTAGAAGACCCGTCCGGGAAAAAACAATCCATGATTGAACGTGTTTTTCTCCAACTTCAAGAAATCAAGTTAGCTGAACGCACTCTGATTTCAACAACCAAATCACAGCTCGATGCTATCGAGCATCAATTAGGTCCAGATGTCGCCGTTATTTGTGAACCTTCGCGTCGTGATACGTTTCCTGCCATCATGCTTGCAACAAGTTACTTGGCTGAAAACATTGATTCGACAGAGACAATTGTCATCATGCCCGTCGATTCTTATGTAGATATGTCCTTCTTCGAGAGGTTTAGTTTACTCGATACGGCTGTCCAATCCCATCCTGACGCGTTGCATTTAATGGGTGTCGAACCACTTCATCCAACCTCAAAGTATGGTTACATTATTCCAGAAACAGCCAATCAGATGGCACGGGTAAAGAAGTTTCAAGAAAAGCCGACAATCATCTTAGCAGAACAATTAATTAAAGAAAATGCACTTTGGAGTTGCGGTGTCTTTGCTTGCCAACTCGATTTTCTTATTAAACAATTGTTTGCTCAAAACGTTCCTACTACTTACTGTGATCTACTCCGCTCTTACGACTCTCTTGAAAAAACATCTTTTGACTATGCGGTTGTTGAAAAAACGGAACTGATTTACGTACATCGGTATGAAGGTCCGTGGAAAGATCTCGGAACCTGGAATACGTTAACGGAGGAAATGCCGAGTGTTCTTCATGGAAATGCTCATCTTCTGAAATCAACAAATACACATATTGTAAACGAACTTCAAATTCCAGTGCTCGGAATTGGATTGGATGATTTAATAGTTTCCGTTAGTCCTGACGGTGTCTTGGTTTCTTCTAAAGAAGAAACGACCCATTTAAAAGAATATCTCGTCCACCAAGACCGACCTCCACAATTTGAATGGAAACGCTGGGGCTATGCGACAATTTTGCATCAACAATTACTTGAAGATGGACGATATGCAATTACACGACGCTTGCACATTAAAGCAAATCATCAAATCAGTCATCACTATCATGAACATACCGCCTCAACCTGGAGCATTCTTAAAGGAAGAGCGGAAGCAATCATTGATGGTAAACATCAGACGCTTGAAGCACCATCGGTTGTCCACATCCCCCAAGGCGTCTCACATACATTAAGAACGGTAAATGACTTAATTATGATTGAAATCAAACACTCCGTCGATTGGACAGAAGAAGACAACTATCCATTTCCAACCTCATTTCCCACTCAAGATTAATTCGTTTTTTATACTGTAGTTCTTTTTAAAATAATTCCGTCGCATACATCAAACAGCAGTCCTTCGTCTTATGAACGAAGGACTGCTGTTTACGAATAGAAAAATAAAGGAGTTGATCATTTATAACATTTTAAAGTTTTGAGATGATCGTTAACGGATCAACACGTTGCGTGTAGTCAGACGGAACGTCAGCAAACGAAATTTCACCTGACGGCTGAATGATGAACGTTGCTGGTTTCGGTAGCTGCCAGTCTTCATTCCCGTTATGTCCGGCGACGTCCAGCCCTGATTCTTTGTACACTTCAACTAAATAGTCCGGCATCTCGAAGACGAGATCAAATTGACCCGCGACGACATTATCGACGTCACTGAGGACGGCGAACTCTAAGTCATTTTTTTCTTGCGTCGAGAGTGAATGATCCGGTGTCTCAGGACTGATCGCGACGAGTGTCGCTCCTTTTTCCTGAATCTTCGCCAGTTCACGTTGGTACGCACGGAGCTCTAAGTTACAGTACGGGCACCAGCCGCCACGATAAAACGTGACGATGACGGGACCTTGTTCAAGTAAATCTGCTAAAGCGACGGATGTCCCTGCCGCGTTCGGTAACGTAAAGCGCGGCGCCTCGTCACCGACAGCTAATCCTTTTGCTCCGTTTGATGCTGCGAGTTCTTCTGTTGCTTGCGTCATCAGCTTCTGCTTTTCAGCCGGTGCTTTTTGACGGAACTGTTCTTGATACGCTTGAATTTCTTCTAATAATGTAGACATGACAATCCCTCCCTGTTGTTTTTCATAGCATAACAGGGTGTCTGACAAAAGACTGAAATTTTGCTCACTCCGATTTTTTTCGGAATCGTTTCACAAATCCTATCAGACTTTCCGGTGTCAGTTCGAGTTTGTTCTCGTACGCATATTTTGTTCCGTAACCAAGTGCGAGCGTCGCCGTCGAGGCGATACCCGCTCCGAATACAGCCCCGTACCCGGGCACCATCTTCGCCAGTTGGCGAAAAGCCGTTTTTCCTGAATTGCCGACGATTGTCACGACAAGTAACTCTTTCGCACTTTCTTTCGATAAGTTCCGTTCATATAAGTTCGACAGCTTCAGCATCAAACCGATTTGAATCGATGTCAACGGAATGATGTCCGCGCCCGGGAACGGGACCGCTCCGATTGCACCAGCCGCCGTCCCGGCCCCGACAATCCAGTTGTTAGCGATTTTCCCCCGTAACGAAGGATCGATTTCGCGGACAAACAGATTATCCTTGTCGAACTTTTTTAGGATATCGAGGACCTCACGCCGCAAGCGGTCGATATTCGTCCCATCCTTCGCTGATACAGGGACAAGGGTCGGTCCCGGTAACTTCGTTTCGATGTGCCGGGTGACGGTCTCTAAGTCGTTCGTCGCATCAATCTTCGTCACGACGATGATGATGTTTTTATTATGGGCATAAATCTTATTGAAATTTTTTGTTTCCGTCTCCGATAAGACGGTCCCCGCTGCATTCAAGAAATACAAAATAACATCCGCACTTTCGTAAAACTGCCACGTCGTATCTGAATTCAAGCTGTTCGCGTCATTGAGTCCCGGCGTATCGACGAAGATGACTTTATCTTCCGGGTGCTGCCGAATCTGATCGATGCGTGTCGTTTCACCCGGTTGCGCTCCGACCGTCGCGACGTCACGCCCAAGAATCGCATTTAATGTCGACGATTTACCGGCATTGACGTCGCCAATCAGGGCGACGGTCACTTCTTGATTAAGCGACTGGTTAAAGTCGCGCCGTTCTGCTTCAAACGATTGGTCAAATACTTCCTCAAGCTTTGATTTCCGTTTCTGTTCATTCGTCTCAAGTCCCTCACCAAAAAAGTCGTCCATCGTTACCCCTCCTGAAAATATGTGCTGTCAGTCTTTTCCCGTTCTTCATTGAAATCATCCAAGGAAAACGATAAGCTTGATGATGGATAATGTTTCCAACACACGAAGGAAGGGGCTTCTTCTATGAAAAACTGGATGTACATATCACTTGCCGCCCTTATCTTGACAGGGTGCAGCCAAAACCACAATCAAATCAAATCCGCTACGAAAAAAGTACCTGTCACCCAGGCCACTTCTACCTTCACACTCTCCCCCCTACCCGTTACAGAAGGGGAAGAAAAATTTGCCACATTTGCCAACCAACAGATTGGCGCCGTTCAGCTAAAAGGAACATTAAAGGCGACCCACTGGCTAAAAGGTGTCGAATATCTCCCGGACAAACAAGAACGGGTACTGTTCTCGATGGAACTTGAACCGAAAAAGTACGATACCACGATCCGGTTTTCCCAGTCTTTCTCGGATGATCTGATTCAATTCGGGATTGATGTCGGTGATACGGTACTCTTCGGTGACGATACGTTTACGCATCTTGATGATTACATCGTTCGCGGTGCCGACTTCCGCTCAAAAACGGCTACGGCGACCCCTTATAATCTTTTGATGGTCTATCATCTGTCAAAAAATAAAGAAATGCGCGGGTTTAATTTAAATGAGGTCACGCGTCCCGCTGACGTACCACTCAAAAAAGGAGAGCGGATTTTCGGAATCGTATTATCCAATCAGAAGTAAAGCAGAACCCGTCCCGCACTTCTAGTTCAGACGGGTTTTTCCTTGTCCTTTCATGTCGTTCTGAAACGAATAATACAACAAAGAGTGGCAGACTCAATCGCTGCCACTCTTTGTTGTATAGAAACTGACTTTTGCGTCAGCCCTATTTTTTAAATTTCACTTCTCCGCTCGAGTAACACGGTATCCCGCCAGACACCAGCCAACTGTCCGATTCGTTCCCGACGACCGACTTCCCGGAAACCGAACCGTTGATGGAGTTTGAGGCTGGCGATGTTTTCCGGAAAGATTTGTGAATGCAACGTCCAGATGCCTGCTGCTTCACTCGACGTAATGACCGCCTGCATCAATACCGTCCCGACTCCTTTTCCCCGTGCGTCTTCATCGATATACAAACTGACTTCGGCAACACCGGCATAGGCCGGAATCGACGAAAATGGACTGATGGCGATCCATCCGAGCATTTTCCCGTCTTTTTCCACCACAATCCGGCTGTGTATGTGGTGATGGGCATCCCAGTAGTCAAACGACGGTACTTCCGTTCGGAACGTCGCATTTTGTGTCTCGATTCCTTGCTGGTAAATCCGACCGACTTCCGGATAATCTGCTGCGGTCATCGCTCGTAGATTCATGACAACCTGCTCCTTTTCTAGTCTTTTATCGCTTCGCGTCAAACGATCTTGACATATTTTCGTTATCGAACTCGTTCCGTCGTCCGCAACACATCAAGCAACTGTTCGAGCCGTTCGATGGTGTAGGTCGGTGTCAACTCACTCGGAGCCGTTTCCTGACCCGGGTTAAACCAACACGTATCAATTCCGGCCGAAATGCCGCCTTGGATATCTGCAGTCAAGGAGTCGCCGATGAGCAGTGTTTGCTCCGGACGGAATTCCGGAATCCGGTCGAACACATACGTAAAGAAAGCACGCATCGGTTTTTGATAGCCCGTGTCTTCGGAAACAAAAATCTGATCGAAGTACGGCAACAGTCCTGAACCAGCGAGCCGTGCATGTTGTGTCCGCGAGACACCGTTCGTCACGACGTAGAGTTGGTAATGTCCTTTTAACTGCCCGAGTAATTCGTGTGCTCCGTCAATCAAATCCGTTCCCTGACCGAGATACGTCCGGTAGCGCTCATCCATCTGTTTCCCGTCGACCACCCATCCCTGCTCTGCAAAAAACGTCACGAAACGTTCCGAGATGACTACGTCTCGCGTCACTTCCCCCCGTTCGAGAGCTGCCCATAAGCCTTTGTTAATAGACCGGTACCGGGTTTCACGTTCTTCCGTCCATTCGAGCTGTTCGTCCACGAATAGTTTTCGTAGCGCCCAGCGTTCCGTTGCGTCAAAATCAAGTAAAGTATGATCGATATCAAAGAGTAATGTTGTATAGTTCATCCGTCATGCTCCTTTTCGTAAGATCCGTTTTTCTGTCAGCTTCCCGCCGAGTTGGAACAAAAGCACCCCGCCGCCAATCAAGAGAACGCCGACTGCCTTCGTCCATGTGAAGGCGACCTGTTCGAGACCGAACCATCCGAGCGTGTCCCAGAGCAGGGCAAAGAGGATTTGTGAGACCATGACGATCGAGATGGCGTAGCTCGGTCCGAGTTGCTGGACGCCTTGCGTCACAGACAGGACGACGCCGACTCCGATGATGCCGCTGAACCAAAACCACGGCTGCATGCCGGCCAGTGAAAAAAGTGCCGTCCCTTCAACGAGCAATCCAATCGTCAACGAAGCGAGAAAGCCGAGTCCAAGGACTAACGTCGTCGTTGCCCAGGCTCCGACCCGTTCTTTGACTTTGGCGTTAAAGGTGTTTTGCATACAGACGAGCATCCCGCCAAATAAGGCGAGTAAAATCCCAAGTGTCATCGTGCTTGCCTCCTATTCATAAATACTTTCCCCGACACGCTCCATTAAACCCGCGCGGTCGATAATCTCAATCGTCCGTTTCGTCCGGTCAATTAATCCATCCCGGCTGAACTGGAGCAATACCCGGTTCAGGTGCCGGTAGCTCGTCCCGATCAAATCCGCTGCATCGACTAAATCCGTGACCGGCAGAGTTTGTTTTTCCGGTGTCATCGACAACAGATAACTCGCGAGCCGGACTTCGACCGGATATAACAGGTTGAAGCTCATCGAGTGCGATTTCAGTTCGAACTTCATCGTAATCGTCTCGAGCAAAAAACGTAAGAACGCCGGATTATCCGTTCCGACCTGTTCAAGTGCCG
This sequence comes from Exiguobacterium sp. H66, assembly GCF_018618705.1. Classification (NCBI taxonomy): domain Bacteria; kingdom Bacillati; phylum Bacillota; class Bacilli; order Caryophanales; genus Exiguobacterium; species Exiguobacterium sp. H66. The sequence goes on from NZ_JACSMQ010000008.1 coordinate 131,781, forward strand.
CGTAACTGATCCGAAAGACTTGGACCGGCGTTACAGCCTCGACCGTGTTCATCAAGGGGATACGGCGGACATATTCGATATCGCCGACCAAATCGAACGGATGCTTGAAGGAAAGAACGAGCCGTCGTCCTGCCGCTGACATATGCGTGATCTTCAACTTTCCTTCGACGAGCAAATACAGCTGTTTCGCGTCATCGCCCTGCTGGCACAAGTATTCGCCCGGTTCGACCTCGACACGTTCGAGATGACGGCGTAAGCGCTCGTCAAAGACATGCGTCAATTGAAAACGGTCCAAGTATGTCGCAAGTCGCTCATCCTCCACGCGAATCCCTCCTTATAGTTTCAAGATTAAGACACCGCCGACCATCAACAAAATTCCGATGACTTGCGGCAGCTGCAACCGACGTTTCATCATTCCGAACCAACCGTTCCAGTCAATCAAAAGGGCCAGACCGAGCTGGGCGATCAAAAAGAGTGAAATCGTCAATGTCACACCCATCAAATGCACGGCTGTGATATTACTGAACAAAACAGCCGCCGCCAGTGCGCCTCCTGATAGATAAAGCGGCTTGACGTGACGCATCTCTTGAAACGTTCGGTCGCGTAAGGCGAATGTGATCAATAAAGCGACGATGAAGCCTGTCATTTGGGTCACGGTCGCCGCTTGCCAGGTCCCGATGCCATCACTGATTCGGGCATTGGCGACACTTTGGAGCGTCAGAAAAAAACCGCCGCTGATTGCAAAAAGGATGCCTCGCATCTGTATCGCCTTCCTTTCGTTATCTTCTTTCATCCTATCCTAAAACGACGGTGGATGATTGATAAAGGACATTTGTCCTGAACATAAATTCATTCGTCGAAAACACAAAACCGCCATGTCGACTTGACTGGCGGTTTTGTACATCAGATTTTTTTAACGAACTCGGATTTCAGCTTCATTGCGCCGAGTCCATCAATCTTGCAATCGATGTCGTGATCTCCCTCGACGAGACGAATCCCTTTGACACGGGTTCCTTGTTTGACGACAAGCGATGTGCCTTTGACCTTCAAGTCTTTGATGACCGTAATCGTGTCGCCGTCATGCAATTCGTTTCCGTTCGCGTCACGGATGACCGCCGTCTCTTCCGTCACGTCCGCTTCCGCCTGCGTCCATTCATGGGCACATTCCGGGCAGACGAACAAATTCCCATCTTCATATGTATAGCTCGATCCACAGTTCGGACAGTTTGGATATTCAGTCATATGTGATTCCTCCAAGTCTTTCATTGTTTCTTCCTTATTTAGTATAACGTGTCTGACAAAAACGAAGATAATAAATTAAAACAATGCTTAGACAACCTCTAAAAAACCGTTCATCGTCTGACGATGAACGGTTTTGATTATTCATTTTCCAGCTTTTTGATTGCTTCATCTAGTTTTTCTTGATCCTCGTCCGACACTTCAGGAAACTGCGGATCGATATCGCGTAAAACGTCGTTCATGACTTCCGTCACGATGTAGCGGGCAAACCAGTCATCGTCCGCAGGGAGGATGTGCCACGGTGCATATTCCGTCGATGTATGGGACAGGAGGTCCGCGAATACGTTTTGATACTCATCCCAATGTTCCCGCTCCTCAACGTCACTGAACGAAAACTCGAAGTTCTTTTTCGGGTCTTTCATCCGTTCGAGCAACCGTTCCTTTTGTTTGTCCTTCGAAACATTGAAGAGAAACTTGACGACACGGACGCCGTTCTCGACCAGGTACTGCTCGAAGTCATTGATTTGCCGGTACCGCATCTGCCAAACGTCTTGATCGTTCGGGAGTTCTTCCTCCTCAAGCAGGTTATGAATACGCGGTGCGATGACATCTTCATAATACGAGCGATTTAAAATGCCGACTTCTCCTTTGGCCGGCAACCCGTCATGAATCCGCCATAGAAAATCGTGTTTTTGTTCTTCTTCTGACGGTTTCTTGACCGAGATCGTCTTTAAGCCTTGGGCATTCAGGTTTGAAAAGATATAGCTGATCGCTTCATCTTTCCCACCAGCATCAATCGCCTGCAGGACGACTAAAATACCTTGTTTTTCTTCTGCATGAAGCCGCCAATGTAGCTCTTTCAATTCCTCGACGCTATCTGGAATGTATGTCTTAAGTAATTGTTCTTCAGAAATCCGGTCCGGATCAGACGTTTGGTAATCAGCTAAACTGACGTTCGCATCCGGAGCGACTCGATATTTTTTGATGTCCATTTGAATCCTCCTCTAACTTTCGCTCACTCTCAAAAGAATACCCTGAGAAGGACTTCGGAAAACCCGTTCAAATGAACTTATCTTTTAATCAATCGTTCTAATGCATCGTTGATTACGACAGGTGGGCGACCGAGAATTTGTGCAAAGTCCTGACTTTCAACAGCAAGCGTATCGTTTGCGATCCCTTCTTGAATCGAGACAAGCATCGGGATGAGGAAGTCCGGGAGACCCGCTTGTTTCATGATATCAGCATACGTTGCTACATCCACTTGTTGAACAGTGACAGGTCGAGCAAGAACCGCTCCGAGTGCCTCGGCGATTTCTGTTTGTGTCAACAATGGACCCGACAGTTCATAGATAGCTTGTTTTGGAGCATCTGTTGTCAAAACAGTAGCGATTGCTTCTGCATAGTCGTCCTGCAACGCCCAACCGACTTTTCCGTCACCCGCTGCTGTCAGCCAGTCTGCCCCGTTACGTACAGCGTCAATCGTCGCCTGCTCGTTTTCAAGATACCAGTTGTTCCGGAAGAAAATATAAGGGATACCTGTCTGTTCAATCAATCGTTCTGTTACCTGGTGCGTCCGTGCCAAGAAATTTTGACTTGCTTGTGCATTGGCAATACTCGTGTAGGCGATCAGGCCGACGCCTGCAGCCTGTGCTGCCTCGATTGCTACCGTGTGTTGCCGGATCCGTGTAGCTTCTTCCCCATCCGTTGAAATGATCAACAAACGATCAATCCCTGCAAAGGTCGTTGCTAACGTATTTGGCACATCAAAATCTCCATGACGGACTTCGACACCACGTTCTTTGAGATTCGCTGCTTTTTCGACATTTCGGACACTGACGACAAGGTCGTCCGCACTGATCCGCCCTAACAGATGATCGACAATCTTAGTTCCTAGTTTTCCAGTTGCTCCTGTAATCAATAGCTTCATGGGTATTCGCTCCTTTTTCTATCAAATGCCTATCCTGTACCTAATCTTATTACAGGTGGTACACTAATCCTAGTAGGCACCTTTTAGATACTTGGTCACCTAAACAGAACCATTGGAGGACACTAAATGAATCTTACCGAACAGCGGACGGCTTGTCCGGTCACTCGTGTGCAAACCATCATTTCTGGTAAATGGAAAATCCTCATCCTGTGGCATCTCAAACAAGGAACACAACGGTTTGGTGCCTTACAACGTCTGCTGCCCGGGATTTCTAAGGGCATCTTAACGCGTCAACTACGCGAACTTGAGCAGGACGGCATGTTGCTTCGAAAAGTCTACCGGGAAGTCCCGATAAAGGTCGAATACTCATTGACCGACACGGGACTTAGTTTTTTGCCGATTTTAGATGCAATGGCTGCTTGGAGCATGTCGCACATTTCAGAATCTGATCAATAATAAAGGAGCATGCCATGTCGCATACTCCTGCTTTTACTTCATTTCGTCAGAACGTGTTGCTTAAAATGCGCATCGATTGTCGCTGCGACCCGCAGACCGGATATGACGGCACTCTCAACCCGTGTCCGTCCCGAGGCATCATCCGCTTCAAGGAAGGCATCCCCGGCAAGCCACAGCGGATGGTGATTCAGTTTTAGAAACGGCGTGTGGAAGACATCGCGTGCCTGGGCGTAACGCCATCGTTTTAACTGACGGGAAACGAGTTCGACGGGACCGAGTTGTGCTTGAAGGAGCCGTTCGATTTCAGCAAGCGTGACTGCCTCTCCTTTTTCATACCAGGCTTCACTCCACTCACCCGTCATGTAGACACTCAGTAACGGCGTCGCCGAGATTTCTTTTTCTGCGTTGTTGACGAGCTTCAGCATCCCGGGGACAAGTCCATCGTCCGCCAGACCGACCTGTCCAATTTCGAGCGGTTCTTTCAGTTCAAACAGGCCGACGAATGTCGGTTCGAACGTGACGCGGCCTAACGCTGTATGATCGGCTGCGTCCAGCGTCAGTCGGGACGCTTGCAGTAAGTCATAGGCTTGCGGGACCGGTGCTGTCACCAGCATCGCGTCATAGACCCGTGTCTGGCTCGCTGAAATCGTCCGCATCGAAACCGTGTCCGCTTCAATCCGTCCGACCTGTTCATTCAAGTGGACGGGAATATCACGTGCAATCGACTGAACGAGTTGATTCATCCCGTTAATCGCGATATACCGCGGAAAATCATCACCGAACCATTTCCGGATCAATCCGCGTTCGAGCCATTCATCGACTTCCTGCGCCAGTTCATCCGTCCGGACGGTGAAAAAGACAGCTCCGTGGTCCGCCTTTCCCTGATCGATTCGTCGTGTCGCCATGCGTCCCCCGACACTTTGGCTTTTTTCGATGATCTCGACCTCGTATCCTTCGACTTGTAATTGACGGGCAGCGAACGTCCCCGCAAGTCCACCGCCGATAATTCCGATTCGTTTTGGTTGTTCCATCTGATATCTCCCCCTCTACTTGCTTCATTTCCACAAGTATAGCGGTTTGACTGTCGAATCACGTCTTTTAACGTTCTTCGAATATGCTCGTCCGTTCGAGTTCAATTAACAAGCGGGCATGGTTGTTGTTAAAAAACTGTTGGTGCTGCGCTAATCCACGCTGGACGCACCAGCCGATTCCCGTCAGTGCTTCAAACAGACGGTAGTACGGCAAATAGACTTCAATCGGTTCCGGTGTCCGAATTTGCCCGTATCCGTTTTGATAAGCACCCAACAGAGCGCTGCCACCTTGGAAGACATCCCGGTCGAGTTTCGTGAAGTCGATCTCCGTCGCTCCGAAACGTGAAGTTTCAAAGTCGATCAGTCCAGTGAGGTTTCCGCCGTCTGCGAGCAGATTCCCGAGCCGGAAATCGAGATGGACGGCGACCGGACGCGACGGTTCTGGTAACTCACGTTCACGCCGCTTTAATTCTGTAAAGGCGGCTTGATAAAGGGCAGGCGGCAAAACTTGTTGAATCGCCGGCTCGAATGAGGTCATCTTCGCATTTCGGAAGACACGCCAGTCCTGGGAGGTAAACGCGGTGAAGCCGTTCTCCTCAAAATCGCCGTACGCCTCACGGGTACACGTATGGAGTGTTGCGTGAAGCCGGCCGATTTGTGTGGCTAGTGTCGGTGTCACCGTCTCGATTGTCGCACCGGCTAATGCCTCCAGTACGAAAGCTCCCGTCGTCTGCGGCGTTGGCGGTGCTTCTGCAAGGATTTTCGGAACGGCGACACGGTCGGCCAAATACGTCAGCCATCCGTGCTCCCGGTACCATTTATCAGCCGTATAGGGTCGCTTTAAAAAAACAGTCCGCCCGTCACGCAGAACCAGCCGGTCGACTTCGGAACTGTACGAATCCGTGACGGAAAAAATCTCTGCTACATCGAGCTCAAACGATTGAATCCACTCTTCGCGGGTCATAATGCATCCCCCAGTCGTTTTTCAAGGATTTCACCGGGCAGTCCGTCAATCGCGGCTGTACCGAGCATCTGATAGGTTAAATAAACAGTCTCTTTTATCTTTCGCAGTTCAATCATAACTTCACTCCTTTATGTTCTGTGCTGATCGTGGATCGGTTCAAACAACTTCTCCGATGAGGGGCGGACAAGCCCAAAATGTTCGACATTGTAGTGACCGTGCAAGACTTGATTGTGATGGGCAATCATCAACTCCGCCGATAAAACATCGGAGCCGTTCGTCGTATGTCCGTCCGCAACGAGCGTCACATCAAATCCGTTGACGGTTGCACTGCGGACCGCGGTATCGATGCAGTGTTCCGTCTTGCAGCCGAGGATGACGATATGTTCGATTTGTCGTTCATTCAGATACTCAAGCAGTGGTGTCCCGTGAAACGCATTCGTTGCAGCTTTATCGAACGTCACCGCCTGATCTGGAATCTGAATCGAGGCGTGTACAGCAAACCCCGGTCCGTTTCCGTCCGCGACATCAAGATCCCGGATGAAGACGACGGCATGATCCTGATCGCAGGCTTCTTGCACGACTTGATTGATGACCTGACTGACGGCATCTTTCGCATGAACCCCTGACTCTTCTGCCGTACCTTCGACGAGATCCTGTTGAAAATCAATGACGAGTACCGCTTGTCGCATCTGAATGTCCCTCCTTTTGGTTTCTTTACTTCTCTTCTTTCCCTTCCCTACTGGAAAATCCTGTTTTTCACAAAAGATTTTAAGCTTTGCGAAACTTTTGATTGACTGATGCGTTGAATAAGATGATGGAAAGGATGTTACATATGGACCTATTGCCACTCTTTTTCGTGATTTTCGTAATTGTCTTAGTTGTTAATCTGTTTCTCGATAAGATGATCATGAACCGGCGCCTTTCACGGAACGTCTTCATAAAAAATCTGTTCGTCTGCTTTTTGATTTCGCTTGTTTTGCTAAGCTTCTTCTATCTTCAGTCCATGATGAACTAACAAATAGACCGTACACTCTCTGTTGAGCGTGTACGGTCTATTGACGATTACTCGATTTCAGTATTTCTACTGCTTTGTTACCTTGCGTAAACGGTAGTATTTTGCAAGTCGAAATCCGACATAGGCTGAATCCCCTAAGAGTGGATAAGATGTCCGCTGATATATATTCCAGTAGCTGATGATGCGACGCTCAATCCGTGTCATGTAAACACCATTTTCTTGTAGAAAGGAACACAGATTTTCCTCAGACCACCGCTCTAAAATCGGCTCGATTCGTTCTAGAATTTCACTCACATATTCCCCGGTCAACTCAATTAGATAAAGCAACACCCAGTCTGTATCCGCCTGTTCTTCTTGCAATCGTTGAACATATTTCTCGCGGATATAACCATTGTGATGGCGCGTATACAAGCAATAGAGCAGCCACCGTTGTTGTTTCGTCAACGTCTCGATTTTCACCTCTGGTACTTCATCCAAGTACACGCGAGACGGCAAATTCAACTTTTCTTGCCAATACGCGATTTCAATCGTCCCCCACGTCACCGGTCTAAACAATCGGTGTGGGAAGAGACGTCTCACAGCCTCCACGTCTACTGCACAGGATTGCGGAAAAGCTTGGAGCCAGTTTGTTTTCATCTGCATATGTGTTTCACCACTCATTCCTTCAGTGTTAGGTAATAAAAAAGTCATACTCCAACTGGAAGGAGTATGACTTGAATGTTTTTATTCGACTGTTACTGACTTCGCCAAGTTACGTGGCTTGTCGACGTCGCAATCACGGCCGAGTGCCGCGTAGTACGAGATCAACTGAAGTGGTAAGACTGAAAGTAATGGTGACAAGAGCGGCTCGACTGACGGGATGACGAATGCATCCGTCGGCAATTCGAGACCTTCTGAAGCGATGACACATGCGTTCGCGCCACGTGCGACGACTTCCTTAACGTTGCCTCGGTTGTTGAGGTGAACGTGCGGTTGTGTCACGAGGGCGATGACCGGTGTATTGTCTTCAATCAAAGCGATTGGACCGTGTTTCAATTCGCCGCCGGCATAACCTTCTGCCTGGATGTACGAAATTTCTTTGAGCTTGAGGGCCCCTTCCATTCCGACATACGCATCTTGACCGCGACCGATGAAGAACGCATTGCGTGATTCAGACAAGTATTCTGAAGCGATCTCTTGGAACCGTTCTTTTTGTGACATGACGGATTCCATCGCGCTTGAAATTTTACCGAGTTCTTTCATGAGATCGAAGTTGACGTCGACGCCTTTTGCTTGAGCGAGGTCAAACGCAAGGACCGCAAGAACAGCGATTTGCGCTGTGTATGCTTTTGTAGAGGCAACCGCGATTTCAGGACCGGCATGCAACAAGAGTGTTGCGTTCGCTTCACGTGACAGAGTAGATCCTGCAACGTTCGTGATTGTCAGTGCCGGGTGACCGAGTTTTTTCGCTTCGACGAGAACCGCACGGCTGTCCGCTGTTTCACCTGATTGTGAAAGGAAGAGGAAGAGTGGTTTCTCTGTCAAAAGCGGCATGTTGTAGCCGAATTCAGACGAGATGTGGACCTCTGTCGGAATCCCCGCGATTTGTTCGATCAATTGTTTTCCGATCAATCCTGCATGGTAGCTTGTTCCGCAACCGATGATGTAGACACGGTCACGTCCGAGGACTAAATCACGGACCGACTGATCGAGTGTGATGTCGCCAGCTTCGTTTTGGTACTTCTGAACGATGTTCCGGATAACTGCCGGCTGCTCGTCCATTTCTTTAAGCATATAGTGCGCGTACGTGCCTTTTTCGATATCTGATGCATCGATTTCAGCTGTATACGCGTCACGCTCTTGGACGTTTCCGTCTAAGTCTTGGATTGTGACACTGTCACGCGTTAAGATAATCATTTCACCGTCATGTAACTCAACGAACTGATCCGTTACTTGAAGCATGGCCATTGCGTCAGACGCAACGACGTTGAACGTACCGTCTCCGAGACCGACGAGAAGTGGTGATTTATTTTTTGCGATATAAAGAACGTCCGGGTTTTCTGCATCGATCAATGCGAGCGCATACGAACCGTGGAGCATACGAAGTGTTTGACGGAAGGCTTCCGTGACATCACCTGTTGCGTCAAAGTTCTTTTCAATCATCTGAACGATGACTTCTGTATCCGTGTCGCTGAGTAAATCGACATTGAGTTCTGCTTTTAACTGCTCATCGTTTTCGATGACACCGTTATGCACGAGTGTAAAGCGTGATGATGCACTTTGGTGTGGGTGGGCGTTCGGGACACTTGGTACACCGTGTGTTGCCCAACGTGTGTGACCGATTCCTACTGTACCGTCTGCATCTGCAGGGACGACTTCGCGTAGCGCAGCGATGCGACCGACTTCTTTATGAACCTGAACGCCGTCATTGACGAACGCAAGACCTGCCGAGTCATAACCGCGGTACTCGAGTTTTTCGAGACCCTTTAGTAAAATTTCTTTCGTGTTAACTTCTCCGATCATACCTACGATTCCGCACATATTGATTCTCTCCCATATCAAGTATTTCCCTGAAGAGGAAACGGCTCTTGTCGAGAGTTATCAGCACTTGCTTGTTTGTCCGTCTAATCACTTAGACGATTTCAAGTAAGTTTACGGTACTGATAAGGTACCGGGAGGCATCCGCCGAATGATTCGATAAACCTCCACCTCGTCAGCTGCCTATCACATAGTCAGCCCTGGCGCTTCTGTTTCTGTCCGACTCCGTTTCTGTCCGACTTTACAATCATACGAACTTTAATTGGAAAAAGCAAGGAAGGTAACGTATTTGTAACTATTCCCGATATCTTTCTAAACAATACCTCTAATACCTAGATTTTGTAAAAAAAGAATCGTTCATCTTTATATTACTTCTCCACCTTCGAACGAACCCGTGTCCCTGTCCGACTTCTACAGGAAAAGGAAGCTCTGCTTCCGACAGGAACAGGCGAGACCCGGACAGCCCCAAGCTGGCCGCGGCTTGCGTTCCGCCTGAGAAAAGCGGGCAGAGGACAGCGGTGTCGTCCCCTTCTCTCTCCTATAATCCAAACACTGTTCCTACTCCAGACCCACGCTATTTCTGAAACGAACCCGTGTCCCTGTCCGACTTCTACAGGAAAAGGAAGCTCTGCTTCCGACAGGAACAGGCGAGACCCGGGCAGCCCCAAGCTGACCGCGGCTTGCGTTCCGCCTGAGAAAAGCGGGCAGAGGACAGCGGTGTCGTCCCCTTCTCTCTCCTATGATCCAAACACTGTTCCTACTCCAGACCCACGCTATTTCTAAAACGAACCCATGTCCCTGTCCGACTTCTACAGGAAAAGGAAGCTCTGCTTCCGACAGGAACAGGCGAGACCCGAACAGCCCCAAGCTGGCCGCGGCTTGCGTTCCGCCTGAGAAAAGCGGGCAGAGGGACAATGGGTTCGTGACGAGTTCCCTCCTTAAAAGTTCGTCCATTAGCCGAACAAAAAAGGAGCAGCACGAAGCTACTCCTTTTTCGTCGACTCAATTTTCTTGTAACGCGTAGTTTTCACGCACGACGTTCGCGATCCGTTCGACGTACATGTCACAGGCTTCTTGCGACTCTGCTTCCGCCATGACACGGACAAGTGGTTCTGTTCCAGACGCACGAACGAGAATCCGACCGTTTCCAGCCATTTCCGCTTCGACTTCCGCAATGATCGCTTGAACGGCAGGACCGTTCATTGCCCCATTCTTATCCGATACACGAATGTTGACAAGACGTTGCGGGAAGATCGGCATCTCGGCTGCGAGTTCCGATAACTTCTTGCCTGTCGCCTTCATGATTTGGAGCAACTGAACGCCGGACAACATGCCGTCGCCTGTCGTCGAGTAATCCATGAAGATGATGTGACCTGACTGTTCGCCACCGAGCGTGTAGTCGTTTTTACGCATCTCTTCGACGACGTAACGGTCACCGACTGCCGTTTGTAAGGCTGTCATGCCGTGTTCTGCGACTGTTTTATGGAAGCCGAGGTTACTCATGACTGTCGCGACAATCGTGTTATCTTTCAAACGACCGATTTCGTTCAAGTATTTTCCACAGATGAACATGATTTTATCGCCATCGACGATATCCCCATTTTCATCGACTGCAATCAAGCGATCGCCGTCACCGTCAAACGAGAGACCGACGTCGGCACTTTTTTCTTTGACGAATGCCGCGAGGTGCTCGGGGTGTGTCGATCCGACACCGTCATTAATGTTCAAGCCGTTTGGTGTTGTACCGATCGTTGAGACTTCTGCTTCGAGGTCACCGAACAAACGTGGTGCAAGGCTTGATGTCGCGCCGTGCGCGCCATCAATTGCGACATGAATCCCAGAGAAATCTTCATCCGATGTTTGACGAAGCATATGGAGGTATTTTTGCGCACCTTCATAATAATCGTGAACGAAACCAAGTTCTTTCCCTGCTGGTCGTGGGAGTGTGTCCTCTGTTTCGTCGAGCAATGCTTCAATTTCAAGTTCTGTTGCGTCATTGAGCTTAAATCCGTCTGTTCCGAAGAACTTGATGCCGTTGTCTTCGACTGGATTATGTGACGCTGAGATCATGACGCCTGCAGTCGCATCCATCGTCTTCGTCAAGTACGCGACCCCTGGTGTCGAGATGACACCAAGACGCATAACTTCCGCGCCGATTGATAACAATCCTGCGATCATTGCATTCTCAAGCATTTGACCCGAGACGCGTGTATCGCGTCCGATTAAGACTTTCGGACGTGTGCTCTCGTGTTTCGTCAACACGTATCCGCCAATCCGTCCAAGACGGTAGGCGAGTTCCGGTGTCAATTCTACGTTTGCGACGCCGCGGACGCCGTCAGTTCCAAAATACTTACCCATGTGCTATTTCCTCATTTCACTGATTGGTTTTAATTGGTCTGTACCGATGTCCGGGGAATCGTCTTTAACGTGACGTCCATGTTATCCGGTCGTAAGACATCGAATGCTTTAGATGTCTGATATGAAATCGGTAAGCCGTGTGTGCCTTCTTTTAATTCTGTTACGTCGATGACAGCCTTGATGTCGGTTGCATCAATCGAAGCTAAGTCCGCTTCGCTGCCACGGACGACGAGATCAATCGTTTCAGCATAGTCAATTGTATACTTCGACTCGTCGAAACCGTTAAGCGTCACAGGAACACCTGTAATCGTCTTCTCTGCTCGCTCCTCGACCGTTTCCGTCGTCGATTTAGCATTTTCTTTCTCGACGACGATACTGACCGTAATCGAAGTCGGATCCATTGCCGTCACATTATCCGGTTCGACGAGTTCGATCGTCTTATCGGTCGTCTTCGTCAAATCTTTTAGTGAGATTGCCTTTGTATCGACTGAACCGATTCGCGTCAATTCTTCCTTCGTTCCGTACAGACGTGCTTCCGTGACGACGGGAACGATCTTGACGACCTTGTAGCCTTTTTTGACGCTACCTGTTGTTTTAACGTTGATCGGGACTGTTTTACTCTCCTTATAGACAGGAACTGTCACTTCAAGCTGTTCCGGATCGTACGTCGCGCTAATCGCGTTCCCATTCGTATCCGTCGCTTTGACGTTGAATGACTCCATGAAGGTCGACGCGCGACCCGTCACGTCGATCGGGACTTGAATCGATGTGATGGCTTGGAGCTTTTCTGCTCCTCCTGTCACAGCAACCGTTTGTTTACTCGGTTGTGCTTCACCGACGACATACCCTTCGGCGATTTTATTTTTGTTGAGTAAAGCGACTTGAACCGGGACTTGTTTCGTGACTTTTTTATCAAGAAAAACTTCGACCGTCTCCTGTTTCGGTGTCACTTCAACATCTTTTCCAAAACCATTCGCTGTCACACGAACACGGTGGTACCCAGGGTCGAGTCCCTCTAAATCTAACGATAGACCAAAGTCTTTGACGAGGCGAAGCATCGTCAAGCTACTCGATGGTCCTTTGACCGTCGTTTCGATTGTAGTTGGAATATTATAGGCGACCCACTGCGATTCATCATAATTCACTGTGACCGGTACGTCAAACGTCGTCGAGCCCTGACCAGCGATCGGCAATAGACTCGCCGCGTCACTTTTCCCGCTCGAACTCGAGCCTGCGACCATCAAATAGAGCATCACAGCAAGTAGTACCGCAACGATTCGTAAAAACCATCGTTCATTGAACCACTTTTCGAACATTATTTTTTCGCCCCCATCCAGTTAAAGAAGGACGTATTCGCCGGTTCGACTTTGACGAGCGTCTCAAGCAACTTCGTCCGAAGCGAATCTTCGTCGAGTTCCCGGTAAAGACGACCATTGATTGCGAGAGATACGCCTCCCGTCTCTTCCGATACGACAAGCGTGACACTATCCGTAACTTCACTGACACCAATCGCGGCCCGGTGACGCGTCCCGAGATCTTTAGAGATGTGGGCACTTTCTGAGAGCGGTAAATAACAAGCCGCTGCCGCAAGTTTGCCTTGCTGAACGATGACCGCACCATCATGCAACGGCGTGTTCGGGATAAAGAGGTTAATCAAAAGCTGACTCGTAATTTGTGAGCCGAGCGGAATCCCCGTCTCGACATATTCACTGAGACCGGTTTCCCGTTCAAACGTGACGAGCGCACCAATCCGGCGTTTCGACATGTATTGTGCAGACGAAACGAGTGCATCGACGATTCGCGTTTGTTCATCTTCATCACTGATGGCACTCCGTGAAAAGAATTTACTCGTTCGTCCCAGGTGCTCCAGTCCTCGACGGAGCTCTGGCTGGAAGATGATGATAATCCCGAGTAATCCATAGGTGATGATTTGATTCAATAGAAATTGTAAGGTCTTCAGTCCGAAGAAGCCGCTTAAGAACCAGCTGATCAAAATGACAGAAATCCCTTTAATCAATTGAACCGCTTTTGTGCCTTTGACGATAATCATCAGGCGGTAAATGACGAATGTCACGACCGCGATATCAAGCACATCATTAATATAATCGTACCAGTGTACGTTTTCGCCCAGTTTCAACATTTGAAATTGAAGTGGTTGCCAGTTGAAGTAATTCACCAACCGTGCCCCCTATCTCATCTAATTTAAACAGCTTTCATTATAGCACAAAGGGGCGAGTTAGACTCGCCCCAACTGATTAATCAAAGATTCGTTTGATTCCGTACCAGACGCGTTCGAACAACTGATCGATTTCTTTAATTTCTCCAGTTACGTTTCCGGCACTGGCTGTGTAAGCCGTCCCGTCAACGGTCATGACGTCTCCATTGACTTTGCCTTCAATCCGGACATTGCCGCCTTCGACGTATAAATCTTGATTGACCGTCACTCCTTTTGGAACAACAACTTCGCCATTTTCAGCGACGATACCGGGAACGTTCGTATACGACAAGTCTTTATCTTCTTGCGTCATGTACCCCCCGAGGCTACCGACCGAAAGTAACGCAAAGATCGAGGCAGCTGCAAGGAGTGGATACTGTTTCATCTTCCCTCCAAAACGAGAAGGTTTACGAAGCGGTGTCACATTCGACGTGTCCACCTGTTCAGGCAGTTGTGCCAGCACGCGGGATGTAAAGTCTGCCGAGAGCTTCGGCTTCGGAAGCGTGCGTAACTGTGCATCGAGGAGTCGATACTCTTCGAAGTCGTCCATCGCATTCGCCTCCCGTAACTCCGCTTCGAGTTGTTTAAAGTCTTCTGGAGGTTGGTTTTGGTCTAAATAATCTTGGATGCGTTCGTTTACGTGTTCTCGTGTCATGGTGAGATCCTCCTTCTCACCGCGTTCCGAAGTGCTTCTTCAGCGCTTCTCGGCCACGGTGAATTCTAGTTTTGACTGTGGCGACTGGTAAATCGATCAGTTCACTGATTTCCTTTAATGAAAGGTCTTCAATATATTTCAAGACGAGTGGAATTCGATACTTTTCAGGTAAAGCGGCAATCGCGTCCCCGACAGCATTTCGTTCTTCAGAATCAACGACTTGATCTTCTGGCAATTGCTCCTTACTTTCGAGCTGGGAATACAGCGTCAAGCCTTCAGTACCTGACATCTCGGCATCAAGGGAATAATCTGGACGTTTCTTCCGTAAGCGGTCAATTGAAACATTCGTCACGATCCGGTAGAGCCACGTACGGAATTTCCATTGTGCATTATACGATTCAATCTTTGTAAATACGCGAATAAAGGCTTCTTGCGTGGCATCCTCTGCTTCCATCCGATCACGTAATACACGGAAGGCAACTAAAAATGCCCCTTCTTTATATAGATCAACAAGTGCCGCAAATGCATCACGGTCGCCTTGCTTCACTCGCTCAATCAAGCGTAGTGTTGTTTCTTCCACTTCAAATACCCCCCGCTCTATGCGGTCAATCTCTTATACGGAGTCGACCGATAAATGTTTCATCTCAATTTAAATTGTAACAAAAAAAACTTGAACCCCGATGAAAAGAGTTCAAGTTCTATCCATTATTTTACTAAATGTTGGTTTTGCATCGCTTGAAGTAGGTTTCCGATCAAGCTGTTCGCAAGAATCGCGGTTCCGTTCCCTTCTTCTAACAACGGATTCACTTCGACGAACTCCGCTGCAATAAAGTTTTCTTGTTCCGCACAAGAGTTCAAGACGGTCTGAGCATCCTCTAACATGACACCGTCCGCAACCCGCGTCCCGGTCCCTTCGACTAAACTCGGGTCAAGACCATCCATGTCGAAACTTAAGTAAAATGCGTCTGTCGTTTCGTTCAGGTAAGCAATCGCTTCCTTCATGATGGCTTCCATTCCCCGTGTCCGAATCGCTTCCATGTCATAAACGCGAATCCCGAGCCGATCAATCAATTCCTGTTCTCCCGGATCGACGTCACGCAAGCCGATAAAGACAAGATGCTCCGGTTGTAACTTGACGTCTGTCCCACCGATTTCCGTTAAACGCCGATGCCCTTCCCCAAGGGCAACAGCGAGTGGCATTCCGTGAATATTACCTGTAGGTGACGTTTCCGGTGTATTTAAATCACCATGCGCATCGAACCAAATTGCACCGAGCCGCGGAATCGATCGACGAAGTCCTGCGATCGTTCCGATTGCCATGCTGTGGTCGCCCCCGACGAGTAACGGAAAACGTCGTTCGGACAGCGCATCATGTACAAGTAGCTGTAAATCATTCGTCGTATGGACGACTCCTTCGAGACGTTTTAACTTCGCATCTTCCTCACGTACCGCGTCTTCTGGTAAGACAGCCGCTTCCCCGTAGCGGACTGCTTCTTGTCCATGTGTTGCTAACGTTTGAAATAGGCCTGCTTGTTCGACTGCTGCCGGACCATGCTCTGTTCCTGGCTTTCCTTGACCGTAACGATATGGCACGCTGATATATGCAATGTTCATCCCCGCATCCCCTTTGCTTAATTAAGTTACCTTAATTGTAAGCGGTAACATACAGCTGGTTCAACTCGACAAGATGACGCATCTTTATACAGTAGAAGACAACAAAAAAGCACTGTGAAGGGAATCACAATGCTTTCGCGTACGTACTCTGGTTAACAGGCATTTCAAGTATAAAAAAACTTAAGACGAACGAAACTCGCTTAAGATCTTTAAGCAAAATTTGGTGGAGCCTAGCGGGATCGAACCGCTGACCTCCTGCGTGCAAGGCAGGCGCTCTCCCAGCTGAGCTAAGGCCCCAAAAAAATAAACAAAAAGCGGAAGACGGGATTCGAACCCGCGACCCCGACCTTGGCAAGGTCGTATTCTACCACTGAACTACTTCCGCAAGAAAATGAGCCATGCAGGATTCGAACCTGCGACCCTCTGATTAAAAGTCAGATGCTCTACCAACTGAGCTAATGGCTCGACATGGTGGGGGGGGGCGGATTCGAACCGCCGAACCCGAGGGAGCGGATTTACAGTCCGCCGCGTTTAGCCACTTCGCTACCCCCCCAGTTTGTCTAGGAAAATTTAATTAAAAAAACAGTGCCGGCAACAGGAGTCGAACCCGCGACCTACTGATTACAAGTCAGTTGCTCTACCAGCTGAGCTACACCGGCACAATAAAATGGTGACCCGTACGGGAATCGAACCCGTGATACCGCCGTGAAAGGGCGGTGTCTTAACCGCTTGACCAACGGGCCATTGGCTCCGCAAGTAGGATTTGAACCTACGACCTACCGGTTAACAGCCGGTTGCTCTACCACTGAGCTATTGCGGAATAAAAAAACAAAATTGCCTGGCAACGTCCTATCCTCACAGGGGGAAGCCCCCAACTACTTTCGGCGTTCAAGTGCTTAACTTCCGTGTTCGGCATGGGAACGGGTGTGACCACTTGGCTATCGTCACCAGACGACGGGCT
>NZ_JACSMQ010000009.1:0-141221 GCF_018618705.1 Exiguobacterium sp. H66
AAGGTATCGACCGAGATCGTCAAAAACCACGACGTCATCGGCATCGAGACCTTGCAGGTGAAGAACATGCAGAAGAATCGCAAGTTAAGCAAGTCGATCTCGGAGGTCAGTTGGTCGGAGTTCTTCCTCATGCTCGGATACAAGGCGGAATGGTACGGGAAGACCGTCGTGAAAGTCGGCAAGATCTTCGCCTCTAGTCAACTGTGCTCCCGTTGCGGACATCAACACAAAGACGTGAAACATCTTGGTTTGCGTGAATGGACA
Organism: Exiguobacterium sp. H66; assembly: GCF_018618705.1. Lineage (NCBI taxonomy): Bacteria > Bacillati > Bacillota > Bacilli > Caryophanales > Exiguobacterium > Exiguobacterium sp. H66. The sequence goes on from NZ_JACSMQ010000009.1 coordinate 265, forward strand.
TGCCCGAGTTGCGGGATCCACCACGACCGTGATGTGAACGCAGGACTGAACGTCAAACAAGAAGCTGAACGCCTCTTAGCTTCTTCAACCGTCGGGACGACGGGGTTAGCCTGATCAATTTTCGACCGTTAGGTCGGATCACTCAGGAATCCTCCACCTCTAAGCGAAGCGTAGGTGGAGGTAGTTCAAGTCGTAATCTAGATGGAGGAACCACTATGAAATACATGCGTTACCTGATTTACTTCGGATTGATTGTCACAATCAATTATTACTTGTCGATGTACGTTACTGTCGATAAAAAGCTGCTCCATTCCTTGCTGGCGTTCGTCATCTTAACCGGTGTTGCTTTCGTCTTGATTACAATCGAATATTTCGTTAATCGAAAAGTACATAAATCCCGCGACTAGTCCGTCGGGGCATGCGAACAGGAGCACAAGCGTCGTCCAAGGTAATCGGACATGCTCGTGCTCCTGTTCTGTCTCAGTCAGGCTTTTCTTTTTTCGTTCAGCTTTTTTGTTTCCTGGTTACTCCAGCGCCACTCTGTCCGGCGACTGATGAACGATGTCAAAAACATCAGGAATGTCATCAAGGGTAACAGGAGCCACCACGATTGTATGAAAAACAACGAGGCAAAGGAATCGATGAAAACAAAGGTATGGGCGACGTAAATCCACATGAACAGTGAACCGACGAATAGAATCGCTTCAGCCGTCGTAATGAAATCAAGTTTCTTCTCTTGCATACTTTACCCTCCAATCAGAAGCGAACCGTCTCCCGGCTCGCTGTTGTTGCGACGTGTTGTTCACTTTCGCTATCCAACAAAATCGTCCGGTTACGCCCTTGCTGCTTAGCGGTATACAACGCTTCGTCAGCGAGGACACTCATCCGCTGAATATGGATGTTCTTGCCGTGGGCGACACCGATCGATGTCGTCACATCGATTGCCGGGAAACCGTCGATTTGAAAGCGTTGCGACGCAATCCGTTGCCGGATCCGGTTTGCGACTTTGGTCGCTTTTTGTGGGGCTAAATCATAAATCAAAATCATGAACTCTTCGCCACCGATCCGCGCCGTGATGTCATGCGGGCGCGTCTCTTCTTTTAAGATGTTCGCGAATTGTTGTAAGACGAGGTCACCATTGCCATGCCCGTATGTATCATTGACGTGCTTGAAGTGGTCGATGTCGAGTGCGAGAATATTATAGATTCGACCTTCTTGTTCAAGTCCTGCTGTCCGAGCGTCCCAAACTCGGCGATTGTAGAGACCGGTCAAATGATCAAGCTCGGCTGACTTTTTATAGATATCGACTTGCCGGTTCAACAGCTGGAAATCGAGTGTCAGCAGACTGGACAGCACACCGACCGTCAAGCCGATCGTCCATGTCGATAACAAGAGGCTAAATGCCGTTTCGTTCCAGCCTAAGTTAATCAGGACGGCGATGGTGATCATCATCAGTGCCCAAACATTCATCGAGATATTTTGGAGAAAAGGACGATTGAGTAGTCTCCGGTGAATCGCAAGCATCCCGATGCTGATGCAAAGGACGGCGACGAAGGCGACGGCAGCTTGTTCCGTCACACCAAATAAAAAGCGGGAACAGGCGATGATCAATGTCGCGATGATGAGGGGGAAACGACTACCGTAAAAGGCGAGTAGAATGAGCGGAATATGACGTAAATCCATGCGGAGCGAATCATTGACAGCGATCCCTTTGAACATCAATAACACGCCGAGCGCTCCTGTCAAAAGGCCGACGATGATTGACTTGACGACATAAGATTCAAAATGGGTGGAATGGATAATTTTCGAAATGATATAAAATCCTGTGAAGGCAATGCAGGCATTCACGAGCAGTTCGACGATGAACATGGTTTTCACATCCTTGCGCATGATACTTTCACATTACCACTTTGACAAAAGTTGTCAATAAAAGAGCGGTTTTGACTAAAGGTGGAGAGAAAACGTAAAAGCAAGTGATGTTACTGTCTACTTTAAGTTTACCTTGATTTGACAATGATGAATAGACTCCCAATACATGAAAGCATCACTTATAATCGAACATATCACCAAAAAAGAAAGAGGGGGAACACGATGGAGAAACCACTTGATTCCGGACCGTTTTTTCATGGTACAAAAGCGAGCTTAGAGATTGGTCAAGTACTGGATGCCGGGAACCAATCAAATTATCAGGATAAGCGTGCCAATCATATTTATTTCACGGCAACTTTGGACGCTGCGAAATGGGGAGCGGAGCTCGCCCGCTCGGACGGGGACGAACATATTTATCTCGTCGAACCGACTGGACCGTATGAAGATGACCCGAACTTGACTGATAAAAAGTTTCCCGGAAATCCGACCCGGTCCTACCGTTCGAAAGCGCCGTTGAAAATCGTGGCAGAGCTTGGCAAGTGGACACGGCATTCGGAAACTGAGATCGAACAGATGCGTCAGGCTATCAATAAACTGAGCGCGGATGGACAGGCTATGATTGATGATTAAGGGATAGGAGGCGTTAAGAACTGAAACTTTTCCACTGACCGCTGCGTAGTGTCAGTAGGGAAGGGGGGAGACAGATGAGTACGACAATCGGTTCATTACTCGCCATATTGATTATGCTCGTCACAATCATTTATGGCGTCGTCTACATACAAAAAAAGAAGCGGAATACGGATCGGGAAGCAACTTACAAAATCGTTTTCACGACGGCGATTCTGCTGCTCGCCTTACCGTTCATCTTAACGATATTTAAGTAACGTGGAGGTAGTGTCTTGGAACAACTCATCATTCTTATCGGTTCATTTTTAATTGCGGGTGGGATGCTCTTTACGATCATCCGGGCCGGGTCAATCGCTTACCGGCGGCAACAAATCTCAAAAGGACTGTTCGTGTTCGCGACCGTCTCATCGTCGATCGGGGCCGTGTTACTCGCGGGACTGCTGCCCTTATTGTTTAGTCTCTGGTTCGAGTGAAGACTAACGAAACGTGTGTCACTGATTTTTTAATCAGCTGACGCACGTTTTTTTTATTTTTTTTCGAACAATTGTCGAAACGGTCCTGTTAATCCTTAAGAGAAAGGAGGCGAACCTCCTTTGCATATCAAAGGAGGAACGAGCGATGCACCCTTATTTACAAGTCGAGCACCGTGTCCTGCGCGACGGACAACAGTTTTCATCGGTTCATGAAAAAATGATTTATTTGATTTTGGCAAGTTATGCCGGGGCGTCCGGGAGTGCCTTTCCGTCGCACCAGACGATTGCGGACACCGTCCCGTGCGGCAAGACGACCGTCAAAGCGTGTCTTGCGTCGTTACTTGAAAAAGGGTTGATTGAAAAGGATGAACGCTTCAATCAACACGGTGGACAAACATCAAATGAATATCATGTCCGACCAGTTCCGGACGCGGTACGACTACCGGGGGAGCAGGAGCCGACTACCGGGGCGGCGCGAGGTGACGACGAAGAACCTGTCTTGAAGAAACAGTCTTTAAAAAAAGAACCACCCTCAACGGCGTCCTCCGTCTTCGCGTTGTTCGAAGCAGAAATTGGCTGCACCTCCCCTTGGATCAAACAGCAACTGGCGCAAGCCGTGACAAAGACGAGTCATGACGTCGTCGTCCATGCAATCGAACAAGCGGCAGCGGCGAATGTCCGCAAGTGGCAATACGTCAAAGCCGTCATCGATCAGTTACATGCGCGCCAAATCACGTCAGGTGAACAAATCAAGCGTCATGAATCGAGACGGGCGGAACGACCGGCACGGACGAAGCGGACGAAGCACCGTTCGTCAGCCGTGTTACCGGCCTGGGTCGAAATGGAGCGGACAGAACAGCGGCTGTTCGAAGAAAAGCAACAAGCGGCACTACAAGCATCAATCCCGGGTGAAGCCGAACTGACGGACTTGCTCGCCCAATTGATTTAAAAAAATAAAGGAGGATACACAGATGACTATCAGCACAGCATGGTTACTCGAACGCGCCGATCGGAAATTATCCGTCAAGGGAATGGACGCGGATGTCGTCACGATCACGCGGAGCGTCATCAAAGAACTCGCACCGCAACAGATTTACGTCGGCGTCGCGCAAAGCTACCGGACGAAACAGGAACAGGATGCGTTGTATGCTGTAGGACGGACACGCCCTGGAAAAATCGTCACCTACGCGCGCGGGGGACAGTCGAATCATAACTTCGGTGTCGCCGTCGATCTCTTTTGTTATTCTTCTGACGGAACACACGCTGAATTTTTAGCACCACCGGACAAACGGTTGTCGCGGATTGTCGCGGCGATGAAGCAGCGACAGATGGAATGGGGCGGGGACTGGACACCATTTCGGGATTATCCGCACTTTCAACTGTTCGACGCCGTCAACGGGAAGAAAAAGCCGCACCTTGCCCCGCTTTATCTAGGACGTGCTCTAGCGAAAGGGAGTCAGGACAAGGAGACGATTCGCTTGATTCAAATGAAGTTAGGTCTTCCGGCGAGCGGCCGGTTTGATGACGGTCTGACGCGTGCCGTCAAAGACTTTCAGCGACAGGTGAAAATCACAGTCGACGGAATCGTTGGCCCTGTGACATGGCGTCATTTGTTTCAGGAGGGACGCGGATGACGGAGCGATATGCAGCAACCTTGCGACTGATCGTCCCCCTCTATTCGATTGTCAATTTGACGCTTCTTGCGAACGGGTATGATCCGTTACCATTTGCAGAGACAGCCGTCGATCTCGCAGTGACGACGCTCGTCGGCATTTTGAGTACACTCGTCGCCTGGTGGAAAAACAATAACGTCACCCGGGCCGCAAAAGAGGCGCAAGCATTGCTTGACGAACTCAAGCGCAGTGTTCCGACGGACTGAATGTGCGATGAAGACTAATACTTTGAAGTCGAGATGCCGATAAAGAGGTGATGAATTGAATCGTTCTCGTTCTTGCGAGAGCGTATAAAGAGAGAGGTCTGACTGGACGTGAAATTTTCCGCATTGCAATGGTTCTTAATGACGGCTTTGTTTTCATTGATGTTTACAAGTATTTGGAGTTACACTGCGTTTTCTAATATCGAGCGGGAGAACGACCGGATTCTTGCAGAAGCGATTCCGATTTCGAATACAGCATCCCAATTGTTTCCTTTACTACTCGATCAAGAATTAACGGTGCGGAGCTTTTACCTGGAACGACGTCAGCAAGACTTCGAACAATTCCAGACGACGCGCGCGAACCTGCAGGCGTCGCTTGAAGCGTTAGAGCAGCTCGACGATCGTGATTCGACGATGCGCCGGATTTTACAGAAGGAGGCAGTGCCGCTCCTGCAACAGACCGATGCCTTTTATCAACGGCAGCTTACGTATATTCAACAAGACAATCTGATCGAAGCCAAGCGGAATCGTTATGACGGCATGGCGTACATCAATCAATTTCGCCCGATCGACATTAAAATCCGGGCTGAAATCGAACAGATTGTCATGTCGGCGACAAACCGGTCAAAAGCGGCCTCCTCCTCTGCGAAATGGGTCATCGTCATCGTGTTAAGTGTCGCCGTCTTGATTTTGTTCGCCTTTTTGCAGACGTTTCGGCTCGAACGCAGTAAACGTGCGTTGATTCGCCGGTCGCTGCACGATAGTTTGACGGGGATCCCGAACCGGCGGGCGTTCGACGAACACCTTGAGCGTGTCTTTGAAGAGGCGCGGCTTTCCGCTTCAGAAGTGACGCTCATCCTGCTCGACGTCGATGCCTTTAAACTCTATAACGATACGTATGGGCACTTACAAGGAGATGCTTGTCTGAAACAGGTCGCGAGTGTCCTGAAGAAACAGGCTGGACCATTCGGACACGTCGCCCGTTACGGCGGTGAGGAATTTGCAGTCGTTCTCTCGGAGCAATCGGCACAAGGAGAGCTCGTCGCCGAGCGGATTCGGACAGGGATTCTCGACTTGAAGTTACCCCATGAACGGTATGCGCCTCTGTGCCAAGTCAGTGTCAGTTTAGGGATGGCGACCGTTCAGCCGGATGATGCGCTAACAGAGATTCATTTAATTGATCGCGCCGATATGGCACTGTATGCGGCAAAAGCAGCGGGGAAAAATCAGCTCGTCCGTCACGATGCGAGTTGAATATGGATCGTAATCGTAAAAGGCAACAGCTTCCGTAGAAGCTGTTGCCTTTTTTGAATAAATTCAATGTAAAATCACACAGTACGAATTGTCGGAGATTAACGGTGCAGAAACCACAAACACGACGTTGATTGGTGTTCCACCCAGTTTAGCATCGAGTTGATGGAGCTGTGAACGGATTTTACGACTTAGCCCATAACGGATCTCGGTACTCAGTTCATCCATGTCTGCATCATGTACGTGTAACAGGAGTTGAAATGGTTCGAGCGAGAAAATAGAAAAATCGCAGTCGATTCGGGGGTCCTCAAATTGCTCATTCAACCCATTTTTAATAAAGTATGCTTCCTGTGCTGAAATCATCCCGTTTCACCTCGCTCTCTTGCGAAAAAACCTGTCCAAACCTGGATAAAAAAATCGGCTTGCCTTATATAGTAGTTATTACCCAGTTTTATCGGAAAATATCAGAAAAGCGACAGAAAATGAAATTTGATGATCAGTCGAAAAATAAAAAACGAAGCGGCGGAAGTCGTGCTCACGCCCTGCTTCGTTAATGTTAATGTTTAGAGGTGTTGTTTACGTAAAAAATCATCGGTCGCTTGCTTGAAAAACGTAAATTGATGAACTTTGAGTTGGCATTTGTTGCCGTAACGGACCTCGAAATAACCTGGATCGACGGGGGAAGGGAAACCGATTCGTTTGAACCATTCCGTGATTGTTTCATGACCATAACGTTGTAAATGTTTCGGTAGCCGAAAATTAAAAAATTGGATATGTTCGCGAATCAGCTCGGAAGATACATCATGATCCGGCTGGATGATGACGGTGACGTGATGCTCATAATCGAACCCCGCGAGTTGGAACCGGTTCGGTCGGTAAATCTTGATGTAATAATAAAAAAAGGCGAGCGTCGCGAAGCTTAAAACGATTAAGATGAGAATATAAGGTGGAGCCGAGATGGAAGAGTCGAAACTCGTCCGAAACAGCGGTTTTTCCGGCGTGATCGATTCGACGTCGGCGACAGCACCACTGTCCACGTTGAACGATTCGCCGCTGGATACGATGGACGAATCCCCTTGATCGCCGCAACGCGCTACGCACGAGGAATCAGTTTTTTTATGTAAGAGTGATAAAGTCGAAGAATATACGGACGGGAGGACGGATTGGGCGAGTAAAACAAGGAAACACGTCAAACTGATGTACAAACAGACTTTTAAACGAAATGACCGGGGCATCGACCTACTCCTCTCTCGAGCTGAACGGGATGAATCTTTAGGAAGAGTATAGCAAAAGAAGTACAGTCTGTTATTTGTTTTTTCAAAATATAGTCATTATTTACAAAAATAATAGGGGGCTTTTTGTGATGGAAGAATTACGAAGAAGTTTTCAAGCAGCGCGGCAGCAGGTCAGTGGACACGGCAAGCGGAACGTCGGTGTCCTAAAAGACGCCTTGCTGAATGTCGCCGACGATACGAGCAGTGACATTTACGGGAACGGAGCGGTCATCAACGACTTCGAACAAAAAATCGCGGCGTTGCTCGGGCATGAATCAGCCGTCTTTTTCCCAAGCGGGACGATGGCGCAGCAAATCGCGTTACGGATTTGGTCCGATGACCGAAACAACCGGCACGTCGCCTACCATCCGCTCTGTCACTTAGAGCTGCATGAACAGGATGGCTTACGGCAGCTTCATCCGATCGAGCCGATCCTCGTCGGTGAACGGGACCAGATGATGACGCTAGACGACATCAAAGCCTTACCGGAAATCGCCTGTTTGTTACTCGAACTGCCGAACCGCGAACTCGGTGGTGTCGCGCCATCATTCAGCGAGTTAGAAGCGATTGTCGCCTACTGCCGGGAGCAGGGAATCCGTCTTCATCTTGACGGTGCCCGTCTGCTGGAACTGTTGCCGTACTATGACAAAACGGCAAGCGACGTCGCAAGCTTGTTCGACAGCGTCTACTTATCATTTTATAAAGGGATCGGCGGGATTGCCGGGGCGATTCTTGCCGGTCCGAAGGTGTTTACGACAGAAGCACGGATTTGGAAACGGCGCTACGGCGGCGACTTGATCAGTCTCTATCCCTATGTCATGTCGTCCGACTATTATTATGAGCAACGCAAGGACCGGATGGGGCACTATTATGAGCAGGCAAAGTACGTCGCCGAGCGGTTGAATGCGATCGATAACATTTTCACGACACCGCGCGTTCCGGTCTCGAACATGTTCCATCTCCACTTTAAGGGTGAAGTGGCAGACGTCGCCGCGCGATTGACGCGAATCCAGGATCAACTTGGACTTGGCCTCGTCGGATACCTCGTCGAACACGACGGATACTGTTCGACGGAAATCAGTTTCGGTGACGCCTTCGACGCCGTCTCAAACGAGGCGTTCGAACAGTTGATCACCCGCTTGACGGCAGAATTTTCAGCTTACCGGGATTGAGAAGGCTGTTTCCCGGGAATGGACGGATGTAGGCGACGGTAGCTGCTGATTTTTTCGGTGATCATTTGTTCCGTCAGTTGTAATTCGGCAAGCTGCGCCCTGACAAGGGTTTGGTGCTGTTCGAGCAGGGCGAGCCGATCAAGCGTCGTATCGTGATCGTCTGAAGAAGCGCGGAACAACGCGACATACTGTCGGATTTGGTCGATCGGCATGTGTGTCGCCCGCAGGCGGAGGACGAACCGGAGCCAGTCGATGTGCTTGTCATCGTACTGCCGGACGCCGCTTGCCGTCCGGTCCGGAAACAGCAGTCCTTCCTTTTCGTAATAACGAATCGTGTGGGCACTCGTATCAGTCAATCGACTGACTTCTGAGATGGAATACATCAACATCACCTTTTCTGCTTGACTTAGAGTTCACTCGAAGGAGTAGACTCTCACTATACCAAAACGAAATGGGGAAAAACAGATGAAGTATACGGTCATTACAGGAGCAAGTTCAGGGATTGGGTTTGAAACGGCGAAAGTTCTCGCTGCAAAAGGAAAATCGCTTGTCCTCGTCGCCCGGCGGAGCGATCAGCTCGAAGCGTTACGGGACGATTTACTGAAGACCTATCCGGAACTTGATATCATCCTTCATTCAGTCGACTTGACGGAGATGGCGAACGTGCATCAGTTGTATGACGACGTCAAGCACCTTGAAATCGAGACGTGGATCAACAACGCCGGATTCGGAGACTTCGACAACGTCAAAGACATCGAAATCGGAAAAATCGAGAAGATGCTTCGTTTGAACATCGAAGCGTTGACGGTCCTGACGAGTCTCTACGTCCGTGACCACCATGACGTCGAAGGGACAACCGTCCTCAACGTCTCGTCAGGCGGCGGCTACCGGATTGTTCCGAATGCGGTCACGTATTGTGCGACGAAGTTCTATGTCAGTGCCTACACGGAAGGCCTCGCGCAGGAATTGCAACAATCCGGTGCGAAGTTGCGGGCAAAAGTTCTTGCACCGGCAGCGACGGAAACCGAATTCGCAGATCGTTCACGCGGGGAGGCTGGATTCGACTACAGCAAAAACGTCCCGCAGTATCATACAGCGGCAGAAATGGCGACGTTCCTCGATCAATTGCTCGAAAGTGACGCAATCGTCGGAATCGTCAATGCGGAAGATTATTCCTTCCAGCTACGCGGACCACTCTTTACGTACGTCGGTGGCGCGAACTCGAACTAAACGCGTAAAAACCAAGCCTTCGCTTTTAATGCGGAGGCTTGGTTTTGCGTTTAATTGTTGAAGCGGGTTCGATTTACACTCACTTTTGACAGTCAGTCAAATGCCTATGCCTTTTCGTGCACTATATTTTCCAGATACCCCATGTTTTCGACTGTCGTAATATCCTTCTTGAAGCGTTGAATCGCATGAGAAAAGGTTTTTTCATTCGTTCCTTTAGGATAACCGGAGCACACGTTTAAGATGCTGTTTAGTTTTTCGCAGTCGCCGCCGATAAAGTAATGTGACATCACTTCCTTATCCGCGGAAGCGATCACGACAAATGTTGCAAAATCTAAAACATCTTCCACATGCTGTTCTTCAATTAATTTATCGGCAGTAAATGCTGTTTTGAATTCATAGCTTTCGAACGATGCAATATGACCACGCAATACATCCAGGATGGATCGCCGATAGATGCAGTAAACGCCACAAATCGTCTCATAAGGCGGTATAAAAGGGTCGTCCATTACATTGACAATTTTTTCGTCGTCTTTATCGATGGGAATGGCCTGAAACCGGTTGACCATCATCTTGTCGATATAATCGATTCCTTTTGGCCTAAGTTCTTTTAGAGTACTTTCATGCAACGGGATGCGCATCCTTTCTTGTGAATCTATCAGTATCTACTGATTGTAATGTCTCAATCTGAAAAAAATCAAAGTGTATTTTCGTCGCTGTAGCGAATTTTTTTTAGATAGAGCTACGCTGCTTTCAAAGCGATGAACGGCTGCAACCATGATGTCTAAATGAACAGCTTAAACGTCATCCCCAAAACGAGGAGCAGTGTTTGACTATGAAGATAAAATGATATTAGACAATACCTCCTAAAAAAGCGTCTTTTTTTCGTTGCTTTCCTCGGGCGAGGCGCAAGCCGTTGCTCCTTGATCCTCACAGACAATGAGCAGGGTCTTGCCTGCCTCTTGCAAGTCGCGTTAAAAACGCAATCTTCCCCGTATAAATTCCTCGTTTTCCACAGAGATTGTCTAGAGTCTGAAAACGCCATTCCTAAAACTAGGAATGGCGTTTTTTTAAAGTTAAATGATTGGAATCGCAAGCGTCGAAAGTAAGCTGACACCTAAGAATAAGGCATAGCTGAAAAACGTCGCTTTTGCGTTTCGATCATGTTTATGTCCGAGAATCGCAAACAACAGAACTGCTAAAAACGTAAGTAGTGATAACGACAACAAGTGGTGTTGATCCGTTGAAGGAACGAGCGATTGAACCAAGTGGGCTAAACCAAGCGGTAAAACAATCAGTAAAAAATAGAAACCAAGCCGTGTTTCTGATGGAACTTCAGTTGCTTCGTCGTTCGGATCGATACGTGTGTACATTTTCATGGATCGTCACCTCCTTCTATTTCAGTATAAAGGAAGGGATGATGAAACCTCGTTACAGTCCCGTAAGAACTACATAACAATTTGACTTCTAGATGACATCTAGATGTCGCGCCGTCTTGAATTTGTAAAAGTCAAAAAACATTTCGACAGGATATGTAAATAAGTGTAAAATGAAGCATCGAGTTACATCTCATCAAGGAGGAAACGACGTGCCTAAAGTGTTTCGCTATTTTTATCTGTCTGATTTATTTGCCGTCGTTGGTGCGAGCATCTCCTATATCGCCATCTACTGGACGAGTGCAGAACGGTTAACGGCGTTTCAGCTTGCCCTGTTGATTGGCGCCGTCTTTTTGACGCGGTTCGTCGTCGCGACCTTTAGTGGTCCGTGGATTGATCGTGTCGACCCGGTCCGCTTACTCAAGGGGACGGTTGCTGGCCGAACCGGATTATTAGTTTTGACGGCGGGCGGTTTGTTCCTGTTTTCCGGCTCGACCGGACTGCTGGTTGCATTATTGATTGCTCAGACGGTTTTACAGACGATTGGCGGCAATACGGCATTCAAAGTCGTGACCCGACTCGTCGAAGCAGACCGGTTACCGGTCGCAAATGCCTACTTGAGTACACTCGACCGGATCGGTACATTAAGCGGACTCTTAATTGGCGGCGTGCTGATTGCGAGCTTTTCCATCGAGACGATTTTACTGATGGAAGCCGTCCTGCATGGCGCAGCGTGGCTGTTGCTCCTGTCGATCAAGCCTGCTGCACCCGGGGGAGAAGGAAAGCAGAACCGGTACATCGACGCCTTGACGGAAGGACTGACGTACTTAAAACAAGACCGGCAACTGATGCAAATCTTAGGATTCGCCGTCATCGCCAACTGGATGATTACACCCGCGAATACGTTACTCGCGCCGTTCGCGAAAGACGTCGTCGCTGGGGGAGCAAAAACCTTTTCGGTACTGGAGCTCGCCCTCGTCATCGGTGGCATTCTCATGTCGCTGCTCTATGCCCGGTTCGCGAAACAAGTCGCCCACAGTCGACTGTTCCGGCTGTCCGTGTTGTTACAAGGCCTCATTATCATCATCCTCAGTTTGACGGATACCGTGTCGCTCGCTTTCATCGCGCTCTTTTTACTGGGTGCTGCCCTCAGTCTATTCGGGATTCCGTTTTCGACGCTGCTCCAGCAAACGACGCCGGATTTACTGCTCGGACGGGTCCGCTCGGCGATGGTCGCCGTCTCGACGCTCTGTTCTGCCGTCTGTTATATCTTGTCCGGTTATATGACGACCTTCCTGTCAATCGAACACGTTTTTCTGCTTTTCGGCGGTTCAGGACTGGTCGGTGCCGTATCCTTGATGCTGCTTACGTCACGTCACGCAGCTAGTAATATCAGTCAGGACAAGGCAGGATAAGGAAATCGGTCTTAAGGTGGAGGGCAACCGCTTTCTTTCGCAATATACTTGATAAAAGAAGAACAAAAGGGGATAGCGACGATGGATGGTCTGATGATGATCGCATTGTTATTTTTAATTCCGATTAGTGGGATGACGGTGTTGTTGAATCTGTTATGGCGACGAATTGAAGTAGAATAATATGAAGAAATGAACGGACTGCCGTAAGCCGGCAGTCTGTTTTTATGCGAAATTTTAGGGGGAGAATCATGAAGAAAATCATCATCATCGGTTCCGGCGGTTCGGGGAAATCGACGTTCGGACGTCAATTGCATGAACAAACCGGGATTAAGGTGTCACATCTCGATGCCTTGTTCTGGAAACCGAATTGGGTTGCCATCCCGCGGGACGAGCAAATAGAGGTGCAACAGCAGTTGATGGAACAACCGGAATGGATCCTTGACGGAAACTACGGAGGAACACTCGGGATGCGGCTTGACGCCGCCGATACGGTCATCTTTCTCGACATGCCACGGACCGTTTGTGCGTACCGGGTCATCAAACGTAATCTGAAGTACCGCAACCGGACACGACCGGACATGGGGGAAGGCTGCATCGAACAATTCAGCTGGCAGTTCCTGAAGTGGGTGTGGCAGTATCCGAAAGCGCGGCGACCCGGTGTGTTACGCCAGCTCGACGAAGTGCGACATGAGAAAAACGTCGTCATTTTGTCATCGAAGCGTGACGTACAGACGTTTTTAGATCAGCTTTGATGCAATTTGTTTTGCGTTAGTCAGTTTTTCATAATCACTTTTGAGCATGGACATAATCAGTTCGTCAAAATAAACCCCATTATAATTTATCGATTCACGGAGTACACCTTCTGTTACAAACCCTGCTTTTTTATAAGCTGCTATTCCATTTGCATTATGACTGTATACTTCAAGTTGAAGTCGATTCAATCGTAGTTTGTTAAATACGAAGTGCAACGTTAATTGTAAAGCTTCCGAACCATAACCTTTTCCTGTTAATTTCAATGAGCACATGGAAATTCGAAATCCTGCTCGCTTATTTTCTTGATCTATCTCAAAAACCGACAATTCTCCTATCATTTTATTGTTACTGTTGAGACAGATTGCAAAATCATATCGTGTTGAATCGCTGTTTATAATTTTTATGTGCTGTTGAATTTGCTCTAATGTAAAGATTGCTTTAGTTGCCGTCACATATCGGATTTCGTCGTCTTGAGATGCTGCTAACAGTAGAGGTGCGTCTTTTATTGTTAATGGACGTAAGTGAATGCGTTCCTGCTGTAGTTGCATGTTAAATCCTCCTATGGTCAGTTTTTTTATTAACACACATGCAAAATAAAAATAAAGAAGCTTAACGTTTATCGACGACTACCTTGCCATCCTGATCTAAAAGAGGCGTCATTCCGCTCATGCCGAGACCGCTCGTCATTACATAATTTACGCCTGTCTGCGTATCGACGACGATTTTGATGATCCCTCCACTGAGGTGTTGTTTTGATTTCAATACAAACCGTTTATCACGCATTCTGTACTCATCTCCTTCTTATTTTTAGCTGTGTAACCAGAAACAAACAGCTAGAATTAATTTCTTCAGCGGACATACCGCTATTACTATTAAGATAACTGAATTTGAAAGAGAAAAGACCGTTTTGACTGCAAACATCACAGTCGAAATGGTCTTTTTTCAGTCAATTCCTCGATTAGTTTACTCCGACGGCTTCCGCCTCAAACGCAAGCACCGGTCCGAATACTTCGTAATGCAGTTGCTCCGTCGCTCCTTGCCAGTTCGACGCGACGAACCGAATCATCGCTTCCGGTCCGCAGACGAAGGCGATCGCAGACTTGTCGACGTTTTGAATGACTTCTTCCGTCAATCGACCGGAAGTCGTCCCTGTTTGCGGATGCCGTTCCGCATAACGGATGACGGTTGCACCGGCTGTTTCCAGGCTTGCGAGGTGCGTCGAAAAGGCGCGGTCGCGGTCATCTTGAATCGCGACGTGGAGCGTGACGGACCGACTTGCCGCAAGTGCTGCATCGGCAATCGCGAGCAATGGTGTCAGACCGATCCCGCCAGCGAACAGGACGACGGGTGCTTGACCAGCCGGTAACGCAAAATTGCCAGCAGGAGCACTGAGCAGGACCGTATCACCGACGTGCGTTGCATCATGCAGTTGTTTTGAGACGCTTCCGTCGCGTTTAACGGCAATCATGTAAAACGCATCACCTGGACGGCTGATTAAGCTGTACTGCCGGTTTTGCCACAGTCCTGCCGGCGTTTTGATCCGGAGCGTCACGAATTGTCCCGGTGTAAAGGCCGGTAACGTCAAGGCATGTGTTGGCTGCAAGGTAAACGATTTGATGTCCGACGCTTCCTGCGTGATTGCCGTCACCGTGAAGGTCTGATATCCCATGAAACCTTTTGCCTGTTCGTCTTGCGCATAAAGTTCGGCTTCAAGCGTTATGAACAAATCAGCGATTTCCTGATAGGCGAGTCCCCACGCGTCGATGATTGCTGGAGTTGCTGCGTCGCCTAAAACTTCTTCAATCGCGCGCAACAGTTCTGTCCCGACGATTGGATACATCTCCGGTTTGATTTGCAGGCTCCGGTGTTTATGTAGGACGGGCAGGAGTGTTGGTTTTAAGACGTCGAGTTGATCGATGTTCGCAGCTGCCGCATAGACGGCATGGGCAAGTGCTTGCGATTGGCGGTTTGTTTTTTGATTCGTCTGATTAAAGATGTGCGTCATCTCCGGGTGCCGCTCAAACAGACGTTGATAAAAGACACGGGTGATCGCTGGTCCGTGTTCTGCAAGAACAGGGACAGTTGACTTGATGAGTTGAATCGTTGTCGCGTTTAACATATGACCACTTCCTTTTCAGTTCGTTCTCCCACAGTATTGGAGCTTTCGTCCGTAAATACAACATATAAAATACTAGATTAAAAAAGAAAGTGAATTTTGTCACAAACGTGCCATCGATTCGTCAAGAAACGGACAAAAACCGCTGACTAGAGTCAGCGGTCAAGTCGGAATCCAAAGTTTTGAGAAATCAAGGTAACCGAACGAATCGATGACCAGGTTCTGCAGCTCGATCGGATAAGGAATCAGCCGCGTGTCGTCAAACAGCGGGATGAAATAGGAGGCGTCGATGACGTAGCGCTCGAACGACTGGTGGAGCGGCATCCAGTCTTCAAACGGTGTATCGTCATATAGTTGGATACGCCGTTCCATCTCCGGCATCTGTCGGAACAGCTTGGCCGGCGGAGAATATTCATTTGTTAAGAACTGATGGAACGCGACCGTCAAGTTACGCTCGAACACCTCTGCGTGGAGGACGAGATCGATGTCAGCAAAAGCATGCAGATTGGTGATACTTTCTTTGAATCCGACCGGAACGAATTCATAAGGAATGTGCTGGCGGTCGAACATCTCACATAACCAGTACGTCACGTTTTCCGTGAAGTCCGTCAGTTTGATCCGGATCGGCCGGTCGAACGTGACAGGTGGTCCATCGGGAACGACGTATTCATGGCTATACTCGCCGAGAAAGCCGCGCCCGTTCGGTTGACTGCGTTCATTGCACTGGCTGATGAATGGGCGGACGGAGACAATCAGGCGGTGGATGTAGTGCCGCGCCTCCACGCTTTCGAAGACGCCGCCCGGACGGGGATTCAAGAAAATCAGTCCGAATCCCGATTGGGTGGAGATTGTCCCGGTTTCGCCCGTTTCCGATAATGACGTCCGGTAGACCGGGTCATAAGCGTCCGGCATCTGGATGAACTCGATCCGGTCGAGCAACGCCCGGACGCCGTAAAAATTCGCGAACGCCTGTAAAACAGTTTTTTTACCATCCTGTTGGGTCAGCTGAAACGGACCGGTCCCGATCCCTTCTTTATGAATGCTCGTGTGAAGTGTCGCAAGCTTCGGTAAAATCGAGTTCCGTTGCTGATCAAGGATCAGGTCGACCCGGTACGGTCCGTTCGATTTAATCTGTTCGACGTGGCGATACGACCAGGCGTACGCAGGAAAGGCGATCAGTTCCCGTAAACTTTTTGTGACATCTTTACTCGTCATCAGTGAACCGTCGTGGAAGCGGACGTCTTTTCGTAAATAAAGCGACAAGGTGTTGCCTTGCCAAGCATAGTGATGGGCAAGTTCCCCTTTAAGCAGACCGTCTTCATCAATCCAAAACAAGCGGTTAAAGACATTTTGGACGAGGTGGGCACTATGGATATCGGCTGCTTCGAGCGGATGAGCCGTCAAGAAGGGCCGTTTCCGCGGAATGAGCAAGGCATCGGATGCCGTTTGGACATAACCAAATTTTTGTTCGAGCCGCCGCATGAACCGCCCGGTCTGAGCAGGGGACCAGTCCCAACTGAGCTGTTCCTTCACGGCGTCAATCGATTCCCGGTCGATCCGCTCGAGCAGCTGACGGGCCAGTTCGCGCTCGACGTGCCGCAACCAGACGAGCTCCGACAAATGTCCCCGCCCTTGACCACTCGTATAATCAAGCCAACCGTCGTCTTGCCAGCGCTTCAAATAACGTTTGAATTGTTTCGGACTCAAATGAACCGTATCGGCCAGTTGCTGGATCGTATAGTGTCCGTCGCGACAGGTTTTCCATAACGTAAAGAGATACGTTTCCATCAGCTGCTCCTTCCTAAAAGGGGACATCGATTAACGACGATGTCCATTTTTTAATTAATCTGTCTTGTTTATCATACAGGTAGAGAATGGAAGGTGACAATATGAAGTGGAAAGAAATACCTAAACCAATTAAAGTCAGACTCGTAACATCCTTTTTTAACCGGACGGTGTCATTCGCCATCATGCCGTTCATGGCCTTATTGTTCGTCGACGCGTTTAATGCTGTCATTGCCGGATTGTTTTTAATCAGTACCGTCTTCTTAAGTTTCTTCATCGGATTAATCGGCGGGTACCTCGCCGACCGTTTCCCGAGAAAACGGCTGCTCGTCCTCTCGACGACGGCGACCGGCTTGATGTTCTTGACGATGACGATCAGTCTCGCCGTCAACCAAATGATTGCCTTCACGCTTGCCTACGCCATCTTCACCGTCACGAGTAACATCGGGCGACCGGCGATGGGAGCGATCATCATTGACGCGACGACGCCGGACAACCGGCGGGCGGTCTATGCGATCGATTACTGGTTGATCAATCTCTCGATTGCACTCGGGACGGCACTCGGAGGCTGGCTCTACGTCAGCAACAAACTGTTCCTGTTCAGCTTATTGACGTGTACGTCGCTCCTCTTACCGGTCGCGTACCATTTCCTGCTCGACGAATCGAAACACGTCTGGCGGAAACAGCCGTTCCGGTCCGTCCTGACCGACATCACGAACAGTTACCGGATTGCCTGGCGCGACCGTCCGTTCGTCAAGGTCGTGCTCGGTTCGATGTGTATCCTCGCCGCCGAGTTTTCGATGGGCAGTTACGTCGCCGTCCGGCTGGCGGACGAGTTCAAGACCGTCGAATTCGGTGATCTCCTCGTCAACGGTGTCCGGATGGTCAGTCTGATCAATATCGAGAATACGATTCTTGTCGTCTGTCTGACGTTTTTCATCCAACGGCTCGCCAGCCGTTTTTCAAGCCGGAAGACGCTTGTCGCCGGACTAACGTTATACCTGGTCGGCTACATGACCGTCACGAGTGCGAATTCGATGACCGTCCTGTTGACGTTCATCTTCATCGCGACGATCGGGGAATTGTTGTACTCACCGACGTTAAACGCTGAAAAAGCGAACATGATGCCGGAAGATAAACGCGGCGCCTACTCGGCGTTCGCCGGGACGTCCCACGCCGGGGCCGACTTGATTTCACGCTCGACGATCATCCTCGGAGCAGTCCTAGCCCCGTTCATGATGAGTGTCTACATCGGATTGATTGTCTTCCTCGGATTGGTCTTAGCGTATTCGGGTCTTTACATGAAAGAAGTCGTCGAGACGAAACGAAACGTCTCGTAACCCAAAAGGAGTGGATAAAATGGAGGAATTGACAACGAAGCGGCACCGGTTACGACGCTGGCGCATGAGTGACGCTGAAGATTTATATGCCTATGCGAAAGATTCGCGTGTCGGACCGAACGCCGGCTGGGCACCGCACGCGTCCATCGACGAAAGCCGCGCCGTCATTTCGATGTTTCAGGAAGCGAATGATGGTTATGCAATCGTCGACCGGGCGACGAACCAGGTCATCGGCAGCTTCGGGATGCATACGCGCCGACCGATCGAGGCACTGGCTAGCAAAAAACAAGTCGAGTTCGGATTCGTCCTGCACCCTGATTACTGGGGACAGGGACGGATGCCTGAGATCGTCGACGCGGCACTCGCTGTCGCTTTTGTGGAGCTTGAGATGGAGATCGTCTGGTCTGCTCACTTTGATTTTAACGGTCAATCGCAACGCGTCATCGAAAAGATGGGCTTCCGCCACGTGCTCGACCGGCCGTTCGTCATGGAGCGAATTGACGGGCGGACGGTGACGAGCCGGCTGTATCGGTGGACACGGGAGCGGTATGAAGCGAAAAAATTATGTTGATTGGATCAGTAGCACAAGACGTCCCTCTCCGGATTATGGAAGAGGGACGTCTTGTTTTTTACGTTGTTTAACAATTAAAGAAGGAGCGGTATTTACAGACGTTTACTTGTTTTACGTTTAGGTAGCAACAGGTTCAGAATAACGCTAATCAGCCCTGCCATGACGCATTTGAATAAGTAGTTATCCGTTAGTCCCACGAGGACATATCCGTTAAACTTTTGAACGACGGTGGCTTCAGGGACCCAGTCGATGACAAGTCTAATCCCGAATAGTGCCGGCAGGCTAAGTGCTAGATAGACAATGAGGAAGACGAGAATCAGCATCTTAATATTCATAAAAGGTAGCCTCGATCCCAGTGGGTTTAATTCATTCTACTTTAAAATGTCATTAAATACCAAATAAAAATCGCTAACTCATAGCAATACTCGTTTGTAGCGGATTCTATGCATTTTTCGAACTAAATCACTTCTGCATCTGTCGTTTCGTAAGCAGCATCGGTAAGAAAAAGTAAAGATTCATACTGATCATCGAAATGAGATAACTGCTCAAAATGACGATTAATCCATTGACTCCAGTCTGATGTAAAACAAACTGTGGTAAAAAATAGGCGGCAAGTCCGATGGCGATAATCCATGTCCCTGACCAAACCGATAACCAGACGATGACGACGAGATAAAGCAATCCGATCGCATAACTGACAGGGAGCGAAAACGTCACGGTCGGTGAATCGATGAAGCGGTCGGCAAAAACGGTCACCAAGATACTGACTGAAAATAAGCCGCCGAACAGTCCGAACAGCACCTTTTGACGGACAGGACTGACCGTATGCGTCGACAGGTACCGCAAGATCAACGCGAGACAGACGATGAGTAATGCAACTGCGCTCGCAAAACTCAATAAGAGAATGGCGCTGTAGGAGACGGAACCATTAAAGAGCTGTTGAAAAAACGAAAAACTGGATCCACCTACTAACACAAGCCCGAAGATTTGCAACAGTCCTTTCCAATCAAAGGCCAGTTCGTTCGAAATCGACTGGATGTAAGCAGCCGGACTATCGCCGGTAATGGATTTGACCGATTTGCCATCCGTCTCAGCGTCGCGCAAGTGATCCTCGAGTTCGCTGACGATGTCTTGCGTCGCCTGTTCATTTTTTCCGGAAGCTAACAAATAGATCTTTAAGTCGTCTAAAAAACGAGTTGATTCAGTGGATAAGGGATGCATGGTTCATTCCTCCTTTAAAATCTGGTTGACACTTGTCGAGAGTCTCTCCCAACGTGCCGAGAAAGCGGTCAGTTCGTCGCGTCCTGCCGAAGTAATGGCATAATACTTTCGTTTTGGTCCGCTCGGAGACTGGCGTTGCGTTGCTTCAATCCAACCCAATTTTTGCATCCGCATCAATAACGGATAAATCGTTCCTTCACTGACGTCAGCAAAGCCGTAGGTCGCAAGTTTCGTCGCCAGTTCATAACCGTAGACCTCTTCTTCGGCGATCAACGCAAGTAAACAACCGTCAAGAATCCCTTTTAACATTTGAGTAGATGACATCAGTATTCCTCGTTTCGCTATCATGTATTGCAAGGTAACTATAGCCTATCATTCAATAACATGTAATACAAGGTAGTGAATTAAATTTTCCTGATAATTGAAAAAAACAAGTGCAATCAGCATTGATATGCAATATATTAGTTTTATGGATAACTCAAAAAAGACTCTTAAAATCAAACGGACTTCCTTGAGTCAGGAAGTGTATCAACACTTGCAGCAACAAATCATCACCTTGGAACTGGCGCCGGGTGAAAAATTGAATGACCTGGAACTGGCAGAACAGTTCGGTGTCAGCCGGACGCCTGTCCGGGAAGCACTGAAAAAACTGGAAGAGGAGGGACTCGTCGTCTTTAAACCCGGTTCACGGACGAACGTGACGGCACTGAATGTGGTGCAGGCACGCGAGACGTTTCCGATCGTCGCGACGCTCCATGGACTCGCGAGTCAACTGGCGTTTCCGCACATTACGCCGGAGACGTTAGTGACGTTACGCAAGCTGAATACCGAATTTCGGACGGCAATCGGTCAGGAGGATGCCCTCGAAGCGATGCAATGTGATGATGCGTTTCATCATGTCTTCTTACAGGCAAGTCAGAATCAGCAACTGACTGAAACGTTGAGTCGCTTGACGCCGCTCGTCCGTCGGCTGGAGTTCGCCCAGTTCAGCCGGATCGGTAGTTCGTCGGCAGATGACCACGATGCGATCATACAAGCGTGCGAACAGCGGGATGTCGATTTACTCGTCCGGTTGACGAGGCAGAACTGGAATGGGCTCGGTCGCCATATCATCGCAGCACTGAAGGAGGAGTGAAAATGCGTCCGCTCGTACTCGGTACCTTGGCGGCATTGTTTTTTGCCGTCACCTTCATCCTGAACCAATCGATGCAAGGAAGTGGGGGGCACTGGATTTACAGTGCGGCACTCCGGTTTTATTTTATGCTGCCGTTGTTGTTTATAATCGTCGCCTTTCGCCGGCGGGTCGGACATGTCTTCCGGGCGCTCCGCGAAGACCCGAAATTTTGGCTCATCTACGGGACGATCGGCTTCGGCATTTTTTACAGCGGGATTTGTTTTGCTGCCGATCATGCGCCCGGTTGGGTGATCGCCGGGACGTGGCAACTGACAATCCTTGCTGGTCCGTTGCTTGCGCCGTTGTTTCACCAGAAGATTCCCTGGACGGCGTTACGGTTTTCCCTTGTCATCGTCGCCGGCGTCATCGTCATGCAACTTGCCGTCGCGGAGAACGTCAGCCTGTCATCGATGCTGTACGGTGTCGTCCCGGTCCTGATTGCAGCGGTCGCCTATCCGCTCGGGAACCGGAAGATGCTCATACGGTACGGTGACCAACTCGACGTGTTCGACCGGATTCTCGGGATGACGCTCGCGAGTCTTCCGTTTTGGTTCATCTTGACGGCATTTGCATACCGTTCGAGTGGCGTCCCTTCGATGGCACAAGTATCACAGTCGGCACTCGTCGCAATCTTTTCCGGCGTCGTCGCGACGTCCTTGTTCTTTTACGCGACATCG
Organism: Exiguobacterium sp. H66; assembly: GCF_018618705.1. NCBI lineage: Bacteria > Bacillati > Bacillota > Bacilli > Caryophanales > Exiguobacterium > Exiguobacterium sp. H66. The sequence goes on from NZ_JACSMQ010000009.1 coordinate 22,462, forward strand.
CTCGTCCATCGTGATCCCGTCCGGCTCGCGACAATCGAGGCGACACAATCGTTCGAAATTTTGTTCACCGTCCTCGGAGAAGCCGTCTTTTTACATGCGGCATTTCCGTCAGGTCTCGGACTGCTCGGTATCATCCTCGTCATGCTTGGGATGACACTCCACAGTTTTCGACAAGCCAGTCCGACCGTCATCTCGGATTGATTTTATTTCAACTACCTTAATTTAAAAATAACTTAGCAAACGAGGGAACAAGGATGGTACTTACAGGAACACTTGTCAACACAGGACTAATCATCGTCGGGACGTTACTCGGCCTCCTGTTTCACAGAATTCCCGAGCGGACGAAAGAAACGGTCGTCCAGGCAATCGGTCTCGCCGTCGTCGTGCTCGGTGTCCAGATGGGGTTGAAAAGTGAGAACTTTTTAATCGTCATCGGCAGTCTCGTCATCGGTGGGGCGCTTGGCGAATGGTTGCGGATCGATGAAAAGCTCAACCGGCTCGGCGAATGGCTCGAACTGAGAATCGGCCGGGGACGCCCGTCAAACATCGCTGAAGGATTCGTCACGGCGACGCTGATCTTCGTCATCGGCGCGATGGGCGTGCTCGGGGCGCTTGACGGCGGATTGCGTCAGGATCACGACGTATTGTATACGAAAGGATTGATTGACGGCTTTACGGCGCTCGTCCTCAGTTCGACGCTCGGCATCGGCGTCATCTTCTCCGCCATTCCCGTACTTCTGTATCAAGGGGCGATTGCCCTCGGTGCCGTCGCAATCACCCAATATGTTCCGGATGCCATCTTGCAACAGTTCATCGTCGAGATGACGGCGACCGGTGGGGTGATGATTTTAGCGATCGGGTTGAATCTTGCCGGTATCACAAAAATCCGGGTCGCAAATCTCCTGCCCGGCATCGTGATGGTGGCCCTGATTGTGACAGGACTTCAACTATCCGGATTTAATTAAAAAAACTGCGCCTTTCATCTCGGAGACATCTGTTGTCCACGAAATGAGGGGCGCAGTTTTTTTAGTGAATAGATTGAAGCGCGTCTTTAGGCAAAACATCGGTCGTGTAATCGGTCAGCTGGTGTTGATTGTAGTCGAACGTGTGTCGGCAAAGAGGACCGTTCAAGATGTTCGGTAAATAATGTTTTAAGTTACTGATGATCCCGATATTGTCCGGATCAAGAATCCAGTTTAGCGATTTCCAGTCGAGAATCCCTTCGCGCGTCACGAGCGGTGTCGGAAGTGTTTGACCATCCGGTAAGTCGGCGAGGTAGAGGTAGATGCCGACTGCCTGTTCAGCGCGTAGGACGGCTGTACCGGCGAACTGGACTTGTGACAGCATGATTCCCGTCTCTTCGAACGTCTCCCGGACGACAGCGGCAGTTGGTGTTTCACCGGGTTCGATTTTGCCGCCGACACCGTTCCACATTCCCATCGCCGGCTGCTTTTGCCGGTTGAGCAAGAGGAACTGATCGCCTTGGCGGACCAGGCAAAGCGTATACGGGTAGGGTACGTCCTGCACGATCAGAACAGCTCCTTTTTCCAACTCGCATACTGTTCGTCTGACGGGACGGGTTGGATCGTTTTCTTTCCATCCGTCCAAGTCGTCAAGGCTTGTTCCGTCAAAATACGGTGCCCGGTTTCAGTCCGGACGGCGAGTAAACTCCGTTTATTGAACGGGGAGGCGGCATGCTGCTGGATGATTTGTTCGATCGCTGCGAGCTGCTCCGGCAAAAGCGTCTGTTGGGTATAAAAATGGTAGCCGATGATGAACGTGTCGTCGAGTCCTATCCGTTGCATTTCAAGCTGGTACCCGGAACCGTTCGGGGCAATCCGGAAGCTGCCGCTTGGTGAAAGGACGATCTCACCTGTCAATGGAACAGGGCGTAAGGCGAGATTGATTCCGAACCCACTGTCGACGAGGTACGTCGCGCCTGCATGCTGGAGTAGAATCGCGACATGGGTCGGACCGGTCGCCGACCAGACTTCATGTTCATTGTCATAGACGGTCGCTTTGACGAGCGCGACATCAAATCCTTTGATCCGCAAAATTTCATAGAGCAGATGATTTAAATCGTAACAGACACCGCCTGCTTGATTGGTGACGAACGTCTGCTCAAGGCGTGCTTCGTTAAAAGGTAACGTCCGTTTCGAGAGGACGGCCTGATTATCAAACGGCAGGTGGTAGGCGAATGCTTCTAATAGAGATGGTAAATCGTCAAACGTAATCGGCCGGTCAAGTGGAAACTGTATCCGGGATGCAATGGTTTTCATGAGAGATGACAATTGAATTCCTCCTTTTTCGGTCTTCTTAGTATCGCATAAATCGTGAAAAAAATTGTCATATGCTATCTGAAAATAAGATTAAGTCTTTCGTCAATGGAAAAACTTTGGTATGCTGAGACGGGATTAATTAAGAATGATTCTCATTCCAATAGAGAAAGAAGGAATACCATGTCACGTAGACGGACATCTTGGATGGTAGCCATCTTAATGGTAAGCTGCCTGATGCTTGCGGCATGTGCCGGTCAAGCAACTGAAAAACCAGCCAACACACATAAAGTCCTGCATGAAGCGGGGGCAACAAACGTGCCGGACCATCCGAAACGAGTCGTCGCGCTCGAGTTTTCGTTCGTCGACGCGCTTGACGAACTGGGGATCGAACCGGTCGGAATCGCCCAGGAAAACAAAGACGATGTGTCGGGTCTGCTCGGCAAGAAGATTTCCTTTACGGAAGTCGGAACGCGGCAACAACCGAATCTCGAAGTCATCAGTTCGTTGAAACCGGACTTGATCATCGGTGATTTCAACCGGCATAAAGGGATTTACAAACAACTGCAACAAATCGCACCGACAATCATCCTGAAGAGTCGGAACGCGACCTATCAGGAAAATATCGATTCGTTTCAAGTTATCGCAGATGCAGTCGGACAACCCGACAAGATGTACGACCGTTTACAGTTGCACGAGGAGCGTCTCGCAACAGCCAAACAAAAAGTCGACCCGGACGATCACCGTAAAATCATGGTCGGTGTCTTCCGGTCGGATTCGTTGACGGCACACGGTGAAACATCGTTTGACGGCGAATTGCTCGAGCGCATGGGCATCGACAATGCTATCACGAAAACAGCGGAACCAACCGTGACGATCACGCTGGAACAAATCGTCAAATGGGATCCGGACGTCATCTTCATGGCGGAAGCCGATCCGAAATTGCTCGACGAGTGGAAAAAGAATCCGCTTTGGAATCAAATCACAGCCGTCAAAGCAGGCGAAGTCTACGAAGTCAATCGTGACTTGTGGACGCGTTACCGTGGGCTCGATGCCGCGGAACAGATCGTTGATGAAGCGATTCAACTACTCAATACAAACAATAAGTAATACATGCAAAGCCAGAGCAATCTGGCTTTTGTTGATGAAAGGAGGATACATTGATGATCCGGCATACACGATTGATCCGCTTGCTCGTCGTACTCCTTGTCCTGATCGGACTCGGATCCTACCTCAGTCTGTTTCTTGGCGTCACGACGATTGATCCGCTTGATGCCTTAAAAGAATGGACGTCCGGCAACTTGTCGAAAGACACGTTGGTCCTGACGACACTCCGCCTGCCACGGTTGGTCCTCGGTTTATTGCTCGGGGCAAACTTAGCCGTCGCCGGTGCCTTGATGCAGGCGGTCACCCGTAATCCGCTTGCTTCACCGCAAGTCTTCGGAGTCAACGCCGGGGCGTCACTGTTCGTCGTCCTCGCGTTGTTGCTCTTCCCGGCTCTCGGGACAGCGAATCTGGTCTATTTCGCCTTTTTCGGTGCACTGATCGGCGGATTACTCGTCTTTTCCTTTGCCTCGGTCCGCGGCATGACGAGCCTGAAGCTGGCACTCGTCGGGATGGCGATTCATTTACTGTTGACGTCATTGACGAAAGGGTTGATTTTGTTCAACGACCGCATCACCAATGTCCTGTACTGGTTATCCGGTTCGATCAGTGACAGTGGCTGGATTGAAGTCCGGTTGATTTTACCCTGGTCGATCGTCGGCTTGATTTTAGCCTTCAGTTTGGGCAAGTCGCTGGCGATTTTTCAGCTCGGTCAGGACGTGGCCGTCGGACTGGGGCAGAACATCACCCGAATCCGGATGCTGGCAGCCGTTGCCGTCGTCCTGCTTGCCGGGGTAACGGTCGCCGTCGCCGGGGCAATCGGCTTCATCGGTCTGATGGTGCCGCATATCGTCCGGCGGTTGGTCGGCGAGGATTACCGGTATGTCTTACCGATTTCGGCGTTATCCGGGGCTGTGTTATTGACATATGCCGATGTCCTCGCGCGCTTCGTCGCCTATCCGTATGAGTCACCGGTCGGGATTGTGACCGCCTTACTCGGAGCGCCGTTCTTTTTGTACTTAGCGAAACGGCAGACAAGGAGTGTGATTTAAATGAACATCCTTCGTCAAAAACCCTGGTTCGGTCTCTTGCTGATGGTCATGTTCGTCACGGTCGGAAGTTTTCTTCTCCTTGGCGTCGGTTCCATATTTTTGAAGCCGGGTGAAGTCGTCGCGGCCCTTCAAGGAAACGGTTCTGGTTCCTTCATCGTCATGAACTACCGATTGCCGCGGACGCTGCTTGCATTCCTTGCCGGCGGTTGTTTTGCCTTGTCCGGTGTCTTATTACAAGCAATCATCCGCAATCCGCTCGTCTCGCCGGACGTCATCGGGGTCACGAACGGCGCTGCCTTATTCGCCGTCTTGACGATCGCCTTGATTCCCGACGGTCCGCTCGTCCTGACACCGCTTGCTGCACTTGTCGGAGCGGGGCTCGTGATGGTCGCATTGATGCTGCTTGCCGATCACGGAAAGCTGCAGAACAGCTCCTTCGCCTTGCTCGGCATTGCCGTCAGTGCAATCTGTGCCTCGGGAACGGAATATCTGTTGATCAAGTTCCCGCTCCAGACGAATGATTCGCTCGTCTGGCTCGCCGGCAGTCTGTTCGGAAAAGGCTGGACGGAAGTGTCTGTCCTGACACCGGTCTTTCTTTTGTTCGGACTGATCAGTTGGACCGGACACCGGAAACTCGACGTGCTGTCGCTCAGTGAAGACGTCGCAATCGGACTTGGTCTACGGATGAAGAGAACACGGTATCGCTTCCTTGCCCTTGCCGTCGCTTTGGCGGGTGTCGCGGTCGCGATGGTCGGGTCGATCGGTTTTCTCGGTCTTGTCGCCCCTCATATGGCGCGACGCTTGATCGGTCATCGGCATCACTTGTTGATTCCGATGGCGGTCCTCGTTGGTGGCGGACTGCTTGTCGTTTCGGACGCACTTGGTCGCGGTATCCATCCGCCACTCGAAATCCCAGCCGGATTGATCACGGCAATCATCGGTGTACCGTATTTCTTGTATTTGTTACGCAAGGAACGGTCGTAAGGCTGATCGATCTCTAATCGTAAAACAGCTTAATTAAACAGGGAGGCGGATGTAAAATCCCGTCTCCCTGTTTGGTATGAAATTGACTGTTTTATCGGCATAGATTAAGCGTCAGACCGTTAGTTCAACAATCAGTTCTTTTTAAATTAAGAAAAAAGCTTTCTTGATAACCGTCTCCAATCAAATGTCGACCGTCCAGCCCTCTTGATTGAACCTTTGATTTAATAGTGGAAGAAATAAGACGCATTCGTTATAAATTAAAGTGAATAACGTTTAACTAGTTCATCATTCAACGAATCACAAACATTAAGCATATCGATAAAGTACGGCGCCTGCCATTTTTGAGTTGCGATGGCTTGTTTACTTGTTGGTGTATCCCAGCTCGGATATACACGCATCGCCATCTTTCCTTTTGTTGCATCAGATGAAAGGACATTTTGTTTAAGAAGTACTTCTTTCGGAAAGATAAATTGTCCGAATGCTGTTTCATTTTTAAAAGTCGTGATGACTAATAGATCAGGGGCTTCGTCGTATCGATAGGGCTGATTCTTATTGTTGTCGTCTTTTTCCCAAAAGACCACAAACTGTCCTAGTTTTGTAGGCGTTACATGTCCTATCCGAAAACGAACGGTTTTGGAAAATATTTTAAAAGTCCCAGCACCATAGTTCGCATTTTGTGGTTCTTCTTGAACCCTCTCTAATGGTAAACGATTGGGTTCATAAATGATTTTATTTACATAATTCAGTACTTCGAAAAAATCATGCACGTTTCAGTTCATCTCTCAACGGATTTAAGTATAAAAGAGATTATCGATGAGACAGTCTAAATCGAATAAAGAAAAGGGATATTGATTTTCCGGCTGAAGCAGGAAGGGATTCATTATCCAAAAAAGGCGAGTATCTATTCTATTGTATTCGGTATTGTCAAGAACACTCGATGCTTTTTCGTTTCTGAAATCTTGTGACGAGTTGAAAGGTTATCTTTTGATCCATTTTGCTCCTCGTCCACGTCCTGAGGGTTTGATGAGTCCTTCATCCCGAAGTTCACGCAGAATTCGATTAATCGTTGCTTCGCTGACATCCGGGCAGGCGTTCCGGACATCCGCTTTAGTGAACGGTGTAATACGGCTTTCGACAAATTGACGAATTCGTCCTGCCTTGTTTTGATTGCCGGTCGTAATCAGTCCGACCCGGTCCTCCAGTTCCTTATAAGCGGCAAGGATTGTACTCAACAGGTAGTTGACCCATGGGAAAGGATCCTGCTGATTCTGATGCCAGTGAATAGAAGACAGTCGAAGCGACTCATAGTAGTCTTCCTTACGCGACTCGACAATCTTTTCCAGACTGATGTACCGTCCAACCTCGAAACCTTCCTGGTAAAGCATTAATAGTGTTAATAAGCGTGACATCCGACCATTTCCATCATTGAATGGATGAATCGACAAGAAATCGAGTACAAAGAGGCTCGTCAAGATAAGTGAATCGACGTCTTCTTGTTGCCGCCTGTCACGCAGACTATCGCATAATGCTTGAACTGAGGCAGGTGTCTCGAATGCCGGCACCGGAACGAAACGTGTCCGTCGTGTCCCGTCAGGAAACGTCTCGCTGATTTCGTTATCGACGTTTTTCCAACGACCACCTTCGACGGGAACGAATTTATAAAGTTCCTTATGAAGTTGTAACAACACGTTTGCATTGATTGGAATATCTTGTGCCGAAGCATGTATCAAATTCAAGACATCGCGATAACCGGCAATCTCTGCCTCGGAACGGTCGGCAGGGTCTGCTGATTTCGACATGATGGTATGGAGGCGGCTTTCTGTAACGACAATTCCTTCAATCGCGTTCGATGCTTTTGTCGACTGAATGACAGCGACGTCTCGTAACGTATTGAGGATTTGAGGAGCTTGTTGTTTATACAAATCTTGTTTACCTTTATATTCATTGATTCTACTGATTAAGCGAACCGTTTCCATCGGCAGTGCAATGGTATTTAAATAACTATACGTATAATTTCTCACATGTAGCGCCTCTTTCATTAATAGACTCATTGATAGCTAAACATGTTCATTTGCTAGAGAAATGAGTATGTTTAATTAAACTATAACGTATTTAAGCGTGTTCAAAAAGAATAAACATACTCATTTTAAGACAAAATGAGTATGTTTATTCAAAAATGAACTAATTGATATGGATTTAAAACGATTAAACATAGTCAAAACCAATCGAAATGAGTATGTTTAGCGTTAAATGAGTTAGTTTATAATTTTCAGACAATCTTGTTAGTTAATCAAAAGAGTGTTGTTTTTCAAAACATCATAAGATTGGTGACAACAGGCGCGAGATACTTTCTTTAAAGCGGATCATCCGCGGACGGGCAGCGTATTTTTCCCGCGTTAACAAGCTACTATCGGCGACGTCCGATAAAAAGAGCAGTTCCAGTTCTTCGCCGACCGCCGCATACGTCGCCCAGTAGACGAACGGGTGATCCGGCTGGTTCGGAATCATGATCTTCAGGGTAACGCCAGACGCTAAGGCAATCCGGCAGGCATCCATGAAACTGGCGTCCGGAATAAAGTAGGGTGACTGAATATAGATTGATTTTTCCGCCGTATGAATCATTTGGATCAACATGTTTTTCAAGTATTCCGTCTCTGACGTTGGACCGGATGTCACGATTTGAGCCGGGACACAGTCTGTCGAATCCGCTAGCGGTGGAATCGGTGCCGTTGACCAATCGGTCCTCTCACGGCTCGCGGCGTCCCAGTCCTGTTCGAAGTGGTATTCGAGTTCCTCAATGACGGGGCCGAGGACCCGGAGGTGGGTATCGCCCCAGTAACCGAACTGTTCGTCTTCCCCAAGGTACTCGGAGCCGACGTTAAAACCGCCGATGTAGCCGATTTGCCGGTCAATCGTACAAAGTTTCCGGTGATTGCGGTTGTTGATCCGCAGGTTGAAGATGCCGAACAGCGAAGCGAAAAACGACCGGACTTCACCGCTGTCTTGGTTAAAGGCAGCAAAGTCCTTCGCTTTGAGTTTCCAGGAGCCGATTGCATCATAGAGAACGCGCTGACGACGAAACCAAAACAGGTCATTCACAAAAATCTGTCCCACTCATCACAGCAACAGATTCTCAAGCAGGTATTTTAACGTTTAACGTCTAAAGTATAGCTTTAGACATACATAAGGAGTGAAACGACATGTTTACCCATCAGATCACAGAACGACTCGGATTAAAATTGATTGAACGGCAAGATGCCGACGCCCTGTTCGCCTTAGTCGACACCAACCGGGACCACTTACGGGAGTGGCTCGGCTGGGTCGATGGAGCGACGGGACCGGACAGCTATCGCGACGAAGTGATTCCGGCCTGGCTGAAGCAGTATGCGGACGGAGACGGTTTCGCCTGCGGGATTTATTATGACGGCGCTCTAGTCGGAACCGTCGCCCTGCACGAAATCAATCAAACGTTACGGCAGACATCGATTGGTTATTACGTAACGGGGGATGGACGCGGAAAAGACTTGATGACGGAAGTCGTTCACTTCGTCACAGCATACTGCTTCACGACACTCGGCTTGAATCGAGTCGTCATTGAATGTGCGGCTGGTAATACACGGAGTCAACGGATTCCCGAGCGGCTCGGGTTCGTCAAAGAAGGGACGTTACGGTCGGCAGAACGTCTTTACGGAGATTTCCATGATGTCATCGTCTACGCGATGCTCGCCGATGACTGGCAATCGAACATGATACAGGTCGAACAAACGGAAGTAGGGGACAACCGATGACGAAAATCCGCTTTGAACCGATGACGGAAACGACGTATCAGACGTATTTACCAACGGCAATTGAAGAGTACGCCGCGGAAAAGGTGAAAGCGGGAACGTGGGTGGAGGCGGAAGCGATCGACCGGTCAACGGCCGAGTTTCGTCAACTCTTACCGGACGGACGCGCGTCAAAAGACAATTATCTTTTCTCACTAGTCGATGAGGCGACGACTGAACCGGTCGGGATGATGTGGTTTCATGTCGTTCAGAAAAAGCAGGGGCGGACGGCATTCATCTATGATTTTTCGGTTGATGCACATCACCAAGGAAAAGGCTACGGGCGACAGGCGATGGTGGCGCTTGAACAGGTCGCACGGCGGATGAACATCAAAATCATCGGACTTCATGTCTTTGCCCACAATACGCGGGCGATCAAGCTGTATGAATCGTCAGGGTACGCGCCGACGGATCTCCATATGGAAAAACGGTTGGATTAATTGAACTACCTCCACCTACGCTTTGCTAAGAGGTGGAGGATTCCTGAGTTATTCGATCTAATGCTCGAAACTTTATCAGGCTAACCCCGTCGTCCCGACGGTTGAACGTTAATCTTGTCAGTTTCTTTTACGCGTTTGCCTACTTTGCTTGGTTTTCGCTACTTCGGTCATCCGCAAGGTGAACGTTGAAGATTTTACGTGACAGACGAACTTCCTGTCACAACCCTATATCTTCAGTTTCCAAAGAACATGACATTGATTTTATTCCTGATTTTGAGTGTTTTTAAACCAAGAATGTCGTGCAATTGACGTGTCTCAAGACACGTCTTGCCCGAAGGCGATTCATCTCCCACCTACGCTGGGCTTCGCCCCAATACGCTTGGAGGTGGGCGTATTCTCGCCTGATTTTTGATAAAAGCACGAAAGCACGAAAGCAACTGTACCAGCTGCTTTCGTGCTTTTTGTTAGTTGAATTCGTTCAGCGCCACGTCTGTAACGTGTTCGCGAACTGGATGTCGGTCTCAAGTTCTCCTTCGATGCGTTTCAGAGCAAAGTCGTTGCCGGCCAACCAGTCGCGGAAATCAAACTCGACCGGCTCTTGGTCACCGCCGAGCGCGAACCAGACCTTCAAGTCCTCCGGGAAGTACGCCGACGTATGAATCGTTCCGGCCCAGTGGGAGTAGAGCTCGGAAAAGACCCCTTTATCGGTATCGTTGAGTAGACGGAAGGCAGACTCCGCATCTTGAATCAAGTGCTGGTGCGACTTCATTTCCATCATCCGTCGTTTCGAGTCATCGAGATGGAACCGGTTTTCGTGTTGCAGTAAATCAAAATGGTTCGTACAGAGATTCGTCTCCCGGACTTCGATGTCGCGTGCCGTCGCTTCGATGACGAACGAGCGCGCCGACTTATCGTGGACGACGTAGGTGAAAGAACCGCGGTGCGGCAATTCCTTGACGAGCGAAATCGCGTCTTCGACCGATGTACACGTTTCAAGGATGATCCGGCCAATCATGAAACTGACGAATCCGTCTCCGGGGCGTCTCCGGTTGATGAAGTTGTAGCCCATCGCCAGTCCGTGTTCGTTCATCCCGTCCATCCGACCGGTCACGCGTGACGCGGGACCGATGATGGCAGAACCGCCGTCCGTCGGTTGGAAAACGGAAAACCGTCCGTCGTAGGTCATCGGATGATAATCATAATTGCGGACTAAAAAATTATCGCCCGTCATGATCGAACAGCCGCTTTTCGGACCTTCGACGCGGTAATGACCAAAGTGAAGCAATGTGTCTTCAAGCGACAGTTCAAGTTCATCCTGGAGTCCGAGGATTTCATCCCACATGTGCGGGACATACCGCAGGAACATTTCTTTTGTTTCGCCCGGGTCGACCTGAAAGCGTGGAACCCGAATCTTCCAGTTGTCTTCCCGGTTATGGAGTAATTCATTTTGCTTAACGTACCGTCCTTGTTCGCGACCGAACTCGTAATGGGTGCCGCGAAACTGAGTGATTTCATTAGCAACCTGTTGCATGACGACTCATCCTTTCTGCTTCTCGTACTGCCGATTATACCGAACGACTTAACAAAAGTCGTAGCCGACGCATTGGCGGTAACACATCATGGATTGGAAAAATTCCGTAAAAAGAGTCAAACATCGCTTCATTTTACCGATATAGAAAAGTGAGGGGGAAAATGGATGAAAAATTTGACAGTACGAAGAAAGATTCAAGTGTTGGTTGCGACAGCACTCGTCGCGATGGTCCTGATTACGAGTGCGAGCATCTACTTTTTAAATCAGATGGCCAATGCATCTGAAGCGATGTATGAAGAAAATTTAATTCCCGTTCAAGAAGTCGGGAAGATTCGGATTGATACCCGGGCGCTCGATTCGTTCCTCGTCGAGATGATGTTGACGAAAGATTCGGCACGACTCGAAGAACTGGAGGGTCTAATCGATCAACGCCAAGCACAAATCCGGACGGCGGTCGACAAGTTCGAGCGGACGGCGAACATTGGTGCCCGTGAGGCGAAGCAGCTTGAAGAACTAAACGATTACATCATCGCCTACGACAATGGACTCAGTACGATTCAAAGTTTAGCGATTGAAGGCAATAAAGAAGAAGCCTATCAAACATACTCTACTGGTCTCGAACAAGTTCGGGATCAAGTCGCTGATACGGCAGCAAGCTTAATGAAATCGATGACGAATCAAGCGAAGTCGATCAACGAACAAAATCAGGCAGAGAAACAGACAGCCTTTTACTTAATGGCGGCAATTTTCATCGGATCGTTGCTTTTGTTTGCGATTTTAGCGATTTACATCATTCGCTTAATCACGCGACCGATCCGTTCACTCCAAGGCTGGATGGAACAGTCGGGTGATGGTGATTTGACGGTACGTGGTGATTACAATTCAAAAGATGAACTTGGTCAATTAACAGCATCGTTCAATACGATGACGGAACAGTTGCATCATGTCATCGTCGAGATGACGGGCACGTCGAACCACGTCGCGAAAGCATCGGACGAACTGAGTGCGAACGCGGAAGCGACGACGAAAGCGACGGAACTCGTCGCCGTGACAATGGAAGAAATCGCGAGCGGATCGACACAACAACTAGGTCAAGTCTCGGGCGCGTCACGAACGGTCGAGGAATTGACGTCCGGCATCCGCCAAGTCGCGCGGAATGCGCAACAGATGTCTGACGTGACCGGCGACGCGATGGGGAAAGTCGAGCAAGGCAGTCAAGTCGTCGACAAACTCGGCCGACAAATGGAACAAATCAATACGGACGTCACGGAACTTGGACACGTCATCGTCGGACTCGGTGGTCGCTCAAAAGAAATCGGGCAGATTACGGCGTCGATCACGGGCATCGCCGCGCAAACGAACTTACTTGCCTTAAATGCAGCGATTGAAGCGGCACGTGCCGGGGAGCAAGGGCGCGGATTCGCCGTCGTCGCAGCAGAAGTCAAGGCGCTCGCCGAACAATCGGCGGTTGCGGCGAAGCAAATCGAAGGATTGATTCAAGTCATTCAGCGGGAGACGGAACATTCCGTCGTCTCGATGGAAAAAGTTTCGGGTGAGATGACGAGCGGGATTCACGTCGTCGCAGCAGCGAGTGATTCGTTCAAGGAAATCGAGTGCTCGATCGTCGACGTGACGGATCAAGTCGAAGAAGTATCCGGTGCTGTTCAGGAAATGGCAGCGGGCAGCGAACAAATCGCGGCCGTCATGCGGGAAATCCAGGGCGTCACGGAAAGTGCTGCTGCCGGAACGGAGAATATTTCAGCGTCGACGGAAGAGCAGATGGCATCGATGCAGGAAATTTCATCGGCCTCGCAGTCGCTTGCGACGATGGCAGAGGATTTAAAAGGACTAGCGGACCGGTTTCAAGTTTGAATCGATTTCGGATCGTGAAAGATAAGATCATACAAAAACGACGGATGCGACGCTATTACAGCGAAAGACATCCGTCGTTTTAATTGGTTACGAAATTTTAGTTTTATCCGTTTGCTTCGGGAACTGGTTGAATTTCGTCAGCATGAAGTGGATGACGCTATAGGCGATGAGCATCCCAAGTAAGCCACCGAGTGTGTTCAGCAATAGATCATCAACGTTGAAAGTACGACGGAAGAGCAGACCGACATAACTGAAGACAAATTGCAGCGTCTCAATCACAAAACTCACAAGGAAAAGGAGCAGCAATCCTGTTGTGAACCGTGTTTTGAAAAGGACAACAAGATAGACGCCGAGCGGCAGGAACAAAAGGAAGTTATAAGCAGTCAACTTTACTGAATTCCAAAAGAACCAATTGCCTTGCTGTCCTGCAATCATCCAATCGTTAATAAAGTGGAAAGGGCGCAACTGAATTTCGATTGAACCTGCTTGCGGAGGGAATTGAACTACCTCCACCTACGCTACGCTAAGAGGTGGAGGATTCCTGAGTTATCCGACCTATCGGTCGAAACTTTATCAGGCTACCCCCGTCGTCCCGACGGTTGAGAGTTAATCTTGTCAGTTTTTTTTTACGCGGATGCCTACTTTGCTTGGTTTTCGCTACTTCGGTCATCCGCAAGGTGAACGTTGAAGATTTTACGTGACAGACGAACTCCCTGTCACAACCCTATATCTTCAGTTTTCAAAGAACATGACATTGATTTTATTCCTGATTTTGAGTGTTTTTAAACCAAGAATGTCGTGCAATTGACGTGTCTCAAGACACGTCTTGTCCGAAGGCGATTCATCTCCCACCTGCGCTGGGCTTCGCCCTGAGACGCTTAGAGGTGGGAGTATTCTCGCCTGATTTTGATAAATTGTCGTCCTTAAGATTGGACGCGTTTCGCTTTTTTTGTTTCCATATCGTGAATACGATAATGCCAGTCGAGAAGATATAAAACACACCATAGAGTTGCTGGATCAAATAAGGCAGATCAAACAGATGGATGATGCGAAATCCAGCTACAAGCATGAGACATAAGATGAATGCTAGTTTTGTACTCAAAACATTTACCTCCTAAATAATTTAAACAAGGAAAATGGGAATTAAAGACCAAAAATAGGATAACACAACAAAAACCCATTCATCTTTCATTATTAGGAATTAACATTGTTTTTGTGGAAAAAGCAGGGATTTTGAGTGGGAGTGCCGTAATATGCGTTTAAGGACAGTAAATGAAAATCGGAGGAATGAACATGACTTTTCCCGTTTTACAAACGGAGCGATTACAGCTCGTCGAAGTAACAGACGACCATGCGGAAGCATTATTTGAAATCTTATCGGACGAGGCGGTGACGCGCTTTTACGGGATGGACCCGTTGACATCTGCCGAACAAGGAACCATGATCGTCAAGTCATTCGACGATACCTATAAAACAAGACGCGGCATCCGCTGGGGGATGGTCGACAAGGAAACCGGAGCGTTCATCGGGACGATCGGCTTTAATCACTTGAGTGAATACAGCAAGAAAACAGAAATCGGTTTCGAATTAAGTCCCGCTTATTGGGGGAAAGGTTATACATCGGAAGCGGTCCGGGTAATTTTGCGGTATGCGTTTGAAGAACTTGATTTATTCCGTGTCGGAGCCGTCACCTTCCCGGATAATGTCGCGTCAATCCGTCTCCTCGAAAAACAAGGGTTCGTTCAAGAAGGCAAACTGCGGGGTTATCTCTATCAAGGTGGACGTTCGCATGATGGGTGTTTGTTTTCGATAATTCAACCGGACTGGGTGGTGAAATCATGAAAACACCGCAACGGTATTTCAACATACTTGGACTTTTCCTGATGGGCGGTATTTTTTTAACACTGGTGACGATGCCGGTCGCGATTGATAAAACCGGGCACCTGCACATCGACCGGACATTGTTTTTACATGATGAAAAATTGTTGTCCTTCACCGTATTCTTTTTGATTGCATTCGCGCTTTATTTTTTGGTCGTCAATCTACCGGCGTTCACATCCTTTACACAGAACAAAAAATAATCTTTTAAAAATCATTGAATAACGAGCTAGTTATATAATAGACTGGTTATGTTAGAACACGTGGCATAGGAAAAGAGGAGGAGGCGAGGGGCCATTGAACACAGACGTCGAAACAGTCAGTGCCTATTTGAAATTGCTGAGTGACGGAATCCGGCTTGATATGTTGAATCGCCTGCAAGAGCGTGAACACTGTGTCTGTGATTTCGTCGATGTGTATGGCATATCCCAGCCGGCAATCAGCCGGCATTTGAAATTATTACGGCAAGCGCACATCATCTTGGAACGACGCGATCGTCAGTGGATTCATTTTCGGCTTAATCCGGACCATTCACACTATGCATTGCTCGTGACGATTTTAGCAACACTCGAACGACCGTCCTTGACGGAAAGAAATATGTGCTGACCGGAAAGGTCACTTTTCGGTTGGTCGACAGCGTCATTATATAACAAGGTTGTTATGTGAAGTTGCTGAAATTAAAATTTTTTATAGAAATGAAGTGACGATTTTGACTGGAACACACGTACTTGCGATTGGAATCTTTTTAATCACGTTATTTTTAATCATCAAACAACCGAAAGGTCTCGGGATCGGTTATTCGGCGATCGGGATGGCCATCATCGCCTTGCTGACCGGCGTCGTCAATCTTGACGATGTCGCGACCGTTTGGGGCATCATCTGGAACGCGACGTTTACCTTTATCGCGTTGATCATCATCTCGCTGATTTTAGACGAGATCGGCTTCTTTGAATGGGCCGCCTTACATATGGCACGAATCGCCAAAGGCGGCGGATTGAAATTGTTCATCTACATGACGCTGCTTGGGGCAGGGGTCGCTGCCTTGTTCGCAAATGACGGCGCCGCGTTGATTTTGACACCAATCGTCCTCGCGATGGTCCGGCACTTAAAGTTACCGGATTATGTCGTCCTCGCGTATGTCTTCGCGTCCGGCTTCATCGCCGATACGGCAAGTCTGCCGTTCGTCGTTTCGAACCTCGTCAACATCGTCTCGGCCGACTTCTTTGACATCGGCTTTACGGACTATGCGGCACGGATGGTGTTCGTCAACGTCTTTGCGGTTTCCGGGAGTTTACTCGTACTTTATCTTTACTTCCGTAAGAGTATTCCGAAGACTTATGACGTGACACAACTCGTCGCACCACGCGCGGCAATCAAAGATCAGCGAATGTTCAAATTATCATGGGTGGTCCTCGTGCTGCTTGTCGTCGGTTACTTCACGAGTGATCTTATCGGGATTCCCGTCAGTCTCGTTGCCGGCGTCATCGCCTTGTTCTTCTTACTGATGGCCCGCCGTTCACCAAGTGTCCCGACGAAACGAGTCATCGCTGGTGCACCATGGGCAATCGTCTTCTTCTCGCTCGGGATGTACATCGTCGTTTACGGGCTTCAAAATGCCGGTCTGACGCAACTTTTAGCGGACATCATCGATGGATTTGCGACAAATCTCGCCGCCGCGACGTTCGGGATGGGCTTCCTCGCTGCCATTTTGTCATCGATCATGAACAACATGCCGACCGTGATGATTGATGCACTCGCGATCGATCTCAGTCAGGCAACAGGATCGATCCGGGAGGCCTTGATTTATGCCAATGTCATTGGCTCCGACTTAGGTCCGAAAATCACGCCGATCGGGAGTCTTGCGACGTTACTTTGGTTACACGTCTTACGGACGAAAGGTGTTAAAATCGGGTGGGGACAATACGTTAAGATTGGAACGATTTTAACGGTTCCGACGCTTGCGATCACCTTACTTGGTCTTTACATCAGCTTGTTACTTTACTAAGGGGGATTATTCATGAAACTACTCATCATCGGTTCAGTTGCTGCCGGAACATCGGTCGGCGCGAAAGCCCGTCGGAACGACGAATCATTACAAATTACGATTTACGACCGCGATCAAGACATCTCGTACTCGGGTTGCGGCATCCCGTACTTCGTCGGTGGTGAGATCGAAGACATCGATACCTTGACACCACGGGACGCGGCATTCTTTAAAAAACGCTACAACATCGACGTCAAGACCCAACATGAAGTCGAATCAATCAATCATCAGACGAAGACGGCGACCATCTTAAATGGCGTAACGGGTGAACGCTTTGAGGATACGTACGATACGCTGGTCCTCGCGACAGGTGCCTCAAGCATCATTCCGCCATTTCCCGGTGTTGATGCACCAAACGTCTTTTCTGTCCGGAACGTCCAGAACGCCGGAGCGATCCGTACGTACATCGAGCAACACGATCCGAAGACGGTCACGATCGTCGGTGGCGGATTCATCGGACTTGAGATGGCGGAACAATTGACGTATCGCGGCATTGCCGTCACGCTCGTCGAACGGCTGCCGCAAGTCATGCCGCCGCTTGATTTTGATATGGCATCGCGTGTCGGTGATCATCTTGAAAGTAAAGGGGTCCGGCTGTTGTTAAATGAATCCGTCACGGCATTGACGGGCGAAGGCGAAGTTGAGCAAGTCGAACTCGCGAGCGGAAAATCGATTGCGACGGATTTCGTCATCCTCTCGGTCGGCGTCAAACCGAACACGGAACTGGCGACGCAAATCGGCGTCACACTCGGTCAGACGGGGGCGATTGCCGTCAATCCGCAAATGCAGACGAACGTGAAAGACGTCTACGCCGTCGGTGACGTCGCAGAGAGCTTTTCCGTCATTACGGGCGAAGCAATCTATCGGCCGCTCGGTTCAACAGCGAACAAGATGGGTCGGATTGCCGGGATGGTCATCACAGGGGAAGAGGCGGCACATCGCGGCATTCTCGGGACGGGGATTTTCAAGGCATTCGATTTGACGGTCGCCCAAACCGGCTTGACGGAAAAAGAAGCCCTTGCCGCCGGATTCGATATTGAGATTTTACACAACATTAAACCGGACCGTCCCGAGTATATGGGCGGAAAGGACATGGTCATCAAAGCGATTGCTGACCGAAAAACAGGACGGGTCCTCGGGGCACAAATCGTTGGACCGCAAGGCGTCGACAAACGGATTGATGTACTCGCGACGGCAATCACGTTCAAGGCGAAAGCGGAAGACTTATTCCACCTCGATCTTGCCTATGCCCCGCCGTTCTCGACGACAAAAGATCCCGTCCTCTACACGGGGATGGCACTTGATAATGCGATTAAGAAGACGGCCCGCTTAGTGACACCGGAAACATTGGTCGAGCAAACAGCGACGGAAGAATCGATTCAAATCATCGATACGCGGTCGAAAAAACAGTTCGAGAAGAATCATGTCGACGGCGCGGTTCATATCCCGCTCGGCGAACTGCGGACGCGGGCTGCGGAACTCGACCCATCCATCCCGACGGTCGTCTATTGTAATAAAGGCGTCACCGGCAATGCAGCGCAAAACGTGCTCAAGAATCTCGGGTTTACGGATGTCTGTAACTTGTCCGGTGGAAATACGAACTATCAGCACCTGAAGCATTGTTTTTCTAAGAAATAAGCGCAAAAATCGCATAAACAGGAACCACGCTCCGTCTGACGGAATGTGGTTCTTTCAGCGTGCAGACAAACTATTATGAAGCGTGAACATGCGATAACGAGAGGCAATCCGTTCGCGCTTCCTTGTCTCGCCTCGTCTTCAAAGCGGCAAACTTCCGCGCCGCTACAGCAAAGCTGCAGGGTCGCGACCGATTGCTTTTCGCTTTAAAAGCGATTCGATCAGAATCGCGGCGCACTAAACCGCCTGCATGCCCGGCTTTCCGTCACGGTATTCCCTAAAAAGCGTCACGTTTCGTTGACTCCTACGGGAAAAAGTGCGTTTTCAACGCACGTTCAGAGGCAGGCAAGACCCTGCTCGTTGGCCGCTAGGATCCAAGGAGCAACGGCTTGCGCCTCGCCCGAGGAAAGCAACGAAAACAGACGCGCGATCTCCCGATAGCACTTTGTCTACAGTCTGCAAGAACCACGCTCCGCTAGTCGGAACGTGGTTCTTTGTCTTGTCTATTGATTTAATCGTGTAGCGTCACTGTGAAAGGCTGACCTTTTTTAATGACCTGCTGCTGCGCATCAAGGACGTCACTCGTCAAAAACTCCAGTTTTTCAACGGGACGTTCCGTGATGAAACCAAGGTTGCCGCTGCGCTGTTCCGATGGCTCATATGTCCCGGCCAATGCTTCGAGGTACAGGTCATCATCAATTGTTTTTTCTGTCGATTGATTGATTTTTACATGAGCAACCGGGTTGAACGTGACCGGTTGCTTGCTCGTATTCGTAACCGTGACGCGGGTCTTCACCATATCGAACGCTTCTTCATGGGTGAAGCCGTGAAAGAAATCAATCATCGCGTAACTCGGACGGGTCTGAATAACTTTTACTTCCTCGATCGTCATGTTAATCGGTCCAATCGAGTGAGTTTGTTTGACGTACTGGATCTGTTGTAACGTCAATTCACCTTTATCGTCACGAACCGTCTGATTCCGTTTCGTCAACATCCGGTCGTCCGGCAATTGCGGGTTCGGCACATAGACGTCCGCCTTTTCAAGTGCGACGGAGGTATGTGTGACGGGTGGTGCCGGCACGGCTTGTTGATCAGCTGAAGAATCGCTACATCCGGCGAGGATGGTTCCAAGCGTGATCGAGAGCAGGAGTCGCTTCATGATGGACCTCCTTATTTATTCTTTTTCAAGAAATCAAAAATGATTTTGGCGTGATCCGTATTGTCGACTTGTCCGGCAAACCGGTCTTTAGCCGGTCCATAGGCATAGACGGGAACGTCTTCTCCCGTATGTCCGCCCGTCGTCCAACCCGTGTGCGACCGTTGATTGAAGATTTCTTCAATCGCGTTATCGACGTCTGTCACGTTCTTAGAGGCAGCAGCTCGTTCGACCGAAGTGAATTCCTCTTCCGTCAAAGCCAATTTTTGTTGATCGATGTACGTCGTCAAGGTCTTGCGGACATCGGCGCCGGAAACGATTTTTTCAGCCATGAAGTCGGGTGTTTTCTTTGCTGCTTTAATCGGCTCGGCGAACCAGTTATAAATCCCGTCTGCCCCGATTGAATAGCCACCCGTCGAATGATCGGCCGTCGCGACGACGAGCGTATGCTTGTCTTTTTTCGCAAAGGCGATTGCCGCTTTAAACGCCCGTTCGAAATCTTCCATTTCACTCATCGCGCTGACGATGTCATTATCATGTCCGGCCCAGTCGATTTGACTCCCTTCGACCATCAGGAAGAAGCCTTTTTTGTTCGTATCGAGTCGTTTAATCGCCGCATTCGTCATTTGCTCCAATGAGGGAACGGTATTCTCGCGGTCGATCCGTTTTGCTAAACCGCCATCGGCAAACAGACCGAGGACTTGTTTGTTGCGGTCGGCATTTAATTCGTCAAGATCCGTCACGTATCCGTAACCGTCTTTTTTGAATGCTTTCGTCAAATCGACATCCGGACGGACGAAGTTGGACTTGCCGCCGCCGAGTAAAACATCAATCTTATGTTTCCCGTTAATCCGTTCCTTAAAGTAATCATCTGCGATCGCGTTCATGTTTTTCCGATTTTCGTCATGAGCGCCGAATGAAGCCGGTGTCGCATGGGTGATTTCTGACGTCGCGACGAGTCCCGTTGACTTACCGCGTTCTTTCGCCGCTTCAAGGACGGTCTTGACTTCAGACTTATCATTGTCGACGGCAATCGCTGCGTTGTACGTCTTGACGCCGGAAGACATTGCGGTTGCGGCAGAGGCAGAGTCGGTGATGTTTTGTGCCGGATCTTCCGGATAGGTCATTTGCTGACCGACGAGATACTGGTCGAAGGCTGTTTTTTCGGCGACGGTCGTCGTCGGATCATTTTTTAAGTAGCGGTGCGCCGACGTATAGGAAACACCCATCCCGTCACCGATTAAAAAGATGACGTTGCGGATTTCCGGCGTCTTCTTGTATTTGCTTTTGGCATCGGCATCCGGTGTCGATACCATCGTGCCGAGCGATAAGGTCGATAGGGCGAGAATCGGGATCAGTCGTTTCAGTTTCATGGTAATTCCTCCTTGGTCATTTAAAGAACAGTATGTATTGCCTACATTCATCATCCTACTGAAGGAATATGAACGGAATATGAGAAAAATGTAAACAATTATGAAGAAGTAATGACAAGGAGCTAAGAAAAAGGAGTTGGCATGTCTTACGAAACAAAAATATGAAAAAACTAGTCAGCGAAGCCGCCGGCTAGTTAGTGTGAAGCGTGTTAAACGAGGAGTAAGCCCATCAAAATCGTATCATAATACAAGCCGTCCGTAAGCAGTCGGTCGTGCTTGAGTCGTCCTTCGACTTGAAACCCGGTTTTCTGATACAAACGAACGGCCCCTTGATTCGTCTCGACGACGGTCAATTGAATCTTTTGCAGTTCGACCGTCCGTGCCCAGTCAAGTGTCGTCTGTAAGAGAGCCCGCCCGATGCCTTTCCCCCAAAAGTCACGGACGACCCCGACGCCGAAGTCGGCTTTATGTGCGAACCGACGCAAGGGGAAACCGACACAGCGGGCATAACCGACGAGTTGACGATCCACTTCAGCGACGAGCAGGGAGTGGGGAATACCGGTCTCATGCTGAATCAATTGCAGAAATCCCTTTTCATCCAGCACGTCTTCGCCCGGGAATCGGTCAAAGTGGTCCGTTTCTGCATCGAGTCTCGCGCGCAGTAAAGCAAGCTGTCGTGCATCCGTAGGCTCTGCCGGACGAATCGTGTACGTTACAGATTGAATGTTCGCGTCAATTGGATCCATCATATTCGCCTCCAAACTAGTAGAATCAAAATCGTCCCCCCTTAAGGATGCCATAAATAATTTAAAAATGTAAAGTATTTCCATTAAGACAAACGAAGATTGTCTAGATCGACAGATGATAGACTAGAAATAGATTGGAAAGGATGGATGGAGATGTTAGAGATACAACAGGGTTCAACGGAGGACCGCGAATACATTCGCGAACAATTAATCAGCTTCAACAAAACGAAAGTCCCTTTGTCGGTTCAACACGAGACGGAACAAATCTGCTTTCTTTTAAAGGAAGATGGCGAGATTAAAGGCGGATTGACAGGCGAATACGGCTGGAACCACGTTCACGTCTCCTTCTTATGGCTCGACGAGTCCGTCAAAGGCGGCGGATACGGCAGCAAATTATTGAGTATGGTCGAAGCCTATGCCAAAGAACGTGCCTGCAGTAAAGTCATCCTCGACACGTTCAGTTTTCAGGCACCCGGCTTCTATGAAAAAAACGGGTACGTCGAATACGGTCGCTTGGACGATCATCCGGTCGAAGGGATGACGCAATACTTCTACAAAAAATTAATGTGAATGAATTGTTCCTTATTTCTTATAGTAGTAGATCCAGGCTGACATATAGGATAGTGTACCGATTGATAAAACAGCGGCCAGTGCATAAAACGGGAAGGTGGGGAAACGAGCGCTGAAATACGGATAGGCTATGAAGGACACCATGACGACGGGAATCGAGACTAAAAATGAGACGTAAGCAATTCGGGTCGCCTGACCTGTAATGAAGCGCTCGCGTTCATCGTTATCGGAAAACTCTGGTGTTGTTGTCGACCAGCGTGAAAAACCAAGTGTTTTATTTGTCCGTGAAAAATAACCGAGACTGGTCAATAAAACCAGCAACAAAACAATCGGTAAGATGATCGACAGGTCGAGACTCAAGTTGAAGCCTGTTCCTTTAAGCGGATCGTCCTGAAAAACAACAAGCTGACGGGCGATGGAGCTGAGTAAGACAGCAGCTAAGACATACAACAGGACATTAGCGATTGATTGAATGATGACACGCTTCATGATGATTCCTCCTCCAAATAAAAGATGTCTTCGATTGGTCGGTCAAAGACTCGGGCGATGTGCATCGCCAGTAACAAGGACGGGGTGTAGCTTCCTTTTTCGAGTGAGATGACAGTCTGGCGCGTGACGCCGATCAAGTCAGCGAATTGTTCTTGCGTCCAGTCCATTTGGCGCCGTAATGCTTTGACGCGATTCGATAGTTTCATCAAAACGCTCCTTTCCTTCATGAGTTTATTGTATAGTTTGTTTTACATTTTGTAAAGTAGACTATACTTTTTATTTTTTCGTCTCATTTATCGAAAATTCGTGGAGTCTGACTAAAACAGAATAGTCTGACAACTTTCGGGTAATATGTACTTTATCACTTCGACGGCATCGGGACAGAAAAAGGGGGGGAATTAAATGTTGCCTGAATGTATTCCGGATCAAAGGGAGCTCGCACGCCGCATGCGCATCGTCAAAACGTTACGGAAGCTCGGAAAAACGGATGAAGCCATTGCAAAATCATTATATGTCCCGGTCGAGTGGGTCAGATCAGTCGAAGATAATTTATCGAATACTAGTTATCAGCAATCATCTTAATGCATGAAAAAGAAGCGTCTCCCTTAGTTCAGGGGGACGCTTCTTCATGTTCACGATGACAGTTTCGTTGCGCCCGAGTCGACCGACAGTTTCGGTTGACGCCAAAAGAACGTCAAGATGATGCCGACCGTCAGGACGATCGTCGCGAAATAAAACGGGTAGTTGAGGTTGACATCAAACAGGAGTCCACCCGCAATCGGTCCGAGGATGTTCCCGACACTCGTAAACATCGAGTTCATTCCGCCGACGAAACCTTGTTCATCGCCGGCGATCTTCGACAGATAGGTCGTGACGGCAGGACGCATCAAGTCGAATCCGACGAAGACGACCATCGTCACAAGGATGATTGCGAAGTAACTCGTCACGTACGTCATGACGAGGACGAGGGCGGTCGATAGGATTAAGCTGTAACGGATCAGGCGAATTTCACCGAACCACCGCGTCAAGCGGTCGAACAGGCCGACCTGGACGATGACACCGACAATCGCTCCGAGGGAAATCGCGAGAGCGATGTCCTTCGCCGTAAAGCCGAACTTCCGGTCGACGAACAGGGCGAACAGCGATTCGAACGAGGCGAGGCCGAATGACGAAATCAACAGGACCAAAAAAGCGACGAAATAGAGGGGTGAAAAGATTTTTGAGAAGCCGTTCGCTTGTTTGACGGTCGGCGCATCGGCATAATGACGTTCCGGTTCACGTAACGTGAAGACGGACAAAATCATCGCAATCATCCCGAACGTCGCGGCAAAGAAAAACGGAACGCGTGTCCCGATGTCAGCGAGAAAGCCGCCGATCCCCGGTCCGATGATGAAGCCGGTCGAAATGGCGGCCGACATATAGCCGAGCGCCTTCGGACGCGTCTCGTTCGTCGTGATGTCGGCGATGAACGCCGTCACGGCCGGCATGATGAAGGCGGCACTGACTCCCCCTAGGATGCGCGAAGCGAACAGGACTTCGACCGTCTGTCCGAGACCGAATAGCAGTTCCGACATGCTGAAGATGAACAAGCCGATGATGATCATCGGCTTTCGTCCATACTTGTCGACGGCGCGTCCGGCAAGCGGCGAGAGAATCAGTTGGGCAAAGGCGAAAGCCGACACCATATAGCCGACCGTCGAGCCGGAGATGTTCAATTCATTCATGATCGTCGGGGTGACGGGAATGACGAGTCCGATCCCTAAAAAGGCGATAAACAGATTGAGTAAAAGTGTACCTAAAATGAGTTTGTTGTTTTGCATGATTTGAACCTCAGTTTCTGATTTGACTTCTTAACGGACGAGTCCGCGCCAAAAAATCGGCCAGACGGCAGTGAGTCGTTGTTGATAGGCGTCAATCCCGTTATAGACGAGTTCTGTCATCGTCCCTTCCGCAACCGTCAAATAGGCGAGTGCGCCGCTCGTATAATCTTCGGAGTAGAGAATCTGCTCCGTCCGGTCGCGTTCGCGAAATAAGCGTGCAAGGCGACGATGGATCGAATCGAAAAACGGATTGATCAACGCCGTCACTTCATGCTCCAGTTTGACGGGCGGGAAGTACGCGATGCGAAGGATGAACTTCATTTGGTCGTTTTGGTTGCTTTCCTCGATGAACCAGTCGAAAAATCCTTTTAGCGATGCTTCGAGCGGCAACTGCCGTGTCTCGACGAAGTAGGACGCGAGGTGTTTTTTCTGTTCACTGAGCGCGTACGCCATCGTCTTCAAAAAGAGATCGTCTTTTCCGGAATAGTGGGCATAGATGGATGGTTTCTTGATACCGACTTCCTGGGCGATGTCGTTTAAGGAGGCCCCTTCGTAGCCGTGACTCGCGAAGTGGCGCAAAGCGGTCGGGATTAATTGTGCAGCTTTCAAATCATTCACCTTCCTAACGGTCGTTAGTTTACAAAATGACTATATCATCAATGTATGGGGTTTAAAAGGACTGTGTTTTAAAAAAATATTTACCTAAAATGAAAACGCTTAACTTTTTCTTGACGCAGTCTTCAAGAAATTGTATTCTAATTACGAAAAGAATAAACCGTTAGGGTTGTTACTGGTCAAGCAGGCAAAACCTAAATTGATATCTGTTGCGTGTTGCGGCGATGGATATGAATTTAGGTTTTTTCTTTTCATCAGACTGTGGGTGGAGGTGATGGATTCCATGCAGATCGTAAAAGTGTTTAATAACAACGTTGTATCGATTGAATCAAAAGGGCAGGAACATGTTGTGATGGGACGCGGGATTGCGTTCCAAAAACGGACGGGGGATACGATTGAAGAGAATCGTATCGAAAAAATTTTTACACTTGAAAGTAAGGAAACACAGGAACGATTCATCGATTTTTTGAATCAGATGCCACAAGACGAAATCGAGACTGTCAAAGAAATCGTTAAGGTAGCAGAGCATCAATTGAACAACGAGTTGCATGACACGATTTACGTAACGCTGGCCGATCATATTCACTATGCCCTCGAACGGTATGCGGAAGGAATCATCATTCGAAACCCTCTGGTTTGGGAAGTCAAACGTTTTTACGGACCAGAGTTTTCGATTGGCAAACAAGCCGTTCACCTGATCAATGAGCGGCATCATGTCAAGCTCGATGAAGATGAGGCAGTCGCGATTGCGCTTCATCTCGTCAATGCCTCGATGCTTGGCGTAAAAGGAGAAAGCTTACACGTCGTCACGGAAATGACGAAGGCGACACAAGCGATTTTGACCATCATCACCTATCACTTTCAAGTCGAACTCGATGAAGAAGCACATGCTTATTCCCGCTTTTTAACTCATTTAAAGTACTTTGTGCAACGAATCGTTTCTAAAGCAGCCTTGAAGGCGGGGGGCGATGAAACACTGTTCGAAATGGTCAAAAATCGGTACCCTGCAGCTGCTGAATGTGTATTGAAAATAGCGAATTTAATTGAAGCGAAATACGACTATCATGTTTCGACGGATGAACGATTATATTTGATGATTCACATCGAAAACTTAATGAAACAAAGTCAATCCTAAGGATGGTTACTGATGATGCAGGCCAAACCTAAACCACTACAAGTATGGTGTTACTTGTAGTGGTTTAGGTTTTTTTTATCCTATTATTTAAACCGGGAGTGAGACGAATGGGAAAATATCAAGCGTTAGCAAAAGACATTGTACGATTGATCGGCGGACAAGACAACGTAAAAAGTGTGTTTCATTGTGCGACGCGTTTACGGTTCAAGCTAAAAGATGAGCAAGCGGCTGACGCAGAACAACTCAAGCAACAGGACGGTGTCATTACTGTCGTCAAAAGTGGCGGACAATTTCAAGTCGTCATCGGAAACAATGTCAGTGAAGTCTATCAAGACGTAGTCGCGATTGGTGGTTTTGAAACGACGGTTGATGACGGTGAAAAAACGACGGTGTTCAACCGGCTGATCGATACGATTGCCGGAATCTTCACGCCGATTTTAGGACCGATGGCAGGGAGCGGTTTACTGAAAGGCTTACTGGCGATTTTAGTTGCCCTTGGACTGTTGACGCAAGACATGGGGACATACATCGTCCTCAATGCGACAGCAGACGCGCTCTTTTACTTCCTGCCCATCATTTTAGGTCATTCAGCTGCCAAAAAGTTCGGTGGGAATCCTTATATCGGGATGGTCATCGGGGGAGCGCTCGTTTACCCTTCGATGGTCGCCTTGCAGGCATCAGGTGAAGCACTCAGTTTCTTGACGGTTCCGGTCGTCTTGATGAGTTACGCATCGTCCGTCATTCCGATTATCCTAGCGACCTATGTATCAGCGAAACTCGAGAAGTTCTTTAATCAACATTCGCATGAGGCCGTCCGCAACTTTACGACGCCGATGCTCGCGCTCTTAATCGTTGTCCCGTTGACGTTCCTCGCAATCGGACCACTTGCGACGTACGCGAGTCAAGGACTAGCGGGTGCTTACTCGTTCATTTATAACCTAAGTCCAGTCCTCGCGATCGCTTTCATCGGAGCGTTTTGGCAAATCTTCGTCATGTTCGGATTGCACTGGGGTCTTGTACCAATTCTCATCAATAACATTACCGTCATCGGGTTTGATACGATCAGCGTCGGTGTACTGATGGCAACGTTCGGTCAGGTCGGTGCCGTCCTCGCGATTACTGTTAAAACGAAAGATAAGAAGACGAAGGGACTCGGTACATCTTCAACGATTGCCGGTGTCTTCGGAATCACGGAGCCTGCGATGTACGGCTTGACGCTGCCGCGGAAAAAGCCGTTTATCTTTGGTGTCATCGGTGGAGCAACAGGTGGACTTGTTGGGGGTGCACTAGGTACAGCTTCTTACACGATGGGCGGACTTGGCATATTCGCTGTGCCAGTCATGATTCCTCAAAGTGGTGTTGACCTCTCGTTTTGGGGTGCCTTCATCGGTTTGTTCGTGGCGACGGCGGTTGCTTTCAGTTTGACGTACTTCCTGACGAAGGAAGAGATCGCAACGACTGAAACAACACCATCTTTATCAAAAGAAGTCGGGTTACCCGTCCTCGCGCCAATCAATGGCGAAATCATTTCTCTGGAGTCAGTCAATGACGAAGTCTTTTCGAGTGGCGCGATGGGCAAAGGTGTGGCAATCATTCCGAACGAAGGAGTCGTTTACGCTCCGTTCGATGGTGAAGTCGTGACTGTTTATCAATCGATGCACGCGATTGGTTTACGTTCAGATACAGGTGTCGAAATCCTGATTCATATCGGACTCGATACGGTCCAGTTGAACGGACAGCATTTCGAATCGTTCGTCTCGAGTGGACAGAACATTAAAGCAGGAGATCGGTTGATCGCGTTTGACTTAAAAGAAATCGAGCAAGCGGGATATGACATCATCACGCCGGTCATCGTGACAAACACAGCCAGCTATTTGGATGTTCTTCCGACGTATGTCGGATCGGTCGAACCGTCACGTGACGTGTTACGCATTTTAGTATAAGAGAGGGGTAAAGGAAAATGAAGAATGTACCAGCAGACTTTTTATGGGGTGGCGCTACTGCAGCCAATCAAGTTGAAGGCGGATTTGATCAAGGGGGTAAAGGGTTGTCAATCGCCGATGTGATGCCAGGCGGGAAACAACGGATGCAGTTGATTCATGATGCGGCATTTGACTTTGAATTACATGAGCAATACACGTACCCAAACCATGAAGGTGTCGATTTTTATCACCGGTACAAAGAGGATATCGCCTTATTTAAAGAAATGGGTTTTAAGACATTCCGGATGTCGATTGCTTGGTCACGCATTTTCCCGAACGGCGACGAGACAGAGCCGAATGAGGAAGGTCTCGCGTTTTACGACCGTGTCATCGATGAATTGATTGCCCAGGAGATCGAACCACTTGTGACGATTTCGCATTATGAGTTGCCAAGACATTTGGCGACAGCATACGGCGGATGGCGCGATCGCCGTCTTGTAACATTCTTTGAACGATACAGCCGGGTTCTGTTTGAGCGTTATCAAGGAAAAGTGAAATACTGGTTGACGTTTAACGAAATCAACGGGGCGCAGTTCATGCCGATGCTCAGCCTCGGTGTCGCATTACAGGATGAAGAAAACCATCTTCAAACGACATACCAAGGGTTACATCATCAGCTCGTTGCGAGTAGTCTTGCGACGAAAGCAGCACGGGAAGTCGACCCGTCAATGAAAATCGGATGCATGTTAATCGCAGCACCAGTTTACCCGTATAGTTCCAATCCAGCAGATGTCCAAGTTGCCCTCGATGAAGAGCGGATGATGAATTACTTCTGCGGCGACGTCCATGTCCGCGGCGAGTATCCGGCATTTGCGAAACGTTTCTTTGCCGAGAACGGGATTGAACTTAAACAGGAAGAAACGGATGCGGCAATCTTAAAAGAATACACGGTTGATTTCTTCTCTCTCAGCTATTATATGTCACGGACGGAAAAGGCTGATAAAACGACAGACATGACAGCCGGAAATATCATGAACGGTGTCAAAAACCCTTATTTGAAAGCGAGTGACTGGGGCTGGGAAATCGACCCGGGTGGACTGCGGATCATTTTAAATAAGCTGTACGACCGCTACCAAAAACCGCTGTTCATCGTCGAAAATGGACTCGGTGCTTACGATAAGGTGGAAGCAGACGGTGCAATTCATGACGAATACCGGATTGATTATCTTAAAGCACATCTTCAAGCAATGGTTGAAGCGATGGAGGACGGCGTCGAAGTCATGGGCTATACGAGTTGGGGATGCATTGATTTAGTCAGTGCTTCGACCGGCGAGTACAGCAAACGGTACGGCTTTATCTACGTCGATAAGCAGGATGACGGGTCCGGTACCCTCGACCGCTCGCGGAAGGATTCATTCTTCTGGTATCAGGAAGTGATTGCGACGAACGGACAAGCTTTGTACAAAGATTCAATTTCAACGCGTTCATAAAAAGAAAAGACCTGATTTCGCTAAGCGAAGTCAGGTCTTTCCTTAAATTAGACTTTAAAAAGATGGTAAAAAGATAAGGGGTTGGAGATAATGAATATAGATGGGTAAAAATGGGAGGAAGCAAAATGTATAAAAAAGTACTATCGGTTATCTTGATCATAATTCTACTAGGAGGAACGTATTACGGGGTGATATCCCTATTGTTCAAAGAAGGTACATCTGTCAGTTCGTTCCCGATCCCGCGCTTTGCGACGGAGCAAACGGGTGCGAACGGTCAACACTACGCGACGCAACTTGCTTCAGAAACAGACGGACCGGGACTCCTGTATGCAGCACGCTTGAATCGTGACGGCTGGAAGAAAGTGAATCAAGAAGGAGCTAAAATTCTCTATCGCAAAGGGGAGACATTCGTTTCGCTGACGACGTTCGACGAGGAAGTATATGTTAAGGCTGTCCGTTTAGTCGAGTTCGAGCGGTTGGAGGATTGAGTCGGAACAAGGTACACTTGCTACAGCACATGACGACAGGAGCAATTGATCTGTCCGTAGCAAAGGAGAATCAAGATGACACAATCCATCGCAATCATCGGAGCAGGCGTCAGCGGGCTCTATACAGCATCGCTTTTACAGCAGATGGGGCAAGCGGTCACCGTCTATGAAGCACGGGACCGGATCGGCGGACGTATTTTAAGCGTGGCGGGTACGCATGGAGACGAGGCAGACTGCTTTGACCTCGGACCGACATGGTACTGGCCGGATACGGAAACGGTTATCACGGATCTTATCACCGAACTCGGTCTGACGGCATTCGCCCAACACACGACGGGCGCGATGGTACTCGAACGGCAAGCAGGAGCAATCGAACATCATCTGCTGGCACCGGACAGTATCGTCCCGTCGAAGCGGTTAGCGGGAGGAATGGAAGCACTCGTGACAGCGATTGCGGCCAAACTTCCGACGGCATCGCTCCGCTTACAGACACGCGTCACGAAACTTGAGCGGACGGAAGAACAAGTAATCGTTACGTCAATCAAAGACGGGCGGACGACTTCAGAAACGTATGACAGTGTCGTGGTTGCCCTTCCACCCCGTCTTGTCGAGCGAGTCGTAATCGAACCGCCATTTTCCGAGACGACTCGCGAAAAACTGCAAACGACCCCGACCTGGATGGCCGGACAAGCAAAAGCACTTGTCGTCTATGACACGCCGTTTTGGCGCGAAGCGGGACAGTCCGGGTTCGGGATGAGCTGGGTCGGTGCCCTGCAGGAGATTCATGATGCATCACCGCAGCGCGGACCCGGTGCCTTGTTCGGTTTCCTGCGGCTGACGGCAGAAGAGCGCCAGTCACTCGGGACGGAAGCGGTCAAAGCCCGTATCCTCGACCAACTTATCACGATGTACGGCGAAGCAGCCCGTCATCCGCGGGAAGTGTTCTATTATGACTGGGCACAAGACCCCGATACGGCAATGCCTGCAGATAGCCGGCCGTTAACGGAATTTCCGCAGTATGGACCCATCGCAGTCGACGCGAACTGGCAAGGACGGCTTTATCTTGCCGGGACGGAAACGGATAGTGCGTTTGGCGGCCATATCGAAGGGGCGCTCCGGTCGGCGAAGCGGGTCGTCTCTGAATGGACGATGCGGCATGGGTGATTTGTTTTAATAATCTTCAATGTTATCATGGGCGTCCTCGATGATCGGGGGCGTTTTTTTGCTAAGTAATTATTGTAGAGAAAAAGTCATTTCACGATTTTCATTACAAACTGGTATGATGTGTTACTTGTTTTATTTAATTAGTGCAAAGGTATAGGGAAATATATTATTTTTTGGGTTCAGTATGCAGGGAGGGCGACGTGATGACGCAACAGATATTGATTCTCTTATTGATTGGCTACGTAATTTACACAATCGATTTAAAACAAAAAATGATTCCTGTTCCGATGGTGCTCGTCGTGATTGGACTGGGTCTTTCATTTATCCCCTATTTTTCTTCGCTTCATCTATCAAAGGAAATCGTATTTGAAGTGTTTTTGC
Organism: Exiguobacterium sp. H66; assembly: GCF_018618705.1. NCBI lineage: Bacteria > Bacillati > Bacillota > Bacilli > Caryophanales > Exiguobacterium > Exiguobacterium sp. H66. Next base: position 54,451 of record NZ_JACSMQ010000009.1, read on the forward strand.
CGGCGCTCCTGTTTACGGCAGCGTATCAGTTTCCGATTAAACAGTTGAAAAATAATTGGGGTATCATTACGGCGTTCAGCACGATTGGGTTGATTGTGACGGCCTTATTGCTCGGTGTCTCAATTTACTGGATCTCGAATCTGTTCATTTCACTTTCGCTGACGGCTTCGCTGCTCCTTGCCGCCATCCTGATTCCGACCGATCCGGTCTCGGTAACGTCCATCATCAAAAAAAGTACGGGGGACGAACAACTCGCCGATATCGTGGAAGGAGAATCGATGGTCAATGACGGGACGAGTATCGTTTTGTTTACGATCTTATTATCGATGTTTCAAACGGGGGAACGTTTTAATTTCACGACCTTCATCGAACAATTTATGCTTGTTTCGTTTGGCGGAATTCTGATCGGTTTACTGCTCGGATGGATTTTAAGTAAAATCATTCACTTGACGAAGCAAAAAGAATATCAAGTGATGTTGAGTATCGTCATGTCGTACGGTGGATTTTATCTTGCGGAAGCGCTTGGTGTCTCAGGTGTTCTCACCACCGTCATTTTGGGGATTTTCTTGTCTTACGAAATCGAAAAAGCGGATGAGGAGAAGGGAATTAAAGCATCATTAGATGGATTTTGGAACATCATCAAACCAACATTTTTATCGATTTTATTCTTACTGATTGGGATTCAAGCAGCTGGATACTTAGTTTTTTCACAATGGGGACTGGCGTTGATCATTTTTGGTCTCACCTTGTTGGCACGGTTCATCATGGTCAGCGGCTTCATTTATGCGGTACCGGTCTGGAAAGGTGAATTTCGCGACGACTTTTCGACGATCTCAATCATTACGGCAGCCGGGATTAAAGGTTCGATGTCTGTCGCGTTGTTACTGTGGCTCGAAAAAACGGTCTCAGCGCAATATGATGTGTTGATTTCCTTATCGTTTGCTGTCATCGTCCTGTCGTTGATTGTCCAAAGTATCGGTATTTATCCGCTGACCATATTCTTGAGTAAGCGGCATAAACGATGATTAAATAGAAAATCCAAAAGCAGACATTGTCCAAAAAGTACTTGGATCGTGTCTGCTTTTTTGCGTTTACAGATACAAGCCGTTCGCCTGAACAACGAATTGCGAGTGTTCGTAATGATAGGTGATGACGGAATAATCGAACGGTCGACCGTTCGTCAAGTGGAAAATTGTCTCGACCGTCAATGCCGGATCACCGGCTTCAAGTTCCAAATGTTCCGCGATTGTCTCCGGCAATTTGCCAACGTGCATGTACATGTCGGAAAAGCCGATGTTCAGTCCGAGGGCCGTCTCAAGATACTCGAAAATCGATTGTTCGACGATTTCCCGGTTCAGATAAGGCACGATCGCTTGCCGGTAATAGGATTCTTCAAGGCACATGATGTTACCGTCGATATAGCGGATCCGTTTCACGAAATAGACCATGTCGCCTTGTGTAGTACCGAGATTTTCGGCAATCGTCTCCGGACACGGGATCAACTCAAACGACAGGACGTTCGACTGGATGTCATGTGCGACGAGATTCTGCTTAAAGCCTTGCGTCGAAAACAGCTCGATGTAGCCTTTCCGGTTCGTTTTCCGGACGAAAATCCCACTGCCGCGGACTTGAAAGATGATCCCTTTACGCTCCAGCAGTTCGAGTGCTTTCGTCATCGTCGTCTTACTGACTTCAAATTGGCGGATCAGTTGATCGAGGACTGGTAATTTATCGCCTTGCTGTAACGCATGTCGTTCGATATAAGCTTCGATTTCCGTCGCCGTCTGTTGATATTTCAGCATGGTTCACCCTCATTTACGTAAAAATTGTTATACCACAACTATATCATAATGAAAGGTTGATACTTGCGAACATGTCTTTTTAAATTAAATATGTATTGATTAATTGTACATGTACAATTACAATAAGAGTGCATGAAAGGGTTATCATAAAAAGGAGGTTCTTACATGAGTAAAGTGCGGGATTATGAAAAACTTGCCCGGTCGATCTTAGATGCGGTCGGAGGGGAAGACAATATCATCAGTGCAGCGCGTTGTGCGACGCGGTTACGGCTCGTCTTGAAGCGGTCGGACACGGCGGCAAAGGAACAAGTGGCAGCACTGCCAGGCGTCATCACGGTCGTCGAATCCGGTGGTCAGTTCCAGGTCGTCATCGGACAACATGTCGGTGATGTCTATGAAGCGTTTTCGAAACTGGTTCAGCTCGATGATACGGCTGAAGACGCACAAGCGAATAAAGGTACCATCTTGAACCGGATCATCGCGACGATGTCAGCCGTCTTCGCTCCGTTTGTCTATATCCTGGCCGCGGCGGGAATTCTGCAAGGTGCACTCATCCTGATTTCTTTACTGTTTAAGGACTTCGCAAAAACGGGAACCTATGAAGTGTTCAGCTTTATCTCATGGGCACCGTTTACGTTTTTACCGATTTTCATCGCCATCACGGCAGCGAATCATTTTAAAGTCAATCCCTTCATCGCCGTCGCCTGTAGCGCGGCACTCGTCAGTCCTTCGTGGGCTGACATGGCAGCACGTGTGGTCGCCGGTGAGTCGATTTCCTTCATCGGCATCGCGTTATCCGGTACGACCTATACGTCATCGGTCTTGCCACCGTTGTTTCTCGTCTGGATCTTATCGTATCTTGAACGGTTCCTGAACCGGACGATCAATGATGTCATCAAACCGCTGTTCGTCCCGTTCTTCAGTATGGTCATCATGGTCCCGCTGACGATTCTCGTCATTGGTCCGATTACGACACTCGGAGCAGAAGGGATTGCCAACGGGTATAACTATCTTGCCGATCACGCACCGGCACTCGCTGGACTTTTGATTGGTGGTTTCTGGCAAGTCATCGTCATCTTCGGTGTCCACTGGGGTGTCACGCCGATGGTCCTTGCGAATTTCGAACAGTATGGACGGGACTCGTTCCAAGCGTATCAGACGATCGCCGTCATCGCTCAGGTCGGTGCCGTCCTAGGCGTCATCTTAAAAACACGCAACCAGGAAACAAAGAAAGTCGGTGTCTCGGCCGGTCTGACGGGGATTTTTGGGATCACGGAGCCGGCGATTTACGGGGTGACGTTACGTTTTAAGAAACCGTTCATCTACGGCTGTATCTCGGGTGCGGTCGGAGCCGTCGTCGCCAGTTTCTTTAAACCGTATTATTTTGCCTATGCCGGTCTACCGGGACCATTAACACTCGTCAACGGCATCAGTTCCGATTATCCGTCGTCAATCATCGGTCTCTTGATTGGTGCCGCAATCGCCCTTGTCTTACCGGTCGTCTTGATCCAAGTGCTCGGGTTTGGTGAAGATACGGTTGCGACGGCAACTCCAACAGGACAAGCAGCACCAGTTGTCCATGAACAAGAAGTCAGTGCGACACTGACGAACGAAGAAACGATTGTATCGCCGTTGTCAGGTCAAGTCGTCCGCCTGACGGACGTCCCGGACGAAGTGTTTGCCTCCGGTGCGATGGGTGATGGATTTGCGATTGTACCGACCTTGCCACATGTCGATGCGCCGTTTAATGGAACGGTCGTCATGGTCGCCCCAACGAAACATGCGATCGGACTCCGGTCGACGAGTGGAGTCGAAATCTTGATCCATGTCGGACTGGATACCGTCAATTTGGGCGGAACACCGTTTAACGTCCTGGTTGCTGAAGGCGATACCGTCGAAGTCGGACAACGTTTGCTCGAGTTTGACATGACGATGATTGAAGCACGTGGACTCAAAACGATTACACCGGTCATCGTCACCAATGCGTCTGCTTATGCCAAACTTATCATCGAACAGACTGAAACGATTGCGGCGAACGAGCCGATCGTGACCGTCGTTAAATAAAAGGAGGAAATTAAGATGAAAACATTACCAAACGACTTTTTATGGGGCGGCGCACTGGCTGCCCATCAATTTGAAGGCGGCTGGAACGCCGGCGGCAAAGGACCAAGTGTCGTTGATGTCATGACAGCAGGTGCACATGGCGTCGCCCGGCGCATTACCGATACGATTGAAGAAGGGACGTTTTATCCGAATCATGAGGCGATTGATTTTTATCACCGCTATCAAGAAGACATCGCGCTGTTCGCCGAGATGGGATTGAAGTGTCTCCGGACATCGATCGGTTGGAGCCGGATTTTCCCGAACGGGGACGAAACGGAACCGAACGAAGCGGGACTGCAGTTTTATGATAATGTCTTTGACGAATTGATTAAGCACGGCATCGAGCCGATCATCACGTTATCGCACTTTGAAATGCCGCTCCACCTCGCGCGCGAATACGGCGGGTTCCGTAACCGGAAAGTCGCTGAGTTCTTCGAACGCTTTGCCGAAGTCTGCTTCACACGCTACAAAGATAAAGTCACGTACTGGATGACGTTTAATGAAATCAACAATAAGATGGATGTCGAGAATCCGCTGTTCCTCTGGACGAACTCCGGTGTCAAAGTCGAGCCGGGCGAAAACGCGATGGAAGTCATGTACCAGACCGGTCACCACGAACTGATTGCGAGCGCCCTTGCCGTCGCGAAAGGGAAAGCAATCAATCCCGACTTCCAGATCGGAGCGATGATTTCCCACGTCCCGATCTATCCGTACTCATCGCATCCGGAAGACGTCATGCTGGCGGAAAAATCGATGCGTCAACGTTACTTCTTCCCGGACGTCCAGGCACGCGGTTATTATCCGAACTACGCCTTAAAAGAGTTCGAACGCGAAGGCTATCAGATTCCGATCCTCGACGGCGATGACGAGATTCTGAAAAACGGAACGGTCGATTACATCGGCTTCAGCTATTACATGTCGACGACCGTCAAACACGATGCGACGGTCAACAATACCGGTAACATCGTCAACGGCGGCCTAGCGAACGGCGTCGAGAATCCGTACATCCAGTCGAGTGACTGGGGCTGGGCGATTGATCCGGTCGGACTCCGTTACGTGCTGAACCGGTTATATGACCGCTACCAGCTCCCGCTCTTCATCGTCGAAAACGGCTTTGGGGCCGTCGATACGATTGAGGACGGCAAGATTCACGATGCAGCCCGAATTGATTACCTGAAGACGCACATCGAAGCGTTGACGGAAGCGGTCACGGAGGACGGCGTCGAACTGATGGGCTACACACCGTGGGGCATCATCGACATCGTCTCGTTCACGACGGGTGAGATGAAAAAACGCTACGGGATGATTTACGTCGACCGCGATAATGAAGGCAACGGCTCGATGGAACGGATGAAAAAAGATTCGTTCGACTGGTATAAACAGGTCATTGCGACGAATGGACAGGAGTTGTCGTACGACAAAGCGACACAACAGTAAATCGATAAGCCTCCACCTATACCGGGTGGAGGTTGTTTGTTGTCTGTCAAATCACGCTTGCTTGAAATATGAAAACAAGCGATGATGAGAATGTATATATTATCCAAAAGTGATGAGGGACGTTTAAGGGGATGAATGATTGGTGTCAGTATTGCGACGATATGGGAGTTCGAAGCGACGCTCGCGTATTTCGATGTAGAAGAATCAGAACGTACTAAGTACCCATACGGCGAATATTTTTTCCGGACGATTGCCGGAAAACGTGTGTTGTTTTACAGCACCGGTGTCCGGAAAGTAAACGGGGTCGGGGCCAATCAGTACATGATGGCGCAGTTCCCGCTTACGAAAATCATCGTTGCCGTACTCGACATCATCGTGCCAAACCGCGCGGTCCAATATGATTGTACGGTGAAAGAAGTCGAGCCGTTGATTAAACCGTCCTTCATCGTTGAACTCGACGTCGCGGACTATCAGGCGGATTGTCACACCGGAACGATCGGTACGGCAGACCGGGCCGTCGTGATGTGGAACGATTACTTGGAGCTGAAAGCAAGTGGGATCACGGTAGCCGATACGGAAGCCGGCGCAATCGCCTATATCTGTCAGAAAAACAAAGTCGAATGTATCATCATTAAAGGCATCTCCGATTTTCCGACGGACGAGACGGACCGCGATCCAGTCCAATCGAACGAGGAACAAATCAACGTCTACATAGCGAATACGCCAAAAGTGATGCACAAAATATTCAGTGACTATCTGACACGATTCATTTAGAACATCAGGAGGGGCAACGCATGAAAACATTAGTGGTTGGTTGTCTGCTGACCGTTAACGCTAAAAGCTTAATGACAAAAAAGACGCAGTCTCGGATGAAATCCCGTAACTGCGTCTTATTTATGCTTAGTGCATCGGCTGCTAATTTTGTTCAGACTCTTGTTTTTCTGATTGAGCCGCTTTGAAGTTGCGATAAATCGTATAACCGACAGTGACAGGAAGGATGACAATTCCATACCCAAGCGGCAAGTTTAAAAAATAATACCAGAAAATCGTAAAAACAATCATGATTAGAAGGAGGCGGATACTTGATATGTGGTATGTACTCATTAAAACGTTCCTTTCTTTCAAAGTATTGTTATGTTTTTAGAAAGGCGTTTGGTTGACGACATAAAGTTGGACCAATCCGCACTTCGGACAAACGGCAGCTTTCGCTTCAGCAGATGCCTTACTGAAAAAACGACCCGGTTTTTTAATCTTTAAGCCGTACATGGCACCTTTGACGTGGACTTCACAGTCTTCGACCAGTCGGGTGTTGCATTGGGTACAGATTCGGTTCATGGAACGATTCCTCCTCTCCCGGTGTGAATCTTTTTTTGTAGAAGTTCCGACTCGTTATTGGGTCATATGTTTCAAAATGTCAATTCTTGATTTGAGTCGTAATGACATGACGCCGAATAACACTACTATCGTAGCGTTTAAAATTAAAATCGTGAACAGGATGCCGTTCATGAAGACCGACTCATCTGCGACACTTCCTAATGAGTTAACGGCGAGTCCGACGAATATAAAGAGATATAGAAAAACGAGAAAACTGAAAAGAGTCAAACGCTTTTTTAAATATGTAAGCATGGAGGGTGAATCCGTGAATAATGAAAACAGGGGAGCATTCGGTTGTTGTTCTTTTCGGTAGTATGCCCAGACCTTGTTCGTATGGACAACTTCGACGCCAGTCCCTTCTATAAATGAAAAGTAGTCCGCTAAATCGTCGTGTGAAGCAACGAACTCATTCCGATACATATAGTTCGTATTCGTCCCTTTTGTAAATGTATAGACGAATGGCGTAAACTTAACTAAGTCCCAACCTTGTTGACTCATCGAATTGACCCATGTTTCCTCTTTTTGGTCGTCAATAAAAAATCTGATTTTTTTCATCGGGATCCCTCCTCTAAGAGTTGTTTTGCATGGTGTAGTACTTCTTCGATACGTTGTTTTTCCTGGAGACAAACACGACGTCCTTCTTCTGTTAAGGCGTAGATTTTTTGCCGTCCGGTCGTGTTCTCGACTTCAATCCAGCGTTTTTCAATCAAATTTTTTAGAACGCCATACATCGTCCCCGGTCCAATCGTGACGCGTCCATTTGTTAACTGCTCGATTTGCTGCATCATCGCATAACCATGCTTCGGTGTTGTTAAGCATAATAAAATATAATAGGTGCTTTCTGTGAGTACTAATGTATCGCGGCTCAATATATCGCCTCCCGATATATAATGTATCGAAGTCCGATATAGTTGCCAATAGAATTGGATGATATTTGTAAAGTAAAAAACAAATTATGGTATATTTTAAAAAGGTTTACTAGACGGATATGGATTTTTCTTGAATCATGCGGAAGGATCTTAAATTAATTGAGTTAAATGGGAGCTGAAAAGATGAAGTTTGTTCTATTGGGGATGGGTATTATTTTATTCGGGATGACGATTGTGATCGCATATAGTTCATTGGGATTAGCGGATTCATCTGGAATAACATTCGGGTTAGCCGTTTCCTCTGTGGGTGTATTAAGCAGTATTCTTGGTGTTGTCGTTGACGGGAAAAGTGAAGGGGAGGAGTAAGCAAAAGGCAAGGACGGAAAATCGTCCTTGCCTCAGCGTGTAAACAAACGCTTATGAAGCGAAAACATGCGATATCGTGACGCAATTCGTTCGCTTTTCGCGGTTCTAAGCATTCAAGACGGATTGTGCTCTAAACCTTCTGCATGACCGGATTTCTGTCACATGGTTACCTAAAAAGCGTCACGTTTCGTTGACTCCTACGGGAAAAAGTGCGTTTTTAACGCACGTTCAGAGGCAGGCAAGACCCTGCTCGTTGTCCGTGAGGATCAAGGAGCAACGGCTTGCGCCTCGCCCGAGGAAAGCAACGAAAGAAGACGCTTGATCTTTCGATAGCACGTTGTATAGAGCAAAAGGCAAGGACAGAAAATCGTCCTTGCCTTTTGCTCTATTTAAGGGAAATTCGTACAAAAACGATTACATCGACGTTGTCGAATCGAAGAACGCATAATGTCCTTGTCTAATCGTTTTTGCTTGATACATGGCGGAATCAGCAAATTTAATCAACTCGTCACCCGTCCCTGCCTGATCGGGATAGGAGGCGATACCGATACTCGGGGGACAATGAATCAATTGGTTCGCCAGCGCGTAAGGTTCGCTTAGTGTGGAGAAGACCTGTTTCGTCAGCTGTTCTACGTCGTTTAACGACCGATTGACTAACAATAACGTGAATTCATCACCACCTAGTCGGGCGATAATCGTGAAGCGCTCTTTAAAGGCTTGAAGGCGCATGGCGACAGATACGAGGAGTTGATCACCGTTGTCATGTCCGAACGTATCATTGACGTCTTTAAAATCATTCAGATCCATGAACAAGAGTGAGGCACGTCTCGTCGAGGGTGCACGTAATGTTTGCTCCAGCATTTCTTCGAAGGACGAGCGGTTGGCTAGTCCGGTTAACGCATCATGATACGCGAGATAATGGATTCGTTTTTCCTTCTCCTTGATTTCCGTCATGTCTTTCCCGATTCCGAACACACCGACTAGTTGTTTTTGGACGATGATCGGTACATTCGTAATGTGCATGAACGATCTTGTTCCGGAACGGCTTTCGATTTCGACTTCATAATGTCGTGCTGTGCCGGTAAAAACTTGTTTGACTTCGCGTGACACGAAGGGGCGGTCGGACGGCGCGACGAATGCAAGGCTACTTTTTTGTAACAATTCCTCTTGGCTGTAACCGAGAAGCTGTGTGCAGGAGGCATTGACACTGTCGAATTGACCATGAAGATTCGTCGAATAAACCGGATCGGGATGATTTTCGAATAAACATTTGTAGCGTTCTTCACTTTGTTCTAGCTCTTGCGATTTGAGATAATATTTTTTAAAGAGGCGTTGATTTTCAAAAATGATCGTGATTTGCCGGATGAAGACAAGGATGATCGAGATGCCGGAGCCGATTGTGATGATATCGATTCCTTCCGAGTGAAGTCCCATAAAAATAAATAAAATCAAGGCACCGCCATAAGGCGTCACGATTTGAAAAATCGTCAAACGTTTGACCGATTCCGGTGACTGCTCTGCTGTCGAATCTGAATGTATCGTCAGTCGGCCTGCTATACCAATCAGTAGACCGGCAATGATGAATAGGGGGTCGATATAGCTTCCGGACGTGTAATCATTGGATGAAATTAAGTACAGATACACCGAATCGGCAACAGTTTGAATGAATAAAGCAAAAAACAAAATGAGTAAGTAAGATGTATTCGACTGTTTTGATGTACTGAATAAAATAAAGACGATGGCAATCAAGATGCCTAAATCACCGATTGGATAAGCTAAGGAAACAATCAGTGAGAGCAGCGAAACCGTATCGGACTTCAAGATGGGTGTAAGGATAAAATGCCAGGATAATGTCGTCGCGACGACCATGACGATCAGAGTATCAAAGACAAACGGAATCCGTTCTTGATTTTTTGTTTGTGACACGATCTTATATAAAAGTGCTACAAGAATCGTGAAGACTTGAATTAAGTAGAAAATATCAGAAACCCCGGGATAGCTGACACCCGTTTGTCGGATGCTCTCAAAATAAAACCAATAGATTTCAGCAATCAAGTAACTGCTATTCGCAGCTAACAGGATCCCCCAAAATATTTTTTCGTTTTTTGCGACCTGTCGGACAGTCGTAAACGTCCAACAGACAGTAATCGCCATACCTAACAAAGAAAAGAGGTTACCCCCGAATTGCTGGATATAGGCGTCTTCTCTCCAGTAATAAATCCAGCTGTAGTAGCTCAATGTAAATACAAAGAGAAACAACAACGAATAGGATGGTAACTTACGATTAACCATAGACCAAACTCCTTCATGAATGAATCAGACATTAAACTACAAGTATAAAGAGAATGGTAAACAATGTCTTCTAAAAAAACAGAATAATACAAAAAAATGAAGCGGATGGATAAAAAAATGAAAGCAGTCCGTGCATGAACTACTTTCATGTAAGATAATGAAAGCCGTTTAGAAAACGAATTCATTTTTTTGATAAAGAGCATCAAGCAATTCCGTGAAGTGTTGTGCATTGATTGGTTTAGAGAAGAGGTACCCTTGTCCGATGGAGCAGCCGTACTCTTTTAAGATCGTCGACTGATTCGGAGATTCAATGCCTTCGGCGACGACATTCAGTTGTAAATTCAAACCGAGTTCGATGATGGTTTTGACCATCGGCGATCGACTGCCTCGACTTAACCGGTCGATGAAGGATTTATCAATTTTTATCGTATCGATGGGTAATTGTTCAAGGACACTCAAGGAAGAATAGCCTGTTCCAAAATCATCAATTGAACATTTGACACCGATTTTCTTTAATTTTTTTAAGATGGAGACACTTTCCGTAATATTTTGGACGATACTTTCCGTAATTTCGAGTTCGAGATGGTTCGGTTGCAAATGGGTTTCTGATAAAATCGACGACACAACTTCACAGAAATGACGATTCTGGAATTGAAGAGCGGACACGTTGACGGAAAGTAACAGTGGTGGATAGCCACTCGCTTGCCACTGTTTACTTTGCACACAAGCTGTCCGTAAGACCCACTCTCCAATCTCATTGATTAAACCCGTCTCTTCAGCGATCGGGATGAATTCAACAGGGGAGATCATACCGAGATGCGGATGTTCCCACCTCACTAACGCTTCCATCCCGACAATCGTCTTCGTTTGTAAATGCACTTTCGGTTGGTAGTGGACGGACAATTGATTCAGTTCGATTGCTTTTTGTAATTGAACTTCGAGTTCCATTTTTCGAAGGACATCCGATTCTAGCCGTTCACTGTAGATGATGAAATCGTTTTTACCTGACGTTTTCGAATGGTGGAGGGCAGTACTTGCATTTTTGAGTAAGTCTTCCGCATTTTCGCCGTGCTTAGGATAAATACTGATACCGATATTTGTTTTTACAGCAAACTCATGGTCAGATATGACGAATGGGACATGTAATGCCTGGATGACGGTGCTCGTAAAATCTTCGCAAGCGACCGCACAGTCATTTTCTACCAAGATGACGAATTCATCGCCACCGATCCGGAACACCGGTAAACTGCCATTATGGGTCAGACTAAGCCGGGAAGCAACTTCTTTCAGGACATCGTCACCAATCCGATGACCAAGCGCATCATTGATCATTTTAAAGCGATTTAAATTGATTAAAATTAAGGCAAAGCGTGTCGTAGATTCATTTGTTAAATAGCGGTCAATGGTATTGATGAAATTCAAGCGATTGCCGAGTTGTGTCAAAGGGTCGTAATAGGCTAAATGTTGGAGTTCTGTAAAGAGCTTCTTATTTTTAATCATGACGAATGATTGGCGGGTAATGATCATCACGAAAATTAAAAACCAACCAAAACTTAACGAATTGATTCGCCAGTCGTAGCTTTCAATCATCAGGATCGTCAAAAGAATGATGCTTAAATAGGGAAATAAAAATTCGCGTTGAAGGAGTGGAAGCTTTTTATTCGGTTCATGCGACGAGATGCTTCGGCTATAGCGATAACCCGTAAATCCAATCAAGAGTAAGGCAGTTGTCCAAATATAATCGACGAACCCGCCAGCCGTATACGTCTGTTGTGTAGAAAAATAAGAGAACAAGGAATCACCGACTAGTTGGAGTAATAATCCCGTGACTAAGAAAAATAAGCTCCTGTTCTCTTTTTCAAAATGAAGCAAATAATACAGGGTGATGACTAAAAAAAGTAATGCCAGGTCAATCACTAAAAAGATAGTAGTGTAAGTGATTGATAAAGTAGTCGAATACTTTAAGGCAATCAGCGGTGACAGCAAATAATGATAACTGATTGAAATGGAAGCAATCATATAGATGACTGTATTAAAAAAATACGATTTGTTCGAAAAATCAACAACGTTCGTGCGGATTTTATAAATCAAGGCACTTAAGTAACAAACGTATGAGAGGACCCAGATAAAATTAGACAGAAGAGGGGTGTTGATCTCTTGATTAATCAAGGTTAAATAAAACCAAATGGCTGTCCCGAATGTCGAGAAAAATACACCCAGTGATAAGAGAAGCCAAAATGTTTTTAATCGAGTCGTTTTTTGTTGATAAACTTGCCACAGCCAGTAGAAACTGATGATGCCAATGCTGAATTGTACACCGTTCGACAGCAGTATCCGGGTGCTAGCTGTCGAGATGAATGTGTTGCTTATCAGATAGATAGCAGACACGACGATCGTCAATAGCACAAGAATGTTTTTGAAGACCATGGTTGATTGTCCTCCTCTAAGCGAGTTGTCTAAAGATAGTTTTTCCCTATATCTTTTTATCGGCAAGATGCTCTAAAAAATCGAGAGGTGGACATGATTTAAACTAGAAAACCTAGCAAAATCACGACAACCGGCAGTCATTTCGGACGAAAATCAAAAAAAGAGATGACATGGTGTCATCTCAGCTTGTAGCAAAACTTTTATGAAGATAAAAGATTTTGTTTGGGAATGCAAATCTACCCCCGTCTCGTCTACGAAGCGGAACAGCATATAGGAAAAAAGTATCCTACTTTTCACGTAACACGTGTCGGAGTTCGCTGACGCCAAGGATCAGCATACAAAGCGAAAGTGGTATGAAGAATACTGAAAACGATAGTGTTGTTATGGCATCCAACAAAAATAAACTGAGCAGGATGATGGTCAAAATGGTCGTCAAGCTGACGAGCGAACTGCGGTTAGACATCGTTCTCCTCCTTTGAGTGATCGTTCATCCGCAAACGGACATACCGGATGATGGCTGGTACCGCAATCGAAATCGAAAAAGCGCTTACGAGCAACAAATCGGTCTGCCCGAAAAATAAATAATCGATGCCAATCAACAGGAATAATAAAATCTGGATGATCCGAAAACGGTGCCGTGTACTGCGGTGAATGATGTCCTGTTCTTTTGTTCGACTGGCGTGGTGAGTATTCTGACTCAGTAATTCAAAATAAAAATAACTGAGGACGCCGAGTTGGACGACCGAAAAGAAGGTAGCGCCTGTCTGTTCAAAGAAGATACTAAATAGGGTCATCCCGAACAGGAGTAAGTAGAGTGATAATACGATTCGTTTCGTACGTGTAGTCAAAGTAAGTCCTCCTGGAAGTCAGTCGATGCTACTCTGTTCTACGCAACGGCAAGGAAAATGTTTCAAGCTATGAATGCATACAAAAGGAACTTAAGAAACAATGAGGAGGAATCAGGATGAGTTACGGGATTTTTGGGAAAATTACGACGACGGCGGGACGGCAAGAAAAATTGGTGGAGCTTCTGCTGGAAGCAGCAGCTTCGCTCGAAGACGAGCCGTCATGTCTCCATTATATCGTCAGCGTATCAGAAGAAGCGGACACGGTCATCGTCCACGAAATTTGGACGAATCAAGCGTCGCACAAGGCGTCACTCGAGCTTCCGGCGACGCGGCGCCTGATTGAGCAGGCACGCCCGCTCATCAAGGGAATAGAGCGTTTGTTGACATTCGATCCGCAAGGCGGAAAAGGGTTATAAAGGGTAATTTTTGATGTTTTAGTCGAAAGTTTGTAAAAAATTAGAACTTTTTTTGCCGATTGACGTAGAGTATACATGAGGTGAGTATGATAGAAAAACGACGAAGAATTCAACGTATCCGTGAAGAAAAGGAACGCATCGCGTTCTTTCGCATTATTTTTGCTGTAATGTTTGGTTTTAGTATCTTTGCACTTCTTCAATATGAAACAGCAATATGGCCGAAAATCCTTGTCGGGGTCAGCTTCCTGGCACACGGATGCCTGCACTGGATTGAAGCGAAACGGGTCGGAGCATTATCAAACAGCCAACCGGCGCGCGACCTGATTCGACTCCGTTACGCGGTTGATTTTGCGTTAATCGGTCTGATTGCATGTTTCTTCCCGTTATTAATTTGGTTAGAATTGCCGCTTGTTCCAAGTTTCATCGGTTACTTTATCGGCCTGCTGCTTTTTTATCTGATTGATGTGTACCTGGAGCGGAAGGTGCAGACCCTTGATCCGCTGCAACCGACAAAAAAAGAATTACGCAGTAAAATACCTGAACTGAAAGCCAGATGACTTTAAGTAGGGGATGAACAAAATGGAAAAACAAACAAAAATTCTAATCATGCAGCAGGAAAGCAAGCGGAATTTTTTTAAACGATTGGCATTGGTAGGAGTCGTCGCGCTAAGTCTGTATGGCTTGGTTCAAACGGGAGCTGACGAATGGATTGTCCCACTGCTCGTCATCATCGTCCTCATCCATGGACTGTTACTGCTCGGCGAGGCAAGACGAATCAGTGCCCTATCAAGTATCAAAGCAGCACGGCGGCTGATTCGTTTCCGTTACGCGGTCGAGTTCGGTTTCGTTCCCGTTCCTTTATTGATTGCGCTTCAGGCATGGATCCCTGATTATTGGAGTATATCTGTTTTAATCGTTCTTCTGCTGGCTCTGCTGTTGATTGCCTTTTTGAAGCAATACCTGGAACTGCGCATCATGCGGACCGATCCGAGTCACCCGACGGACGACGATCTACGCAAGAAACCACGGATGGCAAACTAAAACAGTACTTCCACCCGTTGATTCGTCAGCGTGTGGAAGTACTGTTTTTTAGTTGAGTTCGATTTTAACGGTAGTCGGTTTTGCAAACGCGTCACTTGACGCGAACATGACGAAGACATTTTCCGTTTCCGGTACTTCGTAGACGAGATCGACCCTTGATTGATAGGAGCAAAGTACTGGTAACTGTTTTTCCAGGCTTTCTCATTCCGGTTGACGTAGTCGACCGTTTCGTAGACATGCCCATTCCCATCCTGAAGCGTGAACCGGTCCGGTTTATATTGACTGTAGGAGCCGAGTACATCTTCTGTAATATCCGGGTCATGTAAGAACAATGGGAGCGTGATGTAGCGTTTACCGGCTTGCTGAGTCAGTTTGAGTTCAGCCGGCGGGCGGTCTAACAGTTTCCCGACACGGAAGGTGGCATCCTTTAATTTCGGGTCACCGGGATACGTTTTGAGCAGCCCCTGATTCATCAGCTTTTCGATTTTTGCCGTTTCCCGTTTCGACGGTTGTGACGCGGTCGATTTTTTGGCGGTCAAATCGGCGAGCTTCGTCCCTGTCGTCGTTTCAGTTGATTGAGTTGTCGGCTCGGCCGCCGGTTGCTCGACTTCACTCGTCGTCGCAAAGAAGAATAGTCCGGCGACACCCGCGACAAGCGCGGTCCCGACTGTTCCGAGCGCGACTTTGAAGCGGCGTTCCGTCGCCTTGGCATTGACGGCGACGCTCCCGATGGCTGCATTCGGTGTGATTTTAACCGCGCGGTAGGCGGGTAATAAGGCACCGATGATCCCTGTCGTAATCGGAATCAACAGCGTCAGACTCAGGAATCCGAGCTCGGCTGTCGGGAATTGATTGTACATCTTGTAAATCAATCCGAGTGAGACGGCAAGACCGATCAATCCGGCAAACAGACCGGTCATGACCCCTTCAAGCAAGACGAGTTGACGAATCATCCCGTCACGCCAGCCGGTTGCTTTCAGCACGGCGAGCTGTGATTTCCGTTCGTTGACGTTCTGCCACATGATTTCCGTCGTCGTCAAGATGGCGATCAGCAGGGCGACCCCCATCGCGACATAATGCATCATGCCGACTTCAAGGGCAACGAATTCGCCGAGCCAGGACGCATACAAGACCCCCTTGAGCCGGAATGTGACGAACAGGAAGAAGATGAACAAACTGGTCGGTAAGGCGATTGCGACAAGCGATAGTAATGTCCGTTGCCAATACGTCGCCAATTGGTTGATGCTCATGCCAAGGACGGACTGCGAACGGACGAAACGACGTCCCCGTGAGACTTCTCCCGCCTGGATGCTTTCGTACGGTTGAATCTTCCGGATCAATAGCATCGGGACGAACGTGCCGCCCCAGTAAATCAACAGTCCGGCGAGACCGATCAGAACGATCCGGGCAAGGGCGATCGGATGATCCGTCGTCAGCCAAAACGTCCCGAGAATCACCCAGGCAATCAAGGCGACGAGTGAACCGAGTAACGTCGCTTCGAGGAACAGCATCTTCGACAGCTGGCGCGGGCGCCAGCCGAGGGCCAGTAAAATCGCAAATTCTTTTTTCCGGGCGTAAAGCAGGATGATATTCGAGCTGAAGACATAGACGAGTGCCACCAAAATGACGCTTGCGATGACCCCACTCATCCCGACTTTTGCTTCCTGGAAGATTGCCATTGAGGAACCGAGTTTAATCCAGGGCTGCTGGATCCAGCCGAGCGCCGGCTGGTCTTTAAGTCCGGGCAGATATGTCAACGCCAGTTGCGGTGACGAACCGAGCGTGACATCCGTGATCAGTCCGGTCTTGTCTTCGATTTCCTGCGCGACGGCCTGTAATTTTTTCTCGCTTTGTTCATTCATCGTATCGATGCCTTTGACATTGACCCGGATGACGGAGATGGCCTTTTTGCCGCGAATCTTGAAAGCAGCGTCAAGCGTCGTCAACATCGAAGGTGGTTTTGTCATGAAATCGTACGGATCGTTTGTTGGTTTGACGTCACGCGGCGGGTTGACCGGTGTCTCATTTTTATCCATGACCCACTGTGCCTTCGCCGGGAAATAGGTTTCCATCGGCAGTTCCGTAAGCGGATCTTTCGATAAATTCAATTTCTTCGGATCAAACACCCCGATGTAATAGGGATTGATCCGCGGCCAGTCATCACTCGACGTCCCGAACTCGCGTGCTGCCCGGTACATGCTGCGTTTCGCAAGCAGGGAATCGGGGTTGATCAGCTTCGGTTCGACCTGATAGGTGAACGGCCACCGGGACGGATAGGGACTCTTGACGGATTGATAGCTGATTGGTGAAGGCTTGAGAATCAGCCATTCCGAGTAGCCGCTGTATTTTTCAGGTAATGAATTGTTCAAAATATCATGAATGAATTGTTTTTGGACTTGCGCCGTCGTAATTTTATACGTCTGTGCCTTTTCATCGACGGTAGGGAGCTTGTCTAAGTATGTTTTGCCGCCCTTTTTCGTGACCTCTTGAATCGTCGGTACCATCGAGTCATCAATCAGCGGTAAATCAAGTTTTTCATATTTATAGGTCCGGGACGCATCGATGTAATCTCGTTCGTTCATTAAAACCGGAATCATATCGACGTTCTCGAGCGCCGTCACGACGTCTTCATCCGTGAAATAACGGCTGTGGTCCGACTTTTTCGTCGCTTGATCAAGCCCGACGAGGCGTGCTTCCGCTTCCGGATCAATCCCGGCAATCATCGTATCACTGCCATACTCGTCGAGTGGTTGTTTTCCGAGACCGACCGGTGAGACGCCGGATTGTCTTGTATCGCCGCTCGCATCCCAGCCGGCGGCTAAATAACGGACCGTCGTCGACTTGTCGACCTGCAGGCCGGTATTTTGATAATCGGTGATCGTCAGCTTATAGAAGCCGGGGTCATCAAAGGTATGCGTCCCGACGGATGAGCGTGTCGAGTTATTTCCGATCATCGCGATCGGCGCTGCGACTTCGACGTCCGTGATGTCTTTAATCGTCTTGTATTGTTTCATCGTGATGCCGCCGTCGAGACCGCTCATATAATTCGGCTCGAGTAAATGTAAGTCTTCCGTCACGCTCCGGCTTCCCGGCGGCCGGACGACGATATCATATGACGAGTTCCAGCGTTTTTGCAGTTCGTCAACGACGGTCCCATTGTTCGCTTGAGTCGTCCCGATTAAATAGCTGAGTCCTGTACTGACAATCAGTACACCGACGAGTAACAGGATGAACCGCTCCTTGTTTCGCCACCATGAGTTCCAAATGAAGGACATCATAGGCGTCCACCTCCTTTTACGTGTAACGACATGAAAGACGGCCCATTCCGAATCGGAACCGGCCGTCGTTTTAACCGATCAGGGTAGAAAAGATCAGCATGTTAATCGATGCTGATTTTGACGGTATACGTCTTCGGGAAAGCATCGCTTGACGCAAACATAACAAACGTATTAGCATTTTTCGGGACGTGGTAGACGACATCCATCACGAGACGGTTCGGAGCGATGTATTGATGTTCGTACTTCCAGGCTTTTTTGTTATGGCTGATGTAGTCGACCGGAGCATAGTCATGTCCGTGCCCGTCATTGATCGAAAAAGCATTCGGACGATAGACGCTATAGCCGTCTGACGTGCCTTCTTTATCGTGCAGGATGAGCGGGACGGTGATGTAGCGGTATCCGTCTTTTTCTTTCAGCTTTAATTCTTTTGGGGCAGATAAGACAATCGGGTCCACGCGGAAAGTATTTTTCTTTAAGGCCGGATCTCCCGGATACGTCTGGACCATTCCGGCACTCATTAATTTTTGGATTGACGGGGTACTTGACACGCGGGAAGTGGTGACTTTCGTGACAGTAGTGTCAGTCGCCGCGACATCCGATACCGTTTCGTCCTGCGTATTGAATCCATCTGTATTCGTAAAAGCAAAGACAGCTCCTCCGGCAAGGACGGTGATTGTAGCGAGTGAAAGCAAGCGTTTTTGAGTCGTCATCATGGAAACACTCCTTCTCCTGTTTAATTTGGGAATAATTATCAGAATACTCAGTCTAAATATACTGTTTATTATTTCCAAATGCAACTCTTCTTCGTGTAAGATGGGAATGAGAAAATGGAAATAAGCATTCGACGGGCTGGATTACGTCCGGTACCTGATTATCAACATGTTGAAAAGAAGAAACAAAAAATGATGTGGAACCGAAATGTTTTTTGTATATAATGTAAAAAAGAAACGGGGGATGCTTGATGACAACTGAACAATTTTACAAGATGTTACCAACACTTGAAACGGACCGTCTGCTGTTACGGCCGATGCGCCAAGAGGACGTAGACGATTTATTCGCCTATACCCAGGACGAGGAGACGGCGCGTTACGTGACGTGGAATGCAAATCAAACGGTGGAACAGGCAGAGCAATTCCTGACTTACGTCCTGTCAAACTACGAACAGGGGAAACAGGCACCGTGGGCAATTGAATGGAAGGCGACGGGACAGATGATCGGCACGATTGATTTCATTCATCTGTTGCTTGATGAAAACAAACAGGCCGAGCTCGGGTACGCGTTATCGCGGCAATTCTGGGGCAAAGGCATCGTCACAGAAGCCGTGGAACGGGTGCTGGCCTTCGGTTTTGAGGTGTTACAACTGGAACGGATTCAGGCACGGTGCATGGAACCGAACGTCGGTTCAGCACGGGTGATGGAAAAGGTCGGGATGACGTACGAAGGCACGTTACGCCGTTTGATTTTCGTCAAAGGGACGTTTCATGATGTCAAGATGTACTCCATTTTACGGGAGGAGTACGTGACGCAACGTCAGGCAGCGGAACAGAACGAAAAACAACATCAATGAGCGAATGAAGCCCCCGACCACTTTGAGCGGTCGAGGGCTTTTTGATTATGTTCTGTTTTCAATCAACGAATCGATGACGGTAACCGTGTTCGTGACCGTATCGAGAATCCGTGTCCGTCGATCGTCTTTTGACAGGAAAATCGCTTCGCCGGTCGCGTCATACGCAAACGCCGTCGGAATCGAAAAGCCGCAGTTGCGGTAAGACCCGTCGGCATGACTCGTCCCGATCACGATGGCGGATTGCTGGCGGCTGATGCGTGCTGCTTCGCCTGACCACTCGGCATATTGTTCCGGACTGAACATTCCGACGCCGATCGGATTGAAAATTAACTCAACGGTATCGTTTTTCAGCCCGTCCAGTCCTAAGAAGATTTCGCGACAAAGCAGGTACCCGTACCGTTGTCCATCATCGTCGACGGTCGACGGTTGATAGAGCGGACCAGCTTCCGGCGTTTTTGCCCGGTCGAGGACGACTTCCCCGTGTTCGTTAATGATCAAGGCCCGGTCCAACCGATCGGCGTCCCGGTACCCGGTGACGATCATCGTCGTGTACTGTTTTGCAAGTTGACAGAGCGTCGCGAGATCGGTCTGCCGGCAGTAGCCTTCCGGATACAACACGATGTCAATGTCAGGGTAGGCGGTAATGTCTCGTCGTAACTGTTGTAAGTCTGTTTCTTGTTTCGGTTGTCCAATCAAAATGTGCATGTGGCATTCGCTCCGTTCGTATTATGTCATTGATTATGTAGATGGGTTTAAGTTTAGCATAATTTGTCAATCTCAAAAGGAGAACGTCACGCCGTCTGATTTAGGAAATGTGTTTCGCCGGCAAATCTTCATTAAAATATAGTTGTTTACCCGGCAGGAGGACAGCGATGCTTTGAAGGAGACTCAGCCCGACCAACAGACAGGCCGCCGCCAAAACGGTGAAGCGGAGCGGGAACAGGTCACCCGTAAAACCAACCAATAAAATCAACACGATGTGGAGCATGCTTTGCCCAAGTCCATAAAGGCTCGTTACCCGTCCCATCAATTCATCGGGCACATTGTTTTGATAAAACGTCATAAAGCCGGTCCCGGAAAAGGCATTAAAAAAGCCGAGCAAGATGAAACCGGTCGCGACGAGTAAAAAAGAGGTGGCCGTCGCATAGATCAAGTAACCGATTGCGACGAACAGGTATCCGCTGACGAGCAACGTTTTGAGCGACAGGCGACGCGAGAAGCGGGCGACGGTCAGTCCGCCGAGCACGGAACCGATGCCCGTCAAGCTGATCAATAGTCCATAATCGGTTACCGATAGTCCGACGACGGTCTGCAGAAAAACGACTTCCTGTGCGTCCATCGCAAGCGCGAGGCTCATCGTCAACAATCCGATGACGTAAATCACGATGATAAACCGGTTCGACCGACTAAATCGGGCGACGGTGCGCCAGTCCGCTACGACGTCGGTGAATCGTAATTTCTCGACAGTGGGTGGACGGGGAACGGAGGGCAGGAAAGCTAGTAGAACCCCGGAAACGACAAACGAGCCGGCATTGATCCAAATCGCGACATCGGTGGTCGCGACGAGTAACAGCAGACCGGCTAACGCCGGACCAATCAAAAAGGCACTCGACGTGATGAGACCCCGATAGGCATTAAACGTTTTCCGACCGGTGTCCGGCACGAGTTGTGTCAGGTAGGTCGTCGCAGCAGGTTCAAAAAATGCTTTGACAAGGGCGAGGGCGAACAGCGTCAGGTAAATCAACGGCAGTGTCGACAGGAAAGGAATCAGTGCGACGAGCAACGCCCGGATGAAGTCCGTCCCGATTAACCACCTGCGTACATCGACCCGGTCAATCAGACTGCCGGCCCAAAATTTCGTGAACAGTGCAGCAAACGGACCGATGATCCAGAGTCCGGCGACTGCGGTGGTGGAGCCGGTCAATTGATAGAGGTAGACATTGATTGCGACGAGGTAAATGAAGTCGCCGAATTGCGAAATGCCGAATGAAGCCAGGAGCGTCGTAGTACGAGACAAGGGGGATCCACCCGCTTTCTTTATACATATATTACCAATAGTATATCGGATGATTGTGGGGTTCACAATGCCTGAACCGTGCAGGTTGTTTGTACCGATTTGTCGTATTACTTAAGTAACAAATAAGCTTGAGGAGGGGTACGATGAGAGCCGTCATTTGTACTGCATATGGTCCGCCCGATGTACTGAAGCTGCGAGAAGTAAAACAGCCTGTCCCGAAAGCATCTGAGTTGCTGATAAAAGTCCATGCCTCCGCCGTGCATTCAGGTGATCGTCGTCTGCGGGCACTCGATGTACCGGCAGCAGGAAAACTTCCAATGCGTGTCGTCATCGGGTTTAAAGCACCGAGACAGCCAATTTTAGGGGTTGTCTTAGCCGGCGAAGTCGTCGCGACAGGCAATCGTGTCCAGGATTTTAAAGTCGGCGACCGTGTCTATGCCCTGACCGGGATGCGCTTTGGTGGTTACGCTGAGTATGCCTGTTTCAAGGAAACGAGCTGTGTCGGGCAGATGCCGCGCAGTGCAAGCTTCACGGAAGCAGCCAGTCTTCCGTTTGGCGGAACGACCGTCCTCCACTTTTTCCGGAAGCTGAACCTTAAGCAGGCGAAAACGATCTTGATTTACGGAGCCTCGGGCGCCGTCGGTTCGCTTGCTGTCCAAATCGCCAAACAATACGGACTTCATGTGACGGCGGTCTGCAGCGGACGGCACGTTGAGTTGGTGGAAGGTCTTGGCGCGGATGGTGTCGTCGACTATACAGCAGAAGGATATGATGCGCACCTGACGACGTATGACGCAGTATTTGACGCGTCCGGAAAAATTGACAAACGAACGGTACGTAAGCACGTCGGAGCGAAAGGGGCGTTTCGTTCAGTCGCCGGACAAGGCGTCGCGCGGGCGCTGAAAAAAGATTTGCTACTACTGAATGAGTGGTTTGAAACTGGGAAGATCAAAGCAGTCATCGATACGGTTTATTCGCTCGAAGAGATCGTCGCTGCCCATCGTTACGTCGATTCCGGGCGGAAATACGGCAATGTCATCGTGTCGGTCGTGGAGGATTCCGGTAAAACGGATTAGATGCCACATCGTCATGACGGATACCGTCGGACTGACGCAAAAAACAAAGTAGAACAAAAAACACCTTTGCCTGCAGCGTTTCAAAGGTGTTTTTTGTCTGCGTGGAACGTCATTTCAAGACGTCATACGTCGCCATGATGAACTGACCGGACGGACGATAGCCGGTCAGCCGGAACCGTGTCTCAAGCGTCCCTTCCGGAAACAGTGGAATCCCGCTGCCGAGGACGACCGGCGCGATCGCCAGTTCGAGCTGATCAATCAATTGTAACCGTAAGGCTTCTTGAATCAACTCGCCGCCGCCGACGAGCCAAATCTTGCCGTTGATGGTCGGACTAATCCGGTCAATCAACACATCGAGTGGCTCATTCGTGTAGGTCGCGTATTCGGACTGTTGATCGTTCTGCCGGGTCAACACGTAGTTCTCGAGTCCACTGTACGGGTAGTCCTCACTGAGGACCAAGACTTCGTCAAATGTTTTTCGGCCCATGATGACGGCATCGACGTCTTCCATGAACGCCGCGTACCCATTATCACCGTCCCCTTCGACAGCGAACAGCCAATCGAGCGAGTCATTTGATCGGGCAATCTTTCCATCGAGACTACAGGCGATATATAAAACGGTTTTAGTCATCAATAACTCCTCCTTTTGTTCGAGCTATCTCTAGTCTACGCTATAATTATGACAAAAGATGTCGTAATTAGAGAGGGGATTTTGTATGAAAGGTCGCCATTTGAAACTGATGCGTCTGCTTAATCGGCAACAGCTATTGACGGCGCGGGAGCTCGCTGAAGCGTGCGGCGTCTCGTTACGGACGATTCAACGGGACGTACTCGAACTTGAAGCAAACGGATATCCGATTTACAGCGAGCGGGGAGCAGAGGGCGGATACCGGGTCCTGCCGAACCGTTTGCTGCCGCCACTTGCCTTACGGGAACAGGAAGCGATCACTTTGTTTTTAATGCTCGACTGGGTCGGTCGAATTCCCGATCTGCCGTTCGGTCCGTTACGGGGGAATCTTGCTGAATGGTATCTCCATGAACTGCCGGCGGATCTTGAAGCGAAGATGGACCGCCTGAAAGGACGGGTCCGTTTTGCTCGACCCGATACGCCGCCGTCTCCGTTGACGCGAGACGTGTTGGGTTTGATGGAAGCGGAAGTCAAAGGTGAAATCACTTACCGGACGACAAGCGGTCGCCGGACGATTTTGATTGATCCAATCGGTTTGACGTTTGAACGCAATCGCTGGTATCTGCTCGCCCAGACCGAACGTGGACTGCGGCAGTACCGGATCGACCGGATGGAGCAGGTCTTACCGACGACCATTTCGTCCGAACGGCTGACATTCGAGGAAGCAGAACATCAGGGGAAATCAGGTGAACAGGTGACGATCCGACTGGAAGTGACGTCACTCGGGGAACGGTTGCTTGAAGGGATTTTACCGCTTAACGCACAACGGACATGGTCTGTTCCGGTGGCGGAGTTACCGTTTCTCGGACGGCAGTTGTTTGGACTGGGCGAAAACGTTAAGGTTCTTGAACCGTTACTACTTCGGGAAGATATTCAAAAGCAGGCGAGAGCGTTGCTCGCGTCCTATGATGCTTGAAAAAGGGGTGATTCTCCTATGCCAGTAAGAAATTATGGTACGATAAAACTAGAGAAAAGTGAAAGAATGGAAGTGGTTTTCTATGGAAACGTTATCATTGATTTTATTGTTACTGGCCTTAATTTTATTGACGAACGTCATCGGACATTATATCCGTTTCATTCCGACGGCCTTGATTCAAATCATCGTCGGGACGCTTGTTGCCTTATCGATTAAGGAACTGTCGATTGAAGTCGAATCGGAATGGTTTTTACTGTTGTTCATCGCCCCGTTGCTGTACAACGACAGCTCGCATTTTCCGCGGGAACAACTGTGGAAGATGCGCGGGGCAATCCTCGGAAACGCCATCGTGCTCGTCTTATTGACGACCGTGATTGGCGGATATTTCATCCACTGGATGCTGCCGGTCGTGCCGCTCGCTGCCGCGTTTGCGTTAGCCGCGATTTTATCCCCGACTGACCCGGTCGCGGTCAACGGGATTGCGAAACGTGTCCGGCTCCCGGAACAAATTCTCAATCTCGTCCGGGGAGAATCATTGATTAATGACGCATCGGGGCTTGTCGCGTTCAGTTACGCCGTCACCGCCGTCGTAACCGGCTATTTTTCATTACAGGAAGCTTCATTTGAATTCATTTATATGTTCGCCGTCGGTGCCGTCGTCGGTCTGGTCATCATCGTCTTGATGAACTGGCTGAAAATCCGGCTCCGCCGGGCGGGAATCGATGACGTCGTCTTTTATGCGCTCCTGCAAATCTTGACGCCGTTCATCATCTTTTTCATCGCGGAAGAACTGCTCCATGCGTCGGGCGTCATCGCCGTCGTCGCGGGTGGTTTACTTCATGCCCTGATCAAGGAGCGGACGGAGACGTTCTTTGCTCACGAACAGGTTTTGACGGATAACATTTGGACGATGATCGCCTACATCTTGAACGGGGTCATTTTCTTATTGCTCGGTTTGACGTTGCCCGGGGCGACGCAAGCCATCTTCATTGATGACGCCATCAACAATTGGCGGTTACTCGGTTACGTCAGCTTAATCGGTCTCGTCATCTTAGGCATCCGGTTGATCTGGACGCTGTTCTTCAACTGGTTTGACTATCGGTTCCTCCGAAAAGAGGACGAACGGCCGCCTTCATTCAAGCGGAACATGATTACGACGCTCGTCGGCGTACGCGGGACGATCACGATGGTCGGTGTGTTATCGCTGCCGTTTTTGACGGACGCCGGGATTGCGTTCCCGGAACGGTCGTTGATCATCTTCCTCGCGGCGGGCGTTATCATCTTTACGTTAGTGCTTGCGACGATTGCCTTACCGCTGTTGAGTCCAAAAGGCTCGGTCAGCCAAACGGATCTTGACTTGAATGCCCAAAAACAACGGATGATGTTACGGGCGATTCAGGAAGTCAAACAGGCGACGAATTCGGATAATTCCCCGGTCGCATTTGACCTGCTGAACGAATACCATGTCATGTTGCGGTTGTTACGTGCAGAAGAGAAGAGTGAACAGGAGCTCAAGGTTTACAACGAACAGTTGAAGGAACTGCGCCTTGAAGCCGTCGCGTGGGAAACGGAATTCGTCAAAGCGTTCTTTAAGAATCATGACGTGCCGGATTTACTGAAAAAAGAAACGGTTGCCTCGATCGAACACCGGCGCCGGGCGATTCATTCGGAATCGACGGTCCGGCTCTATCAGCCGTTACGGAAGCTGATGCGAAAACGCAAACGGTTCACCTTGTCGCCGGATGAGCTGATCCGTCTGACGGAGATGGAGCATGCCCTCTATGAAAATGTCATCGGCGATATCATCGACCGGCTCGAGACGTGCCGCGACAAGTATCCGACGGAAGTCGTCCAAAGCGTCAAAGGACATTACTTCCGCCTCCGCGGCAAACATACGCAGTGGGCGTCACCGGTTGGCAGTAAGGGAGACGTCGAACAGCAAAAAGAAGAACTGTGCTTACGGGCGATTGAAGTCCAGCGGCAAGAAATTGCCGAAATGTCGAAGGAAGGGGACCTTTCTTCGGAAAAAGAAAAAGAATTACGCCGCTTCATCCACTACATCGAAAGCGTCGTGCTCTATGAATATGTCGATTAATTAAAAAAGTCCCGCCTCTGATGGTTCAGAAGCGGGACTTTTGTGATTTAGCCGAGTGACAAGTATTTGACTTCGAGGTAATCCTCGATGCCGTAGACGCCGCCTTCACGGCCGAGTCCACTTTCTTTGTAGCCGCCGAATGGTGCTTGGGCAGCAGACGGTGCGCCGTCGTTCAAGCCGACGATGCCGTACTCGAGTTTTTTACCGAGCAGGAGCGCTTCGTCGATTCGTTCAGAAAACGCATACGCCGCAAGACCATAAGGTGTGTTGTTCGCCCGTTCGATGACTTCGTCAAGTGTCTCGAAGACCGAGATCGGTGCGAGCGGACCAAACGTTTCTTCCTGCATACAAATCATGTCTTCCGTGACGTTCGCGAGAACTGTCGGTGTGACGAAGTAACCGACCGAGTCGTCGATTGTACCGCCTGTTAAGATCGTTGCGCCTTTCGCAACCGCGTCGTCGATGTGTGCTTTGACTTTCTCGACGGCTTTTGCGTTAATCAAGGGTCCGATTGTTGAATCAGCGTCAAGACCGTTCCCGACTTTTAGTTTGTTCACTTCCGCGACGAACTTCTCCGTGAACGCGTCGAGCACAGAGGCTTGGACGTAAAAACGGTTCGTTGCGACGCAGGCCTGACCGCCGTTGCGGAATTTCGAGCGGATTGCTTGTGTCACGGCTTTGTCGATATCCGCGTTTTCCGTGACGATGAACGGTGCATGACCCCCGAGTTCAAGTGATAGTTTTTTCATCGTATCGGCTGCCTGACGCATGATCAATTTACCGACGGCAGTAGAGCCGGTGAACGTGATTTTGCGAACACGGCGTTCGGCTTGCCAGACACCGCTGATTGTTGCGGCGTCACCTGTCAAGACGTTGATGACACCTGCCGGGATGCCTGCTTCTTCAGCAAGTTCGACGAGGCGAAGGGCTGTGAAAGGTGTTTCTTCCGACGGTTTTAAGACGACCGTACAACCGGCTGCAAGAGCCGGGGCGAGTTTTCGTGTGATCATCGCAGCTGGGAAGTTCCACGGTGTGATCGCGGCGACGACGCCGACCGGTTCTTTTTCGACGAACAGGCGTTTCCCCGGAACCGATGCCGGAATCGTTTCTCCGTAAATCCGGCGTGCTTCTTCTGCATACCAGCGGACATATTGATTGCCGTAATCGACTTCACCGAGTGCTTCGACAAACGGTTTTCCTTGTTCGCGTGTCATGATGTCAGCGACTTCGTCCCGGTGTTCATTGATCAAGCGGTACCAGGCATCGATTTTATCGGCACGCGCATCCGCCGTTAGGCTAGACCAGGTGACGAAGGCATCGCTCGCTGCGTCGACTGCCCGCAACGCGTCATCTGCCGAACTGCTTGGGACGTGCCCGAGTAATTCTTTTGTTGCCGGGTTAAAGACCGGAATCGTTTGTTCTGTTTCGTACCATTGTCCGTTCACTACATTTTTTTCAATCATGTGTTGCACCTCCATGTGTTTTCATTACGTCCCTAATTAAACACCCGGAAAGTGCATTTGTGTACTTCCGCTTTGGAGGGGGGACATAACGGAATGGAATGACCGGTCAAACTAGTTAATCGACTGAATAATTAGGGAAGGATATGATTAAGATGGGGGATCAGAATTTCAAAAAAGGAGTGGGATTCACATGAATGGAAAATGGATCGGAATCAGTCTTGCCGGGATGGTGCTCGTCAGTGGTTGTGGTCAGCACGCGCTTAAACCGACGATAAACGGTCAGCAGTCGGACACGGAACAGACCCAAAAGCGTCAAGCGACGGATGCAGCTTACATAGAACAGGAACTGAAACGGGCGGACCGGATTGCCGCACAGTATGATTACGGGCGGGCCATCCGGATCGTCAATCGGTTGAAGACGGCGGAAGCGAAACGAAAGCAGGGCGAATATGTCGCAAAACAAGCGGATTTACGGACGATTAAAGCCGGAACTGCTGTGCCGCACCTGTTTTTCCATTCCTTGATTGCGGAGCCGAAGCATGCCTTTGACGGAGACCGGAAACAACAGGGCTATGACGACTATATGGTGACGCTTGGTGAATTCAAGCGGATTCTGAGCGCATTGTATGAGCGGAACTACGTCCTCGTCCGGCCGACGGATCTTGCGACGTGGAAAGACGGCCGGATGACAGAAACGGCACTTGCTTTTCCGAAAGGGAAGAAGCCGCTTGTCTTATCGCAGGATGATGTCAATTACTATGAATACATGACGGGAGACGGTTTTGCGACGACGTTAAAAGTCAAAAATGGACAAATTACGAACACGATGACCGGAAAACAAGACGGTGCCTATGACCTCGTTCCGATCGTCGACCGGTTTGTCGCGCAACATCCCGATTTTTCGTATCGGGGCGCGAAAGGTGTCCTCGGCATCACCGGATACAACGGCGTCCTCGGTTACCGGTCGTCGTATGCCCAGTACGGCACGTCAACTAAAGTCGACCGGGCACGTCAGCAGGCGAAAGCGACGGCAACCGCGCTCAAACAAGACGGCTGGCAATTTGCGAGTCACACGTACGGCCACATCGCCGTCGGCAAGGTCAGTCTGGCGACGATTCAAGCCGATACCGCCCGCTATAAACGGGATGTCGCGCCTCTAATCGGGTCGACCCGTCAGTTAATCTATCCGTTCGGCAGTGACATTCAGAATTGGCACGGCTACAGCGGCGCCAAATACCGCTATTTGACGCAACAAGGGTTCCGTTATTTCTATAACGTCGATGCCTCGCAGCATGCCTGGAAACAGGCGGGAAAAGACTATTACCGCCAGGCGCGGATCAATGTCGACGGAATCCGGCTCCGCCAAGCGCTTGCCGGGAAGACGAACGTTTTGGATTCATTTTTTGATGCGAAAACCGTTTTTGACCCGATGCGGCCGGTCGTTAAAAAATAACGTGAATTTCAAAAAACAGATTGACCCATTGGATGAGTCAGAGCTTTCTGTGTCCCATTTATTGGGTATTATTTGTAGGGAGGGGACACGGCATGTCTGGAATGTTGGACTGTCGATGGAACCCCAATACAGTTCGTCTGGAGAGGGATAGAAAATATGCACACAGGCTACAAGCTGTTGCTCGCAGCAACGATTGTCAGTTCATCGATTGGATGGAGTCATCAAGTATCAGCACAAAATGATACATATCGAATCGTTTCCACGAGTTATCAACAGCCGCTTACGACAATTGAGACGTATGTCGGAAGCAAACGAGTCGAGACAGTGCGTTATGCAATCGGCAGTGTCGATCATTTGAACGATGACTTAATGTACAGTGCTGAGACGAATCAGGTCGTCGATTTTAAAAATAGTAAAAGGACAGTCAAATCGGTCGTGCCGGCCCCGATGCGGATTAAAAAATACAAAAATGCGTTTTACGCGATGAGTATCTCGGGCTTCAATCAATATTCACTGACAAAATATTCGCTGGATTTCAAGAAAATCGGAACAACCAAGCGGTATACCGGATTCGGGAAAGAGTTAATCGTGACGGGTGGAAAATTGTATGTCTTAGCGGATGATATGAAGGGAAACGATTATGCCATCACACTACATACCTTTGATACCACATCATTCAAGTCTCTCCATCAGGAGACTATCAAACAGTTACTGCATGTTGACAAAATCCGTCAGGACGGCTCACAGCTGAAAATTTACGGCATCTCTGCCGAAAACGATGAAAAATTGACGATTTTGTCTTATGATGTCAAGAAACAACACGTTACGAAAACGATGACGACGAACCAGTACGTCAAGGGCGGGGTCGAGAAAGCACGAACCCTCTCACGAGAAACCGAACTGATCTTCAATCAGGATCGAATCTATGAAATCAATCATAAGACGAAACAAGTCCGTGTTTTATATGACAGTAAACATGATTTGGTCGACTATGCGTATGATGCGAAGACAAAAACGTATCATGTCCTCGAAGAAGTCACGAAAACAGCCGAATTCCGGGTGAAGACGCTGAACCGTCACTTTAAGCCGATTGCGGAATACCGCTTGAAAAAATCCGATAGTGTCAGACCGTTCCGTGTGTTGTGAAGACAAAGTGCGATCGGGAAATCAAAGCGTCTGTTTTCGTTGCTTTCCTCGGGCTTGCCTGCCTCTGAAAAGTGCGCTAAACACGCACTTTTTCCCGCAGGAGTCAACGAAACGTGACGCTTTTTAGGGCATGCAGGCGGTTTAGAGCGCAATCTGTCTTGAATCGCTTTAAAGACGAGGCGAGATAGGGAAGCGCGAACGGAGTGCCTCTCGATATCGCATGTTCAAAGTTTGTCTACACACTGAAGAAACAAGTCCTGTGACTTGTTTCTTTTTTAGCTTAGCAGACCGGTCAGTCGCTCACCCCGAAGACGATATGTCTCCAAGTGAAGCTGCAAGGAACTATATTGTTCTGAATCTTGTCCGGCTTCTTGCAAAAAATGTTTCGTCCGTTCGACGAAATGTAAATTGAAGCAGCCCGAGAGCCAAAGCAACGAAGCCAGTCGCGGATCATCTTTCGGCACAAGCACGGTCGGGGCGTTGTAGTGGGCAAGTAAACTTTTCGCTAAATGCCCGGATACATCATGCGACGCGATGCTTTCCGTCCGGGCATACCATTTAATCAGCCAAGCCAAATCTTGCACGCGGTCCGTTGCGCCGATATGTTCATGGTCGACAATTCCGACGATTTGTTGATCCGGATTCCATAAGATGTTGAGCGAATTCAAGTCAGTCGAGATGACCGATTGAGAAGAATGATTGGTAGGTCTCGCGGTATCGATCTTTTGTTGGACAAGACTCAGATAATCTTGAAACGAATCCCGGACCGATTCTGGCATCGATGAAAACGAAAGCTCTTGCAAATCATGGAACCAACGCTGATAGGCTATCGTATGGTCGACGTAAGGAAAGTGAAACGCCTGATAGTTGTGTGACAAATCATGGACTTGACGGGCTAATGTTCCGATTTGAGCAGCGGAATGCATCGTATTGGCAGTCACGTGATGACCGTCAAGCCAGTGAAACAGGCAACACGTCCACTCCTGTCCGGTTGAATCGCGGATTGTCGTGAAAAGTCCCTCATGTATTGGTTGCACGCGCTCCATGAACGGAATATCATGTGCTCGCAGATAATCGGTATATCGCAACTGTTCCGTAAGTAGATCTGGTGTAGAGTGGGATAAGGCAGATTCGGCATAACGCTGTTCTGGTAACAGACGAATTGAATAGAGAAGTCCATCAATCGAGATTTTGTAATGTTTATCGCCATGTTTGCCATGTGTCGTTAATGTGTTAGGGGCGACTTTCAATGAGTGAAACACGAGACCGAAACTTTTGACTGCCTGTTCGATCAAGGGGTAATCGTTTCTTGGATACATACATGCTTAGTCCTTTCTGCGGACAGTTAGTGCAGATGTGGAATGTTCACCTGAAAGCTGAAACGATGCCGGTTGCGTTCCATCCCGATCCGTAAAGCCGTAGTCACGGGCGAGATCCGACACGAACAAGGCTTGACCGGTCCGGTGCATCACGGTCGAATCACTCATGAGTGCGGCGACGGCCCGGCCGACGTACGCGGTTGTTTCGGTCGCATCATTGCCGAATCCTGCGTCCACGACCCGTTCCGTCCGCATGAAACCGGGACACAGGGCGACGGCAGCGATTCGAGACGCTTGAAGTTCCTGCCCCATGACACACGTCATCCGGTTGATCGACTGCATCGCTAAATCGTAATACAAGTTGCCGGCGGCTTGATTCGGACTGAACGACGTCAAGTTGACAATCAATGCAGCCGGACTTTGCTGAAGCAACGGAACAGCGGCACGCGTCGTCAGCAAATAGGCTTTTGGTCCAGCGACCATCATCGCGTCCCAGTGTTCCGGCGGACGTTCCCAAAACCGTTTGCCCTGTCCGGGAGGAAGCGAAGCTTCCGAACCACCGAACACACTGTTGACGAGCAGATCAATCCGACCGTGTCGCGCTTGAATCTGTTGAAACAATCGGGCAACATCATCCGGATCCGTATGGTCACAGCGGACCGCAAGTCCGTGGCCACCGCGAGCCGTGACACCGGCTGCCGTCTCTTCAATCGTTTCCGGACGATTGTCGGTCGTCCCGTTCTGTGTACTGCGCCCGGTCACATAAACCGTTGCCCCGGCTTGTCCGAGTTCGTAAGCAATCCCGCGTCCGGCGCCGCGTGACGCACCTGTGACGACTGCGATTTTTCCAATCCATGCTGTCATGAAGTCCTCCGATCGAATATGTAATACATCAAACAGGGACTCTCCATGACGCGTGGAAGTCCCTGTTGCTTCGTTGTCCTTAAAACCCTTTAATCGTCATCCCGCCGTCGACGAACAGTGTCTGACCCGTGATGTACGATCCGGCATCCGACGCGAGGAAGACCGTCGGACCGACGAGTTCCGTCAGTTCACCGACCCGTCCGAGCGGTGTCACGTCGACGATGTCTTTTAAGTATGCCGGATCCGCCAGTAACGGTTCCGTCAGCGGCGTCTTGAAATACCACGGACCAATCGCATTGACGCGGATATTTTTCGGACCCCATTCGAGGGCGAGGACTTTCGTCATCTGAATCAAGGCCGCCTTCGTCGTCGCATAGACGACACCGGTCCGTAAGGCGACGTGACCTGCGACCGAGGCGATGTTGATGATGTTGCCACCCGTGTCCTGCATCCGGCGTCCGACTTCCTGCGAAAACAGGAAGGCCGACTTCAGGTTCGTCTGTTGAATCGTCTCCCATTCGTCTTCCGTGACGTCGAGTGCTTTCGAGCGGATGTTCATCCCGGCATTGTTGACGAGCGTATCGATCCGGTCGACGAACGTATAGGCTTTTTCGACCGTCGCGACGACTTGCGTCCGGTCGGTCACGTCACACGTCAGGACGAACGCCTGTCGTCCGAGTGCTTCAATCTGGCTTGCCGTCTCTTGTAAATCCGCTTCCGTCCGGGCGACGAGGATGACGTCAGCACCAGCTTCTGCCATCCCGATGGCAAGTGCCCGTCCGATGCCGCGTCCGGCTCCGGTCACGAGGGCTGTTGTTTGATCAAGTCGAAACGTCGGTAAGTACATCTAGCCACATCCTATCTTAAAAAGTCTGTCTTTACTGTACGTCTAAATTGACTGAAAAGAAAGAATAATGATTGAGGAGTCGCCCAAATTTTAGGAGGGGAAGCAGGGGAACGGGCGGGTCGGTCCGAATAAAAGTATTTATGACCAGTTCAATGAGGAGGAAACATCTTGAAAAAATCTTGGTTCTGTCTTGCCGGGAGTTTGCTCGTGCTCAGTGGCTGCGGAAACGAAAATTATACGAGTGAAAAAGCACTTAAGAATGGGGATATCGTCCGGCACATGACGGAGCTTGAAAACGGCGAACGGTTTCAAGAGTTTATCGATCACGTCGCGCGACAGGAAACTGATGACATCCGGATCACTTCCTACACGACAGAAGGTGACCCGGTTTTTCAGGACGTCACGTATGACGGAAAACAGTTCAGTTATTCACTCGATTCGTCGCAGGATGAGTTCGGAAATCAAGTGGACGACCGGGACGGGGAAAGCTGTCAGGCGTTGAAAAAAGACCAAACAGACGAAACGCACGTCTATCTGTTGACGGATTGTGCCGAAGGAGAAGATCATCCGTTACTCGAAGCGACGGCAGCAGAACTCGGAAAGTAAATCAGCCTTCCGGAATCGCTTCATACAAGTACGCTTGATTCTTTTCAAAAATGTAGAGAACACCCGTCATGTCGCCGCGGTACAGTTTCGTTCCTGCCGGCCGGTCTGTCGCCATCCCTTCCGCTAAGGGCTCGTCTGCGGCCGCTTGTTTCGTGACGGTCGCAAACGATTTGACGTCTGCCTGTGTAAGCGTCACGGGTGCAGCGGATAGCCGGTAAACCCGATCGTTGATTCGGATTAAATCGGCATCTTTGTGTTGACGGGCTTCCGCGGCGATTGTATCTGTCGTCGAAACACGTGTCGTGTCGCCGGAACAGCCGTTTAACGGGATGAGACTGACTGCGAGGGCAAGTGAGAGAATACGTTTCATAGCGCGATACCTCGTTTCTTCAGGGGAATGATTGATCAAACACTTTATGTATGTCGTGAATTACGATATAATCGGTTTATACGATATATATAAGGGGGATAACGATGACGATTCATGAAGATTTTGCTGGACTCTATTACCATCTTCATCCGCAATGGAAAGAAAATTTGTCACATCAAAGCGTGCGTATTTTGCAGATGATCCAGATGACGGCACCGATTACGGTTAAACAGGTCGCTGAAAAATTTGCCCTTTCACCGAATACGGCGTCGGAACATATTAAAAAGCTGGAACAACTCGGTTACATCGAAAAAAATCGTGCTTCAGACGATCAACGGGTGGTTCATGTGAGTCTAACGAATGAAGGGTTACGCGCAGTTCGGTCACATACAGAACTCGACGTCGATCGTGTCGCGCACGTACTCCGTCAGTTATCGGCTGACGAACAACAGTCGATTCAGCAGGCATTTCGGTTACTTCGGGAGACGGCAGATGACTGCTTTTCTGATTAAGGTGCTTTCAAGCGCAGTCGTCATCGGGATCGTGACAGAAGTGGCACGCCGTTCGGTGACATATGGTGGTGTGATCGCAGCACTTCCACTCGTCAGCCTGCTCAGTCTGATTTGGTTGGTTCAACAAGGACAGTCTAAAACGGAAGTGACGATGTTCGTTAAAAGTGTACTCTATGGATTACCGGCAACATTTTTTCTGGTGCTGATCTTATACATATTACTCAATCAAGGGGTGTCCGTATTCATCAGCGTGTTACTGGCTGGTGGATGCTGGTGGATTTTTTGGACGATTCAGCAGCAAGTCGGACTTTTTATTGGCCGACTCTAAAATAAACGTAGCAGAACAGGAGCAGAACGATGTCTCAAAAAGAAGATGCTTTTTTTATCCCGCGCTATAAATTCAGTCACATCCGTATGCAAGAATTGCCGTTAAAACGCGTCACGTTTGAAAATCTGACTGCCCGGCAACTGGAGCGGATTCTTCGGACGCAACTGTTTACCCGCTTTAGCGGTTCCGTGTTCATGACCGATTACACGACGTTTGAACAGGAAATTACGCCGGATACGTTGCCTGACTTACATACGCTTCATCAGTCGATGTTGCCACTCGGCTGTTACACGGAAGACGGACTGCAATTTCTCTACAATCCTTACATGCGTTCGTATTGGACGACGGAGCCGGCGGGCGAACTGCTTGAAGAAGCGATGGGAAATAACAAGACTGTGACCGAGGACTTTTATTTCGATCAAGGTGCAGAATTCCTGAGTCCCGATGCGATTGATTTACAAGTGGAAGAAACATACGGAATCGATCCGGAGGCAAACTGGGTGACGATTGATTTGCCATATTCCGTCGATGGTGTCCCGTCCGCTTTACCGCAATTGGTGAAGGAACTGGCGATGCAGGAATTCGTCATCTCGTGCAGCAAAGCGAATCAGCGTCAGTATGAACAGTTCGTCCAAAGTTACGGCGTGTCCTATACACTCATTCCGCGTCCGACCAAACGTTGGTTTCGAAAAGGATACAAGCTGAAGCATCACGATATGGAAATCAATCTTCGTGACGCGTCAGAGCAGATGATTTCTGATTTTCTTCATTTGATTGAGTCGCCGTTTTTTCAGGAGCTGTGTCATTTCAAGAAAACGGTCGCGGGTCGGCGTGTTTTTCTGTTCTTCAACAACGTGCGCGTCGAGTTCGAGCAGGCGTTACTGTGTGCAGATACAAGCAAAGCGCGGAACTCAAGCGCCGTCACGCCTGATTAATTCGCGTTATGGCGTCTTTCGGTATTGCTGTCAAAGATACGTTCAAAACAACTCAATCAATCGCTGCATCGTCTCCGAAAACGAACGGACAGGTGTGTAGCCGAGTGCCGTGATTTTATCCGTTGTGTAGAGAGGGCGTTCAACCGGTCGGTCCGGCATCTGATAGGGTGTACCGGACGCCTTTATCAGTTGCATCCGAAATTCGGTCTCCGGGATGTTGGCGTCGACTGCATGAAAGATTTCTCCAGGTGTTGCGCGCCGGACGGCAAGGTGAACCATCTCCGCCAAATTATCGGCGTGGACCCAGTTGACCACATCGTCCGGATGGACCCATGTGACGACTTTTGTTTCCTGCATCCGTTTGACTTGCCGGTCGCCCCAGTAAGAGTTTTCTTCGGCACAGATCGCACCGGGACGGAGGATGATGACGTCAAGCCCGTCAGTCGCATACTGTTGTAAAATCCGTTCGGACCGTACCTTCGTCAAGATGTACGGTGCCGGATGATCGTCGCTCAGTGGCGTCGCTTCCGTTATGAGACCGCCCGCCGGTTCGCCGTAAACGGAAGTCGTCGAGATATGGAGGAATAAGGCGCGCGCGTCAAGCGCGGCAGCCGCGAGATATTCGACTCCGGTGACGTTCGCTGCTACGGCAAGCTCGATGTCGTCCCCGAGGTAAGCGGCACAGTGGACGACGATGTCGATGTCCTGCATCGCTGTTTCAAGCGCTGCGGCGTCCGTCAAGTCACCGAACGCGGGCGTAATCCCAAGTTGTTTGCAACGGTCGGCTTGTCCTTCACTCCGCACGAGTCCGCGGACTTCGGTTGCTTCTTCTATAAAACGGCGGGCGACCCGTGGGCCAAGTGTCCCGCTGATTCCGGTGACGAGAATCCGTTTTCCTGTAATCTCCACAAGGATGACCTTCTTTCTGTCGTTAATTGCCGTGCTCAATCGTTTCGACAAGCGGCTCCTGATCCGTCCGATAGTCGAACTTGATGACGTCATGTTTCTTTAAAGCGGATTGGTTGTCCCGCTTGCCATAAATCCGTGTTTTCTGGTCAACCGTGACTTCTGTCAACGCATAGGAGGCGTCCGGGTCCTGTTCGTCCGGTCCTAAAAAGATCTGGTCTCCTTGTATGTCGACGATGACGTAGGCGTCGTCTGCCGAACAGGCACATAAAACGAATGACGTCAGGCAACTAACCAACAAGAACTGGATTTTGTATTTCAAGGATTCCACCTACACTTTCTTTAGCTAAGAAATGGCATCACGTTAAATTTTGCTCCGTATGCATAGGACGCTCACTATAGGAGGAGACAGATGAGTCGATTCGTAAAAGGTATGTTATTCGGTTTTGGATTAATTCTCGGAACTACTATAATACTCGGAGTCCTCTTCATCCGGTCGATGCAACCAGACGCGGAGCAAGAAAAAATCGTCAAACGCCAAGCAGAAGCTTATCTGGAACAACATTATAAAGAGGCCGAAGTTGTAGATGTCTACTTTGACAACATGGGGAATCATGTAGCATTTGATTACGCGGCGCAAGTCATCGATCGCAAAACAGGCATTGAGTTTTTAGTCTATCTCGACCAGTCGACAAACAAAGTTGTGGATACCTATTACGTCGAACAGTGGACAGCCGATGTAGTCGTGGTCATCCAGCCGTCTGTTGGAGCGGTGTTCGGGAACGATGCGGATTATCTTGTCCATTTTGCTGAAGAAAGCGTGATGGCGTTAAAGCTTCAGCCGGGTGCCGAGGTGGATTATCGTGATACGAAAATTCCACCGACAATCAGTATCACCCTTCACCGCAAGCAACAAACGACTGACAAAAAGCGTTTAAACAACTTGAGTACAACACTGCAGTCAAACAACTACCTTTCGCATGGCAAAATTCAAGTCGAATATGTGGATGAAGATGGTGAATTATTCGAAGGCGGGGAAGAATTGAAAGCAGTTTTTTAAAACATTACTTCAAAACAGTCCAGGCATCATACGTTTCTGCCTCGATTCCTAACTGCGCCGACCGGATCCAGTCAAAGGCTTTGAGGACGAGCGGTGATGCATTGTCAGGCGTCACGTCCTGTTCCGAGACCCAGACAGCCCCGAGCGAATCCTGTCCGTCGAATTGCTCCGGAACAGTAATGGCACCGCCGATTGCCTTGACGGTGTAGTAGACGGCGATGTGGTGGACGTCGGTGAAATTTCGCCAAAGCCACGGCAGTTTAAAGTCAATCACGCCGATGTTTTGGAGGATTTCGATTTCGAGCCCCGTCTCCTCGCAGAACTCGCGACGCATCGCATCGGCTAACACTTCGCCCGCTTCGAGGCTGCCTCCCGGGAGGTCATAGCGATTAATGTACGGACCGCCATTTTTGTTGATGACTAATAATTGATGGTCTTTTACGAGTAAGCCATAGACGCCAAATGCGCGATGGCAGGTAGTTACTGACATATGTAACGACTCCTTTTCAATTGATAGTATGCTGCAAGAGGGTGATTAGGGATTGGAACAGACCTATAAGATAGTCGGTTCCCGAGAACAAGATCCAAACGGCAAGCGGTATTTCAAGGCTCATCAATGCCTGCGTCCATCGGTACGTCGCTTGTCTTCTTCGTAAATAACAATCGACCGTAAAGAACAGGACGGCAGCAATCACGCTGAGGAAAGCAATAAGGGGGTTGAGGACAAGAAAAACGAGACCGAACGATACATGGAGTATGCCGGAAAGAACGACTTCTTTTGCATTCTTTGTTTGGTTTCGGTAGATGAATCGACTGAATGTCTCACTCAAAATCGATGTCGTCCCACCATAAAGGAAGAGGACCGGAAAGCTGTACATCAAATAGGCAGGAATACTGATGATCACGGTCGAGAGATATCGCAGGATTGAATAACTGATATCAGTACTCGGATCCGGCACGAACAGTCCGAGTACGATCGCAAACAGTGAACCTGCAAGTGAGGCGGCGATGATTTTGCGGTAAAAGACTAGAATCACGTCCATTGCTTTAGGCTGCGTGTATTCAAATGAATGAATGTCCGAGTATACTAGCGATATAGAAGGTTGATGCAAATTGAAGAAAAATTATACAGTCATGTTTTTCCTGCTGTATGCTGCCGCCATCATGGGGGGGCTTGGACTGAGTAACCTGTTTGACTCCGCGATGCTCGTCGGTACTGGTTTAGGGACTCTTTTCCTATTGTGTGCGATAGTATTTGTCGGAAAAAAGCAAAAGTCATCGAAGACACAGTAATTTTTAGTGCTGTGTCTTTTTTGTTAGCAGACGGGATCTCACAACAGCGACGGACTAAATCAATTGCTTTTCGTTTGATAAACATGAAGGTTCCTGACTTGAGCGATGATGAGGAACGGCATTCTATATGATTATAATTAGAAAATATCGGAATAGGAAGGAATAATTGGATTTTATTAACAAGGAATAATGTACTTAAGGAAAAAGCGAGATGATGCAGAACGGAGGACACTAGATGTTTACAAGAATCGAAAACCGACAAAAAAACGGCCTGGCGACAAACGTAACGATTACCGGAATGCTCCTTTTTATAGTCACGCAGTGGTTTTCTGTCCTGTACGTAACAATGTTCGTCCTGTATGTGTTCAGTTTCCGGAACACGTCGAAAGATCCGTTGTCTAAAACCATTGCCGTCAATACAACGGGGCTTCTGTTATTATGGCTGCTCGTGTTTTTGTTGCAACAATTCTTGAGATGAAGAAGGGATAACATGAACATCCAACTGATGAGCTGTACCGCGAAAGACATAGAAGCACTATATGCCTTTGAAACCGAAAACCGTCTCTACTTCGAACAATCGATTCCTTCACGGGGCGACGCCTATTACTTGCCGGAGACGTTCAAGGAACGGCACGCGGCGCTCCTGCAGGAACAGCAAGACGGCAGTTCGTTCTTTTACCTGATCAAGGACGAAGTCGGAACAATTCTCGGTCGGATCAATCTGGTCGACCGGAACCAAATCGAAAAAACTGCTCAACTCGGCTACCGGATCGGACAAATACATGCGGGAAAAGGAATCGCCAAAGAAGCCGTCCGCTTGCTACTCGAACAATGTCGGGAACACGACATTGATGAAGTCGAGGCCAAAACGACGGATGCAAACATCGCTTCGCAAAAAATCTTGACGCACAACGGATTTAAGCGCGTAGACAAGAAAGAAGAAGTGGCGTTCAACGGTCAACGGATACAGTTGATGCATTACAGCTGGAGACGGTAAGGTGTTTTTAGCGAATTTCCCCATTGAGCGGAGTCATTTTTTAGGGGGAGTAAGCGGTCGCTTAAGGTTAAATTCGTTTTACCTATTCGAATAATACCATTTAAATAAGGTGAATATCTTGTTCGAAATGGAATATGTTTTAGTAAGTAAGTTAAAAAATACCATCTGTTCATTTGGGGGAGTAAGGAATGACTGTACGGAAAAATATCGTTTATAACGTCTTATTCAATGAGACGCGGGATCAGCTGTTGATGGTCAAAAACATCGGACCGTCGTATTCGTATTACACGTTACCGGGCGGGACGGTCGAGGCAGGTGAGACTTTACCGGAAGCAGCGATTCGCGAAGCGAAGGAAGAGACCGGTTTTGACGTCGAAGTCGGAGACCTGTTACACGTCAGTGAAGCGTTTTTCCCGCAAGTCGACGAACACTGCCTGTTCTTTTTTTTCACGGCGGAAATCGTCGGTGGTGTCATCGGGACCGTCTTCCCGGATGAAATCGAAGACATCACATGGGTTTCGATTCCGGACGCCGTCCGCTACATGCAGCTCGAGCCGGAGTATGAACACATCTTGACGAAACAACAAACGGTGCCGTATATCTTCAATGGGCAAATCACACATTAAGACGGGAGTGTACTCGATGCGAATCATCGAAACAACGGACGTCGACGTCCTGGCACGACTCAACCGGTACGTCCATGAGCCGCATGTGCGTCAGCAACCGCATCATTTTAAGCCGTACGACGTTGATGCCGTCCGTGCTTTTTTTACAAAAATCGCCGGGGAAGCGCTGTATCAGTTCCTGGTCCTCGAAGTGGAGGATGAAGCAATCGGTTACGCGTGGATTGAGTACGTCAGACGTGCTGAGAGTGCATTTAAGTTTGCTGACGCAAAAGTCCGCGTCCATCACCTCTGTATCATGGATACGAAACAGCAGAACGGCTACGGTCGCCTGTTGCTCGAAGACATTGAACGGCGGGCACGTGAGCAGGGAATACATAAGGTTGAACTCGATTACTGGATGAGCAACGACGGGGTCGATGTCTTTTACGAGCGAATCGGTTTTGAAAAAACGCGGCAGGTCGTCGCGAAGTCGCTTGATTACTAATAGGAAGAAGGATCTAGGCACGGATAGTATAGAATTGAATTTCATTTATGGACTGTTGCGTATCGTGGTGCTCGTCATGGCGATTCCGTCAATGGTGTACGCGCTGTATCTGTTACGCAAGATTACCATTAAATAAGAAACCCTTTGTTTTTGTCAGGGAGACAAGGGGTTTTTCTGTTAAATAGGGGATTTAAGCGAGTAAGTCAACTCAAATCAGGGTATTTTTTTAAAGAGCGACGTGTCAGGAAAGCCTTAGAACTAGGAGGGATTGGATGTACTTTCTATTCATCGGCTATTACGATGCAGAAAAGATGAATCAGTCCTCGCAAGAAGAGCTCGATGCCGTCATGGAACGGTGTAATCCACCACTTGAAGATTTTTTTGAAAAGACGAAGGTCTTGTATGAATGGCGTCCGGGGGAAGAGACGAAACAAGCCCGGCTCCTTGATGGTCAGATTGAACGGCAGGATGGACCGGATACGCGTAAACCGGAGCAAATCGGCAGCCTGATCCTTTTTGAAGCGGATGATTTGGAGCAGGCCGTCGACTTGGCGCTGCTTCATCCGACGACGCAACTTGCGGAAGCGGAACAGTACGGCTGGCGGATGGAAGTGCGGCCGCTGCTTGATGTCAAGGAGGCTTAAGGTCAAATTGGCCACTTGCCGGGTTATATGTAAAAACAAAGCGCGACTTCCCGAAGCACAACGGGAACTCGAGCTTTGTTTTCGTATAGTGGATCATCCGTTTTAGTCATGACCAATCAAACCGAGCAATGTCTTGTGATGCGTCGCGTCACGCGTCAGAAGCGATAATTCACGTTTGACATCGAACCCTGTAATCGGCAATGTCCGGATTTCCGGGGGAAGTCCGTCCTGGAAAATCTCCGGTAAGATGGCAATCCCGAGCTTAGCACGGATGAAACCGAGCACGCTTGACCCGAACTCCATTTCGGAAGCAGCCGTATAAGTGGCACCGCGCTCTTGGAACGCTGCCTTTAAGATGTTCGTCGAGTCGCAGTCGGTCGGTAACGACAGAAACGAAGCAGCCTCGATCTGGTCGAACCGGACGTCGTCGCACCCCGTAAACCGTTCATCTTCACGGTGAAAATAGAGTAAAAACTGTTCCGTATAAAGATGCGTCGACGGATACGGATGGTCGATTTGCCGGTCGTCGAGCAGGACACCGTCGTAATGGTGTTGCTCGAGTCCTGCCATCAATTCGACATACGTATGGGCCGTCTTGATTTTGAGTTCCGGACCGTTTGCCGACGGATGGAGCGCCAAGTGTTGCGGCAAGTAGGACATCGCGACACTCGGCCATGACCCGAGTGTGAACGTAACCTGCCCCTGCAATTGGTCAATTTGCCGTTGCATGTCGCTCAGTTGCGACAAAATCTGTAAGGCTTGTGCATAAACGATTTCGCCGGCCGGCGTCAAAGCGACCCCCGTCGCCGAGCGGTGAAAGACGTTTGTACCGAGATCGTGTTCTAAATTCTTAATCTGTTTACTGAGTGCCGGTTGTGTCAGATGTAACAACTCACTCGCTTTCGTCAAACTTTTTGTTTCAGCCGTCATCTGAAATGCTTCCAACCATTCTGTTTTCATTGAAATCCCACGCTTTCTTCGTCATTCACTGTGATTGACGATACAGTAGAACCGCTCGTGGCGACAATCAATTCGCTCAAATTTATATATTCCTCGTTTGGAATATTCCTTTTCGGGTATATATAAGGTATAGAAGAGGTGACAGCCATGACAGAACCGATGTTACAGATCATCGTCGCCTTAGCAGACGCAAACCGTCTTGCGATCGTCGACTTGTTGAAACGGGGACCGTTGACGGTCGGAGAGATTGCGGAGCGATTGAGTTTAAATCAACCGCAAGTCTCGAAACACTTGCGGACGCTACATGATGCTGAGATCGTCCAGGTAAAACCGCTCGGTAATCGGCGGATCTATCATTTGCGCCTGGAAACTTTTTTTAAGCTGACAGCGTGGAGCCGATCATTCGAACAACAAGTCGAGGAACGGATGTTACGCCTTGAATCGTATCTTTTAGAGCTGCAGGAAAAACCAACTGAAGGAGTGACGGATGATGACTGAAAAGTTGAAAACGACGCTTGACGGATCAACCTTAATCATGGAGTGGACGTTTGATGCACCGCGTGACCTGGTCTTTTCTGCATTCACAGAAAAAGATCACCTCGAGGCATGGTGGGGACCAGCCGGCTGGGAGACGGAAATCAAACAGTTCGAGTTTGTCCCGAACGGCGTTTGGCATTACTGCATGCGGTGTCTGGATCCGGCACAAGGAGACTTTTACGGGATGGAGTCATGGGGGAAAGCAATCTTCCGGAGTATCGACGCCCCAGTCCGTTATGCCCATGCCGACTATTTTTCGGACGAGGCAGGAACGATTTCTGAAACCTTACCAGGAAGCGAAAATGAGACGACATTCGAAGCGCTTGACGGAAAGACGCGGGTCATCTTCCGGTCTGACTTCGGGTCAGCGGAAGCCGTCCGTCAAGTTCTTGAGATGGGAATGAAAGAAGGGTTCACGTCACAATTAGAACGGCTTGACCACTGGTTAGCTGTCAACGTAAACACATGATAAGTCGAAGAAGGACGATCCTCGAGCGGGATGGTCCTTTTTTTACGGTCGTCACGCTTCGAAATCATGAGCTTCATAATACCGGACGGCTTCCCGCCAACTCGAAAACCGTTCAATCAATAATGTTAATGAAGGCGCCTGGTGTTCGCGCGCCCACCGTGCATACGTCTGACTCGTCAAACGATCACCTAATTCGTCCGCGGCTTGCCGTAATCCATTGAGACAGTCTTCGTTCGTAAAACAGCCGTTTGAGGACAAGGCAAACTGTTCCAACGCATTTTTCCACGTCCCGTAATGGCGGATGATCGTATTGCTGCTGACCATACGACGCTCGGTCTCGCGTAAGTCGGAATAGCGTTTAATCGTCACGCGCGTCCCGTATGTCTCGACGTAATGAGCGATGCTTTGTTCCACCGTCCAGCGCTTTTTTGGTCCTGTTCCTGGTTTTGGTCGGTTCAATGTCGACAGTTCTGCCGGTGTCAGTTGTCCTTCCGTGATGACACCCGCTTCCTGCAATAAATTCGTCCAGGAGTCAAAACGCTGTTCGAGTTCTTCGAGTGGCG
This sequence comes from Exiguobacterium sp. H66, assembly GCF_018618705.1. Taxonomy (NCBI): domain Bacteria; kingdom Bacillati; phylum Bacillota; class Bacilli; order Caryophanales; genus Exiguobacterium; species Exiguobacterium sp. H66. The sequence goes on from NZ_JACSMQ010000009.1 coordinate 99,445, forward strand.
GGTAGGGAAGATAGGCAGCGAGCTTTTGATAATGTGCTGCTCTCATCGGCTCTGGGTGAATATGATGGAGTCCTTGAATCAAGCGGATAATTTTTTGATAATCCGTCAAATCGGGTTGAAGTGCGTGAGTGGTCTTTCGCATAGCGGAGTCTCCCTTAAAGTGGTGAAAAACTTAAATCTAGTGTAGCAGTTCGTCACGGGTTCGTTAACTAACAAAACCGTAAGATAAGGAAATAATTAATCAACGACTACGATAAGCCGATCATCCATATGATTTTGTTCTAGAAAAGAAAAAAGTGTGTTGAAAGCGTTTAATATCTGGAAAATGAACCGATACTAGGGAGGGAACGAATGATTGGGGGAATGGATGATGAAATGGTGGTCAGCGAACCGACAAGGAAACGACTTTGAGAAAGCACGTGCATCGGTCGCAAGCGAAGTCGAGCTCGAACTCGGGACAGACTTGGTGAAACAACTCCGATTGATTGATTTAACGGTCGAGGATTTACAAAACGTCCGGGTCATCCGTGATGACGTCAAAGACTGGATGCCACAGATGGTCGATGCCTTTTATGCAGAACTCGTCCGTGTGCCGGAACTCAAGCAACTGATTGAACGGCACTCAACACTTGAGCGGTTAAAAGGGACGCTCGCGACGCACATTTTACAAATGTTCGAAGGTAAAGTGACGACAGATTATATTGCGGTGCGGCAACGGATTGCCATGCGTCATGTTCAGATCGGCCTACATAATAAGTGGTACATCGCCGCTTTTCAGAATGTATTAAACGTCTTTAGCGGACAGGTCGAACGAAGTACTTGGCCGGAGCTCGAAAAGATGAAAATGTTGCGTTCTGTCGGGAAGTTATTCAATCTCGAACAACAAATCGTTTTGACGATGTATGAAGCGACTGTCGACCGGGAACGGCAGGACGTGATGGACGCGAAACAACGGATCGGTGTCGCTGTCCAAAAATCGACCGAGGAACTGGCGGCGATGAGTGAAGAATCGTCAGCGAGTTTCCAGGAGATGGAGCGGCATGCGAACAACGTTTCGATGACGACGGAGAAAATCTCTAGTCAGTTGGCAGAGGCCGTCAAAGAAGCGGAAGACGGCGTCAAACTGGTCGAAGCGGAAACACAACGCTTCGAAGCCGTGGTCACGGACATGAAGGCAACGACGGAACAAGTTGCCCAGCTCGCGTTCCTGTCGCAAGAAATCGAGCGGATCGCTGCGATGGTCACAGCAATTTCCGATCAGACGAATTTATTGAGTCTGAATGCTTCGATCGAAGCAGCACGCGCCGGTGAGATGGGGCGCGGTTTTACCGTCGTCGCCCAGGAAATCCGCAAGTTAGCGGAAGAAAGCAAACGGTCAGCCGCGGAAGCGTCCGATATCGCGCAGGAAATCACGTCGAAAATGATGACGGTCTCGGGGCAGATGGCGGGAACGGAACAGTCAGTCACGCAGACGACAAGCGAACTCGCCCGTGTCGTCGCGGCCTTCACAGTGATTTCGAATCAGACGATCCATGTCTCAAAACAACTCGTCGACTTGTCGAGCGATACGCAGGATGTCGCCGGCACAATCGAAGGAATGCGGACCGTCGCAGAATCGATTGCCGAGACGGCGGATGACCTGCAGGAAGTCGCAACGACGTTATGACGTGCTGCTAACAAAAAAGCGTAGCTCCTGCTTCGGAACTACGCCTTACGTTTATAAAAGAGTGGCAATCAGGTGACTTCGGTATCGTGCCGGAGTCGCTTTTTTAGTGCGCTTGCATAGGTATTTCACCACGATGCGGTGCTCAGCGAATCGTTTTTAAGGCGGTCGCCCACGGGATGACCTGGTCAAGCATCTGGTTCACGGAAGTTTCCTGGACGGATGCCGCCTTTAACACAGCTCCATTTTCAAAATCCGTGAACAACGATAAAGCGGGGTGGACCCGGACGTCGGCAACCATCAATTCACCTAAGATGCCGCGCAAATGTTCTGCCGCACGCGCACCGCCGACTGAGCCGTAGGAGACGATCCCTGCCGCTTTGTTATGCCACTCGACCCGGAGGTAATCAAGGGCATTTTTTAAGGAAGCGGAGATTGAGTGGTTGTACTCCTGGGTGATGAAGACAAACCCATCTTGCGCCGCAATTGCTTCAGACCAGGCGGCTGCTCCTGTTGCGTCGCCGTCCTTTTCACCAAGCAGCGGTAATTTGTACTCGGCGATGTCGATGATCGTATAGTTGGCGTCGCCGCGTTGGTCGGCCAGTTGTTTGACCCAGCTGCCTACCTGCGGACTTAAACGGCCTTCCCGTGTTGAGCCTAAGATGATGCCGATGTTTAATTTTGTCATGATTGTTTCCTCCTCTTAAAGTAGTGTTTCCTTCTTAAAGATATTCTTTTTCAATCGTCCGTGTGCTTCGGACGGTATCGATCGGACGGACCATTTGTTCAATCTGTTGCCGTTGGGATTCGAGGAATGGTGGCAAGGATAACTTTTCTCCGACCGTTTCGTACGGCTCATCACCTAGGAAACCAGGACCGTCTGTCGCCCATTCGAACAAGACACCGCGGGCGACCCGGGCATACAGGGATTCAAAGAAGAATCGGTCGACGTAGCCAGATGTGTTGAATTGTAACTGGTGCATCCGCTCGATCCATTCATTTAACGCAGCCGTGTCTTCGACGCGGAACGCGACGTGGTGGACGGTGCCGAACCCTTGACGTCCACTCGGCAGGAGCAGGTTATGCTCGACGATGACCTGGGCGCCGTTTCCGCCTTGACCCATTTCAAACAAATGCAGGGAACCGGCCTGATCGATTTCCCGCATCAGCATCGCTTTTTCCAAGACGTCTTTTAACCGGTCGAATTCCGCGATCCGGATGTGAATCGGACCTAAGCCCGTAATCGCGAATTCTAATGGAACGGGACCGTTTTGCCACGGGGTTCCGGAGGCGATACCTTCGTTCAACTCGTCTGAAATCAGCATATACTGCTGGTCGTCGAAATCGACGAACGAGAGCGTCTGTTTCCCGAACTGTTCCTTGATGCCACGATGTTTGACGTCGTATTTATCAAACCGTTTGATCCAGTACTGAAGTGCTGCATCCGTCGGCACGCGGAAAGCAGTTTTAAAGATTTCATTTGTACCGTGTGTTCCTTTTGGGATGCCCGGAAAATCAAAGAATGTCATATCGGTCCCGGCTGACCCTTTGTCGTCGGCAAAAAATAGATGATAGGTCTGGATGTCATCCTGGTTGACGGTCTTCTTGACGAGACGCATCCCTAAGACATTTGTGAAGAACGCATAGTTTTTCTCGGCACTGCTTGTAATTGCCGTGACGTGGTGGATTCCTTTTAATTCATTCATGAAAAATCGCTCCTTTGATTATTATCTCGAATTCGAGATATCTATTAAAAAATTAATGGTTTTGTGCCTGATAGCCGACTTTTTTAGCAGTGTTAATCAACGCTTCGATGTCAGACGGGTCAATTCCTTCGAACACCTGATTGATTGTTTTCTCATGTTCCGGAAAAATCGTGTCCATTAATTCTCGGCCTTCTGTGGTCAGTTCGGCAAATGTCACGCGCCGATCAGTCGGACACGCCTGTCGGACGACGTAGTTCTTTTTTTCAAGCTTATTGATGACATAGGTGATGCTGCTACTCGTAATCAAGACTTTTTTACCAATTAGTTGAATCGGTTGCCTTCCTTTATGGTACAGCAACTCGAGGACGGAAAAATCAGTCGGATTTAGTCCGGACTTGGCAACATCCTGTTTGATGACTTCATGAAGGGCATCGACGGCCCGAACCATGACGGTCAACGCTTTTAAGTTCGGATTCGGCTGTTCCATGTCGTTCACCTCTATTGTCTTTAATTCAAATATCTTTAATTCGAGATAAATATATCATCTATTATTTACTTCGTCAATTAGTTTGATTCTCTACAGGCTGACGATATGAAAAGAGGCATCCCGTAGCGAACAGGATGCCTTAAAATAATTTGAACTTTTTTCAATGCACGTCTTCTACCACGTCAGCTCGTTTAAGAAGGTAAGAATCTCTTCATTGATGTCGTTTCTGTCCTTACCTAACGTCATCAAATGTTTTGATTGGGCAAATCCTTTGACTGATTTCTGGTCTGACGCCACGCGGTTAAAAATCTCCTCGGCACTTTCTTTGTACAGGGGCGCGTCTAATTCTCCGTACAGGATGCGAATCGGCGAATCGATTTGCGCCAAGTTGTCCCGTGTTTGGTTGACGAGCTGTTCAAAATCGACCAATGAATCAACGGGGAGATGTCGGAGCGCTTCCATTTCCGACTGGATTTGCTTGTCTTCTTTTCCTTCGATTTGTTTATAACGATTGGCATAATATAACAGCCGTTTTTGCAAGGAACCGGCTTTCTTGTACATCGGCACAGACAGTGTTACGACACCGTTGATCTGCATTTCCTGTCCCAGTTTTAACGCAAGGACACCGCCAAGCGAAATCCCGACGACGGCGATTTTTTCAAATCCTTTGTCCTGCAACAGTTGATAAGCGTCGAGCGCATCCTGCCACCAGTCGGCTGGTCCATAGGTCAGAAGGTCTTCTGCCGGCAGACTATGACCACTAAGTATCGGGGTGTAACACGAATACTGATTTTGTTGCAAATAACGTCCGAGCGGTTTCATGTCGTTCGGATTACTCGTAAACGAGTGTAAGAGGAGAACGGCGCGTTCACCGCCTTCATAATAGACGGGTTTGAGCGGTGATAGTTTGATGACCATAAGGTGCCTCACTTTCTAGGTGTCGATTTGATTTTACGGTAGTCCAATCATGATTACACGGTACCGGCGAGTGACGTCTAACAATAGAAAAACCCAAACGGTTCACTTTTTCAAGTGTATCCCATTTGGGCACTGCGCGGTTTTCATTATAACGAGAATTTGTTCGTTTGATCTTCCAGGTGACGAGAAGTTGTGTTGAGGGTCGCGACAAGCGTATGCAGGCCCGTAATCGTCGCAATCATTTGTTCAGAAGCGGCTGCGACTTCCTCATTGTTTGCCGTATGTCCCTCTGCGACCGTCGCGATTTCGTGCAAAGCACTGCGGATGGTTTGTTCCGATTGCGTGACTTGCGTCATCTGATCGGTCATTTGTGCCATCGACGAGGCGACGCTTGTGACATGTTCAGCGAGGTGGCGGAACGAAGCATCCGTCTCTTTAATATCCGTTTGTCCGGACACTGTTTCTTGCAGCGTCAAAGCAAAACTGCTTTCCATCTGCTGCGTGTTTTCCTGGACGCTTTGGACGATCGCCGCGATTTCATTGACGCTGCTTGCGACATGGTTCGACAGTTTTTTGACTTCGGACGCGACGACAGCAAAGCCTTTTCCTTGTTCTCCGGCACGTGCTGCCTCAATCGCGGCGTTCAGTGCAAGTAGATTCGTCTGCGCCGCAATGTCACGGATGATTGTGACGAGCGCTTGGACTTCCGTCGATTGTTGTTTCAGTTGCTGGATTTGGTTTGTTGAAGCGTGAACTTGTTGATGGATCGTTTCCATCCGACCGACCGACCGTTCCATTTGGGAACGTCCGGCGTGAGTCATGTCACGCATCTCAGCTACCGTCATCTGGACCTGTTCACCTTCCGTCGAAGTCGCCCCGATTAATTTCGAGAACGCATCCATTTCATCCGTCAATGATAACGTGACGTGGGTCTGACTTTCGGTCCCGGTCGCGATTTCCGTCATCGTCTGTGCGATTTGTGTTGAACCGTCGAGAACTTCCGTTGTACTGTCGTCGATCGATTGACTCGTCTCGTGGACGAGAAGTGACGTCTGCGAGATGTCGGTGATCATCGTCCGTAACATGTCATTCATCTGTTTAATCGAGTGGGCGAGCGAATAAATCTCATCCTGCGATTTGATTTCGAGCTGGGTCAGTTGTGTATCCGCCTGCCGAAGTTGCCCGGCCGCGATGTTTTCCGAGACGGCTTGGAGCGTCTCGAGCGGTTTCAGCTTCCGTCCGAGCATATAGTACAAGGCAGCTAAGGTGAGTGCAAGTAAAATCAGTAATAAACCGATGAAGAGCGGTAGGTTTTGTTTGAGTAAAGCGGTCGTCAGCGCATCGACGTCTTTTGCTGCGATGTCGACACCTAATATGCCGATGACCGTGTTCGAAGCATCTTTTAGCGGCACATAAACGCTGACGTATTGTCCGTATTCCGGATCATCAATCACGTCCGTCGTATGGGTCTCACCGTTCAGGACGTGTTTCATATCCTTTGCGACGGCACCGGTCGCAGGATCGTTGATGGCTGCCGCTTCTGCTTTCGGTAGACCGTCAATCAACAAGTTGACTTTATTTTGGTCGACCGTTGCCGTATAGGCATACAGTAAACCGTTTTGCTGCCGTAACGTATCGAGCGATTCACGAAGCGTTTCATAATTCTCGGAAGCGGTCGGATTGTTTAAAAATTCAGCGTAGGCAGCCGTATCGAATGTTTTAGCGATCCGGAGTGCGTCTTGTTCCGCTGTTTTTTTAAGCGTCGAAACCGCTGTTTGGTTCGTGTTGTAATAAAGGGCGGCACTACTAAAGAGGAAAAAGATGATGAGGATGGAGCTGACGATCAGTAACAAACGTGTGCGAATGGAATGGGTTCTTGCTTCAGTCATAGATGGACCTCCTGGTGGATTTCTAGTTAGTGATATATATACTATCGGTCTGAAAATTATTTTTTCGAGGTTTTAAAATAAAAGTTCAATTTTTTTGAATGGAGAAGTTGTGACGGTTTCAAATGCAGGACGGTCAGGTTTGACGAATCAAAAACAAAGGAATTATAAAAAAGTACGTGGATGCTAGACGATAAGGGAGTTGGGACGGATGACAAGAGCTCTATTTTTGAATTGTTCATTAAAATCGTCAGACGAATTATCGAATACGGAAGCCTTAATCAACGAAGTGATGGCTTATTATCAAGACTTTGACATCGCGTCGGAAATTGTCCGTGTCGTCGATTATAACGTCGCCTATGGTGTGACGACTGACGAGGGAGACGGGGACGAGTGGCCGGCAATCTTTGAAAAAGTCAAACAGGCGGATATCGTCGTCATCGGGACGCCACTGTGGCTCGGTGAGAAGAGCAGCATCGCGACGCAAGTCATCGAACGGTTGTATGGCGGCAGCGGGTTAACAAATGAGAAAGGGCAATACATCTATTACAACAAAGTCGGGGGAGTCATCGTCACGGGGAACGAGGACGGGGCGAAGCATGCATCGGCGTCCATCCTTTACGGATTATCACATATCGGCTTTACGATTCCGCCGAACGTCGATACGTACTGGGTCGGTGAAGCGGGACCCGGTCCGTCCTTCATTGAAGCAAACGGAAAAAACAACGCGTTCACGCAAGGGCACGCGAAAGTCATGGCCTACAACTTGATGCACTTCGCGAAGCTGCTGCATGCTCACCCGATTCCGGCTGAAGGCAACGTCGTTGAATAATCTACTTTCATATTGAAAAACTAAACGATTAAAAGGAGCGGTTGATTGTGATCGAAAAAGTAACAGCAGTCTCAAAAGGAATGTACACGGAAGGTCAGGCAGGGAGTCATACGATTCGGATTGATGAACCGGAAAGCATGGGTGGTGGAGATCAAGGAGCGAATCCGCTTGCGACATTACTCGTCGCGCTCGTCGGTTGTGAAAATGCGGTCGCGAACTTCGTCGCAAAAGAGATTGAGTTTGATTTACAAGGAATCGACTTTGAAGTCGAAGGTTCGATTGACCCACGCGGCATGATGGGTGACCCGTCTGTCCGGACACAATTCAAGCGGGTCACGGTCCATGCGAAGGTCACAACATCGGAAACGGAAGAACGGGTCCAGGAATTGCAAAAAATCGTCGATGCCCGTTGTCCGATTTCGACGACACTCGTCGCAGCGGATGTCACCCTTGTCGCAAACTGGACGAAGGCGTAAAAAAACACCTCCGAAATCTGGACCTGTACAAGGCTAAGATTCGGAGGTATTCTTATGGCATCTCAGGTAAGAGGGGGATAAACAATTGAACTTAACAGTCTTACCAGAAAAATTATCGGTTGTCCGCTATGCGGTTGAAGCCATAGTACCGAAATGGATTTTTCAGAGTGGATCATTTTGGAACATCATGAAAACACGTGATGAGCTATCGGTCGTCTGCGAGACATCCAAAATTCCGACAGCCGAGACATACGTAAAAATCGAGTCCGGATTTCGGGCAATCAAGGTCGAAGGTCCACTTGATTTTGCATTGACGGGTATTTTATCTGAACTGATTCGTCCTCTTGCAGCACATGCAATCAGTATCTTTGCTTTATCCACATATGATACGGACTATATTCTCGTCAAAGATGTCACGCTCGCGCGAACGGTTGAACTGCTCAAGGCAGACGGTCATCTCATTTTTGAGTAAATTCCCAGCGTTTGTTTTGCATGACGACAATCGAACAATGCTTCAACGTCCTTTTCGTAAACGTCGACGGGGGCGTTTTTGTGATTTCGAGTCAATGTTTTAAAGCGAGTGAGCAAAAAAATGTTATCACATCATAAGACTTGCTATTCTAATAATACTCAATCTGAACTTTTCTTCGGAATATATGTTTTAAGGGCTCTTTAAAGGGTTATATAGAGATAACGAACTAGTAAGTTATACCTATTTTGCTAATAAACTTGATTTTTAAGGTCACAATGATTCAAAAAATAAACCAAACTGCACCTTTCGATACCCTCAGATCCATATTTTATGAACATCTAGCGCAATCGGTTAAGGTACACCTGAAGGAGACCACCCACTTGACTACACCCCTTTCAAACGAAAAAACACTCTCATCTACACATGTCCTGGAAGCCTTAAAAACAAATGTCGCCATGATCCGGTTTGACGTACAACGCCGTGTCGTCGACGTTAATGATCTGTTCGCGAAGACGATGAAATACCGACGCGACGAAATGATCGGTATGCACCATCATCTGTTTTGTTCAACGGAATTCGTCAACAGTCCTGCTTACCAGGAACTTTGGAAGAAATTACTGAGCGGTTTTAGTGCCGCTGACAAAATCAAGCGGATTGATTCGCAAGGCAATGCGATTTGGCTCGAAGCGACGTATATGCCGATTTACGAAAATGACCAGGTCGTAGGCGTCGTCAAGATTGCGTCAGACATTACGGCGCGTCAGGAAACGATTGCAGAATATGCAACATCCTTCGAACAAATCGCGACACATCTCGATGAGCGTTCGCTTCAAGGAAAGCAGGAAAGTGAAGAATTGAAGCGGAAGATTGAAAAAATGGCGACGGACGCCAAAAACAATTTGCAGACGTTGGCGAACTTACAGGCACAATCGTCGGAAATCACAAAAATCGCGGGGACGATTAAAGAGATTGCCGCCCAAACGAACTTGTTGTCTTTGAACGCCTCGATTGAAGCAGCGCGCGCGGGTGAACACGGGAGTGGATTTAACGTCGTTGCGATGGAAGTCAGAAACCTTTCGAAACTCGTCGAACTCGCCGTCGTCAACGTCCGAACGACGACCGATGACATGAACAAGGAATTAAGCCGGATTGAAACCGGGATTACCCGGGCGAACGAAGATGCCTCGTCAAGCGTCCGCGTCATGGAAGAGACGTTAAGCCGGTTTGATACAGTCAGTCATGCGGCCGAGACCTTGAATCAAACTTCGAAAAAATTCACGACCATTATCTAAACGATTCGTCAGGAGCGAGGAAGCGGCTTCTGACTTTTTAATAGGAGACCGTTCTGAAAATCAAGTATAATGAAAAGAAGGGACGAAACGATTGCACGTCAGGTCGTTTTTTAAAGGACGTGAAACTTGTGAAAAATCAATACATCCTCCTCTTGTTTCTCCTTCTAGCAGGAGTTTTTCTCTACATCGTCTGGATCAACCCGAGTCTCAGGGCGAATGAAATTCATGTCGCACTGGACGGTGACGATGTACAAGACGGATCCCGGAAAAACCCGGTCCGGACGCTAAAACAGGCAGCGGCGTTAGCGAAACCTGGGACGACCGTATATGTCCATGCCGGCGTCTACACGGAACCGCTCGTCGTCAAAAACAGCGGGACGAAGGCGAAACCGGTCGTCTTTCGACCGTACCGGAATGATGAAGTCATCTTAAGCGGGAAAAAACTCAAGTCGCAAGATGGAACAACGGCGCTCATCACGATGGACGGGAAGGCCTATGTGACGATTCGCGGCTTCATCATCGAGGACATCAAAACGAAGCGTGCCGATGAAACGATCATCGGTATTTACCTGACGGGACCGAGCCACGACGTGACGCTCGAGCAAAACAACGTCCGCCGGATCGAAACGTCGTCGAAGGACGGAAACGGACACGGGATTGCCGTCTACGGGACGGAACCGATGCATGACATCACGCTTACGAAAAATCGTGTCGAAGATTGCCGGCTCGGTTCGAGTGAATCAATTGTCTTAAACGGGGACATCCGACGCTTCACCGTCAAAGAGAACCGGGTCAGCCGAAATGATAACATCGGAATCGATTTGATCGGGCACGAGGGCGTCGCGACGAGCGGAACAGATTACGTTCGGGACGGAATCGTCACCGGCAATATCGTCCACGACATCTCGTCCTACGGGAACCCAGCTTACGGGAACGCGTATGCTGCCGGCGGGATATACGTCGACGGCGGGAAAAATATCGACATCATCAACAATACCGTCTATCGAAGTGATATCGGAATCGAAGTGACATCCGAGCATCGCGGAAAATATGCTGAACAGATTAACGTCGTCGGGAATACAGTGTATGAAAACAACTACACGGGCATCGCGATTGGCGGCTACGACAGCAAGCGGGGCGGGACACGACAGACGGTGATTCAACAAAATGTCCTTTACCGGAACGATACGAAGGGCGAAGACGGCGGACAACTGTTGGTCCAGCACTATGTGGAAACGACACGCTTCGAGGAAAATACTGTGACGGCGGGTCCGTCCCGCATCATGATTGCCAATTACGTGTCGAGCGGTTCGACGAATCAGTTCGCACGCAACGTCTATGAAAAAGAGTCCGGCAAGACGAGTGACTGGATTTGGGAAGAGGACGCCTTGTCGTTTGCTGCATTTAAGAAACAAGTCAGTGATGCGACGTCACTGTATACAGATCCGTTATATGTCAATGGCGCGGATTATGACTTCCGGTTAAAAGAAAATTCACCCGTCTTGAAACTCCGTAAATGATCGCATCCATCATTTAATCACTTAAATCGATGCGGAAGAAGGAAACGAAGCGATTGTGTATAAATAGAAAGAAGTGAACGGTCAACTATTTGCGATAAGAAGTACGTTTCACAGGAAAGACGAATCGCTTGGCCGAGGAGGAACATTGTGAAAAAGTCCATCTTAGCATTCTTTTTACTGACACTGATTGGTTGCGTCGGCTATGTCGTCCTCAACCGGGGACCGGACGTCGCCTATGAAAAAATGGTTCAAGCAAAAGTGACGCAATATGTCCAAAAACAATATGGAAAAGCACAAATCGTCGAGGTCCGTCCGGCATATGCTGATACGGACGAAAGTAAGGAGCGGCGCCACCAAATCGCCGTCAAGCTGAAGGCATACAAGCAGGATCAATACATGTTGTACCGCTTAAAGAAAAATAAAGTGATTGAACTCGGACTGACAGAGACGTTGCCGATTCCAAAGCAATGAATCACGAAACAGGCATGATGGCCGCGAGCCATCATGCCTGTTTTGTATTTAGATGCGATTAACCTGCGTCTTTCAACTCTTGATACGGATTGACCCGTGCCGCGATTTGCGCCGGCAGCAGTGAAGCGATTGTCCCGAACAGGATTGGTAAAGCAAGCGAGACACCGATCAAGAGCGGTTCGTCCCACGGGACTAAATCATAGAGGACGTAAATCGTCAGATAGGAAATGCTGAGACCGACCAGCCCTGCGACTAATCCGATCAGCATCCCTTCAAGCAGAATCAATTGGCGGATCGAACGATTTGTCCAACCGACAGCTTTGAGGATGGCGAGGGAGGCGCGGCGGTCGGTGACGTTTTGCCACATGATTTCTCCGGTCGTCAAGATGGCAATCGTGATCGCGACACCCATCGTCACGTAATGCATCGGACCGACTTGAAGCGCGACGAACTGGCCGAGCCAGGACGTATAGAGGACGCCTTGCAAGTGGAACGTCACGAACAGGAAGAACGTCAACAGCGCTGTCGGTAACGCAATCGACAGAATCGACAACGCATTACGTTTCCATTTACCGAAGATTTCCTTTAACGCCAGTGTAAAGGTCGAACGCAGACCCAGTTTGATGTGTGAGGATGCGGCGTATTCACCGGTCTTGATCGCTTCGTACGGCGAAATCTGACGAATCGTCCAGGCGGACCAGGCAGCACCAGTCAGGTAGATGAGTAAGCTGAACCCGGCGATCAAGACGAGACTCAGTACGTTCATCGTTTCATTGCGGACATACGAGAAAATACTTTCGACGAGCAGGGCGACGAGCGAGACGAAGCCTGCGAGCAGTATGGCTTCAATCATGACGATCCGGTAAAGATCTTTCGTCCGCCAGCCGAGTGCGAGCAAGACAGCGAACTCTTTCCGGCGGGCAAGCATCGAGACGTAGCTCGTCGCGAGGACATACACGATGGCGACGGCAAGCATCGCGAAGATGACACCGGAGAAGCCGACGCTCGTCTCACGGAAAATCGTCATCGCGGCACCGATGTGGATCCACGGTTGTTCAATCCAGCCGAGTGTCTTCCCGTCATCGACGACTTTCGTCACGACCGGTTGCGGGGAGGAGCCTTTCGTGATCGTCGCGATGAGACCGGTCTCTTGTTCAATTTGTTTCTTCACGTCTTGTAGCAGTTGTTCAGACTGTTCGCTGACGGTCGCTGCTCCTTTGACTTTTAAACGAATGGATGAAATCGCTTGTTTCCCGTTAACTGCTAAGGCGCTGTCAAGCGTCGTCAGGATATTCGGTGAACTGGTCAATAGACCAACCGGGTTTCCTGACGTATCAATCGGTTTAGCCGGATTGATTGGTTTTCCTTCGGCGTCAAGGACGAGATCAGCTGACGACGGACGATATGTTTCCATCGGTAATTCGTTGAGCGGATCTTTTGAGACGTTGATTTTATTCGGGTCGTATAAACCGACAACCTTGAAAGTTAAATATGGATGTACAATTGGAATCATATCAGGTTCTGAATTAGGATTTTTCTTACCAGTCGAAGTTAGCGAACGATATCCAACTGCGGGGTACGAAGACTTTGAATAATACCAGTTCTTAAGCTTAATCGTAGACGAATGAATTTCGTAGGCATTCGTCCATCGGCTTGGATACGGACTTTTCGTCTCCTCGAATTGTAATGGACCTGATTGATACAGCAATTGAGCACCCTCATTTCCAGCAGGATCTGAAGAAGGAATCATTCCTATTTTATCAATCAATGTCTGTAAATAGGTTTCCTCAACTTTAGAGGTTGGAATGTCCAACTGCTTGACAACTTTTGCAGGATAGGTCGAGAGAATTGAACGGACAATATCACCGTCTGGTTGTTTTTTGATTAAGGTTTCGATTAGCTTTTTTTGATCTTGTTCCGTGTCATAAGGGACATCTAACTTTTCAATTGTATATTCATAATTTCCTTGATTATAGGAATTCGGATTGATGAGCACAGGAATGACGTCCCCGCGATTTTTATCGTTCTCGAAGTGATCGAGGCTTGAAAAATATCGCGATTGGTTTTTTTTGCTGACACTTTGATCGAGCCCAACGAGTCGTGCTTCCTCCGACGGATCGATGGCAACGATAAGAGCGGGGTTACTCGCATTGGCATTACGAAAATCTTTAGTTGAACGGGTTGAAAACGATATATTTTCAGGGACTTTGACTTTACTGCCTTGAGCAATGTGAATAGATTCTTGAAACTGCCGTTCTCTGCCAAATCCTGTTTCGATATAGCTAGTTGATGTTAGACGATAAATACCGGAATCTTTCGGAAAAGTAAGTGCATTCTTAAAACTTACGGTTGTATTGGCATATCCGATCACAGCAATCGGTGCGGCAATATCAACTTCCTTCATCTGCTTGATGTCCTCATACTGTTGAAAGGAAATCCCACCGTTGATGCCGTTCAAATAGTTCGGCTCAAGCAGGTCACTCGCTTCGGTCGCCATCTGGCTGCCTTTCGGTCGGACGACGATGTCGTAAGCGGACGACCATTTTTTCTGTAATGTCTGTTCGACCGTACCTTGACTTGAATCGGTCAGGTTGAACATCAAACTGAGTCCGGCACTGATAATCAGGGCACCGACAAGCGTCAAAATGAATTTAAAGCGTTGCCGGCGCCAGTGGTTCAAAACGAAACGTAGCATCTGGATCCTCCTTGATGTTGTAATGAGTAGTGAGGTGAGCCGTGGAGCATTTGGTAAAGCTGCCGATAAGAAGAGCTGTGATGTCTCGTTTACCCGCTTTGGATGGTCTTCTTACGACGATCTTCGATGATTTGCCCGTCCTGCATGAACAGAATCCGGTCCGCCCGTTCAGCAAGTGCCACGTCATGGGTGACGAACAAAATGCCGCACTGCTCTTCCCTGTGCAGGTCAAGCAACAATTGAAAAATTGTCTCGCCGGTGACGGAATCAAGATTTCCGGTCGGTTCATCGGCAAGGATCCAGCGCGGGCGACTGATCAGCGCCCGTGCGATTGCGACCCGTTGCTGTTGACCCCCGGACAGTTGGGCCGGTAACGCGTGTTGTTTTTCAAGCAAGCCGACTTTCTCGAGGATCTGGGCAATCCGTTCTTCTTTGTTGAAGTCCGTTTTTTGTTTTAAGAGCGGGACGAGCACGTTTTCTTTGACCGTCAACGCAGGCAGAAGGTGAAACTGTTGAAAGACGAAGCCGATTTCCTGTGCCCGGAAGGCGGAGAGGCGGCGATTTTTCCAACGGCTGATGTCTTGGCCGTCGTATTCGATTTGTCCGGATGTCGGACGGTCGAGTGAACCGATCATACTGAGAAAGGTCGACTTGCCGGAACCCGAGGCACCGACGATTGCCGTCACTTCGGTGGCTGAGAACTGGCACGTGAGGTCGTTTAAGACGAGTGATGGACTCCCATCTAATTGAAACGCATGGGAGAGGTGATTAACGGAAATATCCATTCGAACGCTCCTTTTACAAAATAAGGTAATTCAACTATAAAATTATTTAAAAATTTTGTCTATTGTTCTTTTTATCAAAATTAGGCGAGAATACGCCTACTTCTAAACGAAGTGAAAGTGGGAGATGAATCGCCAGCTTGCTTTTCGGGTATATTCCCTTTGAAGGAGGTGAACATCATGTTGACTCACAAGGCCTACAAATTCAGAATCTATCCGACAAAAGAACAGGAAATCCTGATCGCGAAGACGATCGGTTGTTCACGCTTCGTCTTCAACCACTTCTTGGCGAAGTGGGATGAGACGTATAAAGCGACAGGGAAAGGACTATCCTACGGGTCTTGTTCGAAAGAACTCCCGTCGTTGAAGCAGGCGTTCGACTGGCTGAAGGAAGTCGATAGCACGTCTGTGCAGACGAGCGTCAAACATCTTGCTGATGCCTTTGACCGCTTCTTTAAGAAGCAGAACGAACGACCCCGCTTCAAGTCGAAACGGAACCCCGTTCAATCGTACAAGACGAACATTCAAGGCAAGTCTCAGCTTCCAGAAGTCTCGATCGTCGGCAACACGATCAAAATTCCAAAGCTGAAGTGGGTTCGTTTCGCCAACTCGAGGCAGGTCGTCGGACGCATCTTGAACGCGACCATCCGGCGTAACGCTTCAGGAAAATACTTCGTCTCCCTGCTCGTCGAGCAGGAGAGCAACGAACTGCCGAAGACGGGCTCATCCGTCGGCGTCGATGTCGGATTGAAGCACTTCGCCGTCCTGTCGGACGGCACGGTATACAAGAACGACCGTTACTTCCGTTCGCTTGAGAAAAAGCTGGCGCGCGAGCAACGCAAACTCTCTCGTCGTCAACGGTTGGCCTTGGACAAGAAAGTAACACTTTCCGAGGCGAAGAACTATCAGAAGCAGAAGCGGAAGGTCGCCCGCATCCACGAGAAGATCGCTAACAAGCGAACCGATTTCCTGCACAAGGTATCGACCGAGATCGTCAAAAACCACGACGTCATCGGCATCGAGACCTTGCAGGTGAAGAACATGCAGAAGAATCGCAAGTTGAGCAAGTCCATCTCTGAGGTCAGTTGGTCGGAGTTCTTCCGCATGCTCGAATACAAGGCGGCATGGTACGGGAAGACCGTCGTGAAAGTCGGCAAGACCTTCGCCTCTAGTCAACTGTGCTCCCGTTGCGGACATCAACACAAAGACGTGAAGCATCTTGGCTTGCGTGAATGGACATGCCCGAGTTGCGGGATCCATCACGACCGTGATGTGAACGCAGGACTGAACATCAAACAAGAAGCTGAACGCATCCTAGCTTCTTCAACCGTCGGGACGACGGGGTTAGCCTGATCAATTTTCGACCGTTAGGTCGGATAACTCAGGAATCCTCTACCTCTAAGCGAAGCGTAGGTGGAGGTAGTTCAATATCGGGTTAAAAACTGAGACAGCCTTGTCTCGTCAGTGCCTGCTGTTTATGCGTAGTATCCTTTTTGATACTTAACCACATTAATGTGCCTACTTCTCAGTTCACAAACAGGACTTTATGATAAGAGAGTAAGAGACAGAAAAAACAGGAGGTTGTAAAAATGAAGTGGAGTGTACGAATTATTCAAGGTGTGTTAGTAGTTGGCTTTTTATTATTTGGATTTATGAAACTGAGTGCAGATCCGACAATGGTCGACTCGTTTGAAAACGTGTACGGCTATGGAACAGGGTTCATGTATTTTGTTGGAACAATTGAAGTGGTAGCAGCCATCGGCTTATTGATTGGTTACTGGAAAAAGAAACTTATTCCAGTCTTCAGCGGGCTACTTGTACTCGTCATGGCAGGCGCCGTTTTGACACACTTAAATGCAGGACAAGGCATGGCAGTCGCAATGACACCGTTGATTTTGCTCGTCTTGGCAGCATTTGTATTCGTCGGTCAAAAGAAAGTCAATAACGGAGCGAATCAATCGGCTGAACAAATTTCATAAAGTACAGGAGAGTGACACGGCTAGCACCGTGCACTCTCTATTTGTTTAGTGAGAAATAACAAGAAACTATGTTGACGTTCAATAACGTCAACAGTGTGTTTCGCGGGATGCAACAGGTGGTTCCGCCTGGTCATGTCGGGAATGCGGAAGAGATCGCGCATGCTGTCCTGTTCCTCGCGACGGATGAAGCGAGCCATATCTCAGGCGTCGGTCTTCCGGTCGACAGTGGCGTCACGGCAAGATAACTGAGGATACATCAAGGCACTGTTAATGCGACAGTGTCTTTTCTTAATGAAATATTTGGTCAATAAGTAACAGAGGTTGTGATCAAAAGAATTTATTTACAAAAAAAGCGTTAAAATGGAAGGGGGAAATGACAAACGAAATGAGTGGATGATTTTGCTTCAATCATGGAAAAAACGATTGATTTACGGAACGGCTGGACTAGCAGCAGCTGGATGTGCGAGTGCATTCTATATCGGCGCGCATCCAGAAGAACCAAAAGCCAGTTCTTACCCGATCATATCAAAAGATGTCACGACGATGACGTTTAAGCCGAACGACGGTCAGGTCATCTTGCTGTCCGGAAGCGACATCAACCGTTATAAAGAAACACAGGATGATCCGCAAGAGCCGGCACTGATGACGACATTATCAAAAACGGGAACAGAATTAAAGACGGAAGCGATTGCTGATCCAGATTTGTATCGGATGGCATTTTCACAAAAAGGAACGGACCTGCGGCATATTTATATCCATCACCCGGACGGTATCGAAGCGGACCACTTTTTTACGTATGACTTAAAACGAGGGACGTTCAAGAAACACGAGGTGCCGAATACAGCGATCACATCCGTTGCCCATTACGGGAAAGATGCCTGGGTCACATCAAACGCTACAAAGCCGTCGGAAAAGATTCAATTAATCAACGTCCGGACGGACAAACGGTATCCGATTGAAGACCGGTTGATGCCAGTCGTTGATTCACCGATCCTTGAACTGAATCAGACGATTGCTTACGCCAACAACGGTACCGAGGATGATCAAGAAGGGGCGGCCGGAATGGTCCTGCTCGACCAGACGACCGGAAAATCACGCGTCATTCGAAAAGATGTCGAACCATATGCCTATACTGCTTTATACGGCGCTAAGGACACAGCGTATTTTGCAACGACCGACGGCATGATGATCAAGCTGAAGACGGACGGAACGATGCAGCAAAAGTCATTTTCAGTATTAGACGGTGCTAGTTACTCGTCGACGACACCGATGCGGATGATCAACAAACAGACTGGTTATCAAATCATCAATACCGGTGAGAACGATACCGATCAACGGCTCGTCAAGTGGACGTTCGGACAAGCGTTCCGGGTTGAACAGGTCCGACCTGATTTTTGGAAGCCGGGTAACTATTACCGTTACTTGTACCGGAATCCGTATAAGAAGACTTCCTACTTCACGGAAACGGACATGTCCTCTTCTGGTGAATACCGGTTGATTGTCACGGACGACCAGTTAAAAATGTTACGGACGATACCGATTGATGGAGAAAAAGGTGTGGACTTTGTGATTGATTAACAGGAGAAGGAGTGAGGGAAATGGCTTTTGAAGAGGTGTACTTGACAGCAATTCAAGCGAGGTTCCGGGCCGTCCGCGAACCAGCGGAGCAGGCACTTGGTTGGCTGAACGAGGAACAGTTTCATCAGACACTCGCACCGGACACGAACAGTGTCGCGTTACTGATTCAGCACATGACGAACAATATGACGTCACGCTGGACCGATTTTTTGACGACGGACGGCGAAAAGCCGGACCGCAATCGGGACGCCGAGTTCGTTGACCAGGGGCATGATAAAGAGACGTTACTGAAACTGTGGCATGACGGCTGGCAGCTCGTCGAATCGACTCTCGCGTCGTTGACACCGGACGATTTGGAGCGGATCGTCCTGATTCGCGGTGAACCGCATCTCGTCGTCGACGCGATTGAACGGCAACTCGCACATTATGCCTATCACACCGGACAGCTGATTTTTTTAATGAAGATCCTGCTCGGACCGGACTTCAAGCCGTTGACGATTCCCTTGCCGCATCAACGTACATGAATAAAACAGACCTGCCTCTTTTACACAGGGGGCAGGTCTGTTTTATTCATGTATCGTCACTCGAACTGCCGACAGGAGTTGTCGATAAAGAAATCGTAAAAGCGCGCTCGCCTTTTTTGAGTTGGATATCTTCAGGAGAATGGATGGCGTCGATTGAGTCTGTTCCCATCGACTCCTGAACGGTTGATTTCTCAAACATCAACACCTCGTATTCAGATGGGCGAAATGACGTATCACGAAACTCGACGCCACTCATCATGACTTTCTTTAAATCATCTGACTCCTCGGATTTTTCCTGCATGAGACCATCTAAATCAAACATGTATGAACGGTAGCCTTTTGTCGTATCGAACACTTGCCCGAGTGTCAGTTTTTCCCCATCATAGTGACCGGGTTTGATGGTTTCGGTAAACCAATTTTTTTGTTCGCCGGATGCAAAATACTCAATTCCGGTCAGGTAAAGGAGGTTGTCGGTTTTCCCAGTCATGATATAAACAGCCTCATTTTTATCCGAATCTGATGGAGTTTTAGTCGTATCGAGTGTGAGTGTCAACGGCAACTCCATCGGTTTGACGACTTTTTTTGGCACAGCCTCTTCCGAACTACAACCGGCAAGTAAAAGTGCCGATAATGAACAGACGAGCATTTGTTTCAACATCCACTTCACGTCCTTCGTATGTAAATAAAGTAAGTATAAAAGGATTGGATGTTATTTACAATCAGAAAAGTGTTCACGGAAAGGGGGGATTTGCGTGAAAAAACGATTTATTCTTTTCCTGTCGCTCGGACTGTTCGGTTGTTTAGCGACATGGAACCAGGAACAGGCAGAGGCGACCGCTTCCAAAAAAGTCCTGTATGTCGCGCCAGCCGGCAAAGATACGAATTCCGGTTCGTTGAAACGACCGCTCAAAACACTGAAACGGGCGAGTCAGCTTGCGAGAGCCGGGATGACGGTCTATCTCCGTCAAGGAACGTACACGGAAGCGTTGACAGTCCGGTACAGCGGAACGAAACAGGCACCGGTCGTCTTCCGGAATTACCAAACGGAAAAAGTCGTCTTAAGTGGGAAGGCATTGAAGAAACAGGACGGGGAGACGACGCTCATCCGAATCGAAGACCGGCAGTACGTGACGATCCAAGGACTGGTTGTCGCAGACATCAAGACGACACGAAACGATGAGACACCGATCGGTATTTTTGTCACCGGGACAGGACGGAACATTCAACTGATCGATAATCAGGTCCGCCGCATCCAAACGAATGCGAAAGGCGGCAATGCCCATGGGATTGCGATTTACGGAACCGGTCGCTTGAAGCAAATCACCGTCCGTGGGAATCGTGTCGAAGACAACCGGCTCGGGGCGAGCGAAGCACTTGTCTTAAACGGCAACATCGACGGGTTTTCCGTCACGGATAACATCGTCCGCCGTAACGATAATATCGGCATCGACTTGATCGGCTATGAGGGAGTCGCGACGAACAACTCGGAGGATTATGTCCGGAATGGAGTCATCTCCGGGAATCACGTCTCCGACAGTTCGAGTTACGGCAATCCGGTCTACGGCAAGGATTACAATGCGCCCGGCATTTATGTTGACGGCGGGAAACAGCTGACGATTGAACACAATACGGTCGAACGAAATGATATCGGGATTGAAGTGACGAGTGAACATGCGAAAAAGTATGCAGAAGACATTACGGTCCGCGGCAATCTCGTCCAACAAAACCGGTTTACCGGCATTTCGATCGGCGGATACGATAAAAAGCGCGGTGGCACGAAACGGGTCCGGATTACGGACAATCAAGTCACCGGCAATGACACGAAGGGACTTGAAGGCGGTCAACTCCTCGTCCAACATGATGTCCGCGATAATCGGATTGATCATAATGCATTTACGACAGGGCCGGATAACCTGTTTGTCGCGAACTTCTTCAAAACGAGTTCCGGCAATCAGTTTGACCACAATACTTATCAATTAAAAAAAGGAACAGCGAAACGGTGGATTTGGTTGGATCACGAGTACCGGACACAGACATCATTTGAGCGGGCAGTTAAAGGAGGACTTAATAAGTGAAGCGAGCAGGGATTGTGCAGCACATGGAGAAATAAAATGGGGTAAGCGAACGAATTTGGAAAAGGAGCGATTGATATGAGTCAGGTGCAAGTGTTACAAATCGAGACCGTCATCCAACGACCCGTCGCCGAAGTCTGGATGTACTGGACGGAACCGGAACACATCAAGGCATGGAATGCGGCATCGGACGATTGGCATACGACGGAAGCGACGAATGATGTCCAAGCAGGCGGTCATTTTTCCAGTCACATGGCGGCAAAAGACGGCAGTATGGGGTTTGATTTTTCCGGTGTTTATGACGATGTCGTCGTGAACGAAAAATTAGCCTATACACTGGACGACGGTCGCCACGTGACGGTCTTGTTCGAAGCGAATGGGGACGAAACGAACGTCGTCGAAACATTTGAAGCGGAGTCGGCGAATCCGCCCGAGATGCAACAAGCGGGCTGGCAGGCGATCCTTGACCGCTTCAAAGAATATGCGGAACAACAGTGAAGCAGACAAAAAAGCCCGTTCCTAAGCAGGAGGGCTTTTTCTGTAAAGAAAAAATCGATTTACTGCCGTACTTAAACCAATGTTTCCCCGCAATTTTGACAAATGGAATCGAGTGTCTTAGTACAATCTGCGCAATATGTACAGTTGTGCGAACAATGATACGTCACTTGGTTGTCTTTGAACGCCTCTGCGCAGCGGGTACACGTCGTTGCCTGCATCGGTCTCACCTCACTTTTCTTCTTTACCTATCTTTATTTTACAAAATGGAGTCACGGTCCGACAGATGGTTTTCCTTGTTTTCAAGTAGCTTCGCCTAAGAATCAATGGTAATTTAAAGATATGTCTTCATAATATTAGGAGAGTGAAAAATGGACGAAATTGATTACGCCATCATCCATGCGTTGCAGGCGGACGGACGGATGTCCTGGACGGAACTCGGCAAAACGGTTGGCCTTTCAACCCCCGCCGTCAACGAACGGGTCAAGAAGTTGGAAGATCGGGGAGTGATTGAAGGATACCGCGCCGTCATCAATCCCGTCGCGATCGAAAAAACAATCATGGCGATTTTGATGTTCGAGCAGACACGCTGTGCGGTGTTCATCACGTTTTGTAAAGACCATCCGGATGTCGTCGAGTGCCACCGGCTCGCCGGGACGTTTAATTTCATGGTCAAACTGTACACGCCGACAGTCGAGACACTGGAAGCGTTCATCGATGCCTCGATGGAATATGGAAAACCGTCGACCTGGATCCGTTTGTCGTCGCCGGTCGCCTTTAAGGCGTTTACGGTCGGGGAAGGGATTTTGATATGAACGTTTCTATCCAAGAACGAATCGAACAACAAGTCGGTGTGATCGATTCGGTCCATCCCGTTCCCGAGCAGGGGGGAACAGCCATCGTCTACTATGTGAAAACGTTAGGCGGTACCTATATCCTCAAGCAGGCAAGCTTATCCCGATACCGCGAATGGTTGGCGCAGGAAGCGACAGTGATGCAGACGTTCAAGTCGCAACACATCATTATCCCGACTTATATTGATTATATGGAAGACGCGCAACAGGATTATTTACTGATGTCCTACATAGCCGGTGAGACGTTGACAGCGGCACTGGCGGATGCTTCCGAACTGCAGCGTCTTGAGCTGATCCGTGCATTTGGAAAGTTTCTCAGACAGCTTCATACGGGCGGGATTAGCTCTACCCAATCTTCAAAAGACTGGCTGGACAAACAGCTGCTTCAAGCCAATCGCTACATTGAACAGGGCTGGACAAATGGATCACGCGAGTTGCTTAACGCATTATCCACCAAGCAGCCGGAACCTGTTCCAGCGACGTGGATACACGGGGATTGTACGACAGACAATCTATTGGTCCGAGACAACGAAATCGTTGCGTTTATTGATGTAGCCGGAATGACGGTCGGCGATCCCCGCTACGATGAAGCCTTGGCGACACGATCTTTTCGGAAGGATATCAAGATGTTCGATGCGTTCTATTCGGGATATGGATTTTCACCAATCTCAGAAGAAACATTCCGCTATTTCGATGAAGGAGTGTATGAATTTTATTGAAGAATAAAGCATAGGATCAGGTCAGGATAAATAAATGTCAGATATAGATTACATATGCAGTCTATATCTGACATGCTGAAAAAGGAAAGTATTTGAAGTGGGTGAGTAACATGAGGCCAAGTATGAGTCCGATGAAATCGAAACGAATAAAACATTGTAATCGATTTACATCTAAATCGAAACGGGGGACAGACCGATGCACACATTAAATGATTCCGTTCTGTCGATCCGGACATATCCGGCCGAACATCAAAAACACCGTAAAACGATCTGTTTGTATCATGGCTGGGGATCCAGTGTTAGCAAATATGATGAATTTGCGCGGATGCTTTCCGGTAAAGGATTTACCGTCATTGTGCCGGAGCTGATTCTGCATGACAGCCGCAATGCGCTAAGTGCGTATTTTGATCAAGGCATCGTCGAACAGCACTTTTGGGAAGTGGTGTTTCAAAGCATTGAAGAATCGGGCACGCTCGCAAAACAGCTGAACATTCCAAGAGGGGACATCATCTGGCTCGGCGTCTCGATGGGAGGATTCATCGCGAGCGGTGCAGCGGCTAAACAACAGGGAAGCGCAGGATTGATTAACATCAACGGGTCTGGTTCCTTCCTCTTTTCGGAACAGCTTTTACGAAGCCGCGACAAAAGCACGACGTTGTCGACTTCAGAAGAACAACGCCTGAGAAAGTATGATCCCTTGTCGCAAGAGCAGGTGACGCCGACCTTATTGTTACATGGAGAGGACGATGAGGTCATTCCGATTGCGACACAGCAGCATTATGTGGAACAATCTGCTTCAACTAACAGTGATGTCACGTTCCTCAAATATCCATTGATCAACCATACTGTCTCAGATGACATGATTGCCGACATCTTAAACTGGTTGGATGAGCGTTTTTAACAGTTCAGAAAAACCGGACTCCTCTTCAGGGGCCCGGTTTTTCTTTAGAAGCGGTTGGTTATAAGGGCTGTTGCACCGAAGATGGAAGCGAGAGTCGCCAACATGAGGCATTCCCCACGGTTACCGTAAAATCTTTTCGAGCGCTTTTCCTTTTGCCAGTTCGTCAATCAGTTTGTCGAGATAGCGGATTTCGCGCATTAAGTCGTCCTCCACGTCCTCGACCCGGACGCCGCAGACGACACCTTTGATGAGTGATCGCCGTTCCTGCATGTCTGGTGCTTCCGCAAAAAAGGTTTCGAAGGTCGTCGTATCTTGCGATAGTTGCGCGAGCTGTTGTTCCGAGTACCCGGTCAACCAGCGGATGATGGTATCGACTTCCTGTTTCGTCCGACCTTTCCGTTCCACTTTTTTGACGTAAAGCGGATAGACGCTTGAGAACGCTGTCGTGTACAGCCGGTGTTGCCCCATTTTTCTCACTCCTTATGATTCGTATATTTTATATCAAAAAAAAGCGCGGCACTACGTTGTCGGACACAGCTCGTGATACAGCTGTTTGATTTGTTGATACATCTGGTCCGTCGATTGTGCGGCATCGATCCGGATGACAGGTGACCTTGAAAGGATCATCTGGAGCTGATGTTCTGCCAATGTCCCAATCTTGGCAGGGTCCGTCTCCGTCAAATACGTCCTGCACCAATCGAGGAAATCGTTTGACCCTGAAAAATCGGGATAGCGTGCCTGTTCCCGTTTGATTAACCGGTTCATCCGTGTTTCTTCGTCCAACGTTAAAAATACGAGCAGCTCGCGGTCCGGGAAGCCGTATGGATTCCATGAAAAGACGGAACCGGAGACAATGTACTGTTGATGGCGTTCGATGTCCTGTGTATATAAGGTATACCGTTCGTCGACCGACCGTTTTTTGGTGAACGTTTGATCTGTCCATAAGTAGCGATCGCTATCAATCCAAGGTATCCCTTCTTGTTGCCCGATCCACTCGCCGAGCGTGCTTTTGCCGGTGCCGGATCCACCGATGATTTGAATGCGCATGTTAGAAGTCCTCCAAAAAAATATAAATCTTGTTTTAAATTAAAACAGAGAGGCTGTCAATGATTGAGCGGTCAGGAAATGACAAATGTATCGCGAAGCTCGACAATCGTCCCTTCCGGTGCTTTTAATTTACTGAGGTGCCCGTCGACGACGAAATAGATGTTCCCGCCGTTTTTCGGCAGGAAGGTGACACCGCGTTGTTCGAGCCGTGCGACTTCCGCCGCTAAATCGTCGACGTATAAAGCGAAATGAACGGGACCAGACGTATGTTTCGTATAAGGCGTCAAAGTCTCGTCGACTTTGTTCGTCTGGAGTTCGATATAAAATTCGCCGAGCTTGAGCCAACTGTTGAACGCACGGGTGTGAAAGTCCGGGGATTCCTGGACGAGTTCGAACCCGAGTGCTTCATAAAAGGATTTAGAGGCCGCGTAATCAGCCGTTTGGATACAGAGGTGATGGATTTGTTTCAACTTATGGACGTCCTTTCGAAAACGGACCGCAACCGGCGCTCCGTTGTTTAGTCTATATGTCAGTTTAGCATATTTTAAACCGTTTCAATGCAGACGAAAAACTCCACCCATTCAAGAAAAGAACAAGGTGGAGTAGCGATTACGGCGTGACGTCGATGACATGAAACGTCACGTCCTGACCGTCCGAAACGGAATAGGCAATCGTCCCGTTGACGTAAATCGGTTTAGACGTCGTGTCTTTCATTTTGGTCAACGGGGCGACGGTTCCGCGCGTTAAGTCGGCATAAAGGAGCTGCGACGTGTTTTCACGGAAGATTACCCGATCGCGGGACAAGAAACGAAACGCATCGACGGTCGAATGCTGATCGGATAATTCATAAGTGAAGTCGGGTTGTTTTGAATCAAGCGGTAAAAAAGCAGCGTGTCCTTCTTCACCGGTTGCGACGTAATCGGCACCGTACTCGAAATCAAACAACCCATCAATCGGTCGTTGGAACCTGCCGTCATCACTCGCAAGGCGCGAGGTTTTAGTCCCGTCCTTGAACGTGCGGGTATGAATCAAGCGTCCGGCGTCGCCCGACCGGAAATCAAACGGTAAGATGCCGTCCTGTTTTCTTTTGTTTAGGTCGTACTGTTCGTGGACGATGATTGTATCGGCGGCTACATCAAAGGACTTCATCAGCGTTGTCGTCTTCTTCGCAGTCGCGTCATGGATCAGCCAGGAGAGGCGAGTCGTTGAAGCATCAAGCACCGGGATGGAGGCGTCGAAGCGGCTGACCCCTCGGTCGAGCAGATCCTGTTTCCCGTTTTTGAGATTGAAGCTATGAATCGTCCAGGCAATCCCGTCTTCTGCCGGCGCTGACGCGACCCAGAACAGGTAATGGGACACACCGGTCAATGAGCCGATCGTCTGATCGACCGTCTGGATGACTTCGTTCGTGTTCGACCCCGGGGTATAGCGGTAGATCGTACTGCTGACCTTGTTTTCGTTCGTCTGGATGAAGTGCGTGTAGTAGATCTTGTGTTCATACAGATACTCCGGGGCAACCTGGACCGTCTGCCCGACAAAAAAAGGCGACAGGTTGTATGAATGCGTCGTACCGACCGAGACCAGTGCCTCCTTTTTTGATAATGCCACCGGCTTATTTTCACTTGAAATCGGCGTCGCGACAACCTGTGAAGCAGCTTCCGTTTTAACGGCGGATGAGTTTTGCGTAACCGATGCGGTGTCATTCGTGCATCCGCTTATGACGGCGAGTGCAAGTGCGGCGACGGCGAAAGCAGTTTTGGTGTACATGTGGGATTCTCCTTTTTTAAGTAGATTGAAAAATCGTCAATCAGATGAAAAACGATACCAAAACGTGTAGACTGGTGGAGTACCTAATTATTGTAACAGATGGACGGTTTATCCAATTTTTTTCTGGAGGTTCAGGTAAATCGAATATTTACATTTAGCAAGGAGTGCATCGAAATGGCAAGAACATTACGGAAATCAGCGACGGACAAATCAATCCAGGGTGTCTGCGGCGGACTCGCGGAACAGCTTGGCTTGTCGTCATTCGCCGTCCGCTTGATATTTATCTTTATTCCACTGCCCGTCAACGTCATCATCTACATGATTCTTGCGAATGCGATGGCGAGTCCACCACGGACGTTATGACACGAGTTTTAACCAGAAGGGAGGCAACCAAGATGAACAAACAGAACCGCGCGTCATCCTTAGCAGCGCGACTGATCGCGATCACAATCGGCGCCTTGATTGGAGTAACAATCATGTACAGCGTACAAGGAGAGTTCAACTGGAGTGTTTTTCTCGGATTCGTCGGCGGAGCACTCCTGTTAGGGGGCATCAGTGCCGTAGTGGCCCGTAAGAAGCGGCACGCGTAACTGGTTAAAATAAGGGGGAAAAGAAATGAGTTATTGGATTTGTACGACCTGCGGGGTGCAGACGGATGCGGTTGAAGTTCAACCAACGACCTGCCGGATTTGCAGTGATGAACGGCAATACGTCAATCCGGACGGACAATCGTGGACGACGCGTGAGGCGATGGTCGCGTCCAAGAACTACCGGACGACGGTAATACCGGAGCAACCGGGTTTGATGAGCCTCGTGACATCACCACAATTCGGAATCGGGCAAACGGCGTATCTGGTCACCGGGTCAAAACGGCTGTTGTGGGACTGCATTACTTATCTCGATCAGACCGTGATCGATGAAATCAACCAACAGGGGGGACTCGACGCAATCGCCTTATCACATCCGCACTACTATGCGACACAAGTCGACTGGGCAGAAGCGTTTGATGTTCCGATTTATATCCACGAGGCGGACGAACAGTGGGTGACGCGACCGAGCGACCGGATTATTTTTTGGTCCGGCGACCGGTTGGAACTGGCAGATGACCTCGTCCTGCACCGGATCGGTGGTCATTTTGAAGGAGCGACGGTCCTTGAGTGGACGCAGGGAGACGCGGGACGGGGTGTCCTGTTGACGGGCGATATCGTCCGTGTCGTCGCTGACCGGGCATGGGTCAGCTTCATGTACAGTTACCCGAACCTGATTCCGCTGCCGGCAACGACAGTAGCGCAGATGGCAAGACAACTCAGCCCGCTGTCATTTAACCAGTTGTATGATGCCTTTCACCGCATCGTCGAGACCGACGCGGCAGGTGCGGTCGCGCGGTCGGCCGCGCGCTACATCAATGCATTAGGCGGCACGGATGATTAACGGCCTGTACGAAGCTCATCTCCCGGTCCGGAATTTAAAACAATCGATTGCCTTTTACGAAGGGCTCGGGCTGACGCTCGATCATATCGTCGACGACCGGTTGGCGTTCCTCTGGATTGTCAAAGAAGAAAGTTGGCTCGGGCTCTGGGTCGCGGATCAAGTCGAACTCGACTATCACCCGTCGATCCGGCATATCGCCTTCCAGGTCGAACTGGAGGCATTGACGGATGCCGTCGATTGGCTGACGGCGCGCGGTTACACACCACGAAAAGCGTTCGGGTTCGAACCGACGGAACCGTTCGTCATGGCACTGGCGCACCACGCGCACGCGAAGATTCATTTCAATGATCCGGACGGGAACAGTCTTGAATTCATCTGCCCGGTCGACAACCCGCACCGGATCACAGGTACGATGTACTGGAGCGGCTGGTTACATATGAACGCTCAAGCAGAGGAGGAGACCGATGAAACAAGCAATCATCTTTGATATGGACGGAACGTTATTTCAGACGCACCGGATTTTAGGACCGGCTTTAAACGTGGCGTTCACCCGGTTACGGCAAGCCGGAAAATGGCATGACGCAACACCGCTCGATACATACGAAGCGATCATGGGTGTCCCGTTACCGCAAGTCTGGGCGACCCTCTTGCCGGCACATCCGGAAACCGACCGCAAGCAGATGGACGACTGGTTTCAACAAGCCTTGATCGAGCGAATTCAGACAGGGCAAGGCGCCTTGTATCCGGATGCTGTGACGATACTGGAAACACTTCACGCGGGCGGACACGAGTTATATGTCGCGAGTAACGGACTTTCAGCGTATTTAGCGGCAATCGTCGAGCAGTTTGCGTTAGACCGTTACCTGACCGGCATCTATAGCATCGAAGACGTTGATTCGCTCGACAAATCCGAACTCGTCCGGATGATTCGGACGAAACACGGATTACAGTCGGGTGTCGTCGTCGGCGACCGGCAATCGGACTTTACGGCAGCGAAAGAAAACGGCTGGCCGGCGATCGGCTGCCGGTTTGATTTTGCACAGGAAGCGGAGCTCGCGACGGCCGAGTATATTGTCGATGACCTGATGGCGATCACGCAGCTCGTTTAAGGAACAGAGAGGTGCCTCTCATCATGAGTTCGTCTGAACATATAGGCAGAGGAATCGCCTTTTCGCAAACAGTTGCCGTATGATGAGACGGAATCTGTTTGTAGTTAGAGGAGGCACGTCATGTTAGCAATTATCATTGGTTTAGCGATCGGCATCATCGTTCCGGTGCAGACGAGCGTCAATACGCGGCTGCGTGGAGTTGTCGGATCACCGTTTACGGCATCCTTCATCTCGTTTAGTATCGGGACGGTCTTTTTAGTCCTCTTGACCCTGATCGTCGAAGGGGACTTCACATTGAACGAAGCCCTCTGGACGACGGAACCCCGCTGGATTTGGTTCGGTGGTGTTCTCGGGGTCATCTTCTTGACGGGAAACATCTTACTCTTTCCAAAACTAGGCGGGGTCCAGACGGTCATCATGCCCATCTTCGGACAAGTCATCATGGGGCTGTTGATTGACCATTTCGGATGGTTTGATTCAGCGGTCAACCGGTTGTCGCCGACCCGCGTAATCGGGGCCGTGCTCGTCCTGCTTGGTGTTGTCGGTACTGTCGCCTTAGGCGATTGGTTAGCGAAACGCCGGCATCGCGGACAACAGGAAACGAAGAACTCTGCGGAAGTCAACTTGACCGGTTGGCGTTTACTCGGCATCGTAACGGGGATGATGAGTGCGATGCAAGCAGCGATTAACGGGCATCTCGGAAGTGTCCTGGATTCGGCGATTAAAGGGGCATTGATTTCCTTCGTCATCGGGACGCTGACGCTTTTGCTCGTGTTGTTGCTCGTGCGACCGAAGCTCCAACTGGACCGGACGGCGCCAAAACCGTGGTGGATGTTCATCGGCGGTCTGATTGGTGCGACGTTCATTGCCGGGAATGCGTTCATCGTCCCGCTCGTCGGCACCGGCGTCGCCATCATCATCGTGACGATCGGTCTGTTGACGGGGGGTCTCTTGATTGACCGGTTCGGTTGGTTCGGGGCAGCCCGGACGCCGGTTACCGGTGTTCAAATTCTCAGTTTGCTCGTGATGATCGGCGGAATTGTCCTGATCCGGCTATAAAGTAAACGCCTTTCGAGATTCTTTTTGAATCCTGAAAGGCGTTTTTTGTTACTTCCTTACACAGACAGCTGTATTAAAACCGTGGCGCAAAACTTCAACAGGGCCGATTTTTTCATAAGTTACCTGATTCATGACATTTGGGAGTTAAACAGCTGGTCGCGTGTTCCGAAGCGCAACGCGAGTTTTAACAGGAAAACGTTTAGAATCAGTAAACCGATCGATAACAGAATCAGGAACAGCGTATTGATGAAGAATAATCCGCTGATTTGACCGATGATTAATCCGATGAACGGTAAGATGATGATACCGCTCAAGTTTTGTGCTTCCTGATACGTACTGACCCGTGTCGAGATCAATAAATTAATTAACGCCGTCGTCAATAAAAGAATCGGTAACAGCAGAAAGAGTAACACCCACCACTGGGTCGAAGGAAAGCTGACTGAAAAGCCGTTGACGGAAATCAAAGTGTTGATGACGAGCAGATTTATCAAAAAGCAGACGGCGGAAATCAGGTAGGATGAGGCAATCGAGATCAGCAGTTTGCCGTAAAACAAATCACGGATGGTGATTGGTGAAAACAATAGGCTTTCTAATGTGTGCTGTTCCTTTTCACTGACGAAACTATTGGCAGCGATGACGGAACATGTAATGACCGGAACTAACAAAAATAACGTCACGAGCGGATAGTTTAGGAACAAATAAAGCAATTGTTCATTAAACGTCAGTGTCAGGACATCTGGACTGGCCGTAGTCGCCAAAAAACGATTCAGTAAATCGAGCACTTCCGGGTCGGTTAACGTGGACGAATCAAGCTCGATGATGAACCAGGCGAATCCGATCGGAAGGACGAGCCCCATCAAGACCGGGATGATAATCAACGTGAACAGCAAGATCTTTTTTCGGAAGAGTTGGATGCTGTCTTTTTTAATCACGGCAAGCACGAGTGGTAAATTCATTTCGTTTCACCCCTTAACTTAAAATAGACACCTTCTAAATCACGGTCGATTACTTGACACTCATACACCGCGTAGCCCTGATCAATGATTTGTTTCAAAAAAGGGCTGATGCACGTTTCGTCTTTAAACGATACTTCAATCACGTCAGGAGCAACAGGTGCAACAGCCGTTTCGAACATCGTGCGGACGGAACCTGGCGGAAGGTTTGTCCGGATTCTGACGCGAATCGCAGTTTGGTGACGCTTCAGTAAATCCGCGAGTGTCCCTTGATCGATGAAACGCCCCTGTTCGATGAAGATGTAGGCGTCACAGACACTCTCCAATTGGTAGAGGAGATGCGACGTGATGATGACGGTCGTTCCCTTCGTTTGATTTACGGACCGAATCATATCCAGCACCTGGCGAATGCCATCGGGGTCCAGTCCATTCGTCGGTTCATCCAAAAATAAAATTTCCGGGTCATGCAGCATTGCTTTAGCGAGCGCGAGTCGCTTTTTCATACCGGTACTAAACGTATGGACATAGACATCGCGGACATGGGCCAAGTCGAACTGGTTCAACAGTTCAAGCAAATGATTTTTATTTCTGACACCGTATAAAGACGCGTAA
The DNA here is from genome assembly GCF_018618705.1 of Exiguobacterium sp. H66. Classification (NCBI taxonomy): domain Bacteria; kingdom Bacillati; phylum Bacillota; class Bacilli; order Caryophanales; genus Exiguobacterium; species Exiguobacterium sp. H66. Next base: position 131,745 of record NZ_JACSMQ010000009.1, read on the forward strand.
AAAGTTAAATTTTCAAGGGCGGTCATGTCAGGGTACAATCCCGCACTTTCGGTGACGATGCCAGCTTTCGTGCGAAGGACTTCAATCGGCTGATCATCATAACGGACCGTACCATGCGTCGGGGAGATCACACCGTTCATGATTCGAATCAGCGTTGTTTTCCCGGCACCGTTCGGACCGATCAAGCCGACTACTTTTCCCCGTGGAATCGTGAACGACATATCTGATAAGACAAGCCGATCATCAAACGTTTTCGAAATGTTTTGTAATGTTAGCATCTGTTGTATCCTCTCATGTTCTGAATACCAAGCTGAACGAGCCGGGCTGATGACGATTCTTCAATTTATTCGACGGATTGATGTTGTTTAATTTGTTGAATGACAGATGCGACATCATTCGGTTCCCGTATGACATAGAGTTGATCGGCTTCGTCCGCTTCGGGAGGTTCGACTGCCTGCTTCTGTATAAGTGCTTCATATGTAATCTCCCCGCGGATCACGACGGAACTCCGGTCAGAATGTTTAATCCGAGTTAAGGCGGTGGCGTCGCTTACATCAAAAAAGACAATGATCCGGTGAAACACAGTCGGTGGATATTGTTCGTTCAGTAAGCAAAGGCGATTCACCCACGATAAGTTCGCATTACAGACGATGAGATGTGCATCGGTTCGTTCGGTCGCGATCGAAGAGATGAACTGAGTCAAAGCATGTTTTACGTCGTTCGTTCCGCGCGAAGGAACAAGTTCGGGATAATGGGTGTTCAAGAAAGCGGCATGGTGATCTTGATCGATGATGAGGCTGTTTGGGAGTTGCTCCGCTAACGTACGTGCAAAGGTTGACTTTCCGGTATGGGTTTTACCGACCGTTAAAATCAGTAGACGCCGCATAGATGATTCTCCTTTAAATTCCTAATTTTAATTTACGTGTTGCCGCTAACGTCTCTTTTAAGTGTTCGCTCCGTTTTGAGATGAAGCTTGTCCAAAAGGTCTCGCCGATCGCTGTCAGTTCTTCCCGGGTATAGTCCGCCGGATCAAACTTTCCCCAGCACCCGTCTGTCGTTAACTGACTCCAAAAGACAGTATCGGAATATGGAATGTTCGACGTCGGCACATCACTTCCCATCGGTTTCAATTGAACGAGTTCCGGACACAACCACATCGCGGCAGAGACGGATAACAGCCCGGCATGGCGTTACTTCCTGAAGAGCCTCTTCCCAGGCGAGGTGACGATCGGCCGTAATTAACACGATGTCTTGATGTTTGTAATTCATCTGTTTGACGAAGGCTGCTTCCCAGTAAGCTCCCCCGTGACCGTTGCATAACACAAATTGAGTAAAACCTTGCCGCCGCAGGTTGACGATGATTTCTTCGAGCATCGCCATCAGAACGGTCGGGCTGACGGTGACGGTACCGATTTGGTCGGCATGTTCTTCCGACGTATTAAAAGGCAGGGTCGGGAGCACATAGGCATCTAACGTTTCGCCAAACGCCTCGGCATATTTTTCAGCAATCAACGTATCGAGGTGCATCGGCAGGTAAGGACCAAACTGTTCCGTCGCACCAACCGAAAGAATCGCAATCGTTGTTTCACTGGCGGCCACTTCCCGCGTACTATTTCTATAACTGATCATGGAAAAACTCCTTTATTCATTTTAATTCATGCACTATGACTACTATTTCTAATTTTATCCAATTAGAGCAGAATTACCAACTGAAATCATCAAAGATTCCATTTTTTCGATTGGGAAGATTGCCGTTTTAAAGTCAAGTAGCGAGAGAACGGCAGAGGTAGGTAAGATTCACCTTCAGCGTTAACGATTATTCCTTGAACGCATGAAGAAAAAACAGGAAGTAATCACGATCATGATGCCGCAACACAGGAGAATCCATGCAATCGTGAAATGAAAGTAGAGCGAAAGTGAGATTAACGCATACGACAGCGGGACTAATCCGTTCGACGCCGCATTCACTAAACTCATGACACGCCCCATCATCGGCTGTTGACTCGTCGCTTGAATGGTCGTCAAGAGTAAGACATTGATGACAGCGGACATCAACCCCATGACAAGCAACAGGGCGACACCCTGAAAGACCGTTGTGATTTGACCCAGTGCGGCTAACCCGCCAATCAGTAGAAGCAGTAAGCGGATCGACTGACTTAAATAGCTAGTGCAACTTAAAAAAAATCCAGGTTCGGTTAGTTGACGATACAAAAAAAGATTGCAGAGGAGAAACCTCTACAATCTACGAGCAGACATCTGTTGGTGATGATGGACGATCAATTCGGTCAATTCTTCAAGCGTCCCGCTGCAGGGGATGATTTCCGGCAAATGATAGAACGTACTCGTCGTCTCGAACCGGTCGTATGTCTGATCAACGCAATGGAGAAAAATCGGCTTGTCTTGTCCTAAGGCGATCCCGAGTTCGATATGGCTTCCTTTACCTGCCGGCAGTAAAATGATGACGCAGTCCGAGAGCATGATGGCCTGTTTTTCAGCATGACCAATCGTTTGCAGTGCCGCTTTACTCGTCGCCCGTTCATTTTGGGTCCAATCATACGTCAGCGTAAATCCGCGATCGATCAGTTTGTGTTGTAATATCCGGACGTTCGTGATATTTGCAAAGCTTGATCCAATATAAAACTGCATCCGTCTGCTCCTTTCAGCATGGGTTGTCAAAAAAACTTAATTCGCTTACTTCACCTTCAAGATGACTTTCCCTTTCGCATGACCGGATTCTGAATAGGCGAGCGCCTCCTGTGCCGCTTCAAACGGATAGACGCGATCGATGACCGGTTTGATTTGCCCCGTCTCAATCCATTCCGTGATGTGCTGCAGTTGTCGTCCGCTCGGTTTCATGAACAAAAACGTGTATGTGACGCGGTATTTTCGCTCGAGAAATGCCTCACGGACCGTCAAGAGACGAAATAACATCGTTTTTAAAAATCCGGAACCGTACGCTTTACCGAACCGACCATTCGGCAATCCGGAAATCGAGACGATTTGTCCACCGGGCCGGACGATTTTAAAGGACCGTCTGAGCGTGTCGTCGCCAATCGTATCGTAGACGCCGTCGAAGTCATGTAAGACCTCATCAAACGCGACGGTCCGGTAATCGATGATTTCGTCGGCACCGAGTGCTTTGACCAAATCATGACCGGCAGGACTGGCGGTCGTCGCGACATACAGTCCCATCGCCTTCGCCAGTTGGATGGCGAACGTCCCGACACCGCCTGCACCGGCCTGGATTAAGATTTTTTGACCCGGTGTCGCTTGTAAGACGTCGTGGAGTGCCTGATAGGACGTCAAACCGACGAGCGGGATCGACGCCGCCTCTTCGAACGATAACGCATCCGGTTTTCGTGCGACGAGGTCTTCATGAATCGCAATGAATTCCGCGAATGTCCCGATCCGCTGTTTTTCGGCGCGTCCGTAGACGGCGTCGCCGACTTGAAACTGTGTTACCGCGGGACCGACCCTCGTGACGATGCCGGCAAAATCGTTGCCGAGAATCAACGGGAACTGGTAGGGAATCAACAGTTTGACCTTGCCGTCCCGAATCTTAAAGTCAACCGGATTGATGCTCGCGGCATGAATTTCGACTAGGACATCATGCGCCGAGACAACGGGAAGGGGCTGTTCCGTTAGTTCGAGTGGTACGTTTCCATATTTTTCAATCGTCATTGCTTTCACCGAACATCCACCCTCTCTGACAAGTCTTTTTAACCAGTGTATCACGCCTTCCGATAATGCTATACTGAAATTGGATAGGGAAAATATGGGATTAACCAATCGTGAAAGCAGGTGACGTGTTGAAGAAATGGGGAGCACGGTTATTACGGGAATGGATTCGCATACCCCGCTGGTTGAAACGGACCGTTCCTTTAGCGATCACGCTCGTGCTCGTCTGGCAGCTTATCAAGACGATGCTTGATTTTGATGTAGCGTCGGTTACGTTCAGTGATGTCATCATGTGTTTGATTGGTGCAGGTATCATCGTCTTCTTACCCAAGTTTGATTCGAAACGATAGGGAGGTTACATCTTGTCAAAGAAAAGCGACCAGGAACAACCGTTAACAGGGGGAAACGTTTCTGCCGTCAGTCGTGTCGGCGACACGGTCCGGCGGGAACAAAAGCCGGACAGTCCGCGGATTCACCGGCTGCTCGTGCACCTCGAGAAAAAAGAGTATCCAGCAAGTCCACGGTTTCTCGGAATCGATCCGCAAAATCGGGAAATCCTGTCGTATCTTGACGGGGAGGCGGGAAACTATCCCCTCAAGGCCTACATGTGGTCGGAGGCCGTATTAGAAGAAACGGCCCGGTTACTCCGTCAGTTTCATGATGCCACGGCAGACTTCGAAGTACCCGCGTCATGGGAGCCGCTCGACAATACGCCGTTGCCGTATACAGTCATCTGTCACAATGATTTTGCCGTCTATAATGTCATTTTTAAGGACGAAAAACCGATCGGCGTCATCGACTTTGATTTAGCGGCACCCGGCCCACGGATTTGGGACATCGCCTACACGTTGTATACGTTCGTACCGATCAGCCGGCTTCATCATGATGAACACGGGCGACAAGTCGACTATGACCCCGTTACGGGACCAGACCGGATCAAACGCCGCATCGACATCTTTTTAACGGCTTACGGGATGCCGGAATTAAAAGAGCAATTGTTTGATACGTTACTGTTACGGATTGAAGCCCTCCTGTTGACGATCCATCGTAAAGCAGCCGACGGGGAGGAGGCGTTTCAGCGGATGATTGAGGAGGGGCATGCGACGCATTACGCGCAAGAACTTGCCTTTATCAAGCAGCATGGTGTGACGTGGTTCGATTAAAAAGGAGCGATGGTGCAAATGAAGACGGAAACAGATATCGTCCAGATGTTTGAACGGGACCGGGAGACAAGAATACTTCTTGAGACGGTCGCGAGACTCGACTTACCGGACTGGTGGATTTGTGCCGGGTATGTCCGGGCGAAGGTTTGGGATGTGTTAGAGCAAAAGGAAGCGACAGCGGTCGCGGATATCGATGTCATCTATTTTGACACCTCCGATACGACGGAAGCGACTGACCGGATGTTAGAAAAACGATTGAATGCACAATTGCCGGATTATCCTTGGTCCGTTAAAAATCAGGCACGGATGCATACCAAAAATGACTTACCGCCATACCGGTCGTCGCGCGACGCGATGGCACAATTCCCGGAGACGGTGACGGCAATCGGTCTGACGCTGCATGCCGACCGGGTTGTATTTTTTTCAGCGTACGGCGTCAGTGATCTGTTGCAGCAACGGCTGCGGCCAACGCCGCTGTTCCAGGCGACGGCGCGGCAAGTGATTTACCAGCAGCGGCTGGCGGAAAAACAGTGGGTGAAGAACTGGCCAGGTGTCCATGAAGCGGAGAATGAAACAACTGGATTTAAAAATTTTTAAATTGCTGAAACGAAATCCGTCGGTTACGCAGTCTAACAGGTAGTGACAGACAGAAAGGGGAGAACGGGCGATGATCGGTCGGCGAAACAAGCGGCAACCCGCGTTTGATGATGACGCGTTTCTGACGTTTTTGACGCGTCATGATACGTATCTTTACAAAATGTCCTACCTTTACTTAAAAAATGACCAGGATGCACTCGAAAATGTGCAGGAAATTGCCTATCGCGCCTGGAAACACCGCCATACGTTATTGGACGCGACGATCGCCAAAACCTGGTTGACGCGGATCGCGATCAATTGTGCGCTCGACATGCTAAAGAAAACCCAAGGAATCCGGGTCGACTACACGGCAGTGGCAACGGATGTCGCCGAACCGGTTATTTTCGAGGAGCGACTCGTCGATGATCTTTACCTGCAGGACTTGCTCGAAGTGCTCACGGTAGCGGAACGGACCATCGTGTTCTTACGGTATTACGAGGATTATACGTTGCAAAACGTCGCCGATCTGCTGCAAATACCGGTCAGCACGGTCAAAAGTACACTCTACCGGGCCATACAAAAGGTTCAGACACGACAGACGGGAGGCGGGGCGGGATGAACGAGCAGGTTAAACAGGAAGTCGATAAGATCGACATATCGCGGGGACAGGTCCGCAGTCAATTGCTCGCCGGTGTGGAGCGGGCACGCCGACCACGCTTCACCGGACGTAAGGTCGCGACAGGACTGGTTGCAGCGGCACTCCTGTTGGCGGTCGGTGGCGGCATGCTACTGGAAGAGACACCGCCTGCGGCAGAAATCGTTCGGACGGACGGTGCCGTCGTCGTTCCGAATTGGGCGCAGGACGAACAAGAGGAGGGCAGTTCGACCGCAGGCAGCATGCTCCCCGGGCTCGTCTACAAGCAGGAGCTGTATCTGGCGATGGAGACACCTCTGACGGATGACGTCCGTATCCTGAAAGGGAAGAGACTGGGGCACGTGACGGCAACACTTGAGGAAACGGGTGACGACGTCATCGAAAATGCCTCGAACCTCGGACCGGTCACTTTGTATCGGGTCGACGGTTACAAGCCGTCCGTACGCCTGTTTGCCGTAGGGGAGGAAGAAGGCAGAAAAAAAGTCTGGCTACTCGAACGCCAGACGGGTTTTACGGTGACTACGGGAAACGATTTTTTTAAGGATTTACATCTTGATCAACCGGTTAAACACTTCGCCTATCAGACATTTGACGAGTGGAATGACGCCGAAACGGCACGACCGGTGACTGTCGACCGTCCGTACTGGGCCTTCCTGAATGCCTTGTATCAAAGTGATGCGATGATCCGCGAAGAAGTCCCAAAAGAAGCCGCGGACTACATGCATTCCGACAGAATGAAGGTCTTACGCGTGACGCAAGCCGACGGGATCACGGTGTCGCTGCGGCTGATTGCAGGCGGCTACGTCGTCTATCCGCAACTGGACGTCTTCTTTAAGGTCGATCCGGTCGCTTTTAAGGTGATGTGGGAGGCGTTGTGACCGCTGCATCAATCGTCTTCCGGAAACCGTAAAACGGACGATAACCGAGTTGTTCGTAAAACGAGTGGGACGAGGCGCTCGCGAGAATCTCGAGCCGTGTCGCCGGATAGAGGGCGTGGACGTGTCCGAGCAAGGCTTGTCCGAGTCCCTGTCCGCGGGCACTGTCCGCGATCAACAGCTCACAAATGTAAAGCGTGATCGCCGTATCCGTCATGCCGCGGATGTAGCCGGAAACGGTTCCGTCGATGACGACGACGTAGGCAACGTTCGACGACGCAAAGGCGCGTTTCGTTTCGTCAGCACGGGCGACGAGATTACTCCAGCCTTCAGCCTGATTCAACCGTTGAATCGCTTCGAAATCGTGGTCCGCGTAAGGGCGGATTTGGTATTGTCGTTCTGACATGGTAAACACTCCTGTTCTATGAGTTAATTTTGAAGCACTGTGCCTAATTCGTCCCAGTCGTCGATCCAGTCCGTACAAGGAGGGAGTAGCGCCGAACCGTTTCTTTTCCAAATCACGTTCATCCCGACTTGCTGCGCACCGAAGACGTCGTTTACGGGATGGTCGCCAATGTAGACGGTCGCATGTGCGTCAAGGGCACACTCTTCTAAAAAGTAGTTGAAAATGAACGGGTCTGGCTTTTTGATTCCGATGTCTTCCGAAATGAGGATGTGATCGAAATAATGCGTCAGCCCGGATGCCTCGAGCGTGGTGCGCTGAAAATCAGACAGACCATTTGAAATCAGTCCGATCAGATAACCTTGTTTTCTTAACGCCTTTAACATATCCGCCGTACCCGGATAGGCGAGGCAATGGTTCGGAAAGGAAACAAAGTAATCGTCGAGTAATTGACGCCACGTCACCGTCGTAATCTCGAACTTCTGCAGCAACTGTTGATACACGATATCTTTTGAAACATACCCATCGTTGTCCAGTGTGATGAAGCGACGCGTATAGTCCGGCAGTGAAACGGGTTGGAAGTCGTTAAAGAAACGCTGATACTGTCCAATGATGAAATTTTTTAAGGACAGCTGACGATTTAAAAGCGTTCCGTCTAAATCAAACACAACTGCTGTTATATTTTTAATTTCAATCACCGCCAATTAGATGAATAAACCGTATATCCATTTCCATATTAATGGAATAATTGAACAAGAGAAAGTTATTTCGACAATTCATCTAAGTAGGAGAGGAAAAATCATGGCTCATTTCGATACAAAAACGCCGGGACGACCGCTCGTCATTCTGCCCGGTCTTGGCTGCAGCTATCACGAATGGTATCCGATCATCGAAGTATTAAAACAAACGTTTCGTGTCATCTCGTTTCACCGACATGAATTGGAGAACACGACTGAACACGGCACGGCGGGGGTTGCCGTGCAACTCAAACAGTTACTTCAAACAATAGGCGTCACGGAACCGGTCCTGCTTGTCGGACATTCTTACGGAGGGCTGTGTGCGCAACAGATGGCACACGATTACCCGGAGCATGTACGCGGACTCGTGCTCGTCGACTCGACGTCCGTCCGCTTGCGACAACTGGATGCCTTGACGTTACCGTTCCTCGATGCTTTGTCGACCGATCAGGTCTGGCTTGACAAGTGCCGAAGTTATGCGGAAATGACACGTCACGCCTTATGCGAGACCATCCAGCCGGAACTGACGCAGGAGCAACAACAGTTACCCGCAAACGTCCAACAAGAGCTGCTCGACTTCGAAACCGATCCGTTGCTGTACAGTGAAATGGCCACAGCCATCGAACAGTGGCAGGACGACGCCCTTACGTTGGAACGGCGCGGTCGTCTCGCGGATCTTCCGCTCGCCGTGCTCGGACGCGATAAGGAACTGGCCGTGAACAGCGGAATCGAAGAGGGGTTGCCGGAAGCGGAGTTACGGTTGCTTGAGGACACATGGGAACGATTGATTTGCGAACAGGCCGACCTGTCGACTCAAAGCAAACTACTTTTTGCTGAGCAGGCGAGTCACGCGATTCATCTTGATCGGCCGGGCCCAATCCTTGACACCATCCGCCAAATCGATGAGCGCGCGAACGATTAAACGAAAAGGAGCGAAGACATATGGGGCTTGCCGACAAGCTGAAACCGGAGCCCCGGAGTGATTTTCTGTTGGGTGGGATTGCGCCGGACATTCACGGTCTGATGGGCGTACCGAAAGGGAAAACGCATTTCAAGGACGTGGATGAGACAGGGAAGAACCGGATTAACCTGGACCGCTTTTTGCGTACATATGAAACACGATTAGCGGAACCGTTTTACCTCGGCTACTTTTGTCATTTGATATCTGATCAAGTCTGGTTGGATTTTTATCAAAAATAGGCGAGAATACGCCCACTTCTAAACGGTCAGGGTGAAGCCAGAGTGAAAGTGGGAGATGAATCACTACCCTCTCTTTCGGGTATATCCTTTGTAAGGAGGTGAACATCATGTTGACTCACAAGGCCTACAAATTCAGAATCTACCCGACAAAAGAACAGGAAATCCTGATCGCGAAGACGATCGGTTGTTC